>QAPD01000058.1 GCA_003052455.1 Sphaerisporangium cinnabarinum | reverse complement strand
TTGTGCGGGCTGTCTGTCTTTGCTGTGGGCGACGTCGGCGCGCGCCGTGCTCGCCGTGTTCCGCGCCGCGACGCTCTCCGTATCTACGTCCGCCGCCTCGAGCGCGCGGCGCGCGTGCACCGGGTCGGGCAGGTCGTCGAGCTCGAGCCCGCCCACGAGGACGCCCGCGAGCTGGCCGACCGAGAGCGCGTCGAGCATCTCCCCCAGGTCGCGGCCCGGGGCCGTGGGCAGCCCCGCGGGGTGGTCCTCGGTCGTCGCCGCGCCCCACACGGCCGCGACGTCCACGCGGGCCGCGGCGTCGGCGACCGGGCGGCCGCCCGGCAGGAGGTTGGGCAGCGTGCCCGCCTCGACGCCGCCCCGCTCGCCTGCTCGGCGCGGGACCCAGGCGACGCGCGCGCCCGTCGCGGCGACCGCGCGCAGCAGCGCGCTGTAGCCGCCGGGCGTCGCGGCGAGCCGCTCCCCCACGAGGACGACCGCGCCCGGCTGCCGGAGCGCGTCGCTCGCGTCGGCGAGGACGTCGTCGGTGCCGCTCGCCTCGTCGAGCGTGCGGACCCGGTCGCCCGCGGCGATGCCGTCGAGCCACTCCGCCTCGGTGCCCGGGGCGGCGGGGAGCAGCGTGCCGTGCATGCGCTGCACGCCGCGCGACGCGAACGGCGCCACGGAGAACACACGGACCTGGTGCCGCAGCGCGCCCTTGCGCAGGCGCAGGAACGCGACGCCCGCCTCCTCCTCGGCCTCGAGGCCGACGAGCAGGACCGCGGGCGCCTTCTCGAGGTCGGGGAAGGTCACGCCGAGACCGGTGCCGGCGACGGCGTGCGCGAGGAAGTCCGCCTCCTCCGCGCTGTGCGCGCGGGCCCGGTGGTCGACGTCGTTGGTGCGCAGCCACGTGCGCGCGAGCTTGGCGTACGCGTACGCGTCCTCGACCGTGAGCCGCCCGCCCGGCAGGACGCCGACCCCGCCCGCGTCGCGGGCCCGGGTCAGGGAGTCGGCCGCGACCTCGAGCGCCTCGGCCCACGAGGCCGGGCGCAGCTCGCCGCGCGTCACCGTGCCGTCGGGCGCGACCTCGCGGTCGCGCACGAGCGGGTGCGTGAGGCGGTCCGGTGCGGACTGCCACGTGAAGGCGAAGCGGTCCCGGTCGGTGATCCACTCCTCGTTGACGAGCGGGTCCTGGCCGGCGAGACGGCGCAGCACGACGCCCCGGCGATGGTCGACGCGGATCGCCGACCCGGACGAGTCGTGCTCGGCGACCGACGGCGTCGAGACCAGGTCGAACGGGCGCGACCGGAAGCGGTACGCCGCTCCCGTCAGCGCGCCGACCGGGCAGATCTGCACGGTGTTGCCGGAGAAGTACGACGCGAACGGGAGTCCGGCCTCGTCCTCCAGCGCCAGGCCCACCGGGCGGTCGCCGGGCGCCTCGCCCGCGGGGGGCGCGAAGTCGAGCACGGCCTCGTCGAAGCGGCCGATCTGCTGCGCGGCGCCGCGCTTCTGCAGGTCGATGAACGCGTCGCCCGCGATCTCCTGCGAGAAGCGGGTGCACCGCTGGCACAGGACGCAGCGCTCGCGGTCGAGCAGGATCGTCGTCGAGACGGCGATCGGCTTCGGGAACGTGCGCTTGACGTCGACGAACCGGCTCGTCGCGCGCCCGTTGCTCATCGCCTGGTTCTGCAGGGGGCACTCGCCGCCCTTGTCGCACACCGGGCAGTCGAGCGGGTGGTTGATGAGCAGCAGCTCCATGATCCCGTGCTGCGCCTTGTCGGCGACCGGGCTCGTGCGCTGGGTCTTCACCACCATGCCCGGCGTCGCCTCGAGCGTGCACGACGCCTGCGGCTTGGGCATGGGTCGCACGTTGCCCTCGCGGTCGGGCGCCGCGACCTCGACGAGGCACTGGCGGCACGCCCCGGCGGGCTCGAGCAGCGGGTGGTCGCAGAACCGCGGGATCTGGATCCCGATCTGCTCGGCCGCGCGGATCACGAGCGTGCCCTTGGGCACCGACATCTCGATGTCGTCGATCGTGAACGTCACCTGGTCCGCGGGGGCCGGGGGCTTGGCCGCGCCGCCCGAGGGCGCGACGGCCGAGGAGCCGGTGCCCGGGGCGGGGGTCGTGGTCGTCATCAGTGCACTCCTGCCGTCAGGACGCGGGCCGGGCGGGGCGTGTAGTCGAAGAGCGCCGAGGCCGCCGGGTCGAACGGGCAGCGGTGCTCCGTGATGTGCGCCTCGTACTCGTCGCGGAACAGCGCGATGCTGCTCGTGACGGGCGACGTGGCGCCGTCGCCGAGCGCGCAGAACGCGCGGCCCAGGATGTTGTCGCACGTGTCGAGGAGCAGGTCGAGGTCGGCCTCCGTGCCCTGGCCCGCCTCGATGCGCGCCAGCACCTGCTTCATCCAGTACGTGCCCTCGCGGCACGGCGTGCACTTGCCGCACGACTCGTGCGCGTAGAAGTCGGTCCACCGGCTCACGGCCCGCACGACGCAGGTCGTCTCGTCGAAGAGCTGGAGCGCGCGCGTGCCGAGCATCGAGCCCGCCGCCGCGACCGACTCGTAGTCGAGCGGGGTGTCGAGGTGCGCGTCGGTGAACAGCGGCGTCGACGAGCCGCCCGGCGTCCAGAACTTCAGCGCCTTGCCCCCGCGCATCCCGCCCGCGAGGTCGAGCAGCTCGCGCAGCGTCGTGCCGAGCGGAGCCTCGTACTGCCCCGGCCGCGTCACGTGCCCGGAGAGCGAGAAGAGGCCGACGCCGGACGAGCGCTCCGTGCCCATCGACGTGAACCAGTCCGCGCCGCGCGCGACGATCGAGGGCACGCTCGCGATCGACTCGACGTTGTTCACGACCGTCGGCCGCGCGTACAGGCCCGCGACCGCGGGGAACGGCGGCTTGAGCCGCGGCTGCCCGCGGCGGCCCTCGAGCGAGTCGAGCAGCGCCGTCTCCTCGCCGCAGATGTACGCGCCGGCCCCGGCGTGGACCGTGACGTCGAGGTCGAAGCCCGACCCGAGCACGTCCTTGCCGAGGTAGCCCGCCTCGTACGCCTCCTCGACCGCGCGCAGCAGGCGGCGGTACACGTGCAGCACCTCGCCGCGCACGTAGATGAACGCGTGGTCGCACCCGATCGCGTACGACGTGATCGCCACGCCCTCGACGAGCGCCTGCGGGCTCGCGAGCATGAGCGGGATGTCCTTGCACGTGCCCGGCTCGGACTCGTCCGCGTTGACGACGAGGTAGCGCGGGCCGCCGTCGGGCGCGGGCAGGAAGCCCCACTTCATGCCCGTGGGGAACCCCGCGCCGCCGCGGCCGCGCAGGCCCGACGCCTTGACCGTCGCGACGACGTCGCCGGGCTCCTGCCCGAGCGCCGCGCGCAGGCCCGCGTAGCCGCCGCGGTCCAGGTACGACGCGAGCGTCCAGGACCGGTCCGCGTCCCACGTGTCCGACAGGACCGGGGTCAGCGGGTCCGGTGCCGGGCGGGTCTCGGTGCTCTGCTGCTCGCTCATGCGTCCGCTCCCTTCGACGGGTCGGGCTTCGTGCCGGGCGACTCGGCCTTGCCGCCGGGGTCGACGTCGGCGTCGGTCGTCGGCTTCCGCTCGGCGCTCGACTGCGCCTCGCCGGCGTCGGGCGCACCGCCGGCGGGGGCGCCGCCGTCCGGGGCCGCCTCGGCGTCCGTCTCACCGGTCGGGGCGGTCCAGCCGTGCTCACGCGCCAGCCGCAGGCCCGCGAGGGTGGGCTCGCCCGCGCCGACGCCCTCGTCGGCGCGGCCGTCGGTGAAGCCGGCGAGCACGCGGCTCATCTGCTTGAACGTGCACACGCTCGCCGCGCCGCGCGTCGGGGCGACGGCCTCGCTGGCGCGGAGCCGGTCCACGACGTCCGTCGCGCTGCCGGGGGTCTGGTTGTCGAAGAACTCCCAGTTGACCATCATCACGGGCGCGTAGTCGCAGGCCGCGTTGCACTCCACGCGCTCGAGCGTGATCGCGCCGTCCTCGGTGGTCTCGTCGTGCCCGACGCCGAGGTGCTCCGACAGCTCGTCGAAGATCGCGTCGCCGCCCATGATCGCGCACAGCGTGTTCGTGCAGACGCCCACGGTGTAGGTGCCGTTGGGGTGGCGCTTGTACTGGGTGTAGAACGTCGCGACCGCGGAGACCTCCGCCGCGGTGAGGCCGAGCTGCTCCGCGCAGAACAGGATGCCGTCGCGCGACACATAGCCGTCCTCGGACTGCACGAGGTGCAGCATCGGCAGCAGCGCGGAGCGGGACTCGGGATAGCGTGCGACGATCTGCGCGGCGTCGGCGGCGAGCCGCGCCGTCGTCTCCGCGTCGTACCCGGGGCGCGCCCGCCCTGCGGGCGTCCCGTCCGTCGCAGGTCCGGCGTCGATGGTCATCGGTCCACCCCTCCCAGCACGGGGTCCAGGGACGCGACCGCGACCACGACGTCGGCCACCTGGCCGCCCTCGCACATCGCCGCCACGGCCTGGAGGTTGTTGAACGACGGGTCGCGGAAGTGCGCCCGGTAGGGGCGCGTGCCGCCGTCGGACACGAGGTGCACCCCGAGCTCGCCGCGCGGGTGCTCCACGGTCTGCCACGCCTGCCCCACGGGGACCCGGAAGCCCTCGGTGACGAGCTTGAAGTGGTGGATCAGGGCCTCCATCGAGGAGCCCATGATCTCCTTGATGTGCTCGAGCGAGTTGCCCTGGCCGTCGCTCCCGATCGCGAGCTGCGCGGGCCACGCGATCTTGCGGTCGCCCACCATGACGGGCTGGCCCGCCGTCGCCTCGAGGCGGTCGAGGCACTGCGCGACGATGTGCAGCGACTGGTAGCACTCCTCGAGCCGCAGCACGACGCGGTCGTAGCAGTCGGCGCCCGTCGCGGTCGGGACGTCGAAGTCGTACGTCTCGTAGCCGCAGTACGGGTCGGACTTGCGCACGTCGTACGGGTGGCCCGTCGAGCGCAGCACCGGGCCGGTGACGCCGAGCGCCATGCAGCCCGCGAGGTTGAGGTGCCCGACCCCGACGAGGCGCCCCTTGAAGATGGGGTTCGCGAGCATGAGGTCGCCGAGCTGGCCGAGGTAGCGGCGCACGAGCGGGTCCGCCCGGCGCACCTGCTCGACGAGGTCCGGCGGCACGTCCTGCGCGACGCCGCCCGGGCGCACGTACGCGTGGTTCATGCGCAGCCCCGTGACCGCCTCGAAGATCCGCAGGATCTCCTCGCGCGCGGTGAACGCGATGGTCATGACGGTCGTCGCGCCCATCTCGTTGCCGCCCGTGCCGAGGCACACGAGGTGGGACGCGATGCGGTTGAGCTCCATCATCAGCACGCGGATGACGCTCGCCCGCTCGGGCACGTCGTCCGTGATGCCGAGGAGCTTCTCGACCGCGAGGCAGTACGCCGTCTCCTGGAACAGCGGCGCGAGGTAGTCCATGCGGGTGCAGAACGTGACGCCCTGCGTCCACGTCCGGAACTCCATGTTCTTCTCGATGCCGGTGTGCAGGTAGCCGATGCCGCAGCGCGCCTCGGTGACCGTCTCGCCGTCGATCTCGAGCATGAGGCGGAGCACGCCGTGCGTCGACGGGTGCTGCGGGCCCATGTTGACGACGATGCGCTCCTCGCCGAGCGCGGCGGCCGCGACGGCGCTCTCCGCGATCTCGGCCCAGTCGCCGCCGGACGCCTCGAAGCTCGGGACGCCGGGATCGAAGTCGCCGACGGGCGGCCGGGTGGCGTGCGGGGCGCCGCCGGGGGCGCCGGTGGTGTGCGTGCTCACGAGTACGACCTCCTCGTGTCGGGCGGGGGCACGGTCGCGCCCTTGTACTCGACGGGGATCCCGCCGAGCGGGTAGTCCTTGCGCTGCGGGTGGCCCGGCCAGTCGTCGGGCATCTCGATGCGCGCGAGCGACGGGTGGCCGTCGAAGACGATGCCGAAGAAGTCCCACGTCTCGCGCTCGTGCCAGTCGTTCGTCGGGTAGACGGACGTCGTGGACGGCACGTGCGGGTCCGCGTCGGGCACCGCCACCTCGAGCCGCAGCCGCCGGCCGTGGGTGATCGAGGTCAGGTGGTAGACGGCGTGCAGCTCGCGGCCGACGTCGTGCGGGAAGTGCACGCCGCTCACGCCCAGGCTCAGCTCGAAGCGCAGGTCCTGGTCGTCGCGCAGCGCGCGGCACACCTCGACGAGGTGGTCGCGGTGCACGTGCAGCGTCAGCTCGGCGTGCGCGCCGGGCGGGTCGACGACGACGCGCTCGACCGCGGCGTCGAACGCGACGCCGGAGGCCTCGAGCACCTCGGCGAGGACGTCCACGACCTCGTCGAACCAGCCGCCGTAGGGGCGCGCGCTCGCGCCCGGCATCGCGACGGGCTGCACCAGGCCGCCGTAGCCGGACGTGTCGCCCGAGCCGTGGACGCCGAACATGCCCTCGCGGACCTCGACGACCTCGAGCGTGCGGGGCGCCCCGGCACCGGTCACGAGGTCGGCAGACCGGGGGCCGTTCACCTCCTCCGGCTGCGGCACCGGCGTGCCGGCGCCGCTCTTCTCGTCCGTCACCGCAGCAGCCCCTTCATCTGGAACGTGGGCGTCGCCTCGAGCGCCGCCGCCTCGGCGGCGCGCGCCGCCTCCTTGCGGTTCACGCCGAGCGGCTCGTGCTGGATCTGGTCGTGCAGCGCGAGGATCGCGTTGATGAGCATCTCCGGCCGCGGCGGGCAGCCGGGCAGGTAGATGTCGACCGGGACGACGTGGTCGACGCCCTGCACGATCGCGTAGTTGTTGAACATGCCGCCGCTCGACGCGCACACGCCCATGGACAGGACCCACTTGGGCTCGCTCATCTGGTCGTAGACCTGCCGCACGACCGGCGCCATCTTCTGGCTCACGCGCCCGGCCACGATCATGAGGTCCGCCTGGCGCGGCGACGCGCGGAAGACCTCCATGCCGAAGCGCGACAGGTCGAACCGCGACGCGCCCGCCGCCATCATCTCGATGGCGCAGCACGCGAGGCCGAACGTCACGGGCCACAGCGACGCCTTGCGCAGGTACCCCGCGAGGTCCTCGATCGTGGTGAGCAAGAAGCCCGAGGGAGCTTCCTCGATCCCCATGGTGTCTCTCCTAGTTCTCTCGCCGGTGCCCGCCGGGGCCCACGCTGGGTGCCACCGTCAGTCCCACTCGAGGCCGCCGCGGCGCCACTCGTAGACGAACGGGACGGTGATGAGCGCGAGGAACGCGAGCATCGCCACCAGCCCGAACGTCGCGAGCGTCGCGAAGTCGACGGCCCACGGGTAGAGGAAGACGACCTCGATGTCGAATACGATGAACGTCATCGCGACGAGGTAGTACTTGATCGGGAAGCGCCCGCCGCCGACGGCGTGGGGCGTGGGCTCGATGCCGCACTCGTAGGCGTCGAGCTTGGCGCGGTTGTACCGCTTGGGGCCGATGACCGCGCTCGCGGCGACGCCGCCGAGCGCGAGCACGGCGGCCACGCCCATGAGGACGAGCAGCGGGACGTACGGGTTGGTCATCGTCGACTCCTCGAGTGGGGGCTCGGGACGGGTCTCCCCGGACGGCGTCGTCCGGGTCCGCGGTCAGGTGGTGCGAGTGCCGGCGCTGCGTGGTGCGCGGGGGCCGGCCCACCTCGTGGGCTCATGACGATGGCACCACCCTGGTCAGCCCGGCGATGACGCGGTCGACCCAGTCGCCGCCGCGGGGCTCGTAGCAGTCCGACAGGAGCTTGAGGACGAACCGCATGACGACCGGGCGCGGGAGCCCGTAGCGCGTGCAGATCCGCATGATCTCGGGGTGCTCGATGAGCTTCACGAAGTACCGGCCGAGCGTGTAGTAGCCGCCGAGCTCGCGCCGCATGAGGCGCGGGTACGTCTGCAGCGCACGCTCGCGCCCCGCGTCGGTGAGGCGCACGCGGGACTGGGCCACGACGTCGGCCGCGGCCCGACCTGCCTGCATCGCGTAGGCGATGCCCTCGCCGTTGAACGGGCTGACCATGCCGCCCGAGTCCCCGACGAGCAGCACGCCGCGCGTGTACAGCGGCGTGCGGTTGAAGCCCATGGGCAGCGCCGCGCCGCGCACCGGGGCGAGCCGGTTCTCCTCCGTGAACTCCCACTCGGGGGGCGCGTTGCGCATCCAGGTGGCGAAGAGGTCCTTGTAGTCGACGTTGGCCGCGGACTGCCGCGCGGGCGTCGAGCTGACCGAGCCGAGGCCGACGTTCGCCGTGCCGTCGCCGAGCGAGAAGATCCAGCCGTAGCCCGGCAGCAGGTTCGACTCGCGGGGCTTGCCGTCCCACAGCTCGAGGTGGGACTCCATCCACGGGTCGTCGTGGCGGGGCGTGCGGAAGTAGGTCCGGACGGCGACGCCGATCGGGCGGTCCTCGCGCCGCGCGAGGCCGAGGGCGAGCGCGAAGCGGGACGAGACGCCGTCGGCCGCGATGACGACGGGCGCCCGGTAGGTGACCTCGTCCCCGGCGCGCCGGCCCTTCTCGTCCACGGGGCGCGCCGTGACGCCGACGACGCGGCCCGTGCGCTCGTCGAGGACGGGGCCGGTGACGGCGGTGCGCTCGAGCAGCTTGGCGCCGGTGCGCTGCGCGTGCTCGGCGAGCGTGCGGTCGAACGAGTGGCGCGCGCGGGCCATGCCGTAGCTGGGGTACGACGCGAGGTCCGGCCATGCGAGCTCCCACGAGCGGCCGCTCGCGACGACACGCAGCCCGCGGTTGCGGATCCAGCCGTCCTCGGCGCGCGTGGGGACGCCCATGCGCACGAGCTCGGCGACCGCGCGCGGCGTCAGGCCGTCGCCGCAGATCTTGTCGCGCGGGAAGGCGGACTTCTCGAGGAGGAGGACGCTCAGGCCCGCGGCGGCGCAGTAGTGGGCGGCCGCGGAACCGGCCGGGCCGGCGCCCACGACGATCACGTCGGCGTCGTCGAGCCTCGCGCCCACCGTGCCCACCTCGCCGTCCCGTCGTCGGAGTCCTCGTGCGATGCTCCACCGTGGCCCGGCTCGGGACACGGTGCATCCACTGTCCTTGTGAAGTCGGTCACAATGGACACCGCCACTCTAGTCACTCCGGACGGGAGATGTGTAGCAAGGCGACCCTTCCCTGGGAGATCCTGTGACGAACGTCCTGGCACCCGGCGACGACCGGCCCTGGGGACGAGGACTCGCGGGCAAGGGGGCCGGCGCCGCGATGGCCTAGCCTCCCGCGCGTCCGCGCCCGCCCGGGGCGCCGTCGTCCCAGGTCAGCGCCGCGCACGCGCGCCGCCGCGCACGCGCGCCGCCGGGGTCGCGCGCCGCCGGGGTCGCCGAGAAGGCCCCGCGCGGCACGCGCGGGGCCGTGGACCTGGCGTCCCGTCAGGCCGGGCGCACGCCCCGGTGCAGCGCGACGATCCCGCCGGAGAGGTTCCGGTAGGCGACCTTCTCCCAGCCCGCGCGGAGCAGGAGACGGCCCAGGCCCTCCTGGTCCGGCCACGCGGCGATCGACTCGGCGAGGTACTGGTACGACCCGCCCTCGCGGGTGACCGCCGAGGCGATGCGCGGCAGCGCCTGGACCAGGTACTCCTGGTACAGGACGCGGAACGGCGCCCACGTGGGGGTCGAGAACTCGCAGATGACCACGCGCCCGCCCGGTCGCACGACCCGCAGCATCTCGCGCAGCGCGCCCTCGGTGTCGACGACGTTGCGCAGCCCGAACGAGATCGTCACCGCGTCGAACGTGCCGTCCGCGAACGGGAGCCGCGTCGCGTCCCCGGCGACGAACGGGAGGTCCGGACGGCGCTCCTTGCCCACCTGGAGCATGCCGAGGGAGAAGTCGCACGGGACGACGCGCACGCCGTCGTCGGCGAACGGCTCCGAGGACGTGCCGGTCCCCGCCGCGAGGTCGAGGACCTTCTCGCCCGGGAGCGCGCCGATCGCGCGGACCGTCGCCCGGCGCCACGCGCGGTCCTGCCCGAGCGACAGGATGTCGTTGGTCAGGTCGTACCGGGAGGCGATCCCGTCGAACATCGACGCGACCTCGGAGGGCTTCTTGTCCAGGTTGGCACGGGGCATGCCGCCCATGCTTCCACGTCCTCGCGCCCGCGGTCGCACCGTCGCGGCTTACGCTGGGAGGCGATGAGCGCAGAACCGTCGGCCACCGCCGCACAGCCCCACCCGCTGGTCGTGAGGACCACCCGGATCCCCGACCTGCCCGGCGGTCTCGACGCCCTCGTCGACCTCCTGCCCGACACGCGACCCCTCGCGTGGGTGCGCCGCGGCGACGGGATCGTCGGCTGGGGCGAGGCGCTGCGGCTCGAGACGTGGGGTCCGGGCCGGTTCGCCGACGCCGAGGCCGCGTGGCACGAGACGCTCGCGCGCGCGGTCGTGCGCGACGAGGTCGGCCTGCCCGGCACGGGCCCCGTCGCGTTCGGCTCGTTCGCGTTCGACGACTCCGCGCCGGGCGACGACGCGCACGACCCGGTCCGGGCCGGCGGGGTCCTCGTCGTGCCGCGCGTCGTCGTCGGGCGGCGTGACGGGCACGCGTGGCTCACGACCGTCGACACCGCCGGCTCGCTGTCCTCCTCCCCCACGGACGCCCTGCGCCGCACGCCGCGCGAGCCCGTGCGCGCGCCGGGCGAGGTGGCCTGGCACGACGGCGCGCTCGGCGCCGACGACTGGGCCGCCGTCGTCGCGGAGGGCGTCGAGCGCATCCGCTCGGGCGCGCTGGAGAAGGTGGTCCTCGCGCGCGACGTCGTCGCCCACACGAGCGAGCCCGTGGACCCGCGCTGGCTGCTCGGCCGCCTCGCCTCCGCCTACGAGGCGTGCTGGACGTTCTCGGTCGACGGGCTGGTCGGCGCGACCCCCGAGCTGCTCGTCCGCAGCGAGAAGGGCCTCGTGACGTCCCGTGTGCTCGCCGGCACGATCCGGCGCGGCGGCCTGTCCGACGACGAGGCGCTCCTGCGGGCCGCGCAGCTCGCCCGGTCGTCGAAGGACCTGGAGGAGCACGAGTACGCCGTCCGGTCGGTCGCGCAGGCGCTCGCCCCGTTCTGCTCGTCGATGAACGTCCCCGACTCGCCGTTCGTGCTGCACCTGCCGAACGTCATGCACCTCGCGTCCGACGTGACGGCCGTCCTCGCGCGCGGCGCGAGCGGGCCCGGCACGACGGGTCCCGCGGCCGGGCCGACGAGCCTCGCGCTCGCCGCCGCGCTGCACCCCTCCGCGGCGGTGTGCGGCACGCCGACCGTCGTCGCGCGCGACCTCATCCGCGAGATCGAGGGCATGGACCGCGGCCGGTACGCCGGGCCGGTCGGGTGGCTCGGCGCCGACGGCGACGGCGAGTGGGGCATCGCGCTGCGCTCGGCCGAGCTGTCGGGCACCGACCCGCGCTCCGTGCGGCTCTTCGCCGGGTGCGGGATCGTCGCGGCGTCCGACCCGGCGGCCGAGGTCGCCGAGTCCGAGGCGAAGCTCGAGCCGATGCGCTACGCGCTCGGCGACGCCTGACGCCCCACCGCCCCGCGCCCCGACCCCGGCGGAAGACCCCCGGCGGAAGGACCCCGACGAGAGACCCCCGGACGACGACGAGCGGCCGGCACGGAGATCCGTGCCGGCCGCTCGGTGCGGTGGGCCGCCGGGGCGGGGACGTCCCCGACGGCCCACCGTCCCGCCACGGTCAGAGGAGGTGGCGGGACGGGGTGCGGCGCCGGGTCAGCCCTGGCCGCCGAAGAACCAGTCGAACGGGTTCGGGACGTTGCCCGGGTCGGTCGGGTCGCCCTGCTGACCCTGGTCGCCGCCCTGCTGGCCGCCCTGGTCGCCCTGGCCGGGGAGCTGGCCCTGGCCGTCCTGGCCGGGCAGCTGGCCCTGGCCGTCCTGCGACCCCTGGCCGGTGGTCTCGTCGTCCGCCGGGCGCGTCGCGAGGGTGACGTCGAGCTCGAGCGTCTTGCCGTCGCGGACGACGGTGAGCTTCGACTCGGCGCCCGCGGCCCGCTCGCGCACGAACGCGGTGAGCGACTCCGCACCGCCGACCGAGTGGCCGTCGATGGCGACGATGACGTCGCCCGAGCGGATGCCCGCGTCGGCGGCCGGCGAGCCGTCGGTCACCTCCTGGACCTCGGCGCCGCGGCGCGTGACGCCGTCGGCCGTCGCGGTCGCGTCGGCGAGCGTCACGCCGAGGAACGCGTGCTCCGCGGTCCCGTTGTCGACGAGCTGCTGACCGATGGTCTTGGCGAGGTTCACCGGGATGGCGAACCCGAGGCCGATCGAGCCGGACTGCGTGCCGCCGCTCGACAGCGTCGCGATGGACGACGTGATGCCGATGACACGACCCTGCGCGTCGAACAGCGGGCCGCCGGAGTTGCCCGGGTTGATCGCGGCGTCGATCTGGATCGCGTTGGTGACGACGGACGTGCCGCCGCCCTCGCCCGACGCGGACACCGGGCGGTCGACGGCCGACACGATGCCGGTCGTGGCCGTGTTCGCGAGGCCGAGCGGGTTGCCGACCGCGAGGACCGACTCGCCGACGCTCACGTCGTCGGAGTCGCCCAGCGTCGCGGGCTGCAGGTCGTCCGGGGCGTCGACGAGCTGTACGACGGCGAGGTCCGTCGCCGGGTCGAGACCGACGATCTTCGCGTCGAACAGGCGGCCGTCGCTGAGCGTGACCTGGACCGTGTCGTTCTCGGCGCCGGACACCACGTGGTTGTTCGTCACCACGTGGCCCTTGTCGTCGATGATGACGCCCGAGCCCTCGGCCCCGCCCTGCGGGGTCTGGACCTGGATCGCCACGACCGACGGCGCGACGGCCTTCGTCACGGCCTCCCAGTCGGGGTTCTGCGACGACGAGTCGGCGACGGGCGCGGCCGACGTCTCGTGCTGCTGGCCGACGTCGGCGAGCGACGCGGTGTCCTGGTCCGCGCCGAACGCGCCGGTGAGCCCGGCGGTGCCGACGCTCGCGAGGAGCGCGGCGGCGGCCGCCGCGCTGACGACCGGCACCCAGGTGCGGCGGCGCTGCGGGGCGCCGCTCTCGCCGGCCATGGTCGGCGCGGGCGGCGCGGGCGGCGGGCCG
>QAPD01000057.1 GCA_003052455.1 Sphaerisporangium cinnabarinum | reverse complement strand
GAGGCGGCGGCGCGCGGCGACGCCCCCGAGCCGGACGCCCCCGCTCCCCCGGCCTCCGCCCCCTCGACCGGCGCGACCCCTGCCGACGCGACGCCCGGGGACGCTCCCGCGGCCGAGCCGTCCCCGACGGACGCACCACCGGAGCCGGCGCCGACCGGCCCCGCCCGGGACGCGCCGTCGTCCCCCGGCGACGGGTACGCCGCCCAGGTGGCGGCGGGCTACGCGTACGCCGGCGGCACGCTCCCGCTCGGCGCGCTGCTGGGGGGCGCGGAGGGCGGCGACCCGTCCCCCCGCGCCGACGTCCAGGTGGGGTTCGCGCTCTCGATGCTCAACCGGCACGGGCTGGTGGCGGGCGCGACGGGCACCGGCAAGACGAAGACGCTGCAGGGCATGGCGGAGGGTCTGTCGGCGGCGGGCGTCCCGGTGTTCCTCGCCGACGTCAAGGGTGACCTGTCGGGGCTCGCCGTCGTGGGGACGTCGTCCGCGAAGATCGTGGAGCGCTCGGCGTCGATCGGCCAGGACTGGAGCCCGACGGCCTACCCCGTCGAGGTGTACTCGCTCGGCGGCCTCGGCACCGGGGTGCCGATCCGGACCACCGTGACGGACTTCGGCCCGCTCCTGCTCGCCAAGGTGCTCGGCCTCAACGAGACGCAGGAGTCGAGCCTCGGCCTCGTCTTCCACTGGGCGGACGCGCAGGGTCTCGCGCTGCTCGACCTCAAGGACCTCCAGGCGACGCTCGCGTACCTGACGTCCGACGAGGGCAAGGCCGAGCTCCGGGGCATCGGCGGCGTGTCGACCGCGACGGCCGGCGTGATCCTGCGCGAGATCGTCGCGCTCCAGGCCCAGGGCGCGGACGTGTTCTTCGGCGAGCCGGCGTTCGCGACGTCGGAGCTGCTGCGCACGACGCCCGACGGGCGGGGCGTCGTCTCCGCGCTCGAGCTCCCCGCGGTGCAGGACCGTCCGGCGCTGTTCTCCACGTTCCTCATGTGGCTGCTCGCCGACCTCTTCCAGGAGCTGCCCGAGGTGGGCGACGTCGAGAAGCCGCGGCTCGTGTTCTTCTTCGACGAGGCGCACCTGCTGTTCACGGGCGCGTCGAAGGAGTTCCTGCAGCAGGTCGTGCAGACGGTGCGCCTGGTGCGGTCCAAGGGCGTCGGCGTGTTCTTCGTGACGCAGAGCCCGAAGGACGTCCCCGCCGACGTGCTCGCGCAGCTCGGGAACCGCGTCCAGCACGCGCTGCGCGCCTTCACGCCCGACGACGCCGCGGCCCTGCGGGCGGCCGTACGCACCTACCCCACGTCGCCGTACGACCTCGAGCGGCTGCTGCAGTCGCTCGGGACGGGCGAGGCCGTCGTCACGGTGCTCACCGAGAAGGGCGCGCCGGCCCCGGTGGCGTGGACGCGCGTCCGCGCGCCGCAGTCGTCGATGGACCCCGCGCCGGCGTCCGTGCTCGAGGGCATCGTGGCGGCGTCGCCCGCGACGGCCCGGTACGGCACCGCCGTCGACGCCGAGTCCGCGTTCGAGCTCCTCCAGGTCCGCGTCCAGGAGCAGGCAGCGGCGCGCGCCGCCGCGGAGGCCGCCGAGGCCGAGGCCGCCGCGCAGGAGAAGGCGGCGAAGGAGGCCGCCAAGGAGGCCGAGCGCGCGGCGAAGAAGGAGCAGGCGGAGCTGGAGAAGATGCGGGCGAGGCTCGAGCGCGAGGCCGCGACGGGGCGCTCGCCGTCGTCGGGGTCGTCACGCTCGCGGTCGTCGAGCCCGCTCGACTCGTTCCTCCGCTCGGCGGGCACCCAGCTCGGCCGCGAGCTCACCCGCACCATCTTCGGCACCCGCCGCCGCTGACCCCGCACCGCGGGCACCCGCTGAGTGCACGAGATCGTCGCGCCTGAGGGCCTCGGACGCGACGATCTCCCGCACTCAGCGTGTCGGGTCGTCAGACGACGATGTTGACCAGCTTCGGGGCGCGGACGATCACCTTGCGGACCTCGGCGCCGTCGATCGCGCGCACGACGTTCGGCTCGGCGAGCGCGGCGGCCGTGAGGTCCTCCTCCGAGATCGACGGGGGTACGTCGAGCCGGCCGCGAACCTTGCCCTTGACCTGCACGATGCACGTCACGGTGTCCTCGACGAGGTAGCGCTCGTCCGCCGTCGGGAAGGGCTCGTGCGCGAGCGAGCGGTCGTGCCCCAGGCGCTCCCACAGCTCCTCCGCGATGTGCGGCGCGACGGGTGCGGTCATGAGCACGAGCGGCTCGACGGCCTCG
Organism: Sphaerisporangium cinnabarinum; assembly: GCA_003052455.1. Classification (GTDB taxonomy): domain Bacteria; phylum Actinomycetota; class Actinomycetes; order Actinomycetales; family Cellulomonadaceae; genus Cellulosimicrobium; species Cellulosimicrobium cinnabarinum. The sequence continues at coordinate 48,752 of QAPD01000057.1, read as the reverse complement.
CGCGGCACGCGGTCGAGCGCCGTGAGGTGGTTGTTCAGCGTGATGAGCTTCGCGATGGCCGTGTTCGGGCGCATGTGCTCCATCTCGACGCGCACGTCCGCGATCGCACGGTGCACGGCGCGCAGGGTCTCGGGCGACGCCGGCTCGTCGACGACCGTCACCTCGCCCGTCTCCTCGGAGACGACGTTGCGCCACAGGCGCTGCAGGAAGCGCTGCGACCCGACGACGGCGCGCGTCTCCCACGGGCGCGACAGGTCCAGCGGGCCCATCGACATCTCGTAGACGCGGAACGTGTCGGCGCCGTACTCGGCGTACATCTCGTCGGGCGTGACGACGTTCTTGAGCGACTTGCCCATCTTCCCGTACTCACGCTGCACGACCTCGCCGTTCCAGCGGTACACGACCTCGCCCGAGCCGTCGGGCGCGGGCTCCTCCGTGACCTCCGTGGCGGGCACGTACTGGCCGCGCGCGTCGGTGAAGGCGTACGCCTGGACGTAGCCCTGGTTGAACAGCTTGTGGAACGGCTCGACGCTCGACACGTGGCCCAGGTCGTAGAGGACCTTGTGCCAGAACCGCGCGTAGAGCAGGTGCAGCACGGCGTGCTCGACGCCGCCCACGTACAGGTCCACGCCGCCGGCGCGGCCTGCGCTCGGGTTGTGCTCCGGGCCCATCCAGTAGCGTTCGAGCTCCGCGTCGACGACCGTGTCCTGGTCGCCGCCGTCCCACTGCGGGTCGAGGTAGCGCAGGTAGTACCAGCACGACCCGGCCCAGTTGGGCATCGTGTTCGTGTCGCGGCGGTACTGCTTCGGCCCGTCGCCGAGGTCGAGCGTGACGTTGACCCACTCGTCGTTGCGGCCCAGCGGCGCCTCGGGCGACGAGTCGGCGTCGTCCGCGTCGAACGTACGGGGCGCGTAGTCGGGGACGTCCGGCAGGTCGACGGGCAGCAGCGCGTCGGGGATCGCGACGGGCTGGTCGTTCTCGTCCCACACGATGGGGAACGGCTCGCCCCAGTAGCGCTGGCGGCTGAACAGCCAGTCGCGCAGGCGGTAGGTCGTCGTGCCCTCGCCGATGCCCTTGCCCACGAGCCACTCGGTGATGCGGCGCTTCGCCTCGGGCACGTCGAGCCCGTCGAGCGAGATCTCCTCGTTGGCCGAGCCGACGACCACGCCGTCGCCCGTGTACGGGCCGGTGAAGTCCTCGGGCAGCCCGTCCGCGGGCTCGACCGTGCGCACGACCGGCAGCCCGAACGCCTCGGCGAACGCGAAGTCGCGCTCGTCGCCGCCGGGGACGGCCATGATCGCGCCCGTGCCGTAGCCCATGAGCACGTAGTCGGCGGTGAAGACCGGGATCGCCTGGCCGTTCACCGGGTTCACCGCGAGGTGCCCCGTGAACACGCCCGTCTTCTTGCCCGCGTCGGCCTGCCGCTCGACGGCGGTCTTCGCGGCGGCCTCGCGCCGGTACGCCGCGACGGCCTCGACCGGCGAGCGGTGCCCGCCCGTCCACGCGCTCGACGTGCCGTCCGGCCAGTGCGCCGGGACCTCGTCGAGCAGCGGGTGCTCGGGCGAGACGACCATGAACGTCGCGCCGAACAGCGTGTCGGGGCGCGTCGTGAAGACCTCGACCTCCGCGCCGGACTCCGCCGCGACGTCGTTCGCGCCGTCGGGCGTGCCGAGCACGGGGAACCGCACGAGCGCGCCCTCGCTCCGACCGATCCAGTTGCGCTGCATCGCCGTGACCTTCTCGGGCCAGTCGATGAGGTCCAGGTCGTCCGCGAGGCGGTCGGCATACGCCGTGATGCGCATCTTCCACTGCCGCAGGCTGCGCTGGAACACGGGGAAGTTGCCGCGCTCGGAGCGGCCGTCGGCGGTGACCTCCTCGTTCGCCAGGACCGTGCCCAGGCCGGGGGCCCAGTTCACCGGCGACTCGTCCACGTACGCGAGACGCTGCGAGTCGACGACGGCCCGGCGCTGCTGGGGCGTGAGCGTCGCCCAGTCCGCACCCTCCTCGACGCCCTCGACACCGCCCGGCACCGGTCGCGCGCCCGACGCGAGCTCGGCCTCGAGCTCGGCGATGCGGCGCGCGCGACCACGACCGCCGTCGGGGCGCAGGGCCTCCGGGTCGTACCAGGAGTCGAAGATCTGCAGGAAGATCCACTGCGTCCAGCGCACGTACTCGGGGTCGATCGTCGCGAACGAGCGGCGCGAGTCGTGCGCCAGCCCGAGGCGGCGCAGCTGCCGACGCATGTTCGCGATGTTCGCCTCGGTGGTCACGCGCGGGTGCTGTCCCGTCTGCACCGCGTACTGCTCGGCGGGCAGGCCGAACGCGTCGTAGCCCAGGGCGTGCAGCACGTTCTCGCCGCGCATGCGCCGGAACCGGCCCACGACGTCCGTCGCGATGTACCCGAGGGGGTGCCCGACGTGCAGGCCCGCGCCCGACGGGTACGGGAACATGTCCATGATGAAGTACGGGCTCGCGCCCTGGGGCCGGTCGCCGTCGCCGTCCGTGAGGTCGCCGGTGGGGTTCGCGGCCCAGAACGTGCCGCGCTGCTCCCAGAGCTCCTGCCACTTGAGCTCGATCTGCTCCGCGAGCGCCGGCGTGTAGCGGTGGGCGGGGCCGCCCGCGGCGGGGGCGTCCGGGGCGTGCGGGATCGAGGTCGTGTCAGGCGTGGTCACCCGGCCGAGTTTACCGGCCGACGCGCGGCCCGACGGCGGCCGTCCGCCCCGTGCGAGGATGTGCGGCGTGATCATCGTGACGACCAACGACGTGCCCGGGTACCGCATCGACGCGGTGCTCGGCGAGGTCATGGGCATGACCGTGCGCAGCGCCAACCTCGGGGCGAACTTCGTCGCGTCGTTCCGCTCGATCGGGGGCGGGGAGGTCAAGGAGTACACGCAGCTCGTCTACGAGTCGCGGCAGGAGGTCATGCACCGCATGGTGCAGGAGGCGCAGCGCCGCGGGGCCAACGCCGTCGTCGGGATGCGCTTCGACACGGGCGAGATCGCGGCGTCCTTCTCCGAGGTGTGCGCGTACGGCACGGCCGTCGTCGTCAGCCCGCTCGCCGCGGGCCAGCCCGGCGCGACGGCGCAGTCCGCCCACCAGGCCCAGGGTGCGCCGTCCGCTCCCCCGCAGCCGGGCGGCCACGGCTACCCGCAGGACGCTGCACCGGACCAGCCCGCCTGGCGCTGACGCGGCACCACCGGCGCCGCGTCGCCGGTCAGAACAGCGAGATGATGATCGGGCCCTTGACCAGCAGGATCCACGCGACGAGCGCGACGTAGCCGATCGCCAGGAACAGGTGCCGGTTGCCGACGAGCGTGCGGCGCACGCCCTCGCCCGCGGGCAGGTAGCCCTCCTGCACGGCGTGGACCACCTGGTACCAGAACAGCGGGAGCATGGCGAACCACACGACCATGCAGTAGGGGCACATCGCGGAGATCGCGTACATCGTCGTCCACATGAGGAAGACGATCAGGCCCATGCCGAGCGTCGTCCCACCGAGGAGCGCGAGCCAGTACCAGCGCGGCAGGCGGGCGCCCGCGAGCAGGACGACGCCCGTGGTGATCACCACGGGGAACGCCGCGATGCCGAGCAGCGGGTTGGGGAAGCCCAGGAGCGCCCCCTGCCACGAGTCCATGGCGTCGCCGCAGTCGAGCAGGGCGTTGACGCTGCACGACGCGACGTGGCTCGGGTCGGCGAGCTTGAGGTACTTCTCGATCGCGAGCGCCGCCGAGCCGGCGAGGCCGATCGCGCCCAGCACGACGAGCAGCCAGCCCATCGTGCGCGGGCTGATCGGGCGGGGGCCGGACGCGGGCAGCAGCTCGTCGTCGGGCCCGGCGGAGACGCTCGCACCGGCGGTGGCGCTCTTGCTCACGGGGACGCTCCTCGTGGGTCACCGGCTCCCGCCGGACGTGACGGCGCGCACGGCGGTGCACGCACGGCACAACCTACCGCGCCCCGCTGGGACCTGGCTGGGAGGCGCCGGACCACCGCACGCGCGCCACCTCGGCCGGTCGGCGGGCTACCGCGGCGGCGCGGCGGCCGCGGACGGCGCGTGCTCGTCGTCGGACAGCGTGGCGACCACGACGCCCGCGGGGCGGCGACCGACGACGAGGATGATGGCCAGGCCCGCCACGGTGAGCACGACCCCTGTCCAGGCGGGCGCGAGGTAGCCCCAGCCGGCGGCGATGACGAGCCCGCCGAGGAACGCCCCGTTGGCGTTGCCGACGTTGAGCGCGGAGTGGCACAGCGCCGCGCCGAGCGACGGCGCGGACGGCGACAGGTCCATGAGCCGCGTCTGGAGCGACAGGCCGAGGATCTGCGACGTCACGCCGAGGAGGAACAGCGACAGCACCGCCGGGACGGGGTGCTGCCCCGTGAGCGCGAAGAGCGCGAGCATCGCGCCGGTCGACACGAACCCGAGGTACACGGTGCGCATCACCGAGCGGTCGGCGAGCCGGCCGCCGACCACCGTCCCGACGGTCATGCCGACGCCGAAGATCGCGAGCACGAGCGGCACCGCGCCGGACGCGAGCCCGGTGACGCGCGTGACGGTCGGCTCGACGTAGGAGTACACGGCGAACATGCCGCCGAACCCGATCGCGGCCCCCACGAAACCGGTCCACAGCGGGCCGTTGCGCAGGGCGCCGAGCTCGCGCCGCACGCTCGTGTCCTCGTTGCCCGCCCCGGCGGGGATCAGCCGCCACAGCGCGAGGAGCGTCACGAGCCCGAGCCCGCCGACCACGACGAACGCGGCCCGCCAGCCGAGCTGCTGCCCGGCGAACGTGGAGAGGGGCACGCCGACGACGTTGGCGATCGTCAGGCCGGCCATCATCGTCGCGACGGCGCGGCCGCGGCGGCCGGGACCGGCGACGGCCGCGCCCACCGCCGCCCCGACGCCGAAGAACGCGCCGTGCGGCAGCCCGGCGAGGAAGCGCCCGGCGACGAGGGTCTCGATGCTCCCCGCCGTGGCGGAGAAGAGGTTCCCGAGCGTGTAGAACGCCATGAGCGCGACGAGGAGCGTCTTACGCGGCACGCGCGCCGCGGCGACGGTGAGGAGCGGCGCGCCCACGACGACCCCGACGGCGTACGCCGTGATCGCGTGGCCGGCGGTGGGGATGGACGTGCCGAGGTCGGTCGCGATGTCGGACAGGAGCCCCATGGTCGCGAACTCGGTCGTCCCGATGGTGAAGCCGCCCATCGCGAGCGCGAGCAGCGCGGGCCCGGCGCCGCGCAGGCGGCCGGCGTCGCGGGGCGTGGGGTCGTCCGACGGCGGTGCGGGCGGGGTGGCGTCGGTCATGGTGTCCTCGTGCGTCGGTCGGGCGGGGCGGTCGAGCGGCTCGGACCGGGTGTCGAATCGATTCGAGACAGGTCGGCGACATCGGCGACGAGAAGTCGGGGCAGGCGGCCAGTCTAGGCGGAGACGGGCTCCGCGCGCACGACCCACACGTGGTCCGCCGCGCGCAGGCCGAGCTGGGCGGGCGGTGCCGGGCGGGCGTCCGGCGCCGGTGCGACACCCTCCGCGGGCGGCGACCAGACGACCGAGAGGATGCCCGCGTACTCGCGGCGCTCGCGGACCTCGACGCCCGTGTCGAGGCCGACGCCGATCTCGGCGAGGTAGCGCAGCACGTCCGGGTCGGCGTCGGAGATCCGCACCACGGTGCCGCGGTCCCCCACGACGAGCTCCGCGAGCGGGACCGCGGGCGGGCGGACGACGGTCCCGTCGGCGCCGGGGATCGGGTCGCCGTGCGGGTCGCGCGTGGGGTGCCCGAGGCGCGCGTCGATGCGCTCGATGAGCAGGTCGGAGACCGCGTGCTCGAGCACCTCCGCCTCGTCGTGGACCTCGTCCCAGCCGTAGCCGAGCTCGGACACGAGGTACGTCTCGAGGAGCCGGTGGCGGCGCACCATCGCGAGCGCGAGGCTGCGACCGCGCTCGGTGAGCGTGATCGCGCCGTACGGCGCGTGCTCCAGCAGGCCCTGCGCGCTGAGCCGCCGGACCGTCTCGGAGACCGTGGACGCCCCGACGCCGATCCGCTCCGCGAGGAGCTTCGTCGTCACGCGCTCGTCCGCCCACTCCTGAGCGGCCCAGACGACCTTGAGGTAGTCCTGGGCGACGGGCGTCAGGTCGGTCGGGTGGTCCACCCGACCACCCTAGGTCACGGCGTCCGGCAGGGGCTCACGGGGCCGCGGACCGGACGAGCTCGAGCCGCACCTCCACCGCGCCCTGGTCGCGCACCTGCACGGGGGCGCCGGGCGGCACCGCGATCCCGAAGTCGGAGAAGCGCACACCGATCGCCCCGGTCGCGAGCACCCCCTGGCCCGACCGTCGGACGTCGAGCGCGACCGTCACGGGCCGGGTCTCGTCGCGGATCGTCAGCGCCCCTGCGGCCTGGAGCCGGACCGCCTCCCGGGTGGACGCCAGCTCGCTCACGTCGAGCGGCGACGTGAGGGAGAAGAGCGTGGTCGGGTACAGGTCCGTCTCGAGCGCCTGCTGGAGCTGGCGGTCCGCCACGGACGACCCGGTGCGGAGCGCGGTCGTCGCGACGGTCACCGTCGCGGTCTCCAGCTCGCCGTCCGCGACGCGCAGCGTGCCGGTGACGTCCGGCGTGGTGCCGAGCAGCACCGCCTCGTCCGCCGGGACGTCGAGGACGTCCGCGCGGAAGCCCGCCTCGGAGCCCGGCGCGACGACCCACTCGCCGTCCACGTCGAAGGGCCCCGGCTCGGCGGGGGCGGCGGACGCCGTCTCCTCCCCCGGAGACTGCAGACCCAGCGGGGGCGGCGTACGGCCCTCCTGCACCTCCGAGTACACGAACGGGGCGAGCAGCACCACGACGAGCGCGAGGACGACCGACACGACGATCCAGCGCGTCGACCTGCTCATACGCCCCATCCTGCCGTGCCGGGCAGCGCGCGGCGAGCACCGACGCGCAGCGGCTCAGCCCTCGCCCGCGGGCTCGTCCCCGGCCGGGGCGCCCGCGGGCGCGTCGCCGCCGGGCAGGTCGCCCTCGGTGCCGTCCTCGGTGCCGACCTCGTCGGGCTCCTCGACGACCGGCTCCCCGGACGGCGTGGGCCACGCGATCCGCGGCCAGACCTTCGCGGACTCGTCCGTCCCGATCTGCACGAGCTGCCAGTCGACGATGCGCCGCCGCTCGGGGTCGAAGCGCAGCACCGTCATCTCCGCGGTGCCCTTGAGCGGGCCGATGCGGAGCTGGTCCTTGACCGCGCCCGCGGTGCTCCCGCTCACGTACCGGACCCCGCCGCCCGTGCGCTCCGGCCCGGACCGGGTGTGCATGTGCCCCGAGACCTGGTTCGGGACGCAGCCGGAGTCGAGCGCCTCGTTCCCCATGCGGGGCGTGTGGATGAGGAGGAGGTCGATGCCGTCCCCGTCCTCCTGCTCGGTGCACGCGACCTCGGCGAGCCGGGCCGCGTACTCCTCCGGCGTCTCCTCGCGGGGCGGCTGGCTGCCGAGCCCGAGCCGCGTCTCGAGCGGGTCGCGGTCGCCGAGGATGCGGATCCCCTCGACCTCCACGACCTTGCCGTCCAGCACCGTCTGGCCGTTCGCGCGCTCCTGCGCCGACGTCTCGACGCTGTCGTGGTTGCCGTCGGCGACGACCATCGTCACGCCCTTGGGCACCGCGGACGCGAACGAGTCGACGCAGAACGACTCGACGGCCGTGCCGTTCATCGTCGTGTCGCCGGCGTTGAGGACGACCGACGCCCCCGACCGCTCCACCGCGGTCCGGATGAGCGGGGACATGCCGGTGTTGCAGTGCAGGTCGCTCACCACGAGGAGCGTGACGAGGTCCTCCTCCGCCGCGGGGGCGGGCTGCGGCGTCGGCGCGTCGCGCGCCTCGTCGCCGTCCTCGGTGTCGGGCGCGCCGGGCTCCTCGGCGCCCGTGTCGGGCGCGTCGTCGGCGCCCGACGTCGGCGCGTCCGTCGCCTCCGGGGCGTCACCCGTCGCGTCGGGGGCGTCGGGGGACGCACCGTCGGACGGCTCGTCGGACGGCCGGTCGTCGGACGTGGCCGCCGCGGCGGACCGCGGTGCGGTGAGGCGCTGGATCCGGTCGCGCCGGTCCCAGGCCGCGACGAGGTTGGCGTCCGCGCGCGCGTAGAAGTCCTCGTTCTCGCGGTAGAGGTCGATGAGCATCGCGCCGTAGGTGTCGACGACGCCCGCGAGCCGTCCGGTGATGCGCGCGCCCTCGAGCGGGGTCCCGTCGAACACCGCGGACGCGCGCTGGGACGGCCCGGACGTCGTGCCCGGGTCGCTCGCGACGAGCGACGCACCGACGAGCGAGACGAGCACGACGCCCGCGGTGATCTTGTACGTCCGCGGCGCGACCCGCTCGCTGAGCTCGCGTCGGCGCGGCGGACCGAGCAGGAGGTAGAGACCGGCACCGACGGCCGCGACGACGAGGACCGCGAACCCCGTGCGGCGCAGCGCGTCGACGACGAGGGCGCGCGCGACGGAGCCGATCGTCTCCTGCGGGCCGCCGAAGAAGCGCAGGTAGTCCTCGAGGTCCTGCGACAGGCCCTCGAGCGTGTCCGCCTGCCCCACGGCCGTGAGGTCGGCGGGGATCTCCTCGACCGTGACGTCGGCGCCCAGGCCGAGCGGCAGCGGCGAGTCGATCTGGATGGTCCCGAGCGGGCCGAGGTCGACGGTGACGAGGCCGTTGGTCGTGACCTCGTACAGCGCCTCGTGCGGGCCGAGGCTGCGCTCGGCCGTCGCCGTCGTGACCCCCCACACGACGCACGGCACGAGGGCGAGCAGGATGCCGAGGGTCCAGCGGACCCAGCGGGGCGGGGTGCGGTGCGGACGGCTCATCACCGCACAGCCTTGCCGATCCGGCGCTCCCCCGCCAACCGCGGGCGTCGTGCACCCCGCCGGTCTTGACCGGCGGGGCGCACGGAGCGGCGCGGCGTCAGGACCTGGCGCCGCGGAGCGTGACGAGCGCCACGCCTGCGGCGACGAGCATGAGCACCACGCCGATGAGCGACGTCGTGCCGACGCCGCTGCCGAACGCGGCGTGCGCGGAGTCGAGCAGCGCCTGCGCCTGCCCGGCGGGCAGGGTCGAGGCGACCTGGGTCGCGCCGCCCAGCGTCTCGGCCGCGGCGACGGCGTCGGCCGCGGGGACGCCCGCCGGGACGACGACGTTCGCGTGGTACGACGCCGTGAGGATGCTCCCCAGGACGGCCGTGCCGAGCACGGCACCCACCTCGTACGCGGTCTCGGAGATCGCCGACGCGGCACCCGCCTTCGCGGCGGGGACGGACGACACGATGAGGTCGTTCGACACGGTCTCGGCCGCGCCCACGCCGAGCGAGAGCACGACGAACGCGACCATGAGCAGGGCGAGCGTGCTCTGCCCGGCGCCCGCGGCGACGATCGCGTAGCCCGTCGCGGAGAACAGCAGCGCGACGGCGACGACGTGCGCCGGGCGCACGCGCCGCACCACCCGGACGACGCCGAGCCCGGCGACGATCATGACGACCAGCCCGGGCAGGAGCGCGACGCCCGCCTGCATGGGTCCGAGCCCGAGCACGAGCTGGACGTCCTGGGACACGAAGAACAGGAACCCGACGAGCGAGAACACGGACAGCAGGTTGACGAGCACCGCGCCGCTGAAGGCGCCGCGCGTGAAGAGCCGCACGTCGATCATCGGGTCGGACCGGTGGAGCTGGCGGCGCACGAACAGCACGCCCGCGGCGAGCCCGACGGCGACGCTCACGAGCGCGACCACGCTCGGGCCGGACTTCGCGAAGGTCTTGATGCCGTAGACGACCGGGGTCATGGTCGCCATGACGAGCACGATCGACAGGACGTCGACGCGGCCCGGTGCGGGGTCGCGCGACTCGGGCACGAAGAACGGCGCGAGCGCGAGCAGCAGCACGAGCACCGGGACGGCGAGGAGGAAGACCGAGCCCCACCAGAAGTGCTCGAGGAGGAACCCGCCCACGATCGGCCCGAGCGCCGACCCGGCCGCGAACCCCGCGGCCCAGACGGCGATGGCGAGCCGGCGCTCCTCGCGGTCGGTGAAGACGTTGCGCAGGATCGAGAGCGTCGACGGCATGAGCATGGCGCCGAAGAAGCCGAGCGCGGCACGGGACGCGACGAGCGCTCCGGCGCTGGGCGCGTAGGCCGCGACGACGGAGACGGCGGCGAAGCCCACCGCGCCGGTGAGGAGCAGCCGACGACGGCCCACACGGTCGGCGAACGAGCCCATCGGCACGAGCAGGCCCGCGAGCACGAGCGGGTAGATGTCGATGATCCAGAGCAGCTGCGTCCCGGTGGGGCGCAGCGACTCGGAGATCTGGGGCAGCGCGAAGCTGAGCACGGTGTTGTCGACCGACACGAGCAGCACCGGGAGCATGAGCACGGCGAGCGCGAACCAGCGGCCGGCGGCGCCGCGCGCGGGTCCGCGCGTCGCGGGCGCGTGCGGGGCGGCCTGGCTCGTCAGGTTCGTCGTCACGGGGGTCGTCACGGCGAGAGGTCCTTCCACGTCTTCCGGGCGGCCGGGGCGACGCGGTGGCGCCGAACTTCCAGACCGTCCAGACGGTATAGTAACGAGCCGGCGTGCCCTCGTCATCCCGCGAACGACTGTGACGCTCGGCACCGCGCGGGCTCCCCCGGTTCGGCGCCCCCGCCCCGGGTCGCGGGCTCGACGACCCCGGCCTGCAGGGCGGCACGGGCCGACTACCCTCGGTGCCATGCCGCCGCCCCCCGCCGCCCGCGCCAAGGTCCTGCGCGCGTTCGCGTCCCTGCTCGTCGAGCAGGGCGAGCGCGCCGCCACGCTCGAGGCGGTCGCGGAGCGCGCCGGGGTGTCCAAGGGCGGGCTGCTCTACCACTTCGGGTCCAAGGACGCGCTCGTCGACGGCCTCACCGAGCACCTCCGAGAGCTCACCGCCGCCGACGTCGAGTCGATGCGCGCCGCGCCAGCGGGCGCCGTCGACTACCTCATCCGCACCTCGACGCTCGTCGACACAGAGTTCGAGCTCGTCTACCTGGCCGTGTCCCGGCTCGCCCAGGGGTCGTACCCGCGCGCCCGCGCGGCGCTCGACGGCGCGCACGACGCGTGGACCCGCACCGTCCTCGACGAGGTCGGGGACCCCGTCGTCGCCCGCGCGATCGTCCTGCTCAGCGACGGCCTCTACGCGCACGCCGCGCTGAGCAGCGACGTGCTCGGGCAGCGCGTCACCGGCGGCACCCCCGGGCCCGAGGGCGAGGACCCCGCGGCCGAGGACCTCGCCTTCCGCGGCCCGCGCCCGGGCGACGACGTCGACGACCTCCTCGGCCTCCTCGAGGAGCTCGTCGCGCTGCGACGCCCGGGCGGAGCGGCGCAACGCCAGGAGTCCTGACGCCTGCCGACGAGCGCCACGGACCCTCGTGCCCACCCGGCGCAAGGCCCCCTCGATCAGGTGTGACACCAACCCGCTCGGTGTTACTCTCGATCCATGCCCACGCTCAAGCCCCGCCACGCGATCACGGAGACGGACTCCGTCGCTCGCGCGCTGGCTGTCGCCCGACGCCGGTGGCCCGGTGAGCCCGCGACGCGACTCCTCACCCACCTGATCGAGGAGGGAGCCTCGGCCCTCGAGCACGAGGACGACGTCGCCGAGGCCGAGCACCGCCGGGCGGTGGCGGCGCTCACGACGCTCTCGGAGCACTACGCGGCGGCTGACTACCTCGACGACGTCCGGGCGGGCTGGGACGAGTGATCGTCGCCGACGCGAACGTCGTGATCGCGGCGTCCAACCCTTCCGACGCGCACCACGCCGAGGCGACGTCGCTCGTCCTCGAGCACGGACAGCACGGGATCGTCCTCCACTCCCTCACCCTCGCCGAGGTGCTGGTCGGTCCGGCGCGAGCAGGCGCCCGGGTACAGGCACGTCACCGCCTGGAGGCGGCGGGGTTCGGCCTGTCCGCGCAGGGCGAGCCCACGCCCGAGGACCTCGCGCTCGTCCGTGCCACCGCCGCGCTGAAGATGCCCGACGCCTGCGTCCTCGCGCTCGCCGAGCTCCTCGGTGTCCCTCTCGCCACCTTCGACTCCCGCCTGGCGAACGCCGCTCGGGCGCGCGGCGCGACGGTCCTCGGCCTCGCCCCGTGACTCCCGGTCCCGGGCCGTCCCTGCCCGACGCGGCCTGACCCGGCTCAGCCCTCGTAGGCAGCGCGCAACGGCACCAGGTCGAGCTTGGACTGCGTCATCATCACGTCCACGACGCGCTGCACGCGCGCCGGGTCGGGGTCCTGCAGCATCGCGAGGAACTCGAGCGGCACGACCTGCCACGACAGCCCGAACCGGTCCTTGAGCCAGCCGCACTGCGACTCCTGGCCGCCGTCGGTGAGCGCCGCCCAGTACTCGTCGACCTCGTCCTGGGACTCGCACTCGACGACGAACGACACCGCCTCGGTGAAGGGGAACTGCGGCCCGCCGTTGATGGCGTCGAACCGCTGGCCGGCGAGCTCGAAGTCCGCCGACACGGCCGTGCCGTCGGGCTGGCGGAACACGTCGCCGACCTTCGCGTCGGGGAAGACGCTCGAGTAGAAGGTGACGGCCTCCTCGAGGTTGCCGTCGAACCACAGGCTGGGCACGATCGCGCGCATCGTCGTCTCCTCCGCAGGGTCTCGCGGGCGGCCGGTCGACCGCCCACCGGTTCCGACGGGTGCCGGGTGCGGAACTCATCGCGCACCGGCCCTCGTCCAGCGCCTCGCAGGTCGCGCGGTGCGCGCCCCGCCCGTGGCCCGGCTCTAGGCGGACGCCTTCTTCCGGGTGGTCTTCGAGGTCGTCGTCTTCTCCTTCGTGGAGGCCGCACGGCTCGTGCTCTTCTTCGCGGCCGGCTTCGACGCCGTCTTCTCCTTCGTGCCCGAGCTCTTGCTCGTGCTCGTCGACCGGGAGCCGCTCGAGCCCTTGCCCGACGGCGTGCTCGCGCGGCCGGATCCGGACTTCGCCGTCGACCCGGACCTCGACCCCGACCCGGAGCCTGAACCTGAACCTGAACCTGAACCTGAATCCTTCCCCCCGCCCGCGCGCGAGCTCTTCGACGACGCGACCGACTTGCGCAGCGCCTCCATGAGGTCGATGACCTCGGCGCCCTCGCTCTCCTCGGGCTGCTCGCCGAACGTCTCGGCGGTGTCGAGCGCGTCGCCCTGCTCGAGCTTCGCCTCGATGAGCTGGCGGAGCTGCGCCTGGTAGTCGTCCTCGTACTCCTCGGGGGTGAAGTCGGCCTCGAAGCTCGCGACGAGCTGCGCCGACATGGCGAGCTCCTTGTCGGTCACCCTCGCCTCGTCGTCGAGCGACGGGAACGCGGCCTCGCGCACCTCGTCGGCCCACAGCAGCGTCTGGAGGACGAGCACGTCGTCGCGCACGCGCAGCGCCGCGAGCCGCGTGCGCTGGCGCAGCGCGAACTTCACGATCGCCGTGCGGTCGGTCTCCTCGAGCGTGCGCCGCATGAGCACGTACGCCTTGTTGGACTTCGAGTCGGGCTCCAGGTAGTAGCTGCGGTCGAGCAGCAGCGGGTCGATCTGCTCGCTCGGCACGAACTCCACGACCTCGATCTCGCGGCTGCGCTCGGCGGGGAGCGCGGCGAAGTCCTCGCTCGTCAGCACGACGGTCCGCTCGCCGTCGTCGTACGCCTTGTCGATGTGCTCGTACGGCACGACCTCGCCGTCGATCTCGCACACGCGCCGGTAGCGGATGCGGCCGCCGTCCTTGTCGTGGACCTGGTGCAGCGGCACGTCGTGGTCCTCCGTCGCGGAGTAGACCTTGACCGGCACGTTGACGAGGCCGAACGTGATCGCGCCCTTCCAGATGGCCCTCATCCGTCCATGGTGGCGCCCCCGGCGCCCGCCCGCGAGGGGTACGGGGGCGCACGGCGTGCGCCCGGCGCCCGGGCCGCCTCTCGGCGAGCGCGCGACGACGGCACCCGCGTGTGGGTGGCCCGCGGCACGATGGACAGGTGGCGGGGACGAGGTTCGAGTTCGAGGCCGAGCTGTGGCGGTGGGAGGCGCGCACCGACAGCTGGGTGTTCGCCGCGCTCCCGGAGGACGTGAGCGACGAGATCGCGGAGCTGCCGCTCCCGCCCGCCGGGTTCGGCTCGGTCAAGGTCGAGGTGACGCTCGGGGCGCAGCGCTGGTCCACGTCGGTGTTCCCCGACGCGCAGCGCAAGACGTTCGTCGTGCCCATCAAGGCTGCGGTCCGCCGCGCCGAGGGCGTCGACGTGGGCGACCGGGTGCGGATCGGCGTCGAGACGCTGGTCTGAGCGGCCCGACGCCGAGGCTCAGAACGCGCGGCGCGTCGTCTCAGCCGTCGTGGCGGCGCTCGTGGAACGCCTCGTCGGCGACCTGCGCCGTCCGCATGAAGCTCTCCATGACCTCGCGCGGCGTGGCGAGCTCGTCGGTGTTCTCGACCGGCTCGGGCACGCCGTCGAGGCTGCGGACCTCGTCGTGGATGCGCTCCATCGTCGTGTCGAGGGTCGCGGCGACGTCCGCCGCGAGCTTGAGCGCGTCCGTCAGGTGCTGGGGCACGTCCCGCTGGTACTTGTAGTAGATCTTGTGCTCCAGGCTCGCCCAGAAGTCCATGGCGATCGTGCGGAGCTGGATCTCGACCACGACGTCCTCGACGCGGTCGGACAGGAACACGGGCACCTGGACGATGAGGTGCAGGCTCTTGTAGCCGTTGCCCTTCGGGTGCGCGATGTAGTCGCGCTCCTCGAGGACCGTGAGGTCGCGCTGGCCCACGAGGAGGTCGCGCACGCGGTAGATGTCGGAGACGAACGCGCACGTGACCCGGACGCCCGCGACGTCGAACATGTTCTCCCGCACGCCCTCCGGGGTGAGCGGGATCCCCTTGCGCCGCGCCTTCGCGACGATCGACTCGAGCGACTTCAGGCGCGAGCCCAGGTGCTCGATCGGGTTGTCGTCGTGCACGTGCCGGAACTCGTCGCGGAGCACGGTGATCTTCGTCATCACCTCGTCGATGCCGAACTTGTAGTTCATCATCAGGCGACGGAACTCGCGGACGCGGGGACCGATCTCCGCGGGGAGCGGTACGTCGTCGGTCGTCAGGTGCGTCACGGTGATCCTCTCGGTCCGGCATCGACCCCGGGCGGGCTGCCCGGCCGGTCGGACAGCCTCCCCCCAGTGTCCACGGTCGAGGACGCCGAGAAGTTCCCGCCACGGCGGGCGACGCCGTCGGGCCCGCGCCACCATGGGCCCATGGCCACCACATCCAGCCGGGCGGGCGAGACGGTGAACGTCGGTGGTCACCGCCTGCGGCTCACCAACCTGGACAAGGTCCTCTACCCCGCCACCGGCACGACGAAGGCCGACGTCCTCGCGTACCTCGCGGCCGTCGCCGACGTCATGCTCCCCCACTGCGCCAACCGGCCCGCGACGCGCAAGCGCTGGCCAGACGGCGTCGACGGCCAGGTGTTCTTCCAGAAGAACGCGGGCCAGGGCGTCCCGTCCTGGGTCCGCACCCGCCGCATCCAGCACAAGAGCAGCTCCAACGACTACGTGCTGGTGAACGACCTCGCGACCCTCACGTGGCTCGGCCAGACGGCGTCGCTCGAGCTCCACGTGCCGCAGTGGCAGTTCGGTCGTACCGGGGTCCACCTCGACCCCGACCGGTTGGTCCTCGACCTCGACCCCGGCCCGGGTGCCGGGCTGCCCGAGTGCGCGGAGGTCGCCCGCCAGGCGCGGCAGATCCTCCAGGGCATGGGCCTGGACCCCCTGCCGGTGACGAGCGGGTCCAAGGGCATCCACCTGTACGCCGCGCTCGACGGCAAGCAGGACGCGGCGGCCGTCTCCGCCGTCGCGCACGAGCTCGCGCGCTATCTCGAGGCCGAGCACCCCGACCTCGTCGTGAGCGACATGAAGAAGTCGCTGCGCGGCGGCAAGGTGCTCGTGGACTGGAGCCAGAACAACGGCAACAAGACGACGATCGCGCCGTACTCGCTGCGCGGGCGCGAGCACCCCACCGTCGCCGCGCCGCGCACCTGGGAGGAGCTCGACGACCCGGACCTGCGCCACCTCGACCTCGACGAGGTCGTCGAGCGCGTCCGCACCCTGGGCGACCCGCTCGCCGCGCTCACGCAGGGGCACCTCTCCGCGCTCGAGCCCACGCCCGAGCGCATGGCGACGTTCGAGCGCAAGGGGGGCGCGGCGTCGGGCAGCGGCACCGCGGACGGCGGGCCGGACGACGACGAGCGGCCCGACCGCCTGCACCGGTACCGCTCCATGCGCGACGCCGGGCGCACGCCCGAGCCCGTCCCGGACGAGCCGCCGCCGCCGAGCGCGGGCGACAGCTTCGTCATCCAGGAGCACCACGCCCGCCGCCTGCACTGGGACTTCCGGCTGGAGCACGACGGCGTGCTCGTGAGCTGGGCGCTGCCCCGCGGCGAGCCGACCGACCCGAGGAAGAACCACCTCGCCGTCCAGACCGAGGACCACCCGCTCGCCTACGGGTCCTTCGAGGGCACGATCCCGAAGGGCGAGTACGGCGCCGGCGAGGTGACCATCTGGGACGCCGGCACGTACGAGCTGGAGAAGTGGCGCGACGGCGAGGAGGTCATCGTCACGCTCCACGGCGAGCAGCACGGCACCCGCCGCCTCGCGCTCATCCACACGGGCGGCCGCGACGGCCGCGACGAGGACAACTGGCTGATCCACCTCATGGCGCCAAGGCCGAGCCGTCCGGGCGAGAGCGCGCGGGGTCGGGGCGCCGGGGCTGGGGAGGAGGCGCCGGGGCTACGATCCGCGGCTCGTCCCTCGCCGCTCCCGCCAGACCCGCCACGACCCGGCACCTCCTCCCCACCCCCGGCTTCGCGCTCGGCTCGCGGCGCGTCCTCGCCCGACCACGACGAGACGCCGGAGCCGCGGCCGGCGCGGACGGACTGGCGGCCGATGCTCGCGTCGCCCGCGTCGGCGGGCGACCTGCACGATGGCGACGCGTGGGCGTTCGAGATGAAGTGGGACGGGTTCCGGACGCTCGCGCACGTGTCGCAGGGGCGGGTACGGCTCGTGAGCCGCTCGGGCAAGGACATGACGGTGACGTACCCGGAGCTGCAGGCGCTCGCGGAGCAGGTCCCCGCCGACGCGCTGCCGGTGGTGCTGGACGGGGAGATCGTCGCGCTCGACGCGCGGGGGCGGCCGAGCTTCCGGCGCCTGCAGCAGCGCGCGAACATCGCCAAGCCCGGGGACGTCGCCGCGGCACGGCGGCGGGTCACGGTCGACCTCATGGTGTTCGACGTCCTGGAGACCGGCGGGCGGTCGCTCGCGAAGCGCCCGTACGACGAGCGGCGCGAGGTGCTGGAGGACGTGCTGCGCGACGCCGTCGCCCCGGTGCACGTGCCGCCCGTCTTCGACGGGGACCTGGAGGCCGCGATGGCGACGTCGAAACGGCTGGGGCTGGAGGGCGTCGTCGCGAAGCGGCGCGACGGGACGTACTCGTCGGGCCGTCGCTCGGCGCTGTGGCTGAAGCTCAAGCACGCGCAGTCGCAGGAGGTCGTCGTGGTGGGGTGGCGGCCGGGCCACGGCGAGCGGACGCACCTCGTCGGGTCCCTGCTGCTCGCCGTGCCCGACGACGGCCGGCTCGTCTACGTGGGCCGGGTCGGGTCGGGCTTCACGGACGCCGAGCGACGCGACCTGGTCGCCGAGCTCGACCGGATCGGGCGCTCGACGCCGCCCGCCGTGGGCGTCCCGCGCGAGGACGCGCGCGACGCGCACTGGGTGTCGCCGCGCCGGGTCGCTGAGGTCGTCTACGCGGAGTGGACGGGCGCCGGGGAGGGCGACGGCGACGAGGTCCCCTTCGGCAAGCTGCGCCACCCCGTGTGGAAGGGATGGCGCCGGGACAGGTCGCCGGACGACGTCGTGCTGGAGGCGCCCGCGACGCTCGACGGCTGACCGGCTCCCTCGCACGGGAGGGGGAGCAGCGCCCGGGACGCGGGAGCGATTGGTATACCATTTGGCCATGGTCGTCCCGTCCTCCCTCCACGGTGCCGGCCGGCCCCGGAGCCGTCGGCCGCGACGTGCGGCGGCATGGGTCGCCGCGCTCGGCGTCGCCGTCCTCGCCGCGTGCACGCCCGGCGGAACGGGCGCGGACGCCACGCCCTCCGCACCCCCGAGCCCGACCGCCTCCGCGGAGGGTCCGCAGACGACGCCCGGGGACGAGCCGACGGCCCCCGCGCCCGACACCCCTGCCGGCACCGCCCCCGCCGCCGAGACCCCGCGGTTCCTGCTCGCGACCGAGGCGGAGTCCGACGGTCTCGCGGTCGTCGACCCGACGGTCCGGGAGGGCAGCGCCGTCGTGGACCGTATCGAGGTCGGGGCGGCGCCCTGGGGCGTCACCGTGCACGCCCCGACGATGCGCGCCTACGTCTCGACGGCGCAGGGCGTCGCCGTCGTGGACCTCGCGACGCGCGAGCGGGTCGACCTCCTCCCCTACCGGGACGCGCCCGCGCGCGTCGCGTTCGGCGAGTACCGCCGCGGCGGCATGGGCATCGCCGTCTCGCCCGACGGCACCCGCGTCCACGTCGCCGTCCACCGCGGCGACTCGTCGACGCTCGAGACGATCGACGTCGCGTCGCGCGAGGTCGTCGCGAGCACCCCCGTGGGGCTGCGGCCGTTCGACGTGCTCGTCGCCGCCGACGGCGGCGAGGTCTACACCGTCGACCACGACACGTTCTCCGTGCACGTCGTCGACACCACGACGTTCGAGGCGCGGCGGATCGAGGTCGCGCCGTTCGGCACGGACGACGGCCTGGCGTCGTTCGAGAAGCCCCACTACGCGGTGCTCGACGACGACGGCTCGCTCCTGCTGCCCTACCAGGGCCGCGTGCTGGTCCGCCTCGACCCGGCCACCGGCACGACGACGACCGTGGCCTCGGCCGCGGACAGCCACCAGCACGGCGTCGCGCGCGCTCCCGACGGCCGCGTCGTCGTCGTGGGCAACGGCCCGTTCGGCAACGCCACGGGCGGGCCGAACGTGACGGTGCTCGACCCCGCGACCGGCACCGAGGAGGTCGCCCCGCTCACGCGCCGCCACGAGACCGTGACGACGTGGACCGACCCCGCGACCGGCCGACCGAGCGCCGTGCTCGCCGGCGGGTACACGCAGGCCGAGGCGTGGGACGGCGCGACCGTCGTCGACCTCGCCACGCTCGACACGTACGAGATCCAGATCCCCGGGCGACCCCAGGTCGTCGTCCCGCTCCCGGAAGGACCCGCCGCATGACCACCGCCCGCACCCCCGAGACCGTCACCGTCCTGCGCGACGTCCGCCCCTGGGGCGGCGAGCCGGTCGATCTGCACGTCGCGGACGGCCGCATCGCGGCGGTGACGCCGCACGACCCGGCGGCGCCGCAGTCGTCGGGCACGTCGTCGGGCACGGCGACGGACGACGGCGTCGTCGACGGTCGGGGCCTGCTCGCGCTCCCGGGCCTCGTCAACGCCCACGCGCACGTCGACAAGAGCTGGTGGGGCCGGCCCTGGGTGAGCTACGGCGGCGAGGCGACGACGCAGGGCCGCATCGCGCACGAGCGCGCGCACCGCGACGAGCTCGGCATCCCGGGCGTCGACGTGACGCTCACGGTGCTGCGCGAGTTCGTGCGGCACGGCACGACGGCGATCCGGACCCACGTCGACGTCGACCTCGGCCTGCGGCTGCGCGGCATCGAGGTCGTGCGCGAGGCGCTCGCCACGCTGGGCGGCGCCGTGCACGCCGAGATCGTCGCGTTCCCGCAGGACGGCGTGCTGCGCCGACCCGGCGTGCTCGACCTGCTCGACGCGGCCGCCGCCGCGGGCGCCGAGCACGTCGGCGGGCTCGACCCGGCGTCGATCGACCGCGACCCCGTCGGCCAGCTCGACGGTCTGTTCGCGATCGCCGAGCGGCGCGGGGTCGGGATCGACGTGCACCTCCACGACGGCGGCGACCTCGGCGCGTTCCAGGTCGAGCTCATGATCGACCGCACCCTGCGCGCCGGCCTCCAGGGCAAGGTCAACGTGGCGCACGGCTTCGCGGTCGGCGAGGTCCCGCCGTCACGGCAGGCGGACCTCGTCGCCGCGATGGGCGAGGCGGGCATCACCATGACCACCGTCGCACCGATCGGCGCCGCTCCCCTCCCGGTGCACGCGCTGCGGGCGGCGGGCGTCGCGGTCGGCCTCGGCACGGACGGCATCCGCGACCTGTGGGCCCCCTACGGGACCGGCGACCTCCTCGCGCTGACCACCCAGCTCGCCCGCCTCTCGCGCTTCCGGCACGACGACGAGCTCGTCACCGCCGCGCGCGTCGCGACGTCCGACGCCGCGCGCTTCGTCGGCCGCGACGTCCACGACCTCGTCGTCGGCGCGCCCGCGGACGTGGTGCTCGTCGACGCGGAGAACGTGCCCGACGCCGTCGTGCGCGCCCCGCGCCGCGCGCTCGTCGTCGCGGGCGGCCGGGTCGTGGCCCGCGACGGCGACGTGCTCGTCTGACGTCGCAGGCCCCGAGCCGTCAGGTCCGCTGGGCCCTCGCGTGCGCGAGGGCCCAGCCGAGCGCGTGGTCCGCGACCGCCTCCCACCCCGGTGCCGCGCACGTCCAGTGGTCGCGGCCGGCGAACTCGTAGTACTCGGTGAGCGCGGGCGAGGCCTCCCAGTGCTTCGCGTTCGAACGGTTCACCGACGGCGGCATGATGTGGTCCTGCTCCCCCGCGACGAAGAGCAGGGGCGCCCGGTCCGCGGAGTAGTCGACCCACGTGTCCTGGTGGCCGGGCTTGTAGTTCGCGATGAGCCCGTACTCCCACACCCAGTGGCCCGGCGCGGGGATGGCGTACCGCTCCCACACGGCGCGCGACTCCTCCTCGCTGAGCGTGTTCGTGAACGCGTAGTGGAACTCCTCGGGCGTGAAGCCGACGGCGCGGTGCCGGTTCGCGGGGTTCCGCAGCGCCGGGAAGAGCGAGCGCGCCTGGGACACCGGGCTGACGCGCACGCCCTCGGTGGGCGCCGAGTCCACGACCACGCCGGCGGCGCCGAGGCCGCGCGCGAGCAGGAGCTGGGTGAGCGTGCCCCCGAACGAGTGGCCCATGATGATCGGCGGCGCGTCGAGCGCCTCGATGACGGAGGCCAGGTGGTCCAGCGTCTCCGGGACGGTGAGGTCGGCGATGAGCTGCGGGTTCTCCCGGAGCGCTTCCACCTCGATCTCGAAACCGGGGTAGCCGGGGGTCAGGACGGTGAGCCCCTGCTGCTCGTAGTGCGCGACCCAGCCCTCCCAGCTCCGGGGAGTCATCCAGAGTCCGTGCACGAGCACGACGGTGTCCGGGCGAGGGTCGGGAGGCGACCCGGCGGGTGCCTCGGCGGGGGTCTGGGAGCGGTCGACGTCGGTCATGGCCGGTTCCTCTCGGGCTCGGTGGCGGTGGAGAAGAGCAGGGACGCCACGTCGCGTCCCCCGGCCGGCACCCCGCCGACCTGTCCTTCGAGAACTGTGCGCGGAGCCCTGCGTCGGACGCTACCGGTCGCCGGGGCCGCGCGACAGACCCCCGGGCCCCACCGCGTCGATGAGTTTGCGGGCTCGGGTGCGTCTACCCCGCGACACCCCTCGGGCCCGGCGCCCGCGACACCGGAGGACCGCATGAGCACCCAGATCTTCGTCAACCTGCCCGTCCAGGACCTCGAGGCGGCCAAGACGTTCTACACCGCGCTGGGGTACACGGTGGACGAGCAGTTCACGGACGAGAACGCGTCCTCGATCGTCCTCAGCGACACGATCTACGTGATGCTCCTCACCGCGGAGTTCGCGCAGCGGTTCACGAACAAGGCGATCGCCGACGCGACCGCCACGACCGAGGTCATCAACGCGCTGAGCGTGGGCTCGCGCGCCGAGGTCGACCGGCTCGCCGACGCCGCGTTCGCCGCCGGTGCGACGGCGGTCAAGGACCCGCAGGAGGAGGGCGGTTTCATGTACTCGCGGAGCTTCGCCGACCTCGACGGGCACCAGTGGGAGGTCCTCTTCATGGACCCCACGGCGTTCGAGGGCTGACCGCGCCGCGGGAATCCGTCGAGCGTCCGCGGGGTTGCCGCCCGTATGCGAGCCATCACCTACTCCCGCTACGGCGGCCCCGACGTCCTCGAGACGACCGACCTCCCGACCCCGAAGGTCGGGCCCGACTCCGTCCTCGTGCGCGTGCGCGCGGCGAGCGTAAACCCGGTGGACTGGAAGGTCCGCGAGGGATATCTCGACCAGGTCATGGACGCGGTCTTCCCCGTCGTGCCCGGCTGGGACGTCGCCGGCGTCGTCGAGCGCGTGGGCCTCGACACCCCCGAGCTCCAGGTCGGCGACGAGGTGTACGGGTACGTGCGCAAGGACGTCGTGGGCGGCGAGGTCTCGGGCGGCACGTTCGCCGAGCTCGTCGCGGCGCCCGTCCGGACGCTGGCCCGCAAGCCGGCGGCGTGGTCGTTCGAGGAGGCGGCGGCCGTCCCCCTCGCGGGTCTCACGGCGTACCAGACCATCCGGCGCACCGGTCTCGCCGCCGGGCAGACGGTGCTCGTGCACGCCGCCGCGGGCGGGGTCGGGTCGTTCGCCGTCCAGATCGCGAAGGCGCTCGGGGCACGCGTCCTCGGGACGGCGTCGGAGCGCAACCACGACTTCCTGCGGTCGCTCGGCGCGGAGCCGGTGACGTACGGCGACGGGCTCGCGGAGCGGGTCCGGGCGCTCGCGCCCGACGGCGTGGACGTCGTCCTCGACTACGTGGGCGGCGACGCGCTCGACTCGGTCCCGCAGGTGCTGCGCGACGGCGGCACGGTCGCCTCGATCACGGACGCCCGGGCACGCGACGAGCTGGGCGGGCACTACGTGTGGGTGCGCCCCGACGCGGCCGACCTCGCCGAGCTCGCGCGGCTCGGCGACGAGGGCCTGCTGCGGCCGGAGGTCGCGGAGGTCTTCGACCTCGCCGACGCCGCCGATGCGCACCGCGCGAGCCAGTCCGGGCACGTGCGCGGCAAGGTCGTCGTCCGGGTCTGACCCCGCGCGACCGGCCCGGGCGGCGCCCGATCGACCGCCGCGGGCCGGTCCCGCACGCCCGGGTCGGTCGGGCTGCGACCCTTCAGGCGGTCCGCGGCTCGTCCGTCAGCTCCCGCAGCGGCGACGTGAGGTCGCCGCCCGCGTCGCCCGTGTTGACCGTCCCCTGCCGCTCGACGAGCACCGCGGAGGTCTCGACGGCGGCGCGCGGCCGGTGCTCGACGCCCCGCGGCACCACGAACAGGTCGTGCGGCCCCAGCACGACCGCGCGCTCGACGCCGCCGTCGCGCAGGTCGATCGTCAGCTCGCCGTCGAGCACGAGGAACAGCTCGTCGGTCTCGGGGTGCGTGTGCCAGACGAACTCGCCCAGCACCTTCACCACCTTGACGTCGGCGTCGTTGAGGCTCGCCACGCGGTGCGGCTGCCAGTGCCCGTCGAACGTGTCGAGGGCGGCGAGGAGGTTGCGCACGTCGGTCATGCGACCACCCTGCCACTCGCGGCCCGACCCGGACCGCCACGACCGAGACCGACCCGGCCGCCCGAGCGGGCCGAGCGAGCCGAGCGGGGGGCGACGTCGGGCCGCTCGGGTCGATCTCGGCGGCGCACGGTGCCACGCTGGGCTCATGTCGAGCACCGATGCCGCACGTCCGGGGGCCGCGTTCGGTCCCGAGGTCTACGCCGCGCGCCGCGAGCGCGCCGCCGCGCACGCGCGGGAGGCCGGGCTCGCCGGGCTGCTCGTCTCGCCCGGCCCCGACCTCGCGTACTTCACCGGGTACGCGCCGCCGGAGACGGAGCGGCTGACGCTGCTCACGATCCCCGCCGAGGGGACCGGGACGGCGGGCGGTGCGTCCGTCGTCGTGCCGCTGCTCGAGCGGGGCGACCTGGCCTCCGCCCCCGGCGCGGAGGGCCTCGACGTCGTGACGTGGCGCGACGGCGACGACGAGCACGACGCCGCGGCGCGCCTCCTCGCCGGGGACGGTGCCTACGCCGTCTCGGACGCCACGTGGGCGCTGCACGTGCTCGGGCTCCAGCGCGCGCTGCCCGGCGCCCGCTTCACCGCCTTCTCCGACACCGTCCCGACGCTGCGGGCCGTCAAGGACGCGGCGGAGGTCGAGCGCCTCGCCGCGGCGGGCGCGGCCGCCGACGCCGCGTTCGCGGACGTCCTGGGCGTCGCGTTCGCCGGTCGGCGCGAGCGGGACGTCGCGGCGGACCTCGACCGGTTCCTGCGCGAGCACGGGCACGAGCAGGTCGACTTCACGCTCGTCTGCTCCGGCCCGAACGGCGCCGCCCCGCACCACGACGCGGGCCACCGCGTCATCGAGCCCGGCGACCTCGTCGTGCTCGACTTCGGCGGCCTGCGCGACGGGTACGGGTCGGACACCTCCCGGACGGTGCTCGTCGCGGGCGGCACGGACGACGGCCTCGCGGCCCTGCAGCGCGAGGTCTACGACGTCGTCCGGCGCGCGCAGCAGGCCGGGGTCGAGGCGGTGCGCCCGGGCGCCACGTGCCAGGACGTCGACCGCGCCGCGCGCGCCGTCATCGTCGACGCGGGCTACGGCGAGCAGTTCGTGCACCGCACCGGTCACGGCATCGGCACGACGACGCACGAGCCGCCGTACATGGTGGAGGGCGAGGACCGCCCGGTCGAGCCCGGCATGTGCTTCTCCGTCGAGCCGGGCGTCTACCTGCCCGGCCGCTTCGGCGTCCGGATCGAGGACATCGTCGTCGCGTTCCCGCCGGACGTGCCCGACGGCGCACGTCGCCTCAACACCTCGACCCACGACCTGCAGACGGTGCGCTAGCCGACGGCACGGCGGGCTCGGTACCTGGAGTCGGCACCCCGCCTCAGCCGCTCCCGGCCTGACCGGCGCCGGCGGCGCGCACGCGGTCGTTGCGGATGCCGACCCAGCTGAGCACGCCGCCGAGGACGAGGAGGGCCGCCGTGACGAGGAGCGAGCGGTGGAAGCCGTCGAGGTCGAGCACGCCGCCCACGATCACCCCCGCGAACGCGATGACGACGAGCCCCGCGACGCGCGACACCGCGTTGTTCACCGCAGAGCCGATGCCGGCGTCGGCCGCGGGGATCGAGCCGAGGATCGCCGACGTCAGCGGCGCGACCGTCATCGCGAGGCCGAGGCCGAAGAGCACGAGACCCGGCAGGACCTGGGTGACGTAGACGGCGTCGTCGGTCGTCGTGAGCAGGAGGAGGTAGCCCGCACCGCCGACGATCGGGCCGAGCGTCATGAACAGGCGCGGGCCGTAGCGGCCCGCGAGCGCCCCGAAGCGCGTCGAGAGCGCGAGGAGCACGAGCGTGACGGGGAGCTGGGCGAGCCCGGCGGCGGTCGCGCTGTACCCGCCGACCTGCTGGAGGAAGAGCGTGACGACGAACCCGCCGAAGTACAGCGCGCCGTAGATCGCCGCGGTCGCGAGGTTGCCCCACGCGAAGTTGCGCACCCGGAACAGGCGCGGCGGCAGCATCGGGTCCGGAGCACGACGCTCCCACCCCACGAACGCGGCCAGGCACGCGACCCCGACGGCGAACGGCGCCCACACGACGGGGCTCGCCCACCCGAAGCGGCCCTGCTCGATGAGGGCGAACACCGTCCCCGCGAGCCCGACGGCGGCGAGCGTCGCCCCGAGCGTGTCGATGCGCCGTCGTCCGCCCGGGCCGACCGCGGCGCCCGGCTCCTCCGCCGCGGACCGCGGGACGCCGCGCAGCAGCCACAGCGTGACCGCGACGGGCAGCACGTTGATCCAGAAGACCCAGCGCCACGAGATCGCGTCGATGAGGATGCCGCCGAGCAGCGGCCCGACGAGCGACGCGGTGCTGGTCCACGCGGTCCAGGAGCCGATCGCCCGGGCCTGCCGCTCGCCGTCGAACGTCGAGATGATCATGGCGAGCGAGCTGGGCACGAGCAGGGCGCCCGCGACGCCCTGGAGGCCGCGCGCGACGACGAGGACGAGGCCGTCGGGTGCGAGCGCGCACGCCACGGACGTCACGGCGAACCCGACGAGGCCGATCGCCATGATGCGGCGTCGCCCGTGGACGTCGGAGAGCGACCCGGCCAGGAGGATCAGCGCGCCGAGCGTGATCATGTAGGCGTCGACGACCCACTGCTGCAGTGCAAGACCCGTGACCGGCCCGGTGGTGAGCTCGGCAGAGATCGCGGGCAGCGCGACGTTGACCACCGAGCCGTCCAGGAACGACACGAACGACGCGAGGACCGCGACCACCAGCACCCGCTGCTGCACCGTCACGCCCTCACGCTACGACGGACGCGGCGGACGGGCATCAGGCGTTGGGCGCGACGCCCGTCCCCGCCCCTCGGCGGCGCAGCACGACGCGCGCCGTCGCCGTCGGCCCGGCGGGCCCGGGAACCTCCTCGACCTCGAGGCCGGCGTCCGCGATCAGCGCGAGGTCCGCGGCGGCGTCCTGCCCCTCGGCCGTGAGGTAGTCACCGAGGAACAGCGAGCTCGCCACGTGCAGGGCGAGCGGCTGCAGGGCCCGCAGGTGGAGCTCCCGCCCGGCGCCCAGACGGAGCTCGGCCCGGGGCAGCGCGAACCGTGCGGCGGCGAGGATCCGCAGGCAGTGCTGCGGCGTGAGGTCGTTGCGCCCGGCGAGCGGCGTCCCCTCGAAGGGCACGAGGAAGTTGACCGGGACGGAGTCCGGGTCGAGCGCCCGCAGCTCCAGGAGCACGTCGACGAGCTGCTCGGGGGTCTCCCCCGCCCCCGCGATGAGTCCCGAGCAGGCCGACAGCCCGGCGCCCTGGACGCGCCGGACGGTCGCGACGCGGTCCGCGTGGTCGTGGGTCGTGCAGATCTCGGGATACACGTCCTCCGACGCGTTGAGGTTGTGGTTGTAGGCGTGCGCGCCCGCGTCGCGCAGCTGCTCGGCCTGTCCGTCGGACAGCAGCCCGAGGCACGCGCAGACCTCGACGCCGGGGTGTTCCTCGACGATCCGGGCGACGACCCCGCAGACGCGGGCCACGTCGCGCTCCGTGGGGCCGCGCCCGCTCGCCACGAGGCACACGCGCGACGCCCCGGCGTCGATCCCCGCGCGCGCCGCGCCGAGCGCCTCGGGCGCCCGGAGCCACGTGTACCGCAGGATCTCCGCGGAGGACCCGAGACGCTGGGAGCAGTACGTGCAGTCCTCGGGGCAG
This sequence comes from Sphaerisporangium cinnabarinum, assembly GCA_003052455.1. GTDB lineage: Bacteria > Actinomycetota > Actinomycetes > Actinomycetales > Cellulomonadaceae > Cellulosimicrobium > Cellulosimicrobium cinnabarinum. The sequence continues at coordinate 21,613 of QAPD01000057.1, read as the reverse complement.
AGCCCGGACTTGAGGTTGACGAGGTAGGCGAGCTTCACGCGCCGGCCGAACCACCGGCGTCGGACCCGGGCGGCCGCCGCGACGACGTCGAGGAGGTCGTCGTCACCCGTCTCGAGGACGGCGAGGAGGCTGTCCGCGGAGGGCACCGCCCCGTGCGTCGTGGCGGAGACGAGGTCGTCGAGCAGCGCGGCGAGGTCCGGGTCCATGGGTCGATCGTGGCGACGCGCGCCGCGCGGGCTCGTGCACGGCCCCTCCAACGTCGCACCCCGCCGACGAGCGAGCCCGACGACGTGGTGGTGGCGGCCCACAAGGCGGGGGCGGCCCGGCCGTCGTGATCCTCCAGGCGCGGCCCGCGCAGCCCGGGACGCCGAGACTCGCCCGCACCATACCTAGCCGTAGGTATGGTCGAACGCTACGCTGCGGACATGCACTCCGGAACGCGCCCCGATCCGCGCACCGACGCGCCCGGCTCGAACCGCGACCGCCTCGTCGCCGCCGCGCAGGAGCTCTTCTGGGCCCAGGGCGTCGGCGCGACGAGCCCGCGCCAGGTCCTCGCCGCGAGCGGGGTCGGGCAGGGCAGCCTCTACCACCACTTCCCCACGAAGCACGACCTCGCCGCGGCGGCCGTGCACGCCACGACGACCGCGGGCCTCGACGCAGCGCGCCGCGACCTCGGCGCACCGGGCTCCGCCGTCGAGCGTCTCGTCCGCTATCTCGAACGGCCGCGGCCCGCGCTCGCCGGCTGCAAGGTCGGGCGCCTCGTGAGCGACCAGGCCGTCATGGACGACACCGCGCTCGCCGCGGAGGTCCGCACCTACTTCCGCGGGCTCGTCGACCTGGCCGCCGCCGTCCTCGTCGAGGGCGGGCTGCCCGACGACGCGGCGCGCGACCGCGCCCTCGCCGCCGTCGCGGTGGTGCAGGGCGGCTACGTCCTCGCGCGCGCCCTCGACGACCCGGACGCGATGACCGCCGCCGCGCGGGGCTTCGTCGCGCTGCTCGACCCGCTCCCGACCACCCCGGAGGACGCATGACCGACGCCGACCGCCCGTCCCTGCGCGAACGCCTGCGGGCCCTGCCCGTCTTCGGCCCGGACCTCCCCGGCCTCGACGTCGACGCCGCACCCGACGACCCGGGCGCGCTCTTCGTCCGCTGGCTCGACGACGCGATCGACGCCGGGCTGCCCGCACCGCACGCCGCCACGCTCTCGACCGCCGACGCGAGCGGCCGCGTGGACGCCCGGACCCTCATCCTCAAGGATCTCGACAGCGACGGGTGGGTCTTCGCCACGCGCGCCGACTCCCCCAAGGGCGTCGCGCTCGCGCAGAACCCGAACGCCGCCCTGACGTTCCTCTGGCGCGAGCACGGGCGGCAGGTTCGCGTGCGCGGGCCCGTCGTGCCCCTGGACGCCGAGACGTCCGCCGCGGACTTCCGGGACCGGTCCGACTTCTCCCGTGCGACCGCTCTGGCGGGGTCGCAGAGCGCCCCGCTGCCATCCGGCACCACGTACCGCGAGGCGTGGGACGCCGCCCTCGACCGCGTGCGGGCGCAGCCCGGGCTCGTCCTCGACGCGTGGACCGCCTATGCGCTCGACGCGACGAGCGTGGAGTTCTGGGCCTCGTCGGGCGCGGGCCAGACCCGCCTCCGCTACACCGCGGCGTCCGGCGCGCCGACCACCTGGACGAAGGAGCTGCTGTGGCCCTGACCGACACCCCCGCCCTCACCCCGCCCGACGTCGAGGAGGTCCGGAGCGACGCGCGCGCCGCTCTCGACGCGGTGACCGACGCGGCGCGCGGGCTCGACGCCGCCGGGCTCGACGCGCCGTCGGCCCTGCCCGGGTGGTCGCGCAGCCACGTGCTCGCGCACGTCACCGCCATCGGCGAGGCCATGGCGCGGCAGGCCGAGCGCGCCGCCGACGGTGAGCTCGTCGAGGTGTACGACGGCGGCGCGGCCGGGCGCCAGGCCGGCATCCGGACGGGCGCGCTGCGCTCGGCCGCGCAGCACGTCGCGGCGCTCGACGCGCTGGCGGACCGCCTCGACGCCGCGTGGCCCGCCGCCGGGTCAGCCGGGTGGGCGGCGCCGGTGACCTACCGCGACGGCACGGTCACGGACGCGCTCGTGGCCTGGTGGCGCGAGGTGCGGATCCACGCGGTCGACCTCGACGCGGGCGTCGGGCTCGACACGTGGCCTCCCGCGCTCGGTCTCCACCTCCTCGACTTCCTCGGGGTGCGGCTCGCGGACGAGGTCGTGGTCGAGCTCGCCGGAGAACCGGGCGACCTCGTCGTGAGCCCCGGCGGCCTCCGGGTGGGACCGGGCGGCCTCCGTGCGGGACCGGGCGGCCTCCGTGCGGGACCGGACGGCCTCCGTGCGGCTGCCGAACCCGGGGCCGCGCCTGGGGCCGCGTCCGGGCCCGGCCGGGGGGCCGTCGTCGTCCACGGCAACCTCAGCGACGTCGCCGCCTGGCTCGCCGGCCGAGCTCCCACCACCGAGCCCACCGCCCGCCTCGCGGGCGAGCCCGTGAGCCTCCCCGAGATCGGCCCCTGGCCCTCCCCGTACTCCCCGCCGCAGGACGCCCCCGCCCCCACGAGGTAGAGCCTCGGTACGCCGAGGTGGAGCCGTGGTCGACTGCCTCGGGGGAACCGCGGCTCCACCCTGCGAGACCAGAGCTCTACCTCGCGGGACCAGAGCTCTACCTGGGCGGATGCGGCGGATCGCGCGGTACGAGACGTCCGACCTGCCCGGGTCGGGACCGAGGTCCCGCGAAAGTGTGACGCACGCCCGTGACGCACCGCACAGTTAGTGCACTCTTTCACAAGCGTAGGATCGACATGTGTCGAGTCGAGCGAGCAACCCCGCAAGCAGCGCAGACCAGATCGACGTAGCCCTCATCGGCGGTGGCATCATGAGCGCCACGCTCGGGGCACTCCTGAAGGTCTTGGAGCCCACCTGGACGGTGCGCATCTACGAGCGCCTGGACGCCGTGGCGCAGGAGTCGTCGAACCCGTGGAACAACGCCGGGACGGGTCACGCCGCCCTGTGCGAGCTGAACTACACGCCGGAGAAGGCGGACGGCACGATCGACATCACCAAGGCGGTGAAGATCAACGAGCAGTTCGAGGTGTCGCGCGAGTTCTGGCACCACCTGCTCACGACGGGCGCGCTGCCGCAGCCCGCGAGCTTCATCTCCCGCACCCCCCACATGACCTTCGTGCGCGGCGCGGAGAACGTCGACTACCTGCGTCGCCGCTTCGAGACGCTGCGCCGCCACCCGCTGTTCAGCGAGCTCGAGTTCACGGACGACCCGGCGGTCATCGCCGAGTGGGCCCCGCTCCTGGTCGCCGAGCGCGACGGCGACGAGCCGGTCGCGGCGACGCGCGCGACGAGCGGGACGGACGTCGACTTCGGCGCCCTCACCGAGCAGCTCGTCGACTACCTCGTCTCCGAGGGCACGCAGCTCTACCTCGAGCACGAGGTGAAGAACCTCAGGAAGACGAAGGACGGCCGCTGGCGCCTGACGGTCAAGGACCGCTCGTGGAACGCCCCGAAGCGCCGCTCGACCGTCGAGGCCCGGTTCGTGTTCGTCGGCGCCGGCGGCGGCGCGCTGCCGCTGCTCCAGGCGGCCGGCATCCCGGAGGCGAAGGGCTACGGCGGCTTCCCGATCAGCGGCGAGTTCCTCCGCACGGACGACCCGGAGCTCGTCGCCCAGCACCAGGCGAAGGTCTACGGCAAGGCCGACGTCGGCTCGCCGCCCATGTCGGTCCCGCACCTGGACACGCGCGTCGTCGACGGCAAGACGTACCTGATGTTCGGCCCCTACGCCGGCTTCAGCCCCAAGTACCTCAAGAAGGGCAAGTACCTCGGGCTGTTCACGTCGCTGCGCCTGCACAACCTCGGCTCGATGGTCGGCGCGGGCCTGAAGAACCTCGACCTCACCCAGTACCTGGTCGGCCAGCTCCTCGCGAGCCCGGAGACCAAGTTCACCGCGCTCCAGGGCTTCATGCCGACGGCCCACCCCAAGGACTGGGAGACCATCACCGCGGGCCAGCGCGTCCAGGTGATCAAGAAGGACAAGGACGGCAAGGGCGTCCTCGAGTTCGGCACCGAGGTCATCGCGGCGGCCGACGGCTCGATCGCCGGCCTGCTCGGCGCCTCGCCGGGCGCCTCGACGGCCGTCCCCGCGATGATCGACCTGCTCGAGCGCTGCTTCCCCGCGCGCTTCACCAAGTGGCGCCCCGAGCTCGCGACGATGATCCCGAGCCTCGGCCACGCTCCGTGGGAGGCGCACGAGCTCGAGGGCCTCGACCAGCTCACGGGCGACGCGGACGTCGACGCGGTCGGCTCGCGCGCCTGACCCGAGCGACACCCTCTCCCCCACGAACGGCCCGGACCTCCGCGAGGTCCGGGCCGTTCGTGCGCCCGGAGCCGCTGCACGCGGTCGCCGCGCACGACCGCGCTGCACGACTCCGCGCGGGGGCTCACTGCGCGGGGGCTCACTGCGCGAGCGGCGTGCCCCGGGTCCCCGGCCGCCGCGGCGCGTTCGCGCCGGGGCGACCGCCCGGCACGGCAGGCGCGGCGCGCACGCCGTCGCGCACGGCCGGGTTAGGCACGACGCGCCGCAGCACGAGCTCGGCCGCGACCTCGTGCGGGTCGACGACGGAGGCCGGCTCGACCGGGCGCGACGCCGCGGCGCGCAGGTCGGCGTCGAGCCGCTGCGCGTCGCGGTCCCAGCGCTCGCCGTGCACCGACCGGTCCCCGCGGGCGTCCCACGCGGCGCCGCCCGGCCACGCGCCGTCGGACCCGGCGGGGAACCACGGTCGCGCGGGATCCTCACGCCGGACCGCGAGGGCCGCGACCGTCGGGCCGACGACGAGGAGAAGAACCACCACACCCCAGAAGATGTCCATGGCTCCACCCTCCCGGCGCGCGAGCGGACCGACGAGTGGCAGCACCGACACCTCTCGACAAGATCCTGCCAGCGGCGTAGCGTGCCGGTCATGGTGCGATCCGTCGCGGCCGTCGTGTGCGACGGCCTGGCCCCGTTCGAGTTCGGCGTCGTGTGCGAGGTCTTCGGCCTCGACCGCAGCGACGACGGCGTCCCGTCGTTCGACTTCCGTGTGTGCGGGCCGGTCGCGGGACGCCCGGTCCGCACGTCGGTGGGCGCGCACGTCGTGCCCGACCACGACCTGTCCGCGACGGACGACGTCGACCTGGTCGTCGTGCCCGCGATCCGCATCGGGACCGACTACCCGCCCGAGGTGCTCGACGCCGTCCGCCGCGCGTCCGACCGCGGCGCCCTGCTGCTCAGCGTGTGCTCGGGCGTGTTCGTGCTCGCGGCCGCGGGCGTCATCGAGAGGCGGCGGGTGACGACGCACTGGATGCACGCCGACGAGCTGCGGCGCCGCTACCCGAGCCTCGACATCGACCCCGACGTGCTCTTCGTCGACGACGGCAACCTCATCACGAGCGCGGGCACGGCGGCGGGCATCGACGCGTGCCTGCACCTCGTGCGCCGCGAGCTCGGGGCACGGGTGGCCAACACGATCGCCCGCCGCATGGTCGTGCCGCCCCAGCGCGACGGCGGGCAGCGCCAGTTCATCGAGCGCCCGGTCCCGGAGTGCGAGGAGGACTCGTTCGGGGAGCTGCTGGAGTGGATGACCGAGCACCTCGACGAGCCGCTGACGGTGCGCGACCTCGCCCGCCGGGCCCACACCTCCGAGCGCACGTTCGCGCGCGCGTTCGTCGCGCAGACCGGGACGACCCCCCTCGCGTGGCTCACGTCGCAGCGCGTGGCGCACGCGCAGTCGCTGCTGGAGGAGTCGTCGCTCGACCTGGAGGAGGTCGCGCGCCGCAGCGGCTTCGGGTCGGCCGCGCTCCTGCGGCACCACTTCCGCCGGGCGGTCGGGATCACGCCGACGGAGTACCGCCAGACCTTCCGGTTCGCCGCCTGACGCCGTCGGAGACGTGTCGCTCCTTCGCGACTCCTTCACCCGCCCCCCTCGCGCGCGCAACCTACGGTCCCGTAGGGTGGGGTCATCTGCACGACGGGCACCTGCTCACCTCCGCGGCTGGGAAGTCGACACCGACACCCCTGCGAGGACACATGACCTCTGCCGCAGTGCGCCCGGGCTTCCGGGCCACCCGCCCCCGGACCGACGAGCCCGGCGCCGTCACCAGCACCTACAGCGCGCTGTCGCGCACGGTGCGCGACGCGGGCCTGCTCCGCCGCACGCACGCCTACTACCTGTGGACCCTCGGGATCCTCACGCTCGCGCTCGGCGGCGCCGTCGCCGGGTTCGTGCTCCTGGGCGACTCGTGGTTCCAGCTCCTCGTCGCCGGGGCGCTCGGCCTGATCCTGACCCAGTTCGCGTTCGTCGCGCACGAGGCGTCCCACCGCCAGGTCTTCGCGTCCGGCCCGGCGAACGACCGCCTCGGGAAGGTGCTCGCCAACGGCGTCGTCGGCATCAGCCACTCGTGGTGGATGAACAAGCACACGCGCCACCACGCGAACCCGAACCGCCGCGGCAAGGACCCGGACATCGCGCCCGACGTCGTCGTGTTCCTCGAAGAGGACGCGGAGGTCGCGAAGGGCTTCCGGGCGGTCATCAACCGCTACCAGGGCTGGTTGTTCTTCCCGCTCCTGACGCTCGAGGGCGTGAACCTGCACGTGCAGGCGTTCCGCTCGCTCCTCGCCGGCGGCCGCGCGCGCGGCGACGTCCGCACGCGCGTCATCGAGATCGTCACCATCACGCTGCGCCTGTCGCTCTACGTCGGCGCGGTCGTCTGGTTCCTGCCGCTCGGCCTCGCGGCCGCCTTCCTGGGCGTCCAGCTCGCCGTCTTCGGCGTCTACATGGGGGCGTCGTTCGCCCCCAACCACAAGGGCATGGCGATCATCCCCGCCGACAGCAAGATCGACTTCCTGTCCAAGCAGGTCCTCACGTCGCGCAACATCCGCGGCGGCTGGTGGATGAACATCCTCATGGGCGGGCTCAACTTCCAGATCGAGCACCACCTGTTCCCGAGCATGCCGCGCCCGCACCTCGCCCGGGCACGCGAGATCGTGCGCGAGCACTGCGCGCACCTCGGCCTGCCGTACACGGAGACGAGCCTCGTGCAGTCGTACGCGATCGTCGTCCGGTACCTCAACCGCGTCGGTCTCTCGGCGCGCGACCCGTTCGACTGCCCCATGTTCCGTCAGCTCCGCCGGGTCTGACGGACCCGTCCCGCCGCACGACGACCCGACGCGCGACGGTGCGGGCGGGTCCCGTCAGGCGGACGCCGCGTGGCCGTGGCGCCAGTACCCGACGAAGTCGACGTGCGCCTTCGGCACGCCCCGGTCGTTGACGAGGTGGCGGCGCACGCCCGTCGCGAGCGCCGACTCGCCGACCGCGTACGCGTAGACGGGGCCGGCGGGCAGGTCGGCCGACCGCACGGCGTCGAGCGCGAGGCGGCCCGGAAGCAGGTCGTGGGGGTCGCCGCCCGCGGGCCGGGCACCGTCCCGCGGGAGCCAGCGAAGCTCGACGCCTGCGGGCACGCGGAACTCCTGGACGTCCGCCGCCTCCGGGACCTCGACCACCGCGAGGCCGCGCGCGTCGTCGGGCAGGGACTCGCAGATGCCCGCGACCGCGGGCATCCCGGTCTCGTCCGCGACGACGAGCGTCCAGTCGTGCGGGACGCGCGGGTGGTAGCCGACCCCCTGGTCGAGCAGTCCGACCCGGTCCCCCGGCTCGGCCGACAGCGCGAAGGACGACGCGGGACCCGCGTCTCCGTGCACGACGAAGTCCACGTCGAGCTCGCGCAGCTCCGGGCGCACCGCGCGCACGGTGTAGTTCCGCACCCAGGGCCGCCGCGCCTTGGGCGTCGCCAGGTACTGGACGTACCAGAGGCCCGACGCGCGGGTCGGCAGGCGCAGCGCGTCCTGGTCCTCGCGCGGGAGGAAGAGCCGGAACCACTGGTCGAACCCCAGCGGGGTGAAGAGGTCCAGCTCCGGCCCCCCGAGCGTGACCCGGACGACGTTCGGGCTGACCCGTTCCCTCCCGACGACGCTCAGCGTGACGACGTGCGCGTCCTGGGGCTTGACCGTCTTGACGGACACGGGCGGCTCCTCGTGCGGCGCCCGGGTCCCCGGGCGGAACGGCGGCCCCGCGAGCGCGTCGACCACGAGAGAGGTTAGCCTCACCTCACGCCCGCGTCGATGTGCTGGATCCCACACTCTGCCCGCGACCGCCCCACCCGAGGCACCCGACGCCTCCTGGCATGCTCGGGACGTGGAGATCCCCGTCGTCTGGTCCGTGGTCCTGCTCGTCACGGCCGCCTGGAACCTGCTCATCTGGCCGCGCTTCCTCCAGCGCATCGCCAAGGACCCCCGCTCGCGCGACGCCGACGGCCGCGCGACGCGCTTCCTCACGGTGCACGTCGTGCTCATCGCCGTCTCGCTCGTGCTCGCTCTCGCCGTCGGGGTGCTCGGCGTCCTCACGCTCGTCTGAGCGGTCCGCCCGCGCCAGGCCGCCCGCGCCGGTTCGCCCGGCACGGTCGCCGGTCCACGCCGCCGGGCGGACGACGGACCCGCCGGGTCAGCGCCCGGCCGCCGCGGCGGCAGCGACGGCGGCCGCGGCCGTCGACGCCGTGATCGCCGCAGCCGTGCGCGCGACCGCCGTGGCGACGGCCTCCGGCCCCCACTGGCCGCGCTGGAGCTCCTGCGCCCGCGCTGCGGTGACCGCGTTCCAGGGCAGGGGCGGCCGGAGCGACGGGAGCGCCCCGCTCGCCGAGAGCAGCCCGACGATCGCCGCCGTGCGCGCGTCGGGCGCCTCGCCGTCCTCCAGCACGCGCCGGACCCGGGCCCGCAGACGTGCCTCGTGCTCGGCGTCCGCCGCGGGCCACCGCGTCGTGCGGAAGAGCCCGAGCACCGTGCGCTCCTCCTGGCGGACGAGGCCCCGCGCGACGAGCCGCTCCATCACCTCGCGCCACAGGTCGGCGCCGAGCGCGACGAGCAGCGGCTGCACCCGCTGGGTCTTCGCTGCGACCGTGTCGAACGCCGCCTGCAGGAGCGGGTCGGGCAACGGTTCGTCGCCGGCCGGGGTGACGCGCGGCCCGTTGAGGACGCCCGTGTCGTCGACCTCCACCCGCCCGAGCAGCGCGAGCTCGGTGAGCACCGCCCCGCCGAGCGTGTAGTAGAGCGTCCCGGCCGCCTGGATCGACGCACCGTCGTCGTCCAGGAGGAGCAGGAAGAGGTCGTCGACGACGAGCAGGTCGTCGCGGACGGCTCCCCCGGCCGGGTCGGCCGGGTCGGCGGGTATGGCGGGTACAGGGCGAGGCGTGCGGTCGTCCATGGTGCGTCCTTCCGTGCAGGGTGTCGGCGAGCGACGTGGTCGTCGCTCGGAGCCGCGAGCGCCCGGTGCGCGCACGGTCGAGATCGGGTCGCGAGAGGTCAGCGTCGCGGCTCCCAGCGGAACATGCGGCCCGCGAGCGCGACGGCCACGACGACCCACGCGAGCGTCGGGGCGAGCAGCAGGAGCGAGTCGGAGAGCGCGGCGCCGCCGTTCCAGGCGTCCACGACGAGCTCGGTCGCCGCACCCCCGGGCAGGAGCCGCTTGAGCAGCGGCAGGCTCTCCGTCCCGGTGATGCCCACCCAGCTCGAGACCACCACCGTGCCGAGGCTCAGCGGCAGCGTCGTGACCTGGGCGTGCTCGGGCGAGGTCGTGATCCCGGCGGTCGCGACACCGAGGGCGAGCAGCATCGCGAACGTCGCGAGGACCGCGACCACGAGGAGGGGCGCGTCGTGCGGCGCGCCACCGACCGCGGCGAACACCGCGAGGATCACGGTCACCTGGACGACGGCGATCGCGCTGACCGGGAGCACGAGGCCGGACAGGATCGCCGCGTCCCCCGCCGCGGTCGAGCGCAGCCGCTTGAGGAAGAGGTTCTGACGCCGCGAGGCCAGGGTGGTCACGGTCGTCGCGTAGAGGCTGAACGCCGCGATCGTCGTGACGAGCACGGCAGCGACGTAGCCGAGGCTGCCGATGCGGGCGAAGACGTCGCGGAAGCCGATGAAGAACACGCTCGCGGCCACCGGCATGAGCAGCGACGTGACGAGCACGGGACGGTTGCGCACGAGCTGGACCAGCTCGCTGTGCGCGATGGGGAGCATGGGTACGGGTCCTCTCGGGGTCGGGGGTGCGCCGTCAGGAGGACGGCGACGCCGGGTCGGACGTGACGGCGCGGAACACGTCGTCGAGACGGGTCGGTGCGGCGGACAGCCCGTGCAGCTCGACGCCGCCCGCGTCCGCCCAGTCGAGGAGCTGCTTGAGGTCGCGCTGGAGCTCGAACGTCTCGATCGCCCACGACCGGCCCGCCAGGAGCGCCGCCTGCCGGGGCGGCGTCGGCGCGTCGGCCGGCAGCGAGAACCGGATGGAGGCGGGCAGGGAGCGCGTGAGCTCGTCGACCGTCCCCTCGTGCCGCATCCGGCCGCGGTGCATGAGGCCGACCCGGTCCGCGCGCTGCTGCGCCTCCTCCAGGTAGTGGGTCGTCAGCACGACGGTCGCGCCGTCGTCGCGCAGCTCCTGCACCGCGGCCCAGAGCGCGTCGCGCGACGCGATGTCGAGACCGGTCGTGGGCTCGTCGAGGAACAGCAGCTCGGGGCGGCCGTAGACGGCGGTCGCGAAGTCGAGCCGCCGCTTCTCCCCGCCGGACAGCTGCGCGACGCGCGTCCGCGCCGCGCGGCGCAGGTCGACGAGCCCGAGGACACGGTCGACCACGTCGGAGCGGCCGGAGAGCCGACCGACCAGCGCGACGGTCTCGGTGACGGTGAGGTCCGGGGAGAACCCGCTCTCCTGGAGCATGATCCCGGTGCGGGGACGCACGGCACGGCGCTCGGTGGGGCTGGACCCCAGCACGCGCACGGAGCCCGACGACGCCGCGCGGTGCCCCTCGACGACCTCGAGGGTCGAGGTCTTGCCGGCGCCGTTCGTGCCGAGCAGCGCGTAGAGCTCGCCGGGCTCGACCTGGAACGAGAGGTGCGTGACGGCGTCGACGTCGCCGTAGCGCACGCCGAGGTCGTCCACGTCGATGACGGGGTGGGAGGTCATGCGTCCATCACACCCGCGCGGGCGGCGCGCGCCCAGTGCCGTGCCGTCAGGTCCGGACCGTGACGTCCTGCCCCCCTCGGGCATGACACGGTGTCACTGGCCGAGGCCCCGGCACCGCCCGGATACTGGGAGCCAGACCCAGCCCCGACCTGCGAGCCGCCCATGGACGACCTGCCCGCGCCGCGCGCGCCCTCCACGGCGCGCCCCGCGCCCGGTCCGGCCCGTCCGACGGGACCGCTGCCGCCGCACCCGGCCACGCCCCGACCCGCGCTGCGCGGCACACCGCGCCGGTTCCGCCGCCTCAACCTCGTCACCCTGCTGCCCGTCCTCGTCGTCGTCGGCGTGCTGCTCGTGGCCCGGCAGGCGCAGACGTGGGAGCAGGCGCTCGTCCTGGCGCTGGGGGTCGTGGCGGTGGTCGTCGCGTTCGAGCGGTGGACGGCGGGCGACCTCGGTCGCGTCGCGGTGCCGTGCCTCGCCGTCGCCGCCGCCGTCTGGCCGTACGGGGTGCTCGTCGTGGGCGGCGAGGTGCAGGCGGCGTACTACGCCGTCGCCGTGGTGGGCTGCCTCGTGGTCCCCGAGCTGCCCCGGCACCGGGCCGGGGCCGCCGTCGGCCTCGTCGCGTACGTGGCGGGCGTCGGCGCGTGGGGGCTGCTCGCGGCCGGCCCGGTGACGACCGACGGGCTGGTGTCCCTCGTCATCGTCCCGACGGGCCTCACGGTGGTGCTCGTGGCCCTGCGGTTCCCCAACAAGGGCTTCTACGACGTGATGCGCGAGCTCGAGGAGGCGCGCGAGCGCGAGGCGGAGCTCGCGGTCGTCCGCGAGCGCATGCGGTTCGCGAGCGACCTGCACGACATCCAGGGCCACACCCTCCACGTGGTGAAGCTCAAGATCGCGCTCGCGCGCCGCCTCGTCGGCACGGACCCGGTGCGGGCTGAGGAGGAGCTGCGCGAGACGTACGCGCTCGTCGGCGACACGATCGCCCAGGCGCGCGACCTCGCCTACGGGCAGCGCCGGCTCAACCTCTCCGCCGAGCTGGAGAACGCCCGCCGGCTGTTCGAGGCGGCCGGGATCCAGGTCCGGGTCGACCGGGGCGCGGACGTCCGCGACGAGGCGGACGACCTCGTGAGCCAGGTGCTGCGCGAGACGACGACCAACGTGCTGCGGCACGCGCGCGCGACCCTCGTGCACGTCGCGCTCACCGAGCGGGGGATCACGATCGTCAACGACGGCGTGCCGACGGACGAGCCTCCGACCCTGCGGGGCCTGGCGACGCTCGCACGGCGTGTCGCGGACGCGGGCGGCGTCCTCACCGCGGAGGTGGCGGACGGCCGGTTCCGCACGGCCGCGACGTTCCCGCCGTCGGACGCAGGCGGGCTGCCCGGTCCGGGAGGTGCGCCGTCGTGACGACCGTCGTGCTGGCCGACGACGAGGCCCTGCTGCGCCGCGCGCTCGCCGCGCTGCTCCCCCTCGAGGGCGACGTGACGGTGCTCGCAGAGGCGGTCGACGGCGCGGACGCCGTGCGCGCCACGCTCGCCCACCGCCCGGACGTGCTGGTCATCGACCTGGAGATGCCCGGCGTCGACGGCCTGGCCGCCGTCGCGGAGGTCCGCCGCTCGCTGCCCGACCAGGTCGTGCTCATGCTCACGCGCCACGCGCGCCCGGGCGTGCTGCGCAAGGCGCTGCGGCTCGGCGTGCAGGGGTTCGTCAGCAAGTCGGCGGACCCGACGCACATCGCCGAGGTCGTCGCGGCGCTGCACGCGGGTCGGCGCTGGGTCGACCAGGACGTGTCGACCGCCGCGCTCATCGACGACGTGCCCCTGACGGACCGCGAGCTCGACGTGCTCCGCGTGACGCGGGACGGCTACTCCGTGGCGGAGATCGCCACCCGCCTGCACCTCGCGCCCGGCACGGTCCGCAACTACCTCTCGAGCGCGATGCAGAAGACGCAGACGCGCACGCGGCACGAGGCGGCCCGCTACGCCCGCGAGCACGACTGGATCTAGCGCCGTCGGACGAGGTTCGCGAGCGGCGAGTGGCGCGGCACCCACCGCGCGAGCGCGGCCGCGGAGCCCGCGCCGAGCGCCGCCGTCGCCCAGACGCCCGCGGCGAGCGACCCCAGCGCCGCACCGGCCGACAGCACGAGCGGACCGAGGGCGTCGCCGGTGTCCTGGAACAGGCGCCACACGCTGAGGAAGGTCGGCCGCACGTCCGCGGGCGCGACGTCGGCGCCGAGCGTCATGACGATGCCCGAGCCCATGCCGTTCCCGATGCCGAGCACCGCCGCGACGACCGCGAGCGCGGGGGCGGTGTGCGCGAGCGGCAGCACCGCGAGGCCGACGGCCATCGTGAGCATGGACGGCACGGCGACCCACAGGCGCCCGAACCGGTCCATGACCTTGCCCGCCGGGTAGAAGAGCAGCATGTCGAGCGCGCCGGAGACGCCGAAGATCAGCGACGTCACCTCGGCGTCCAGCCCCAGGTGCTCGCCCCACAGGGGGATGACGGTCTGCCGGGCGCCGCGGACCGCGCTGACCAGGAGGATCGCGACGCCGAGCGTCGCGAAGAGGTGCCGGTGGTCGCGCGCCACGCGGGCGATGCCGACCCGCGGCACGGACCGCGCGCCGCGTAGCCGCGCGCGCCCGGGCCGCGCTTCTGCGGGATCCGGCCGCACGACGGCGAGCACCACCACTGCGGTGAGCGCGGCGCCCGTCCCGAGCCAGTAGGCGCCGCGCACGTCGGTCGCGGCGATGACCGCCGCGCCCGCGAACGGGCCGAGGAACAGCCCGATGCGGTGCACGCCCGCGAGCGTCGACAGGACGCGCGCCCGGCGCAGCGGGGGCGTGATCTCGGTGAGGTACGCCTGGCGGGCGAGGTTGAAGACGGCGGTCGACGCGCCTAGCGCGAGGACCCCTGCCGCGAGGCCCCCCAGGCTGGGCGTGAGCGCGATCGTCGCGAAGGCGACCGCCGCGACGCCACCGGCGAGCAGCATGGCCGCGCGGTCGCCGAGGCGCTGGGCGAGCGCCCCGGCGGGCAGGTCGAAGAGGATCTTGCCGATCGGCACGAGCGCGGCCACGAGACCGGCGACCGTGAGGCTCGCGCCCCGGCCCGTGGCCGTGACCGCGACGACCGGCAGCATGGCCCCCACACCGATCTCGAGGACGAGCGTGGGCAGGAAGGCGCCGAGGACGACGCTGCGCAGGGGGAAGAGCGGTGCGTCGGTGCCCGCGGGGGCGGTCACCGGGCCTCCGCCACGGCCTCGACGGCAGGGCTCGGCGCCTCGACGGCAGGGTTCGGCACCTCGACGCCCTCGCGCGACGCGGCGGTGTCGGCCCGGGCGACCTCGACGCCGCGGCACGCGGGGGCGTCCGCGAGGAGCTCCAGGAGCTGGGGCGCGGCCGAGGCGCCGCGGTCCCAGCGTCCCGTGACGACGGAGACGACCCAGCTCGGCGCGCCACCCTCGGGCAGCGCGAGCGTCACGAGGCGCTCGGCCTGCGGCTTGCCCGCGACGTGGCGCGGCACGAGCGCGATGCCGAGCCCGCGGTCGACGAGCTCGAGGAGCGTGTGCACGTCGTTGACCGAGCACCGCACGCGCCGGTGGACGCCGTGCGCGGCGCACGTCGCGTCGTTGACCGGCCGCGCGCCCCACGAGGGGTCGAAGTCGACGAACTCCTGGCCCGAGAGGTCGGACCACTCGACCCGGCCCCTCCCGGCGAGCGGGTGCTCGGGCGCGCACACGAGCACGAGCGGCTCGCTGCCCAGGATCGTCTGGGACAGCGGCCCCAGGTGCTCGGTGGTCGCGACGAACGCGACGTCGAGGTCGCCCTCGCGGACGCGCGCGAGGAGGTCGTGCGAGCCCGCTTGCGCGAAGTGGATCTCCACCTGCGGGTAGCGGCGGTGGAAGCGCTCGAGCAGAGCGGTCACGTCGAGGACGCCGAGGCACTGCTCCGAGCCGACGCGCAGCGAGCCGGACAGCTCGTGCGTCGCCCGCACGACCGCGTCGCGAGCGGCGGCCGCCTGCGCGAGCATGGAGCGTGCGTGCGGGAGCAGCGCGAGACCGGCCTCGGTGGGCTCGACGCGCCGCGTCGTCCGCGTGAACAGGCTCGCGCCGAGCTCCTCCTCGAGGCTGCGGACCGCGGCGGAGAGCCCCGACTGCGAGACGCCGACGAGCTGGGCGGCCCGCGTGAACTGGCGCTCGTCCGCGAGCGCGACGAGGTACTCCATCTGACGAAGATCCATTGACCACTCACAGTTCTCTATATGACAACTACTAGTTGTTGGACTTCTAGGTTATCGCTTCCTAGGCTCGAGCAGTCCCGACCGGCCTTCCGGGGCCGTTCGGCACCCCGCCCCCGGGCGGGACCGCCTACCCCGCGAAGGAGCTCCACCGATGAAGACCTTCACCCTGACCGGCACCGACCTCGTGGTGCCGAACGTCGTGCTCGGCCTCATGCGCATCCAGGACAAGACCGACGACGAGGTCCGCACCCTGGTGCGCACCGCGCGCGACGCCGGCATCACGTTCCTCGACCACGCCGACGTGTACGGCTCCGACCTCCACGGCTGCGAGCGCCGCTTCGCCGAGGCGCTCGACCTCTCCCCCGCCGAGCGCGCGGAGTGGGTCATCCAGTCCAAGGCCGGCATCGTGCCCGAGGGCCCGTACTTCGACTTCTCGTACGAGCACCTCGTCGCGTCCGTCGAGGGCTCGCTCGAGGCCCTGCGCACCGACTACCTCGACATCCTGCTGCTGCACCGCCCCGACGCCCTCGTCGAGCCCGAGGAGGTCGCGCGCGCGTTCTCCGACCTGCACGCCGCGGGCAAGGTGCGGGCGTTCGGGGTCTCGAACCACACGCCGGGCCAGATTGAGCTGCTGCGCCGGTACGTCGAGCAGCCGATCGTCGCGAACCAGCTCCAGATCTCCGTCACGCACGCCCCGCTCGTCGCGCAGGGCGTCGCCGCGAACATGCAGGCCCTCGACCAGTCGATCAGTCGCGACGAGGGCATCCTCGACTACTGCCGTCTCCACGACATCACGATCCAAGCCTGGTCCCCGTTCCAGGCAGGGTTCTTCACGGGCGTGTTCCTGGGGTCCGAGAAGTACCCCGAGCTCAACGCCGTGATCGACCGCCTCGCCGCCCGGTACGACGTGCCGCCCATCGCGATCGCGACCGCGTGGATCACGCGCCACCCGGCGCGGACGCAGGTCGTTCTCGGCACGACGAGCCCCGACCGGGTCGCCGGCGCCGCGCTCGGTTCGGAGGTCCCGCTCACCCGTGCGGAGTGGTACGAGATGTTCCGCGCCGCGGGGTACACCGTGCCCTGATCCACGGGCGTCCAGGGCCCCGCACGAGCGCGTGCGGAAGGTCACGCGCTCGTCGTCCGAGGGGTCCCGCGGGGCGGTCTAGGCTCGTGCCGTGGCAACCTTCTCGGCAGTGACCCGGCAGCACATCCTCCAGGCCCTCGCGGACTGGGACGACCGGGGCCGGGACGCGTTCCTCGGGGTCTACGGGTTCACCGCGTCCCCCGGCACCCCGCTCGTCCACGAGGACCGCGTCTACGACGCGCAGGCGATCCTCGGCGTCGCGCACCGGTACGCGACCGGCCGTGTCGCGACGGCCGAGGAGTTCCGCAGCAGCCCCGTCGGCGTCGCGGACCTGCTGCGCAAGCGCGGGTTCGACGTGCCCGGTGCCGCCCCCGCGGCGGCGCCCGCGCCCGCGCGTCGGGCCACGGCGAAGGCCGCGCCCGCGACGCGCACGCCGCGCCGCACGACGGCCCGCTCCGCGGAGCCGGAGAAGCCGCCGGCAGTGTGCCCCACGTGCTTCACGGTCCTGCCCGCCACGGGCATCTGCGACGAGTGCGGCTGAGCCGACCTTCCACCTGCGCACGACGAGGGGCGCCGTCCGACCGGACGGCGCCCCTCGTCGTGCGTGCTGCCTCGCGGGAGTCCGCAGGCGACCGGGTCAGTTGACCTCGGACGGGTGGGCGCTCACGCGGCCCGAGCCGTCGCCCGTGTCGAGGGCGTCGATCGCGGCGACCTCGTCGGCGGTGAGCTCGAACCCGAAGAGGTCGAAGTTCTCCGCCATGCGCTCCTTGCGCGACGACTTCGGGAAGACGATGAAGCCGCGCTGCAGGTGCCAGCGCAGCACCGCCTGGGCGGGGGTCACGCCGTGGGCGGCCGCGGCGTCGACGACGGCCTGCTTCTCGAAGAGCGGGTACTTGCCCTGCCCGAGCGGGCCCCACGCCTCGATCTTCATGCCGTTCGCGTCAGCCCATGCCAGCACGTCGCGCTGCTGGTAGGCCGGGTGCAGCTCGATCTGGTCGACGGCGGGGACGACGCCCGTGGCCGCGACGATCCGGTCGAGGTGCTCGGGCAGGTGGTTGGAGACGCCGATCGAGCGCGCGAGGCCCGCGTCGCGGATCTCGACGAGCTTCGCCCACGCGTTCGTGTACTGGTCCTGCTCGGGCGCGGGCCAGTGCGTGAGGTACAGGTCGACGTGGTCGAGGCCGAGCTTGTCGAGGCTCTCGCGGATCGCGTCGTGCGGCTGCTCGCCCGACTGGCGGTCGTTCCAGAGCTTCGTGGTGACGAAGAGCTCGTCGCGGGGAATCCCGCTCTTCGCGATGGCGGCGCCGACGCCCTCCTCGTTGCGGTAGATCGCGGCGGTGTCGATGTGGCGGTAGCCGACCTCGAGGGCCTCGCTCACGGCCTTCTCGGCCTCGTCCGGCGGCACGAGGAAGACGCCGAAGCCGAGCTGCGGGATGGTGTGACCGGAGTTGAGCGTCACGGTCGGTACAGAGGGAACGGTCATGCTTCCAGCGTAGGAACCCGCCCCGGACGCGTCCAACGACTGCGGCGCATACGACTCAGCGCTGCCGCTCATGAGTCGAACGTGCGCGCTGCGCGGAATGTCCGACTGGACTTCTCAGATCACGGTTTGGTTACATTGGCGCGTCCTACCCACGAAGAACCGGAGCGCACCATGTCCCGAGGCCGCCACAGCGCAGCCCCCGCCACCGCGCGCTCCTTCCGGCTCCCGGCGCTGCCGACGCTGCCGGTCCGGTCGCTCAAGCTCCCCGCGCTGGCGCTCGTCACGCTGCTGGGCGCGGGCGCCGTGGGTGCGGGCCCCCAGCCCGCCGAGGGCAATCCCGACCTCGCTCCGCTGAGCGTCGAGCCCACCGCCGGGGTGAGCGTCGAGCGTGGCACGGGAGCCGCCAGCCGCTCGTCCGAGCGCGTCGCACCGCCCACGGCGCCCCAGGAGCCGCCGGTCGTCGAGACCGCGGCCGAGATCGCCGTCGTGCCGGCCGCGCAGGCCGCCCCGACGCCCCCGCCCCTGCCGCCCGTCACCGGCCAGCTCTGGACCACCGACGCCGTCAACGTGCGGTCCGCTCCGTCCGCGGACGCCGAGCGCGTCGCGACGACCGAGTTCGCCGCTGCGGTCGACGTCACGGGCGTCACCGAGGGCGACTGGAGCCAGGTCGTGTGGGACGGCGCGGCCGCGTGGATCAAGTCGAGCTTCCTCGCCCAGTCGCAGCCCGAGGCGCCGCAGGTCGCCGCCGCGGCGGCCGGCGGGTCGAGCGCCGGGGGCGTCTCGGACGCCGCGTGCTCGGTGAGCACCGGGATCGAGTCGTCGCTGCGTGCCAACGCGCGCGCCGTCTACCGCTCCGTGTGCGCGAACTTCCCCCAGGTCACCACGTTCGGCGGCATCCGCCCCGGCGACGACGGCGACCACGGCACGGGCCGCGCCGTGGACATCATGATCAGCGGCGAGACCGGGTGGGACATCGCGCGCTACCTGCAGGCCAACGCGGGCTCGCTCGGCATCACGTACCTCATCTACCAGCAGAAGATCTGGATGGCCGGCGACCCGGCGAGCGCGTGGTCCGGCATGGAGGACCGCGGCGGCGCGACCGCCAACCACTTCGACCACGTGCACGTCAGCACGTCGTAGTCCCCGCTCTCCCGCACGCACGCCCGGCCGGCCCCTGCCGCGCCGGGCGTCGTCGTCCTCCGGTCAGGTCGTGGCCGGCACGGGCCGGTACCGCACCGCGACGGCTCCCGAGCGCAGCTCCTGCCGGTCCACCAGCTCGAGCGTGATGTGCTCGCGCAACCCCGACAGCAGCGTCGGCCCGTGCCCCGCCAGGACCGGCTGCACGAGGAACGCGTACTCGTCGACGAGCCCGAGGTTCGCGAGCGCGAGCGGCAGCGTCACGCCGCCGACGAACAGCGGGCCGCCCGGCTGCTCCTTGAGCCGCCGCACCGCGTCCCCCAGGTCGCCCTCGACGAGCTCGGCGTTCCAGTCGACCTCGCGCAGCGTGCTCGACACCACGTGCTTCCTCGCCCCGTCGATGGCCTCGGCGAACGGGACGTCCCGCTCCCCCATCCAGTCCGGCCACGCGCCCGACGCCGGACGGCGCCACGCCGCCTCCATCATCTGGTACGTGACCCGCCCGAAGAGCAGCGCGTCCGCGCGCTCCGTCTCCTCGGTCCAGAACCGCATCGACTCCTCGTCGGGCGGCAGGCCCGCCTCGTGGTGGCAGCAGCCGTCGAGCGTGACGTTGATCGCGTAGCGCAGTGGCCTCATCGCGTGCCCTCCCCCGGGTACCCGCGCGACGGGCGGAGCGCCGTCGCACCGCACCAGCGTGGCAGGCGCGGGAGGCCGCGCCAAGACCCGCGCCCCGCCCGCACGCGCGCGGGGCGGCACCCAGGGCGCAGAAAAGCCGGACGGGAGCCCGCCCATCTCTCGATGGTGCGTGCTCCCGTCCGGCTCTACGGGTGGAGCTGAGGGGACTCGAACCCCTGACCCCCTGCATGCCATGCAGGTGCGCTACCAGCTGCGCCACAGCCCCGTGGATCCGTGAAGATCCAGGTCATGCACTCCTCCGGGCGGTTTCCCGTCCTGCGGAGCGTCGCTAGTCTACGCAGAAACCGGCTCCAGATTCCAATCCGGCCCAGCGTTCCACTCGTCGAGCGGGAACCCCGCCCCGACGTTGTGCGCCACGAGGCGCCACGCGGGCGTCGCGGCGGGCGCCGAGCGGTGCAGGTGGGACCAGTGGACGTTGTGCAGCCCGGAGATCCCGCGCCAGCCCTCCGGGTCGAGGCCGAGCAGCGCGGTGACCGCGAGCGTGATCGCGGCGCCGTGCGAGACGACGACGAGCGTGTCGTCCCGCTCGAGCGACTCCACGTGCTCGGTGACGCACGCGACGAGGCGAGCCGCGACGTCGGCCTTGGACTCCGCGCCCGCGCGTGCGGGCTCCTCGCCCTGGCGCCACGCCGCGTACTCCTCGGGCCAGCGCTCGGCGATTTCCGGCCCCGTGAGGCCCTCCCACTCCCCGAAGCCGCGCTCGCGCAGGCGGGGGTCGTACGCGACGTCCGCGCCGATCGCGGCCGCGTAGGCGCGCGCGGTGTCGGCGGCGCGCACGAGGTCGGACGCGACGACGCGCGTCGCGCGGTGCGCGCTCGCGAGGGCCTTCGCGCCCTGCTCCGCCTGCCACTGCCCGACGGCGTCGAGCGGGATGTCGACCTGCCCCTGCAGGCGCATCGTCGCGTTGTACGCGGTGCGACCGTGGCGCAGGAGGACGAGGGTGCCGGCGCTCACGCCAGGGGCTCCCCCGAGAGGCGGATGGCGCCGTCGCCGCGCGTGGTGTCGTCGGTGTCGTCGGCCGTGCCGTCGCCGCCGCGCGCGTCCTCCGGCAGCTCGACGACCGGGCAGTCCTTCCACAGGCGCTCGAGCGCGTAGTACACGCGGTCCTCGGCGTGCTGCACGTGCACGACGACGTCCCCGAAGTCGAGCAGGACCCAGCGGGCCTCCTGCTTGCCCTCGCGGCGGATCGGCTTGGACCCGGCCTTGTGCATGGCCTCCTCGACGGCGTCGACGATCGCCGAGACCTGGCGCTCGCTCGATCCCGAGGCGATGAGGAACACGTCCGTGAGGACGAGCTGCTCGCTCACGTCGAGCGCGATGATCTCCTCGGCCTTGCGGTCGGACGCCGCCCGGGCGGCGATGACGGCGAGCTCGAGGGCTCGGTCGGTGGCGGTCACGTGTCTCCGTTCGTGGTGCGGCCGCTCAGCGGCCGGTGTCGAGGGTGCCGGGGACGTCCCACGTCCGCACGGCGGCGGCCGAGGCGCTCGCGTCCTCCACGGCCAGGCCCGGGTCGTCGCGGGACACGAGCGTCCAGACGAGCAGGCCGAGGACGAACGCGACGGCGACGAGGATCAGGTAGTGCAGCCACGTGTACGACGGGCCCCGCCGCTCGTCCTCGAGGTCGTCGTCGGCCGACTCCTCGGGCTCGGCGGCACGACCGCGCACGCGGGGGAAGAGCTCGTCCGACCCGCCGGCGGGAGCGGGCGCGGTCTCGCGCACGCCGCCGAAGGGCGACGTCTGCTGCGCCGCGCTCGCGGGCTCGGGCGCCGAGCCGGCCGTGATCGCCGACCACGGCAGGGCGGCGCCGGCCGCCTCGGCGGGCGGCGCGGGAGCGGGGGTCCGCTCGGGAGCGGGCGCGGGCGTGCCTCCCCACGGGGAGGGCGCCGGCGCAGGCGCGGG
>QAPD01000056.1 GCA_003052455.1 Sphaerisporangium cinnabarinum | reverse complement strand
CGAGCTCGAGCCGCGAGCGCAGCGCCCGCTCGGACGCGCCGCCCGGCAGGGCGGTCAGCGACGGGCGCGGCGCGGGCGCCGGCCGGGCCGGGCGCGGGAGCGGGCGGGCGGCGGTCGACCTCTGTGCGCTCATCGTGTCGTCTCCCCCGGGTCGTGCGGTCGGTCGGTCGGTCGGTGGCCGGACGCCGGCGAGCGGCGGGCGGCGGACGGGCGGCGGTGCGGTGGTGTCGGGCGGGTGCGCTCGGCGGCCCGCAGGCGCACGGACGCGGACCGCGGGTTCGTCTCGCGCTCCCCGGCCGGCGCCTCCTCGGCCCCTCGGGTCAGCAGGCGCAGGTACGGCTGGTCCTGCTCGGGCACGACCGGCAGCCCGGCGGGCGCGCTGATCGTCGCGCCGGCGGCGAGCACACGCTTGACGATGCGGTCCTCGAGCGAGTGGTACGACTCGACGACGATCCGCCCGCCCACGGCCAGCACGTCCACCGCGGCGGGGACGGCGCGCTCGAGGACCTCGAGCTCGCCGTTCACCTCGATCCGCAGCGCCTGGAACGTGCGCTTGGCGGGGTTGCCGCCCGTCGTGCGGGTGGCCGCCGGGATCGACGCGCGGACCAGGTCGACGAGGTCCGCGCTGCGCTCCCACGGCTGCTGCTCGCGCCGGCGCACCACGGCCCGCGCGATGCGCTGGGCGAACCGCTCCTCGCCGTAGTCGCGCAGGATCCGCGTGAGCGCGCGCTCGTCGTACGTGTTGAGGACGTCCGCGGCCGTGAGGCCCACGGTCGGGTCCATGCGCATGTCGAGCGGGGCGTCGTGGGCGTAGGAGAACCCGCGCTCCGTCTCGTCGATCTGGAGCGAGGAGACGCCGAGGTCCATGAGGACGCCCTGGACGGGTGCCCCGACCACGTCCGCGACGACGTCGTCGATCTCGTCGTACACGGCGTGCACGGCGCGGAAGCGTTCGCCGAAGCGCGCGAGGCGGCGCGACGCGCGGTCGATCGCCTCGGGGTCGCGGTCGATGCCGACCACGCGCGCCGTCGGCACCTGCTCCAGGACGGCCTCCGTGTGACCGCCCATGCCGAGCGTGCAGTCGACGAGCACGGCGCCCGGCTCGCGGAGGACGGGCGCGAGCAGGTCGACGCAGCGCTGGAGGAGGACCGGGACGTGCCGCTCGGCGGCGTCGTCGGGGGTGCTCGTCACGTCCTCCTCCTCTCCGTGCTGTCGGTCTCGTCGCTGCTGGTGATGCTGTGCTGTCGGCTCCGTACGGTCAGGTCTCCCTCCGCGTCCTTTCTGGCGCCGGGGAAGTGCGCCAGACCGGGCGGGAGGAGGCCTCACCGTGCGGAGCCGGGGGTGCTCGGCCCTAGAAGCGCAGGTCCGGGAACACCTCCTCCGCGGTGTCGGAGTACGCCGACTCCTGCTCCGCGAGGTACGTCTCCCACGCCTGCGCGTCCCAGATCTCGACGCGCGTGCCGGCGCCGATCACGGCGACGTCGCGGTCGAGCCCCGCGTACGCCCGCAGGGGCGCGGGGATCGAGACACGTCCCTGCTTGTCCGGGATCTCGTCGCTCGCCCCCGAGAGGAAGACGCGCAGGTAGTCCCGGGCCTGCTTGCTCGTCACCGGCGCCTGCCGGATCTGGTCGTACATGCGCCGGAACTCGTCCATCGGCAGCAGGAACAGACAGCGCTCCTGCCCCCGTGTCATGACGAGACCCGGAGCGAGCCGCGACCGGAACTTCGCGGGGAGGATGAGCCTCCCCTTGTCGTCCAGACGCGGCGTGAAGGTGCCCAGGAGCAGGCCGGAGGAACCGCCGAGCACGTCGTCCACGAAGCCGGACATGCACCAGGCACCTCCCCTCCTTCTCCCTTCTGCTCCACGGTACTCCACTTCCCTCCACCGCTCTCGGCGAAACTCCTGAGTTTCACCCGTCTTCGCAGGATCTCCGCAGGTCAGAGAGGGTGGAGCGAGGTGGAGGGGAGAACTCCCCGGGCGCGTCGCGCGCGCCGTCCCGGGAGCCCGCCGTCGCGTGCCCGGCCGTCCGGGCGCGCGTCCGGGCGCTCCTGGCGGGTCCCCCGGCGAGGGCGCGGGCTCCCGCAGAGGGAGAGCTGGCTCCCGTGGAGGGAGAGGGAGGGAGCACGGGGCGGCCGGGGCCGCACGGCCCCGGGCCGGGGTCGGCGGACCTGCCTCCGTCAACTAGGCTCTTCCCACCCGCGGTCTCGCCGGTCCGCGGCCCTGCGCCACCGACGACGGAGGTCCCCGTGCTCCCCGACATCGCCCCTGTCGCGCCCTCCGACGAGCCCGGGTCAGGTCGCCTCCCCGGACTCGACGAGCTGGTCGAGACGACCGGACGGATCCGCTCCGGCATCGAGTCCGTGGTCACCGGGCGGCCGGACCTCGTGACCGTCACCGTCGCCGTCCTCCTGGCGCAGGGGCACCTCCTCGTCGAGGACGTCCCCGGCGTCGGGAAAACGACGCTCGCCAAGGCCCTGGCACGCACGATCGACTGCAAGGTCGGCCGCATCCAGTTCACGCCCGACCTCCTGCCGAGCGACCTCACCGGCGTCAACATCTACCGCGCCGCGAACCACGAGTTCGAGTTCCGCCCGGGCCCCGTCTTCTCCAACATCGTCATCGGCGACGAGATCAACCGCGCCTCCCCCAAGACCCAGTCGGCGCTCCTGGAGTGCATGGAGGAGGGCCAGACGACGGTCGACGGCACGACCCACATGCTCCCGAGCCCGTTCCTCGTCGTCGCGACCCAGAACCCGGTCGAGATGGAGGGCACCTACCCTCTCCCCGAGGCCCAGCGCGACCGCTTCATGGCGCGGCTCACCGTGGGGTACCCCGACGTGGACGCCGAGCTGCGCATGCTCGACCGCCAGGAGACGGACAACCCGCTCGCGCACCTGCGGCCCGTGACCACCGGCGCGGACGTGCTGCGGTTCGCCCAGGTCGCGCGCTCGGTCCACGCGTCCACGGCCGTCAAGCGCTACGTCCTCGCGCTGGTCACCGCGACGCGCGAGCACCCCGGCCTGCGCCTCGGCGCCTCCCCCCGCACGACGCTCCAGCTCCTGCGCGCGGCCAAGTCCCTGGCCGCGATGGCGGGCCGCGACCACGTGCTCCCCGACGACGTGCAGTACCTCGCGGTGCCCGTGCTCGCGCACCGGCTCGTCGTCACCACCGAGGCGCGGCTCTCGGGCCAGGACGCCGAGGCCGTCGTCGCGTCCCTCGTGGCGCAGACGCCGATCCCCGCGCTGGACGCGACCGAGCGACGCTGACGTGCGCGGCCCGTCGTTCCTCGCGCGGCTCCGGCGCAGGACCCGGAGCCTCGCCAGCGCGCGCCCCACGCGACGGGGCACCGTGGTGCTCGGCGCGGGAGCGGCGCTCGTGGTGCTCGGCGTCACGCTCGGCCTGCCCGACCTCGTCGGGCTCGGTGCCGCCGGGATCCTCGCCGTCGGTGCCGCGTGGTGCTGGATGGCGGTCCGACGCATCGACCGGGGGCGCGGCGCGCTGCACGTGACGCGGCGCGTCCAGCCCAACCCCGCCGTGCGCGGCCAGTTCACGACCGCGCGCCTGGCCGTCGCGGCGGCGCGCACGACGTCGTCGACGGCGTCCACGCTCGCGCGCCTGCGGATCAGCGAGCAGGCCGCGCACGAGCTGTGCGACCAGGGCTCGCTGCGCGCGCAGGTCGCGACGGTCGGCGACCACATCGCCGTGCGGTACCGGCTGCGGCCGCTGCGACGCGGCCGGTGGCCGCTCGGCCCGCTCCTCACGACGCGGACCGACCTGTTCGGGCTCGTCAGCGCGACGCAGGAGCTCGGCGACCCGACCGCGGTGGCCGTCTGGCCGCGCACCGTCGAGCTGCCCGTGCGCGGGACGCGGGCGTTCGGCGAGCACGAGCGCTCGGCCTCCGGCGCGAGGCTCGCGTCGAGCGACGACTCGATCCTGCGCGACTACGTCACCGGCGACGACCCCCGCCGCGTGCACTGGGTCAGCGCCGCGCGCCGCGGCCAGCTCATGGTGCGCTCCGACGAGAGCGCCGGGCTGCCGCCCGTCACGGTGCTCCTCGACCGGGGCCTCCTGCCGCACCCCGAGCTCGCCGCGTCGAGCCCCCGCGCGCTGGCCGACGGCGAGTGGGCCGTCGAGTGCGCGGCGTCGATCGGGGTGTCCCTGCTCCAGGCGGGGCACCCCGTCCGCCTCGTCCCCACGTCGCTCGCCGCGGTGGTCTCCGGCACGGGGTTCCGGGTCAACCGGTCCGGCGAGGGCCCGGCCGACCTGCTCGACGCCACGGTCGACCTGCACGGGCACCAGGTGGTCGCGGACGCCGACCGCTCGGTCGTCACGACGTCCGAGGCGCTGCGCCGCGACCGTCGCCCGGGCGAGATCACCGTCGCCGTCCTCGGCCCGCTCGGCTCCGTCGCCCGGCACACCGTCGCCGCGATGGCCGGCGACGGCGTCCACCGCGCCCTCGTGGTGAGCACCCGGCCGTGGGCGCCCGAGCACGCCGACGCCGTCGAGACCGTCGCCGCGCTCCGCTCGACGGGGTGGCACGCCGCCCTCGTCGACCCGTCCGTGTCGCTCGAGCACGCCTGGACCCTGCTCGTGGAGGGCTCACGATGACCGCACCCCGACCGGACACCTCGGCTTCCGCGGGCCTGCGCGTGCTCGCGACGAGCGCGCTCGTCGCCACGGCGGTCGTCGCGTCGGCGTACGCGCTGGGCAGCGTCGTCGGGCCCGGCGGCTGGACGGGCACGGTGGTCCGCGTCGTCGCCGTGCTCGCCCTCGTCACGGGCCTCAGCCGGTGGGCGCTCGAACGGAGCCACGCGGCGCGCGGCGAGGTGCTCGCCCCGCCGGCGGCGCTCCTCCCCTCGCTCGCGGGGCTCGTCGTCGGGCTGTGGGCCCTGCTGGGGCTGTACGGCGGGCCGACGGACCGGTTCTCGCTCCTCATCGGCCTGTCCAACGTGGACCGCGTGCTGTCCCGCCTCGCCACCGCGCGCGACCTCACGCTCGCAGAGGTCGCGCCGATCGACCCCAGCCTGCCGATCGCGCTCCTGGCGGTCGGCGGCGCGGTCGTGGTGTTCGTCGTCGCCGACCTCATGGCCGGGGGGCTGCGGCTCGGCGCGGGCGTCGCGCTGCCGCTCCTCGCCCTGTGGGTGCCCGGGCTCGTCATCGTCGGCGAGATCCCGCCCCTCGCGTTCGTCGTGACGGTGGCCGCCCTCGTGCTCCTCCTCGCCGTGGACAACCCGCACCGCGCGGTGCGGCGCGGGACGTCCGCGCGGCGCCCGGAGGACCGCGCCGCCGGCGGTCTGCGCGCCGCGGGCGCGCTCGTCGTGGCGGTCGCCGTGGCCGTCACCGCGCTGGGTCTCGGGTCCGCGAGCGCCTCGCTCCCCGAGGTGGCGTCCGCGTCGTGGTCGCGCCTCTTCTCCTCGACCGGCCAGACCGTCCGGCTCTCCGACGACCTGGACATGCGGCGCGACCTCGCCGAGCGCTCGGGCGAGGTCGTCCTGCGCTACCGGACCGACGGCGAGGGCGTCGGTCCCCTGCGGGTCTTCACGCTCACCGGCTTCGACGGCACCAACTGGCGCCGCGGCGCCGACCGCGACGGCACGCCCATCGACGGCGGCGAGCAGCTCCTGTGGCCCGACGACCCGGGCGCGACCGGGGACCCCACGTCGCTGCGCGTCACGCTCGAGTCGCTGCGCGACACCAAGCTGCCCGTCCCGACCGAGCCGCGCTCCGTCGGCATCGACGGCGACTGGGCGTACGACGACGTGCGCGACGAGGTGCTCGGCGTGCAGCCGACGGGCGCGGGCACGTCCTACGAGCTCACGGTCTTCCCGCGGCCGCTCGACGCGGACGCGTTGCGCGGTGCCAGCGGCGCGGACCCGGACGACCCGAACTACCTCGACGTGCCCGCGACGGAGCACGAGCAGGACATCCGCGACCTCGCGACGGCCGTCGTCGACGGTGCGACGACGCGCTACGACCAGGCGCTCGCGCTGCAGACCTACTTCCGCGACATCTCGCAGTTCACGTACTCCACCGAGGTCCCGCCGGGCGACTCGGGCGACGCCGTCTGGGACTTCCTCCAGGACCGGACGGGCTACTGCGTCCAGTTCGCGACGTCGATGACGATGATGGCCCGCACGCTCGGCATCCCCGCGCGGCTGGGCGTCGGGTTCCTCCCGGGCGAGCGCGTCGACGAGGCGAGCTACGAGGTCACGGGCCGGGACTCCCACGCGTGGCCCGAGCTGTACTTCCCGGGCCAGGGCTGGGTGCGCTTCGAGCCGACGCCCGCCCAGCAGACCGGTCCGACGCCGGCGTGGGCCACCCCGGTCGCCGTCACGCCCGGCGGCCCGGCGGACCCCGGGAACGTCCCGACGCCGGGCGCCACCACGGCCGCGCCGTCGGCGGCGCCGACGCCGACACCCACCGCCCCGGGGGCCGGCGGCACGACGGGCGGCACGCAGGAGGACTCCACCCCGTGGCCGCTCGTCGTGGGCGTGGCCACGCTCGTCGCGGCGGTGCTCGCCGCAGGGCTGTGGTTCGTGCTGCGCCGACGGAGCGAGGTGGAGAGCCTGCGGGACGCGGAGGACGCGTGGGCCGAGCTCGTGGCGCGGCTCGGTGCGCTGGACGTGCGGTGGCCGTCGTCCACGACGCCGCGCCGCGTGCCCGCCGTCGTCGTCGCGGCGCTGCAGGGACGGCGCGGGGTCGACGCCGGGGACGAGGACGTCGCCGAGGCGCTCACAGCTCTCGCGTCGGCGCTCGAGTCGGAGCGCTACGCCCCGCGTCCGCGCGAGACGGTCACCCCCGAGCACCTCCAGGCGCTCGTCGACGCCGCGGTCGAGGGGATCGAGAGGTCGCTCAGAGACCGTCCTGCTCGCGCCGACGGTCCCAGCGCTCTTCGAGTCGGCTGAGGAACGGCTTCCGCGACGTCCTGCTCGCCGAGGCCGGGCGGACGGTGCCGTCGGGGTCGACGGTGCCCACCGGTCCCTTGCGGGACGCACGCGGCGCCTGGAAGACCAGCACGACGCCGGCGAACATGAGGACGAAGCCGATGACGCCGAGCCAGGTCTGCGAGAGCGCGGCGCCCAGCACCAGCAGGAGCAGCCCTCCCACGACGCCGACACCGGCAAGGACGTAGCGCAGCGCAGAGCGACGTCGAGGGGCCTGGAGCGTGTTCGCCAACCGCGGATCGTCCGAGGTGAGCGCGCGCTCCATCTGCTCCAAGACCCGCTGCTCGTACTCAGACAGAGGCATGAGCACCCCGATTCTCCACGGTGGTCGTGTGACACCCTCAGGATAGATCGACATCCGCGGGGGTGGTAGTCGAGCGGGGCCGGGCGGGCCCCAGGGCGATGGATCTCACCCCGAAACGGCCACGGACGGCGTCGACGGCCTCCTCCGCGCGTCGCCGGACGGCGTTCGTCTCCACCACGGCCTCCTCGAGCGTGGGCTGGACCACAGCCTCCGCACGCGGCTCGAGACCTTCCGCACGCACCCCGACGAGCCGGACCGCGAGCCCGCGCAGGTCGACCCCCGCCACGAGCTCGCGGGCGACGAGGTGGATCTCGCGCGCGACGTCCGTCGGGGCACCGAGCGTGCGGGCCCGCGTGACCGTCCGGAAGTCGCTCGTGCGGACCTTCACGCTCACCGTGCGGGCGACGAGGCCCTGGCGCCGGAGCCTGCCGGCGCACCGGTCGGCCAGCTCGAGGACGCGGGCCTGCACGGCGACGAGGTCGCGCAGGTCGTGCTCGAAGGTCGTCTCGGCGCCGATGCTCCGCTCCGAGCGCTCGGGCTGGACGGGCCGCGGGTCACGACCCCACGCGAGGTCGTGCAGGTGAGCACCGGAGACCTTGCCGACCGCCGTCTGCAGGGACGCCACGTCGGTGTCGGCGAGCTCGGCGACCGTCCGGATGCCCCACTGCGCGAGGACGGCCTCCGTGCGCTCACCCACGCCCCACAGCGCCCCGACCGGCAGGGTGCGCAGGAACGGGACCGTCGCCGCCGCGGGCACGAGCAGCATGCCGTCGGGCTTGGCGTGCGTGGACGCGAGCTTCGCGACGAACTTCGTCGTCGCGATCCCGACCGAGCACGTGATCCCGTGGTCCGCGTGGACCCTCCGCCGCAGCGCGGCGGCGATCCGCGTGGGCGGGCCGAGACGCCGCCGGGCGCCGCTGACGTCCAGGAACGCCTCGTCGACGCTCACCTGCTCCACGAGCGCGGTGATCTCGCCGAGCGCGGCCATGACCGACCTGGAGACCTCGTGGTAGCGCGCGTGGTCCGGCGGCACGACGACGGCCTGCGGGCACAGCCGGCGCGCGGTGGTCATGGGCATCGCCGAGTGGACGCCGAACGCGCGCGCCTCGTAGGTGGCGGCGAGGACGACGCCCCGCTCGGCACCGCCGACGATCACCGGTCGCCCGACGAGCTGGGGACGCCGCGCCAGCTCGACCGAGGCGAAGAACGCGTCCATGTCGACGTGGAGGATCGAGCAACCGCTCTCGTCGTCCCCCCAGTCCCGGCGCACGACCGCGCGCGGCCCCCGGCTCATCGGGTGCTCACCGTGCCCGCGGGCCGGGCGGCCGGGTCGTCACGACGCCACCGTCCGCAGCCCGGGCAGCCGCACGAAGCCGGCGTCCGGGTCGACGAGCATCGCGACCTCGTCGCGGAAGTCCTCGGCGCACGCCACGAGCTCGTCGGCGCGGCGGGGGTCGACCTCGTCGAACCTCCCGGCGTCCACGGCGGCACGCACGCGCGCACCGCTCGCGAAGTACACCGACCACGCGGCGAGACCGGGCTCGGCGTCCGCGAGCTGCTCCCAGACCGTGCGGGCGCGCCCACGGCGCACGGGACGCGCACGGAGCGCGACGACCGCGGCCGCGGCCCGCAGCGCGCCGAGGTGGGCGTGGACGAACCGCTCCCCCGCGTCCTGCGCGAGTGACGCCGCGACGAGCTCCGCGTCGGCGCGGGCGAGCAGCCGCCGCACCTCGGCGGGAACCACGACCTGCGCCCTCGCGCCTGCTTCGTTCGACATCGTGCACCTCCTGCTCCACTATCGAACACCTGTTCGATCCTGTCAACGTGCCGGCGGCGTGCAGCCCGTACGGTGGGCACATGGCCCGCCGCACCTCCCGACGACCTCCAGGGTCCCCCGCACCACCCACACCGCCCCGGCGTCGGGGGCCCGCGCGCGGCGCTCCCGCGGCGTCCGACCTCCCGAGCGAGCCGGTCGCGACCACGACGGGGACCGCGCGCGTCGAGCGCGACCCCGACCGCCCGTCCGCGGTCACCCTCTACGTCAACGGCGTCCCGAGCTCGTACCTCGACCTGGACGACCCCGGGATGCTCGCGTTCGAGTACATGCAGCAGATGGCCGCCGTCGTCGACGCGCTGCACCCCGGACCCGTGCGCGCGCTGCACCTCGGCGCGGCGGGGTGCAGCCTGCCGCGCTGGGTCGAGCACACCCGCCCCGGCTCCACGCAGCTCGGGGTCGACCTCGACGCGCGACTCCTCGAGCTCGTCCGCGCCTGGTTCGACCTGCCGCGCTCCCCGCGGCTGCGGCTGCGGCCCGACGACGCCCGGCACGCGGTCGAGGGGCTCGCGGACGCGTCGTTCGACGTCGTGGTCCGGGACGTCTTCCACGGTGACCGGACGCCCGACCACCTCGTGACCCTCGGCATGGCCGACGACGTACGGCGCGTCCTGCGACCCGGGGGCGTCTACCTGGTCAACTGCGCGGACCGGCCGCCGCTCGCCGCGGTACGGCGCGAGCTCGCGACGCTCGCGGCCGCCTTCGGCGAGGACGCCTGGGACGACGGCCGCGTCGCGGCGATCGCCGAGCCGGCGCAGCTCAAGGGGCGCCGGTACGGCAACGTCGTCCTCGCTGCGGTCGCGCCGGGCGGCGCCGAGCCCGGCCTGGCCGGACCAGGGCTCGCGCGCGCGGTGCGCTCGCTCGCCGTGCCGGCGCGCGTCCTCGTGGGCGGCGAGCTGCGGACCTTCGTCGGCCCTGCGACCCCGCTCGTGGACCCGGCGCCCGAGCGCCCCGCGCCCGACGAACCCGCGCTCGCGCGGGCGGCATCGGACGCTCGGGCCGACGAGCGCGCCGACGAGCGGGCCGACGAGCAGGCCGACGAGCGGGCACGGCGAACGGGCGAGGGCTGACACTCCAGGAGCCGCGCCCCCGGGCGGGGACGCGGCTCCTGCGCTGCTGCTACGACCGGGTGGCCCGACCGCAGGACGTCGTGGACGTCAGAGCGGGCGGACCTTCTCCGCCTGCGGGCCCTTCGGCCCCTGGGTGATCTCGAACTCGACCCGCTGCGCCTCGTCGAGCGTGCGGTACCCGTTCGACTCGATCGCCGAGTAGTGCACGAAGACGTCGGCACCGCCGCCGTCCTGCGCGATGAAGCCGAAGCCCTTCTCGGCGTTGAACCACTTCACAGAACCCTGCGCCATGCTGTTCCTCTGACCTTCTGTCCATCCGGGGACATCAGCAGGCGGACCCTTCGTCCACCCCCGTGCGCCGCAATGCCATGTCCCACGTCCTTCGCCGGTGCCCGGCCGTGTGCGGCCGGCAGGCCCGACGCCGGACCACCCCGCCGGGCGGACCCACGTACCAGCCCTGCACCGGGTCGTGCGCAAGTACGTCACTGCAACGGGTCACAGTGTGGCATGGACCACGTCAGGTCCGCCATGGAGAACGGGCTCGCTCGTGCTGATTTTTCGGCACATACTCCCCGGCGGGGCCGCGGGCGCCGTCACTCGCCCGACTGCTGCGCGAGGAAGCGCTCGAACTCCGCGCCGAGCTCGTCGGCCGTGGGGATCGGCGCCGACTCGGCGAGCAGGCTCGTGCGCCCGACCGAGCGGGCGAAGGCGTCGTACTGCTCCTCGAGCGCCCGGACGACCGCCGCGACCTCCTCGGAGTCGCGCACCTGGCGCTCGACCTCGGTCTTCGCGTCCTGGACCGCCTCCGCGAGGCCGCCCGTGGCGAGGTCGAGGCCCGTCACGCGCTGGACGTGCTCGAGCGCGACGACCGCTGCCGGGGGGTACGACGACTGGGCGAGGTAGTGCGGCACGTGCACGGTGTAGCCGACGGCGTCGTGGCCCGCGCGGCCGAGCCGCAGCTCGAGGAGCGCGGCGAGGCTCGCCGGGACCTTGACCGTCCCGAACCACGACGTGTGCTCACCGAGCAGCTCGGGGCGCGTCGCGTGCGCCGTCACCGAGAGCGGCCGCGTGTGCGGGATGCCCATCGGGATGCCGTGGAAGCCGACGACGAGCGAGACGCCCAGGCGTTCGACGACGTCGCGCACCGCGGCGACCACGCGCTCCCACTGGACGTCGGGCTCGGCGCCGTGCAGGAGCAGGAAGCCCGTGCCCTCGGCGTCGCGCACGTGGTCGACGACGAGGTACGGCTCGTCGTAGTCGGACCAGCGGTCCGTGCTGAAGGTCATCGTGGCCCGCTTCGAGCGGTAGTCGATCAGCTGGTCGGCGTCGAACGTCACCAGGCGGGTGACCTCACCGATCTCCAGCAGGTGGTCGACGGCCACCTCTCCCGCGCTGCCCGCGTCGACGAACCCCGCGACCGCGTGCAGCAGCACCGGCCCGGAGCCCGCCTCGGGCGGCGTGAGCCACAGGCGCGCCACGGCCTGCTCGTCGAGCTCGTAGATCCCGCGAGGGTCCAGCATGCATCCTCCTCGTCACGTCCTTCGCCCGTGCGCCGCCGGTGGCGCGCTGCGGGCCTGACGAGGTAACGCGACCCGGGCCGGGGATCATTCCCGGCCGGGCGGTGCCGGCGCTCAGCGACCGGGGAGCCGCACCACGGAGACGAAGAAGTCGTCGATCTGCCGCACGACGTCGATGAACCGGTCGAAGTCGACCGGCTTGGTGACGTAGGCGTTGGCGTGCAGCGAGTAGCTGCGCACCACGTCCTCCTCGGCCTCCGACGTCGTGAGCACCACGACAGGGATCTTGCGCAGCGCGTCGTCGGCCTTGAGCTCGGCGAGGACCTCGCGCCCGTCCATCCGGGGCAGGTTGAGGTCGAGGAGGATGAGGTCGGGCGTCGGAGCGCCCGCGTGCTCGCCCTCCTTGCGCAGGAACTGCAGCGCGCTCACGCCGTCGGACACCACCGAGAGGCGGTTGGTGACCTTGTGGTCCTCGAACGCCTCGCGGGTCATGAGCACGTCGCCCGGGTCGTCCTCCACCAGGAGGACGTCGATCGGCTTGCTGCCGTGGCTCATGCGGGGCTCTCCTCGTCGTCGGGGCGCGCGGGGGCCGGGGCGTCCGGACCGGCGCCGCCGGGGTCGGAGCGAGCGTAGCCGACCTGCGCCTGCACGTAGGCGTGGGCGAGCGTGAAGCGGATGGTCGTCCCGCCCTCGCGCGGCTCGATCCAGATGCGCCCGCCGTGGTACTCGACGATGCGCTTGCACAGCGCCAGGCCGATGCCCGTGCCCTCGTAGACGTCCTTGGCGTGCAGGCGCTGGAAGATGACGAACACGCGGTCGGCGTACTGCGGGTCGATGCCGATCCCGTTGTCCTCGACCGACAGCTCCCAGTGGGTGTCGCGCGCGAGCACGCCCACGTGCACGACGGGCGGCCGGTCGGGGTGACGGAACTTCAGCGCGTTGCCGACGAGGTTCGCGAGCAGCTGGTGCAGGAGCGCCTGCTCCCCCACGACGACGGGGAGGGGGTCGTGC
Source organism: Sphaerisporangium cinnabarinum (assembly GCA_003052455.1). Lineage (GTDB taxonomy): Bacteria > Actinomycetota > Actinomycetes > Actinomycetales > Cellulomonadaceae > Cellulosimicrobium > Cellulosimicrobium cinnabarinum. Next base: position 40,248 of record QAPD01000056.1, on the reverse strand, counting down.
GTGACGCGCGCCCCGGACTCCGCGATCTTCTCGGAGAAGTCCTCGAGCACGCCCCGGAGCTCGTGCTCGAGGTCGACGTCGACGCGCTCGGTGCCCGTCCGGCCGACGCGGGAGAACCCGAGCAGGTCCTGGATGAGGCGCTGCATGCGCTTCGCGCCGTCGACCGCGAAGTCGATGTACTGGTCGGCACGGTCGTCGAGCTCGCCCCCGTAGCGCTTCTTGAGGAGCTGCGTGAAGCTCGCGACCTTGCGCAGCGGCTCCTGGAGGTCGTGCGAGGCGACGTACGCGAACTGCTCCAGGTCGCGGTTCGAGCGCTCCAGCTCGCGCGCCTGCTCGGCGAGCAGCTCGTGCGAGCGCGCCGCGTCCTCGTGCGACGCCTTGATCTCCGCGACCTGGTTCACGAGCTCGACGCGCATGTGCTCGACGTCCTGCGCGAGGTCCGCGATCTCGGCGGGCCCGGACGTGACGACCGGCTCGTCGAGGCTCCCGGAGCTCACGAGCCGCACGCGGTGCGCGAGCTCCGCCATCGGCTCGGTCACCCAGCGCTTGAGGCAGACCCACAGGATGATGCCCACCGCGAGCGCCGAGCCGACGAGGACGAGCACGCTCCCGAACAGGGCGCGGCTCCACCGGTCGAGCGCGTCGAGACGCTCGACGCGCTCGGCACGGAGCGCGTCGTCGTACCGCGCGGTGTCCGCACGCGCCGCCCCGAAGAGCTCGCTCCCGCGCGCCTGGTCGACGGCGCGGACCCGCCCCGGGCCGTCCTGCTCGGTCGTCGCGATCGCCCGCTCGGCGTACTCGGAGACCCAGGCGCGCACGGAGGACTCGGCCTGCGCCCGTGCGGCGGCGAGCTCGTCGTCGAGGTCGAGGCGGTCGACCAGCCCGGCGTCCGGGACGACGCCGGCGGCGTCGACCTCCACGGCGCGCGTGTAGGCCTCGAGCGCCGTGTCGTCGCCCGTGGCGACGTACGCGCGCACGGCGACCTCGGCGTCGAGCAGGCCCACGTACGCGCCGTCCGCCTGCGTGACGGCGTCGAAGAAGGGCCCGGTCACGTCCGTCTGGATCGTCAGGACGCGCGAGAGGGCGATCGCGGACGTCGCGAGCACGCCCAGGAGGATGACGCCGGCGACGACGAGGGCCCAGCCGAGCCGGCGCCGCAGCGTCGGGGCGCGACGCTCGCCCGCGCGCCTGCGGTCGCCCGCCGCGCTCACCGGGCCCACTCGTCCGAGTCCGCGAGGGTCGCCGACCGCTCGCCCGGGGAGCTGCCGTCGCCGCCCCACCCGAGGACGAGGAGTGCCGCGTCGTCGGCGAGCGGGCCGCCGTGGAGGTCGCGCACGCGACGGAAGACCCGCTCGACGACGCCCTCGACGCCCTGCTCCAGGGCGCTGTCCACGGCGCGGCGCAGGCCGTCGACGCCGACGCGCTCGGGGCGGGTGCGCGCGTCGCCCGCCCCGGCGCCCGCGACGGTCGCCTCGACGAGGCCGTCGGTGTAGAGCATGAGCGCCCAGCGCTCGCCGAGCTCGACCGGCTGCGACGTCCACCCGCCCGCGACCGGGATGCCCAGGGCGCGGCCGCGGGCGGTCGGCGTGATCTCCGACGCCGTGTCGCGCAGGAGCAGCGGCGCGAGGTGTCCCGCCAGGTACACCTCGGCGCTGCGACGGTCCGCCGAGACGACGACCTGGCACAGCGTGACGAACACCTCCGGCCGCGCGCGCTCGGGCACGAGCACGCGCTCGAGCAGCGGCAGGATCGCCTCCGGCTGGGTGTCGCTGAGGACGATGGTGCGCCAGGCCGTGCGCAGCGTCGCACCGAGCGCGGCCTCGTCCGGGCCGTGCCCGGCGACGTCCCCGATGACGCACAGGACGGTCCCGTCCGGGCGTTCGACCGCGTCGAAGAAGTCGCCGCCGAGCAGGCCGTTGCCGCCGGGCACGTAGCCCACCATGACGTCGAGCCGGTCGTCCTGCACGAGCGGGGTCGGCAGGAGCGCGCGCTCGAGGCGTGCCGTCTCGGCCGCGCGGACCTCGCTGCGGTACAGCGCGCGCTGCTGCTCGACGGACATGCGCCGCTGGATCGCGTAGCGCACCGACCGCCCGAGCAGGTCGCCGTCGACCTCGCCCTTGACGAGGTAGTCGTCCGCGCCCGCGGCGACCGCCTGCACCCCGAGGTCGATGCCCGAGTGGCCGGTCAGGACGACGAGCGCCGGCGGCCGCGACCCGGCACGCACGCGCTCGACGGCGGACAGGCCCACGGAGTCGGGCAGGCCCAGGTCCAGCAGGACGCAGTCGACGTCGTGGGACGCGACCATCTCGAGGGCGCCGTCGAGGGTCGTCGCGCGGTGCAGCTCGACCTTGAGGTCGCCGTCCGCCAGCAGCTCCTCGACGAGGATCGCGTCGCCGTCGTCGTCCTCCACGAGCAGGATCCGGAGCTCGTCCGTCGGGGCGAGCACGGCGCGCGCGGAGTGCGTCTGGTCCGGTCCGGCGGCGTCGTCGCCGCGCGCGGAGGGTCGGCCCGGGGCTCGACGCTCGCTCCCGGTCACGACGCCCGCTCCCCTCTGGTCGCCATGGGCCACGATCCTAGCCGCAGGCGCGCGTCCGGCCCGGTCACGGGTCCGGGACGCGCCGGGCGCCGGTCCCCCGGACGGCGGTCGTACGCCATAATGGACGGCCGCGCGAGCGGCGCGCCGCAGGTCGAGGAAGGGACAGCGTGGGACGCAACGACGAGCTCCGGCTCGAGCAGGAGGTCGTGGACACCCTCTACGCGCGCCTCGACGAGCTGCGGGCGGCTGCCCGTGCCCGTCTCGACGAGGTCCGGCGCTCCGGGCCGTCGGGCTCGCCGCAGAACCGCAGCGAGCGGGACGCGTTCGCGACGCTGTACGAGGACCGCGTCGCGCAGCTCGACGCCGTCGAGGACCGCCTCGCGTTCGGCCGGCTCGACCTCGACGACGGCACCCTCCGCTACGTCGGGCGCATCGGCCTCACCGACGCCGAGCACTCGAGCCTCCTCACGGACTGGCGCGCGCCCGCCGCCCAGGCGTTCTACCGCGCGACGGCGGCCCACCCGGACGGCGTCGTGCGTCGGCGGCACCTCGTGACGCGCGGTCGTGCCGTGACGGGGCTCGAGGACGAGCTCCTCGACCTCGACGCGCCGGAGGCCGTGACCGGCACGACGCTCTCGGGCGAGGGCGCGCTCCTCGCGGCGATGGCGGCGGGCCGCACGGGGCGCATGGGCGACATCGTCGCCACCATCCAGTCGGAGCAGGACGCGATCATCCGCTCCGAGCTCGCGGGGGCGCTCGTCGTCCAGGGCGGACCGGGGACGGGCAAGACGGCGGTCGCGCTGCACCGCGCGGCCTACCTGCTGTACGCGCACCGGCGGCTGCTGGAGCGCTCGGGCGTGCTGCTCGTGGGCCCGAGCCTCTCCTTCCTGCGCTACATCGACCAGGTGCTGCCGTCGCTCGGCGAGACCGGCGTCGTGAGCACGACGATCGCCGACCTCCTGCCGGGCGTCGTCGCCGACGGCGAGGAGGACCCGCGCGTCGCGCGCGTCAAGGGCCGGGCGGTCATGGCCCGCGCGGTGCGTCGTGCGGTGCGCGCGCGCGAGCGCGTGCCGGCGGCGGACGTGCCGGTCCGGCTCGACGGCCACGACCTCCTGATCCGGCGCCGCGACGTGCGCGACGCCATCGCGAAGGCGCGGCGCACCCACAAGCCGCACAACCTCGCGCGCGTCACGTTCGTCCGCGAGATGCTGTCGCGCCTCGTCGAGCAGTACGGTCGCCAGCTCGGCGAGCCGCTCGTCGGCGAGGACCGCACGCTCGTCCTGGAGGACCTGCGCTCCCACCGGGACGTGCGCGTCGCGCTCAACCTGGCCTGGCTGCCGCTCACGCCCGAACGCCTCGTCGAGGACCTGTGGACCAAGCCGCACCGGCTCGCCGAGGCCGCGCCCGAGCTCTCGCCCGAGGACCGGCGGCTGCTCGAGCGGCCGAAGGGTGCACCGTGGACGCCCGCGGACGTCCCGCTCCTCGACGAGGCCGCGGAGCTGCTCGGCGAGGACGACCAGGCGGAGCGCGCCGAGGCCGCCGCGCGCGCGGCGCAGCGCGCGCAGGACCTCGAGTACGCGCGGCAGGTGCTCGAGTCGTCCGGTGCCGGCGGCGGGATCGTCGGGGCCGACGTGCTCGCCGAGCGGTTCACCGCGAGCGGCCCGCGCCTGACCACCGCCGAGCGCGCCGCGCAGGACCGCACGTGGACCTACGGCCACGTGGTGGTCGACGAGGCCCAGGAGCTGTCCGCCATGGCGTGGCGCATGCTCGTGCGCCGGTGCCCGACGCGGTCGTTCACGGTGGTGGGCGACGTCGCCCAGACGTCGTCGCTCGCGGGCGCCCGGTCGTGGAAGGGCATGCTCGACCCGGTCTTCCGCGACGCGTGGCGGCTCGCGGAGCTCACGGTCAACTACCGCACCCCGGCCTCCGTCGCGGACGCGGCCCGACGCGCGGCCGTCGCGGCCGGCCTCCCGGTCTCGCCGCTGACGTCCGCGCGCGACGTGGAGGACGCCCTGCGCGTGGTCTCGGTGGCACCGGGCGCGCTCGAGGCACGGGTGCGAGCGGAGGCCGAGGCCGCGCGCGCGGAGTTCGTCGCCGCGGAGTCCGGCCGGGTCGCCGTCGTCGCGGCCGCGCCCGCGGTCCCCGCGCTGCGGGCCGCGCTCGGGCTCGCCGACGCGGGCGGCGAGGACCCGGTCGTCGTGCTCGACCCCGTGCAGGTCAAGGGCCTGGAGTTCGACGCCGTCGTGCTCGTCGAGCCCGCCGAGGTCGCGACCGGGCCGTCGGGTGCGTCCGACCTGTACGTCGCCATGACGCGACCGACGCAGCGCCTCGTCGTCGTGCACACGCTCCCGCTGCCCGCCGGCATCGCGGCGCCGCCGTCGGACCACGCGCCAGTCGCCGCGCGGGGGGCCGCACCGGGGGCCGAGGCCTGACGGAGGTCCCGTCCGGGCGCGGGTTCACCTCGTCCCGAGGGTCAAGACCCGTTTGGTCCGGACCGCGGAACGGGCGCACCATGGGGGCGTGCTACGCGCCCTCCTCCTCGAAAACCTGCACCCCCTCGCCGCCTCGAACCTCGAGGCCGCGGGCATCGACGTCACCGTCCGCACCGGAGCCCTCGACGAGTCCGAGCTGATCGAGGCGCTCGACGGCGTCCACCTGCTCGGCATCCGGTCCAAGACGAACGTCACGGCGAACGTGCTCGAGAACGCCCCCGACCTGGTGGCGCTCGGCGCGTTCTGCATCGGCACGAACCAGATCGACCTGCGCTCCGCCGCGACGCAGGGCGTCGCCGTGTTCAACGCGCCGTTCCAGAACACGCGCTCCGTCGTCGAGCTCGCGCTCGCGGAGATCATCGCGCTCACGCGCCGCCTCACCGAGCGCGACCGCGCGCTGCACGAGGGTCGCTGGGACAAGTCGGCGGAGGGTGCGCACGAGGTCCGCGGCCGCACGCTCGGCATCGTCGGCTACGGCAACATCGGCACGCAGCTCTCGGTCGTCGCCGAGAACCTCGGCATGTCGGTCGTCTTCTACGACACGGCGGAGAAGCTCGCGCTCGGCAACGCGCGCCGCATGGACACGCTCGACGAGCTGCTCGAGCAGGCCGACGTCGTCACGCTCCACGTCGACGGGCGCCAGGGCAACGCCGGGCTGTTCGGCGCCAAGCAGTTCGCCCGCATGCGCCAGGGCTCGATCTTCCTCAACCTGTCGCGCGGGTTCGTGGTGGACTACGGCGCGCTGCGCGAGGCGATCGTCGAGGGCCGCGTGGCCGGCGCCGCGGTCGACGTCTTCCCGCACGAGCCCAAGCGCAAGGGCGACGCGTTCGACTCCGAGCTGCGCGGCCTGCCGAACGTCATCCTCACCCCGCACATCGGCGGATCGACGGAGGAGGCGCAGGAGGCGATCGGGCAGTTCGTGTCCGCCAAGCTGCGCGACTACCTCACCACCGGCTCGACGACGCTCAGCGTCAACGTGCCCAACCTCGCGCTCGAGCAGACGACGGGCATCACGCGCATCACGCACCTGCACCGCAACACCCCCGGCGTCCTCGCCGCGGTCAACGCGACGCTCGCCGAGCACGGGACGAACATCGAGGGCCAGCTCCTCGCCACGCGCGGCGAGATCGGCTACGTCGTCACCGACGTCGGCTCGCGCGTGGAGCCGGCCGTCATCGAGGCGCTGGCCGCGATGGAGCAGACGATCGCCCTGCGCATCCTCGACTGACACAGCCCGGGAGACCGTCGCCGCGCGCGGTCCGTCCGCACGCGGCGAAGGTCCCCGGTGACCGTGACCTTCGCCGCTGAGCGCCTCTCGCGCGCCGGTGCCACGATGAGGCATGACCGGATACATGCACGACGGGCCGCAGATCCTCGACGCCGACGCGTCGTGGGACCTCGTGGAGGGGACCCACGTCGCACGCCTCGCCGTGAGCGTGCGGGGCGAGCCGGACATCTACCCCGTCACCGTGCTGGTGCACGAGCGCACGCTCGGGTTCCGCACCGTGCCGGGGACCAAGCTCGCGACGCTCGCGACCAACGAGCGGGTCGCGCTCGAGTGGGACCACGTCGACGACGACGGCGCGTGGAGCGTGGTCGTCCGCGGGACCGCCCACCGGAGCCGGACCGAGCACGAGGTGGAAGCGGTCCAGGACGGCGCGGACCCGCTCGTCCCCACCGTCGACGTCCCGACCGAGGAGTGGGTCGTCGTCGAGGCCCGTGAGATCACCGGACGGCGCTTCGCGCGCGCGGAGCCGTAGGGCCCGACGGTGCCCGGACGTGCGACGTCCGGCCGCCCCCCGAGGGACGACCGGACGTGGGGCACGTGCTCAGCCGGACTTGCGGCGGAACGTGCGCTGGACCGGGCCGACGGTCTCCGAGCCGTGCACGGAGCCCGTGTTCGACTCGCCGTCGGCCGTGCGGTGGCGCGCGGCGTTCTTCCGGTCGAGCGCCTCCCGGAACTTCGCCTTGGCCTCCTCGGTCGGTGCGGTCTCTGCAGCGGGTCGCTGCTGGTCGGACGCCATGGCGGTCTCCTCGTCGACGGGGAACTCGGTGGGGGCACTGCGTTCGGCCCGACGCGTCGGGCACCCCGCCAGCCTCCCCCACCGCGCCGCCCGACGCCACCTGATTTGTCCGCTCGGCCCGTCCGGCCCGACCCACGCCGCGACGCCACCGGGGCCGCCCCGCACGAGCCGTCCGGTAGCGTCGGGGCGTGTCACCCGACCCCACGCCGCAGCCTGCCCCTGCCCGCCCCGACGGCGCCGACGACGCCGGTCGCCCTGCGCCGGCACCGGCCGTGCTCCCGCACCGCGCGCTCGGCCGCAGCGGCCTGCACCTGCCGGAGGTCGCACTCGGCCTCTGGCAGAACTTCGGGGTAGCGGACCCGTTCTCGACGCAGCGCGAGATCGTCCTGCACGCCGTCGACCGCGGCATGACGCACCTCGACCTCGCCAACAACTACGGGCCGCCCGGTGGCGCCGCGGAGGAGTCGCTGGGCCGGCTGCTCGCGCGAGAGCTGCGCCCCGTGCGTGACGAGCTCGTCGTGACGACCAAGGCGGGGTACCGCATGGGTCCTGGGCCGTACGGCGAGGGGGGCTCCCGGAAGTACCTGCTCTCCTCCCTCGACGCCTCGCTGCGCCGGCTCGGCCTCGACCACGTCGACATCTTCTACTCGCACCGCTACGACCCGTCGACCCCGCTCGCCGAGACGATCGGCGCCCTGGGGACGGCGGTCCGCTCGGGGCGCGCGCGCTACGCCGGGATCTCGTCGTACTCGGCCCTGCGCACCCGCGAGGCCCTGCGGGTCGCGGCCGACGTCGGGGTCGAGCTCGTCGTCACCCAGGTCTCCTACTCGATGCTCAACCGGTGGATCGAGGCACCCGACCCGCACGACGAGGCGGGGGCCGGCGTGCTCGACGTCGCCGGTGCGGAAGGGCTCGGCGTCGTCGCGTTCTCCCCGCTCGCCCAGGGCATGCTCACGGACCGCTACCTCCACGGGGTCCCGCAGGGCTCGCGCGCGGCGCGCGGCGGTCCGCTGCGCCCGGCGTTCCTCTCCGAGGAGAACCTCGACCGCGTGCGCCACCTGGACGAGCTCGCGCGTGCCCACGGGCGCACCCTCGCGTCCACGGCGATCCTCTGGGCGCTGCGCGACGAGCGCGTGACGTCGGTCCTGCTGGGCGCGAGCTCGACCCGGCAGCTCGACGAGAACCTCGCGGCCCTCGACGCCCCCGCGCTCTCGCCCGAGGAGCTCGCGGCCGTCGACGCGCTGCCCGTGGACACGGGCATCAACATCTGGGCATCGCGCTCGAGCGACCTGTAGCCCGCGTGCCGCGTGCGCCTGCCTGCCGCGTGCGCTCGTCTGCCGCGCACGCCCGTCTGCCCAGCGCGGCGTCGCGGGGTCCGCGTCGGGGCGCTTCGACGACCCGAGGCGCGAGCCCCGGGCGGGTGGCGCGGACAGGGGGCGGGCAGGTGGCGGGCAGGTGGCGCAGAACGCCGCCCGGCTGTCAGGCCTGGGGTGCCGCCTCGCGCTCGGTCGCGCCGCCGTCGGCGGCCCCGGCCGCCGCACGCCCGGCCGCCGCCTCACGTTCCTCCCGGTCCACGCGCAGCGACGTGATGGCACTCTCGAAGTCCTCGAGCGAGTCGAACGCCTGGTAGACGCTCGCGAAGCGGAGGTAGGCGACCTCGTCGAGCTCGCGCAGCGGCCCGAGGATCGCGAGGCCGATCTCGTACGCGTCGAGCTCGGCGCTGCCGCTCGCGCGGATGGTCTCCTCGACGCGTTGCGCGAGGACCGCGAGGTCGTCCTCGTTCACCGGCCGCCCCTGGCAGGCCTTGCGGACGCCGTTGACGATCTTCTCGCGCGAGAAGGGCTCCGTCACGCCGGACCTCTTGACCACCGACAGGCTCGCGGTCTCGATCGTCGTGAAGCGGCGGTTGCACTCCGGGCACTGACGCCGACGACGGATCGAGGCGCCGTCGTCGGACGTGCGGGAGTCGACGACGCGGGAGTCCGCGTGACGGCAGAACGGGCAGTGCATGGCGGGCTCCTCCGCGGGTCGCGCCGACGGGTCGGCGCGACGAACGTATGTCGTCCCGGGCGCGCGGTGCAACACGCCGGACGTCCTGCCCGATCCCGGGCAGCAGAACGGGGGCGGTCGTGGTCGACCGCCCCCGTCGGGACGCCCCCGTCCCCATCTCGCGCGCGACTCGCCTCGCGCGCGGCGACGTGCACAGGAGTCGCGGTGGTCCGCGCACTCCTCGCCTCGTCCGCCCAGCCCCCCAGCCGGCGTGTGAGGTGACACTAACTTAGGCGTACCTAATGCGAAGGCGCAACCCTTCGCGTGAGCCTGCTACGCAGCAGCGCCGTGTGCTGCGTCACAGACAGAGGGCCCGCACCCGTGCCCCGTCACCGCTCGCCGACCGGGAGGAGGATCGTCTGACCGGTCTGCACGCCCGACGACGACAGGCCGTTCAGCTCGACGAGCCCGCTGACCACCTCACGCAGGTCCTCGCCCGGGGTCGCGACGCCCTGCGCCAGCTCCCACAGCGTCTCCCCCGAGCTCACGACGTGGACGCGGACCTCGACCGGCTCCCCCGGCCCGCTCGCGACCGCCAGGCCGACGCGCGCGGCGAGCACGAGCACGACCGCCACGAGCAGGACCAGAACCGCCCGACCGCGTCGCGTGATGCGCAGCGGAGCCTCCGCCCGCGCACCCCCCATCGATCCGCCACGTGCGAACCCGGTCGGCGTCGCCATCGCCATCGTGTCCATGTCCCCTCCGTCCCGGCCCGCGGGCCCGATCGCCTTCCCCGGTCGATCGGACCCGCGCGCCCGCCTCGCTCCCGCCCGACCGTTGCGGTCGAACACCTGTACGTAGAACATCTGTACGAAGGTCTATCACGAACGACCCACAGAGTCGAGACATGCTCGAACAGGTGTTTGATTCGTGTCGCATACTCCCCTAACCTGGGGTCAGGTCGGTTCGCCGGACATGTCCGCTCGGACCCGGAGGAGCGACCGAGGTCCCGGGGTGCACGCCCCGGGGAGGGGAAGCCGCAGGCCCGGCCGGGGCCGGTGGCACGCGACGGACGAGGGCGGAGCGACCATGGCGGGACGAGGCACGGACAGGGCACGGGGGCTCGCCGAGGTGCGCGAGCTGCCGGACGGGTCGGCAGGGGGTGACGGGCTCACCCCGCGCCAGCGGCTCGTGCTCGAGACCATCCGCGCGTGCGTCGAGCAGCGGGGCTACCCGCCGAGCATGCGCGAGATCGGCGAGGCCGTCGGGCTCACCAGCCCGTCCTCCGTCAAGCACCAGCTTACGACGCTCGAGCGCAAGGGCTTCCTGCGCCGCGACCCGAACCGCCCGCGCGCGATCGAGGTCGTCCAGCCCGACGACTCCCGCCGTGCCACCCCCCTCGCGCCCGCCGGGGCCGCACCCGAGCCCACGTACGACGAGGCCCACCCCGCGCCGTCGTACGTCCCTGTCGTGGGCCGCATCGCCGCCGGTGGCCCCATCCTCGCGGAGCAGGTCGTGGAGGACGTCTTCCCGCTGCCGCGCCAGCTCGTCGGCGAGGGCGAGCTCTTCCTCCTGCGCGTGCAGGGCGACTCGATGATCGACGCGGCGATCTGCGACGGCGACTGGGTCGTCGTGCGCCGTCAGCCGGTCGCGGAGAACGGCGAGATCGTGGCCGCCATGATCGACGGCGAAGCGACCGTCAAGAGCCTGCGACGCACGGACGGCCACGTGTGGCTGATGCCGCACAACGCCGCGTACGAGCCGATCCCCGGGGACGACGCCCAGGTGCTGGGGCGCGTCGTCTCCGTCCTGCGCAGCCTCTGAACCGTCCCCGCGCAGCCTGCGCGCGGACCGCGAGCAGGGTCCGGACAGCACGAGAGCCGGGTGGTCCCTCGACCACCCGGCTCTCGTCGTGCAGGGCCCGACGAGGCCCGCGGGCTCAGATGCCGAAGCGCCGCGCGACCGCGCGCAGCGACTCTGCGGACGAGCGCAGTCCCGCGAGCTCGTCGTCCGCCAGCGGGACCTCGACACGCTCCGTGGCGCCGCGGCGGTCGACGAGCGTCGGGAGCGAGAGGCACACGTCCTCGAGCCCGTAGATGCCGTCGAGGAGGGTGGACACGGGGAGCACCCGGTGCTCGTCGGCGAGCACCGCCTCGATGATCCGGGTGCCCGCGAGCCCGACGGCATAGTTCGTCGCGCCCTTGCCCTCGATGATCCGGTAGGCCGACTGCACGACCTCGCGCGCGATCTCGTCGCGCACGTCGCCCGTGAGCGGCCCCCGGCCGCCGATGCCCTGCCACTCGAGCAGCGGCGCCCCACCGATCGTCGCCGAGCTCCAGAGCGGGATCTCGCTGTCGCCGTGCTCCCCGGCGATGTACGCGTGCACGTTCTGCACCGCGACGCCGCAGTGCTGCGCGACGAGGAACCGCAGCCGCGAGGAGTCGAGCACCGTGCCGCTGCCGAAGAGCTGCGTCGGGGGGAGCCCCGAGAACTTGAGCGCCGCGTACGTGACGATGTCGACGGGGTTGGTCACCATGACGTAGACGGCGTCCGGAGCGACCTCCACGAGGCCCGGGAGGATCGTCCGCATGAGACCGATCGTGCCCTCGGCGAGGTCGAGGCGTGTCTGGCCCGGCTTCTGCTTGGCGCCGGCCGTCACCACGACCACGTCGGCCCCCGCGCACACCGCGACGTCGTCGGACCCCTCGACGCGCGCCATGGGCATGAACTGGATGCCGTGCTGGAGGTCGAGGACCTCGGCCTCGACCTTCGCGCGGTTGACGTCGAGGAGCGCCACGGTGCGCGCCGCGCCGCGCATGAGCGCGGCGTAGGCCAGCGTCGAGCCGACGGCCCCGGCGCCGACGATCGCGAGCTTCGTGGTCCGTGCTCCCCCTCCCGGACCGCCCGCGGTCGCGTCGCCGGTGCCCTGCGGTGACGTGCTCGTCATGTCGCCTCCGTGAAGTCGCTGGAAAGGGCTCAGCCTAGGGCGGCGAGGCGGCGGAGCGCAGCGGTGGCCACGTCGCGGTCGGTCGTCTGCCAGAACCCCGGCATGGACCGCGTGAGGAACGACCCGTAGCGCGCCGTCACGAGCCGCGGGTCCAGGACCGCCACGACGCCGCGGTCGGCCGTGGACCGGACGAGCCGACCGGCGCCCTGGGCGAGCAGGAGGGCCGCGTGCGTCGCGGAGACCTGCATGAACCCGTTGCCGCCCGCGGCCTCGACCGCGCGAGCGCGGGCCGACTTCACCGGGTCGTCCGGGCGCGGGAACGGGATGCGGTCGATGAGCACGAGCTGGCACGACGGCCCGGGCACGTCCACGCCCTGCCACAGCGACAGCGTGCCGAACAGGCACGTCGCCGGGTCCTCCGCGAACTCCCGGACGAGCGTCGGCAGCTGGTCGTCGCCCTGGCACAGGATCGGCACGTCCAGCCGCTCGCGCATCGCCTCCGCCGCGGCCACCGCCGCGCGCCGCGAGGAGAACAGGCCGAGGGTACGTCCGCCGGCCGCCTCGACGAGCGCCGCGATCTCGTCGAGCTGGTGCTCCGTGGACGCCTCCCGGCCAGGCGTCGGCAGGCGCTTCGCGACGTAGAGGATCCCCTGGCGCGGGTAGTCGAACGGGCTCCCGACGTCGAGCCCGCGCCACCGCGGCGCGTCCGTGTCGCCCCCGTCCGCGCCTGCGGTCGGCGCGGGGCCGAGCCCGAACGTGCGCGCTACGGCGTCGAAGCTCCCGCCGAGCGCGAGCGTCGCGGACGTGAAGACTCCGGTGCGCTCGGCGAGCAGGTGGGTGCGGATGAGGCCCGCCACGCCGAGCGGGGCGGCGTGCAGGCGGCTCGCGCCGTCGCCGAAGCGGTCGCCGGACCAGCCGCCCTCCCCGGGCCGCGAGCACCACAGCACGTCGTGGCCCGTGGGGTCGGCAGCCATGCGCTCGGCGACCTCGAAGAGCTGCAGCATCGTCGACTGCGCCATCTTCAGCCCCGTGTCCGGCTGGGCCGGCTTCGTGACGCCGGTCTCGGGCTTGAGCGTCGAGAGCACCTCGCGTGCCGCGTCCCGCACGGCCGCGACCGCCGACCGCGCGGCGTCCGGCAGGCCGTCGGGGAAGCGCTCGGCGGGCAGCGACCCGACGACCGTGCCGAACGCGGCGGAGGCGGCGTCGAGCGCGTCCGTCGTGACCCCGCCGTGGCGGCGCGCGAGGCGCGCCGCGCTCTCGATCGCCGGGACGGAGAGGTCGACCGTCGCGGCCGCCGTCACGCGGTCCGCGAGCTCGTGCGCCTCGTCGACGACGAGCACGTCGTGCTCGGGCAGCACCCCGGGCGACCCCATGGCCGCGATGCCGAGCATCGCGTGGTTCGTCACGACGACGTCGGCCTCGCGCGCCGCGGCGCGCGCCCGCTCGGGGAAGCACTCCGCGAGCAGCGGGCAACGCTGGCCCAGGCACTCGAGCGCCGTGACGGAGACCTGACGCCACGCCTTGTCGCTCACGCCGGGGACGAGGTCGTCGCGGTCGCCCGTGGGCGTCTCGCCGGCCCACTCGCGCAGGCGCACGACCTGCTCGCCGAGGGCCGCCATGCTCGTCCCACCGCGCGCGGAAGGGTGGTCGGCGGCGCCCGCCGCCTCGCCGGGGAGGTCGAAGAGCGTGGGCTCGTCCGCGGGGTAGCCGCCCGCGATCTTGTGCACGCACAGGTAGTTGTGCCACCCCTTGAGCAGCGCGATCGACGCGGGCCGCGGGAGGCGGTCCGCGACGGCGTCGGCCACGAGCGGGAGGTCCCGCGTGATGACCTGGCGCTGGAGGGCGAGGGTCGCCGTCGAGACGACGACGCGCTCGTCGGTCGCGACCGCGTGGCGCACGGCGGGGACGAGGTAGCCGAGCGACTTCCCCGTCCCGGTCCCCGCCTGGACGACGAGGTGCTCGGAGCCCTCGATGGCGTCCGTGACGGCCCGCGCCATGGTCCGCTGGCCGTCGCGCCGCGCACCGCCCAGGCGCGTGACCGCGAGGTCGAGGAGCTCCTCGACGGCGGGCACGTCGCCCGACGCCGACGCAGCCGCGTCCGACCCGGCCTGCCCGGTCGCCTCCGTGTCCGGACGGTCGGGCACGGAGGCGGTTCGGGTGGAGGGGGGCACCCGCCGAGTCTACGGTCGGGCGCCCACGCCGCGGGCGAGGGCTGTGGACGCCGCGGAGACGGGACGACCCCGCGCGGCGCAGGCCGCACGGGGTCGTCCACGAGGTCGGACGGCGGTCCCGCACGAGGCCGGGCCGCCCGGTCCGCCGGCAGACCCGGCGGGAGGAGGTCAGCTCGCCGCGGAGGCTCCGACGAGCTCCGTCGCGAGCGCCTGGGCGACGCGGCCGCGCAGGAGCGTGCCCTCGGGCGTGTGCTCCTCGTGGTCGATCTCGCCCTCGGTGTGCACGCGGTGCACGAGGTCGCCGCGGTGGTACGGCACGACGACGTCGATCTCCACGTCCGGGCGCGGCAGCTCGTGCGCGATGAGCTCGCGCAGGTGCTCGATCCCCTCGCCCGTGTGCGCCGACACGACGACCGTGCGGCGCTCGCGCAGCCGGATGCGCGCGATCGTCTCCGGGTCGGCGAGGTCCGCCTTGTTGAGCACGATCACCTCGGGCACGTCCTCCACGCCCGGGATGTCGGCCAGGACGTGGCGCACCGCCGCGATCTGACCCTCCGGGTCCGGGTGCGAGGCGTCCACCACGTGCAGCAGCAGGTCGGCGTCGCCGACCTCCTCGAGCGTCGAGCGGAACGCCTCGACGAGCTGGTGCGGCAGCGCGCGCACGAACCCGACGGTGTCGGCGAGCGTGTAGACCCGGCCGTCCTCGGTGCGCGTGCGGCGCACCGTGGGGTCGAGCGTCGCGAACAGCGCGTTCTCGACGAGCACGCCCGCGCCGGTGATGGCGTTGAGGAGGCTCGACTTGCCCGCGTTCGTGTAGCCCGCGATCGCGACGGACGGGACGGCGTGCCGCTTGCGCGACGCGCGCTTCGTCGCGCGCCCCGGGGCCATCGCCTGGATCTCGCGCCGCAGCTTGGCCATGCGGTTGCGGATGCGCCGGCGGTCCAGCTCGATCTTCGTCTCACCGGGACCGCGCGACCCCATGCCCGCGCCGGCGCCGCCGACCTGGCCACCCGCCTGGCGGGACATCGACTCGCCCCATCCGCGCAGACGCGGGAGGAGGTACTCGAGCTGGGCGAGCTCGACCTGGGCCTTGCCCTCCCGCGACTTGGCGTGCTGGGCGAAGATGTCGAGGATCAGCGCGGTCCGGTCGATCACCTTGACCTTGACGATGTCCTCGAGCGCGCGCCGCTGGGAGGGCGCGAGCTCGCCGTCAATCACGACCGTGTCCGCGCCGCTGGCGGCGACGACGTCGGCGAGCTGCGCGGCCTTGCCGGAGCCCAGGTACGTGCCAGGGTCGGGCTTCGCGCGGCGCTGGATCACGCCGTCGAGCACCTCGGAGCCCGCGGTCTCCGCGAGGGCGGCGAGCTCGCGCAGCGAGATCTCTGCCTCCTCGGCGGACGTGGGCGCGCCGTCCTCGCGCGGGTCGGAGCCGGGGCTCCAGAGCCCGACGAGCACGACCTTCTCGAGGCGCAGCTGCCGGTACTCGACCTCGGTGACGTCCTGGAGCTCGGTCGACAGGCCGACGACGCGGCGCAGCGCGCTGCGCTCCTCGAGCTCGAGCTGCTCGCCGTCGTGCTCCGCGTGGACCGTGCCGCCCTCGGCGCGTGCCGTCCCGGCCCGAGCGAGCACCCGCGCCACGACGTCGCTCGCAATGTCCCGCGTCGCGCCGGTCGGCTCGTCCTGAGCCGAGGTGGGGTTCGGAGTGTTCGCAGGGGTTGGGCTCATGTGCCGCCTTCCGTCGGTGGTGGGCGCTCGTGCGTCCGGGTGTGACAACAAGCGTGGCACGCGAAATCGTCCCGAGGCCAGCGGTTAAGCGCACGAACAGCGGTCCGGCGCCCGCTGCGGCGAGCACGCCCGCGTAGGATCGGCCGACGTGACCGAGGACCAGGACCCCGCCGTCGACCCCGCGCCCGACGGCGCGCCGGACCACTACTTCACCGCGCGGCCCGCGTCCGCCGCCGAGCGCCGCACGATCTCGGTGCGGCTCGCCGGCCGCGACGTGGAGGTCGAGGTCGCCTCGGGCGTCTTCTCCCCCGGCCGCCTGGACCTCGGCACGCAGGTGCTGCTCCGCACCACCCCGCCGCTCGACGACGTCCTCGCCGCCCGGCCCGACGACGGCCCCGCCCACGTCCTCGACCTCGGCTGCGGCTGGGGTCCGGTGGCCCTGACGATGGCCCTCGAGGCGCCGGACGCGACCGTGTGGGCGGTCGACGTCAACGAGCGCGCGCTCGACCTCGTGCGCCGCAACGCGCAGCGCCTCGGGCTGGACAACGTCCGCGCCGTCCTCCCGGACGAGGTGCCCAACGACGTCCGGCTCGCCGCGCTGTGGTCGAACCCGCCGATCCGGGTCGGCAAGGACGTCCTGCACAGCATGCTCCTGCACTGGCTGCCCCGGCTCGCGCCGGGTGCGAGCGCGCACCTCGTGGTCCAGCGCAACCTGGGCTCGGACTCGCTCCAGCGCTGGCTCGCCGAGGCGCTGCCCCCGCTCGTGCCCGGCGCGGTCGTCGGGCGCGCCGCGAGCGCGAAGGGGTTCCGCGTGCTCGAGGTCGACGCGCCGCGCTGAGACGGGCCGTCAGACCGGCGCGCGGTCGTCCTCGGCCGCCGCCACGACCGGCTCGGCGGCCGGGCCCGCCGCGGGGTCGTCGTCCGCGCCGGCGCGCGCGGCGTCGTCCGGCGAGCCCGGGACGAGCGCGGCGAGGTCGATCTCGCCCGAGTGGACGAGCACCGCGGGACCCGCGAGCTCGACGCGGCCGCCCGGGAGCGCCCGCACGCGCACCGTGCCGCCCGGGACGTCGACAAGGTAGGTGTCCGGCGCGTCGGGCCCGCCCCACACGCGGACCGCGAGCGCCGCCGCGCACGCGCCCGTCCCGCACGACGGCGTCTCCCCGACGCCGCGCTCGTGCACGCGCATGCGCACGTGCCCGACGACGGTGCCGTCCTCCGCGGTCGTCTCGCCGAGGGGCACCACGAGCTCGACGTTCGTCCCGTGGGACGGAGTCGGCTCGACGACGGGCGCCTCGGTGAGGTCGGCGCGCTCGAGCACGTCCTCGCGCGCGACGGCGAGGACGGTGTGGGGGTTGCCGAGGTCGACGCTGAGCGCCGGGCGCGGGACCTCCCAGCCCCGGACGACGACGGTCGCGTCGTAGCCGTCCTGGAGCGCGGGGCGGCCGCCGGGCAGGAACCACGGGCCCATGTCGACGGCGAACCAGCCGTCGTCCTCCTTGCGCACGCGCTTGACGCCCGCGCGCGTGCCGACCGGCACCTCGGTGCCGCTCGCGAAGCTCACGAGCCCGAGCCGCTCGGCGAACGCCGCGAAGACGCGCACCCCGTTGCCGCACATCTCGGCGACCGAGCCGTCGGCGTTGCGGTAGTCCATGAACCAGATGGCGTGCGGGTCCTCCGCGAGCACGTCGCGCGACTCGGGCACGAGCGCGGTGGGCACGAGGCGGATGACGCCGTCTCCCCCGACGCCGCCGCGGCGGTCGGCGAGGGCGCGCACGAGCTCGGGCGTGAGATCGAGCTCGCCCTTCGTGTCGGCGAGCAGCACGAAGTCGTTGCGGGTCCCGTGGCCCTTGGTGAAGCGGGTGCGCGTCATGAGCCCAGACTACGGCGCACGGGCACGCCGCTGTCCGCTTCGTCCGGCCCGACGGCGGTGCCCGGCGCCGCCCCGGACCCGTGCCCGTCCGTGCCCTGCGAGGCCGCGCGCTCGTCCGCCGCGGCGACGAGCGCGAGAGCGTCCTCCACGCGCGTCGGCGACTGCGCGTCGAGCCAGCCGACGCGCGGGTCCCGGCCGAACCAGCCCATCTGCTTGCGCGCGAGGCGCCGCGTGTTGGCGGTGACGGCCTCGCGCGCGGCGTCCTCCGTGATCTCGCCGTGCAGCGCGGCGAGCACCTCCGCGTAGCCGACGGCGCGCCGGGCCGTGCGGCCCATGCCGTGCGCCTCCACGCGACGCACCTCCGCCACGAGGCCCTGCTCCCACATGCGCTCGACGCGGCCGGCGACCCGCGCGTCGAGCGCGGCCCGGTCGCAGTCGAGGCCGATCTGGACCGTCGGGCGGACGTAGACCTGGCGCGGGAGGTTCGCCGTGAACGGCTCGCCGGTGAGCTCCATGACCTCGAGCGCCCGGACGAGCCGGCGGGTGTTGGCCGGGCCGATGCTCGCGGCCGCCGCGGGGTCGCGCCGGGCGAGCTCGTCGTGCAGCGCGCGCGGACCCCGCTCCTCGGCACGTGCCTCGAGCGCCGCCCGCACGGCGGGGTCCGTGCCCGGGAAGCGCATGTCGTCGAGGAGCGCGCGGACGTACAGCCCGCTGCCGCCCACGACGACGGCGCGCGCGCCCCGCGCGGCGATCTCGTCGAGCACCCGGCGCGCCTCGGACTGGTAACGGGCCACCGAGGCGTCCTCGGCGGGGTCGAGCACGTCGAGGAGGTGGTGGCGCACGCCGCGGCGCTCGGCGACGGGGACCTTCGCGGTCCCGACGTCCATGCCGCGGTAGAGCTGGTAGGCGTCGGCGTTGACGATCTCCGCGGGCGCCCCGGGGACGGACAGGCGCTCGGCGAGGTCGAGGGCGAGGTCCGACTTCCCCGTGGCGGTCGGTCCCACGACGGCGACGACGACGCCTCGGGCGGACGCGGGCGCCCCGGCGGGGTCGTGCTCGGTTTTCACCCGCGCAACGGTACCGTCCGGCCCGTCGGCGAGCCGGGGCGTGTGGGCGGGGATGCGTAGTGTGTCCGTGGTCGGTCCGCCCGCGCGACCACCGACTCGCACGACTCACGACGACCTCTCAGACGACAAGGACTCGAGAACATGGGTTTCTTCACCAAGCCGGACGCCGCACCGACGAGCCAGAACGCGCCGCTGACGCGCGAGCGCGTCGAGGCGTTCCTCACGAGCCGCGAGTGGCGGTACTTCGTCGACTCGGACGGGGACCTGGGCGGCAACTGGGACGGCAAGGTGTTCTTCTTCTTCCTCATGGGTGAGAAGCAGGAGATCCTGCAGGTCCGCGGCCGGTGGAACCGGACGCTCCCCGCGTCGGCCGAGGCGCAGGTCGCGCTCGTCGCCAACGAGTTCAACCGCGACAAGATCTGGCCGAAGGTCTACGCGCGCGTCGAGGACGACCAGCTCGCGGTCTACACGGAGGTCTCGACGGACCTGGAGTTCGGCGTCGCGGACGACCAGCTCGGCCAGCTCCTCGAGTGCGGCCTGTTCACGGGCCTGCAGTTCTTCGACGCGCTCGACTCCCGCTTCCCCGACACGGCCGCGCAGACCGTGGCCGAGGGCGGCGCCGACGTCGACGCGCGGTGACCGGCACGCACGAGAGCACCGCGGGCCGCACCGCCCCGGACGGCGGCGCCCCGGGCGAGGAGGCGACGGCCTTCCAGGTCGACCTGCGGGGCGTCGTCGACCTCCTGGCCCGGCACCTCTACTCGAGCCCGCGCGTCTACCTGCGCGAGCTGCTGCAGAACGGCGTCGACGCGATCACCGCGCGCGCCGGGCTCGAGGGGCCGCAGGCACCGGCGCGGATCCTGCTCCGCCCGCTGCCCGACGGCGGCCTGGAGGTGCACGACTCGGGCGTCGGGCTGACCCGGGACGAGGCGCGGGAGCTCCTCGCGACCATCGGGCGCAGCTCCAAGCGCGACGTCGAGCTCGGGACGGGACGCGAGGAGTTCCTGGGCCAGTTCGGCATCGGGCTCCTGTCCGCGTTCATGGTCGCCGACGAGATCGAGCTCGTCTCGCGCTCCGCACGCCGCACGGCGTCGGGCGACGCACCCGCCCCCGTGCGCTGGCGCGGCCGTGCCGACGGCACGTACGAGCTCGTCGAGCTCTCCCCGGACGACCCGGCGGCGCCCGCCGAGCCCGGGAGCGTCGTCCGGCTGCACCCGCGGCGGGACACCGAGCACTGGCTGGCCCCCGAGTCCGTGGTCGCGCTCGCCCAGGACTTCGGCTCGCTCCTGCCGGTCGAGCTGCTCGTCGAGACACGTCTCGACGACGGCCCCGGCGTGCGCACCCCGACCGGCGACGCCCCGGTCGCGGTGCGCCGGCTCAGCGGCGAGGACCTGCCGTGGCGCGCTGCGCACCCGACGCCCGCAGCCCGCGACGCCGCGCTCGCCGCGTACGCCGAGCGCACCCTCGGCTTCACCCCGCTGGCCCGGATCGACCTCGACCTGCCGCTCGCCGGCCTGACGGGCGTCGCGTACGTGCTCCCGGCCGCGGTCGCGCCGACCACGACGTCGCGGCACCGGGTCTACCTCAAGCGCATGCTCCTGGGCAGCGCGGTCGACGACCTGCTGCCCCCGTGGGCGTTCTTCGTGCGGTGCGTCCTCGACGCGTCCGTGCTGCGCCCGACGGCGTCGCGCGAGGGGCTGTACGAGGACGAGGTCCTGCTCGCGACCCGCGACGCGCTCGGGGCGCAGGTGCGGCGATGGCTGCTCGAGACGCTCGCGACGGACTCCGTCCTCGCGCGGCGCTTCCTCGAGACGCACCACCTCGCCGTGCGCGCGCTCGCGCTCACCGACGACGAGATGCTCGACGTCGCCGCGCGCGTGCTGCCCTTCGAGACGACGGCCGGGTCCACGACGCTCGCCGACCTCGCGGCGGACCACCCCGACGGGCGCCTGCTGTACACGGCGAGCGTCGAGGAGTTCCGGCGCATCGCACCCGTCGCGGCGGCGCAGGGGCTCGCGGTCGTCAACGGCGGCTACGTCTACGACGCCGACCTGCTGGAGCGCGTCGCGGCGCGGTTCCCGCGGTGGCGGCTGTCGCCCGTCTCGGCCGCGGACGTCGCGCACGTCCTCACGGAGGTCGAGCCGCTGCGCGAGCTCGAGGTCGCCGACGCGCTCGCGTCGCTCGACGACGCGCTCGCCGAGCAGGACTGCGACGTCGTGCTGCGCCGGTACGAGCCGGACGCCCTCCCGGCCATGCTCCTGCACGACCGCGAGGGCGACCACGCGCGCGAGGCCGCCCGCGTCGCGGAGACGGACGACCTGTGGGGCGAGATCCTCGCGGGGCTCAGCGCCCCGGCCCGCCCCCGCCGCCTGGTCCTCAACGACGCCAACACCACCGTGCGCGACCTGCTCGCGAGCCCCGACGCGCAGGTGCGCGCGGCGGGCGCCCGCTCCCTCTATGTCACGGCGGTGCTCGCGTCCGGCAAGGCGCTCCAGCCCGCCGAGGCGACCCTCATGAACGACTCCCTGTCGCTCCTGCTCGCCCGCGCCCTCGCGGCCGGGCAGGACGCCGCCACGGAACCCGACCCCCCTGCCGACGAGGAGAACCGATGACCCGGTCCGTGGACCAGGTGAACGCCGCCCTGTACGACGTCCGCCGCATGCCCTACGGCCTCGCGCGCTCCACGGCCGCAGCGGCCGAGCTCGAGCGCGTCGAGGCCGAGGGCCCCGACGCGGCGCGCGCCTACGCGCTGTTCGTCCTCGTCGAGTCGTACGTGTGGGGCGGCGAGGTGACCAAGGCGTACCTGCCGTTCACCAAGATGCTGCGCTGGTGGGACGAGCACCCCGAGCACTTCGACGCCGAGGACGCACACTCGCTGTTCTGGTCGTTCAAGTGGATGGTCGGGCACCTCATGGAGTTCCCCGACGTCCCCGCCGCGCAGATCGAGCGCACTCTCGACGACATGGCGCGCCGGTACGCGCTCGCGGGCAACGGCACGAACGCCGTCGCCCTGGAGCGCTTCGAGTGGGCGCGCGAGCGGGGCGCCACGGACGTCGAGGACGCGTACCGCGCGTGGGTCGCGACCCCGCGCGACGACTACTCGCAGTGCGAGGCGTGCGAGCCGGGCGACCGCGCGGCGTACCTCTTCGAGACGGGCCGGCACGACGAGGGCGTCCGGCTGCTCGAGGGCGTGCTCCAGGGATCGCCGTCGTGCGCCACCGAGCCCGGTGACATGCTGTCCCACCTCCAGCTGGCGTACGTGGAGGTCGGCGACGCCGAGGCCGCGGCGCGCACGCACCGCCGCGGGCTGCGCCACCTCGACACCGGGGTGACGATGACGGGCCCGAAGGGTCGTCACGTGGAGTTCCTCGCGCGGACGGGCAACGCGTCGCGCGCGCTCCGAATGCTCGTGGAGCACCAGGCCTTCCTCACGGAGGCGGACTCGCCGGGCGACCGGCTCGGCTTCCTCACGAGCGTGAGCGTCGCCACGGGCGTCCTGCGGGCCGACCACGGCGACGCCCCGCTCGCGCTGCGGGACGTGCCCGCCACGACGGTCGCCGAGCTCGACGCGTGGGTGCGCGGCGAGGCGGCCGCGCTCGCGCAGTCCTTCGACGCGCGCAACGGCACGACGGCGGCGTCCGAGCGGCTGCGCGCGGCGTGGGAGCGGGGCGCACGCACGCTCCCCGTCGACCTGGCCGTGCTCTCCGTGGACGCCCCGGTGGTGACACCGCAGCCCGCCGCGGCCGAAGGCACCGCGGGTGGCCCGTCGGACCTCCCGGCCGAGCTCGCGCCCGAGGCGTCCGCGGTCGCCGACGGCACCCCGGCCGAGACCGCCGTCGAGCCCACCGACGCCGACGGTCTGCTCGCGCTCGCCGACGACGTGGCAGGCGACGACCCGGTCCGGGCCGCACGCCTCCTGCGTCGCGCGTCGTCGCTCCTGGAGTCCTCCGGCCACCTCGACCGCGCCGGGTTCGCGCTCGCCGAGGCGGCGCAGCTCGCCGCGCTGGAGGGCGACGACGAGGGCGCCGCGCCGGCGTTCCTCCACGCGCTCGCGCTCCTGCGGGCAGGTGGTGTCGCGCCCCGGTTCGTCGGGCAGGTCGTGCGCGCGTACGCGCGGCTCGAGGCCGGGCGTGGCGACGTGACCGGCGCCCTGGGGCAGGTCGAGCGCACGCTCGACGACCTCGCCGCGGCGAGCGAGGGCACGAGCGACGGGTCCGCGCCACGGGCCGCCGAGCTCGTCGAGCGCGACGCGGCAGCCGACGCGCGCGAGCGTCGCGACCTCGACGACACGCGCGCCCGCCTCCTCGCGACCGCGGGCGACCTCGACGCGGCGGCGACGCTCGCGGAGTCCGTCGCCGAGGAGTTCGCCCGCGCCGGTGACGTCCGGGACGCGGCGCACGCCTTCTGGCTCGCCGGGCGCTCGCGCTGCGAGGCGGGGAAGGACACGGACGCGGTGGAGCTGCTCGAGTCGGCGATGGAGGGCTTCGCCATCGTCCACGACGCCGAGTCGCGCGCGATGGTCGGCAACGAGATGGTCGCCGCGCTGCGCCGCCTCGGGCGCGACGACGAGGCCGCCGCCGTCGGGACGGGCCTCAGCGGCTGACGGCGGGCCCTGCCGGGCCGCTGGCGGCTGCGGGGGTGCGGACCGCGTACCGCCGCACCGCCACGGCAGGGTCCGGCTCGTCGAACGTCGCGACCGGCGCGGCCTCCGCGCCCGCCGCAGCGACGAACCCGTCGAGCGCGGCCTGCGGCAGGGGCGCGCGCGGGTCGTGCACGACGACGAGCCGCGCCCCCTCGCGGGCGAGCTCCGCGCCGAGCTCCCGGGCGGTGTCCAGGGCCGCCGGCGACGCCGCACCCGCCTCCGTAGCCGTCTCCGGACCCGCCTTCGTGCCCGCGCCTGCCGCCGTCCGCGTCACCGCGTCACCGAGCTCGACGACGTCGACGGGACCCGTCCATCCCGCACCGGCGAGCGCGAGGAGCGCCACGGAGGCGGCCGTCCCGGCGACGGGTCGGTCGAGCGGTCGCGTGGCGGCGGCCCACGCCGGGTCGATCCACCGGTCCGCGACACCCGCCGCGGCGAGCGAGGCCCGGGCGGCGCCGCGGGCGCGCGCGGCTCCCGGGGCGACCACCACCACGGAGGACGCACCCGCCCCACCGGGCGGGTCCGCCACGAGGTCCGCGAGCGCCGCGAGCGCCGCCTCGCGCACGGGCCCGAGGACCGAGGCGGCGCCGGCCGCTCCCGGGACGAGCAGGACGGTTCCGGGGAGCACGACGGCACGGACGGTCACCGTCCCACCGTAGTGGTGCCCGCTCCCCCGCCGTCGCGGCGGCCTCCCCGGACGGCCCGCGATGCGGCGTCCGCGGTCGGGCGCGAGTACGGTAGGGAGGTGAGGTTCTTCGGGGCGCGGGACGACGACGACCGGCGGGACGGGAATCCCGGCGGGGCGCAGGACGGGGGCCGACCCGGCGCGGCCCGGCCGGCGGACGACCTGCAGTCGCAGGTCGAGGACCTGCTGGCGCGCGAGCTGGGCCAGGTCGCGACCGACGTCCTGCGGCCTCCCACGCCGCTCACGCTCTCGCGGGTCGTCGAGTGGATCACCGACAGCGGGTACAGCTACTTCGTCGACTCCGACGGTGACGTCGGCGGGCTGTGGCACGGCCGCCTGTTCTACTTCCTGCTCTTCGGCAACAACGACGAGATCCTCCAGGTGCGCGGCCAGTGGAACCGCGACCTCGCGCTCGAGCGTCTCGAGGAGATCCTCGAGTTCTGCAACGAGTGGAACGCGGACCGCATCTGGCCCAAGACGTACACGCGCGTCCGTGACAACGGGATGATCCAGGTCTTCACCGAGGTGACGGTCGACCTCGAGCACGGCGTGACGGACGACCAGCTCGACCAGCTCCTCCAGTGCGGGCTGAGCACGGGCTCGATGTTCTTCGACGCGCTC
Organism: Sphaerisporangium cinnabarinum; assembly: GCA_003052455.1. Taxonomy (GTDB): domain Bacteria; phylum Actinomycetota; class Actinomycetes; order Actinomycetales; family Cellulomonadaceae; genus Cellulosimicrobium; species Cellulosimicrobium cinnabarinum. The sequence continues at coordinate 15,479 of QAPD01000056.1, read as the reverse complement.
GACGAGTTCTACCCCGACCCCGCGGGGCAGGCGCCATGACGCAGGCCCGCACCAACTGGTTCACGCGCCTGTTCGGCAACCGCCGGCCCAAGGCGCCGGACTCGTTCCCGCGCGAGGAGGAGCTGCCGCGCGCGCTGTCGATGGCGCGCATCGGCGACCACCTGACCCGCCGCGGCTACCACTTCCGCGTGGACGACGACGGCGACATCACGGGCACGTGGGACGGTCACCGCTTCTGGTTCCTGCTGCTCGGCGACCGGTCGGAGATCCTCCAGGTCCGCGGCCGCTGGTCCACGACGCTCCCCGTCGAGTCGCGCCTCCTCACGCTCCAGACCGTCAACGACTGGAACCGCGAGCGCATCTGGCCCAAGGTCTACGTGCGCGAGGAGGGGGGACGGCTCGCGCTCTACGCCGAGGTCTCCGTCGACCTCGAGCACGGCGCGACCGACGACCAGCTCGCGCAGACCGTCTCGTGCGGGCTCGGCACCGCCGTGCAGCTCTTCCACGCGATCGGCGCCCAGCTCCCGCCGGGGACCCTGGACGACTGACGCACGGGGGCACCCGTCGTCGGGTCCACCCACGGGGCTCGCTCGGTCCCCGGCGTCTGCACCTCGCTCCTGGATCCCGCGCTCAGGCGCGGAGCGTGGGGAGGCCCAGGACGACGGGGCCCGACGGCGCGCCGCCGCCGTGCCCGTGACCGTGGTCGTCGTCGCCACCGCCCAGGCGGGCGCGCTCGCGCTTCGCCCACGCGTCGCCGGAGCGGGTCCGGCGCACGGCGAACGTGCCGCCTGCGAGCGCCGAGTCGGCGAGGAGGTGGTGCGGCGCGGACCGGGTGACCTCGACCGTGACGACGTCACCGGGACGCGGCAGGCGGGCGTCGAGGTCGTCCGCGAGGCGCGGGTCGACGGAGCCGGGCGCCCCGGTCCGGTCGGACGGGGCGTCGTCGGGCACCGAGACGACGTCCGCCGGGAGCGCGAGGTGCACGAGGCGGTTGTCGGGTGCTCGGCCGGTCACGCGGTGCGTCGCGCCGTCCTTGCGGCCCGCGCCCTCACCGACGAGGACGTCGATCGTCCGGCCGACCTGGCGTGCCGACTCCTCGCCGGCGACCCGCTCCTGGAGCGCCTGGAGCCGCTCGAAGCGCTCCTGCACGACCTCCTTGGGGAGCTGCCCGTCCATCGTCGCGGCGGGCGTCCCGGGGCGCGGCGAGTACTGGAAGATGAACGCGGAGGAGAAGCGCGACGCCTCGACGACCCGCATCGTCTCCGCGAAGTCCTCCTCGGTCTCGCCCGGGAAGCCCACGATGATGTCGGTGGTGATCGCGGCGTCGGGCATGACGGCCCGGACGCGGTCGAGGATCCCGAGGAACCGCTCGGAGCGGTAGGAGCGGCGCATCGCGCGCAGCACGCGGTCGGAGCCCGACTGGAGCGGCATGTGGAGCTGGGGCATGACGTTCGGCGTCTCCGCCATGGCCGCGATCACGTCGTCGGTGAACGCGGCAGGGTGCGGCGACGTGAACCGCACGCGCTCGAGCCCGTCGATCGTCCCGCACGCGCGCAGGAGCTTGGCGAACGCGCCGCGGTCGCCGAACTCGACGCCGTAGCTGTTGACGTTCTGGCCGAGCAGCGTCACCTCGATGGCGCCCGCCTCGACCAGCGCGCCGACCTCGGCGAGCACCTCGCCCGGGCGACGGTCGCGCTCCTTGCCGCGCAGGTGCGGCACGATGCAGAACGTGCACGTGTTGTTGCAGCCGACGCTGATGGAGACCCACCCGGCGTAGACCGACTCGCGCTTCGTCGGCAGCGTGGAGGGGAACACCTGCAGCGACTCGGCGATCTCCACCTGCGCCGCCTCGTTGTGCCGCGCGCGCTCGAGCAGGACGGGCAGGGCGTCGAGGTTGTGGGTGCCGAAGACGACGTCGACCCAGGGGGCCTTCTCGACGATGGTGCCGCGGTCCTTCTGGGCGAGGCAGCCGCCGACGGCGATCTGCATGCCGGGCCGCGCGGCCTTGACCGAGGCGAGCTGACCGAGGTTGCCGTAGAGACGCGTCGCGGCGTTCTCGCGCACGGCGCACGTGTTGATGACGACGACGTCGGCGCGGTTCGCGGCCTCGTCCTGCGCGCTCGCGCGCGTGTAGCCCGCCTGCTCGAGCATCCCCGCCATGTGCTCGGAGTCGTGGACGTTCATCTGGCACCCGAGCGTGCGCACGACGTAGGTGCGGGGGTGCGCGTCGTCGGCCGGCGCGGCGGCGCTGGAGCGGGGTGCGGGGGCAGCCGGGACGGGGGCGGGGGCGATCGTGGACATCACCGTCCAGGGTACGGCTCCGGGTGCCGTGTTACTGAACTGTTGCCCGGTTGTTGCCGGATGAGGTGGCACCGTGCAACAGAAGGGACATAGTGTCCAGGAATGGCCGACGAAACCCCTTCGCCGTCCGACGCGCAGCGCAGCGCGCAGGACGCTCAGCCCCTCCCCGCCGAGCAGGTCCTCGGTGAGCCGCTCGTCGAGCTGCGCGACGTGAACAAGCACTTCGGCGAGCTCCACGTGCTGCGCGACATCAACCTCACGGTCCGGCGCGGCGAGGTGCTCGTCGTCATCGGACCGTCCGGCTCGGGCAAGTCGACCCTGTGCCGGGCGATCAACCGGCTCGAGACGATCGACTCGGGCGAGATCCTCGTCGACGGGGAGCCGCTGCCCGAGGAGGGCAAGGCGCTCGCACGCCTGCGCTCCGACGTCGGCATGGTCTTCCAGTCCTTCAACCTGTTCGCGCACAAGACGATCCTCGACAACGTGACGCTCGGGCCCGTCAAGGTGCGCCGCGAGCGGGGCAAGGACGCCAAGGAGCGCGCCCTGGCCCTCCTCGACCGGGTCGGCGTGAAGAACCAGGCGCAGAAGATGCCCGCGCAGCTCTCGGGCGGCCAGCAGCAGCGCGTGGCCATCGCCCGGGCACTCGCGATGAAGCCCAAGGTCATGCTGTTCGACGAGCCCACGTCGGCGCTCGACCCCGAGATGATCAACGAGGTCCTCGACGTCATGGTCTCGCTCGCCAAGGAGGGCATGACCATGATCGTCGTCACCCACGAGATGGGCTTCGCCCGGAAGGCCGCCAACCGCGTCGTCTTCATGGCGGACGGCCAGATCGTCGAGGAGGCCCACCCCGAGGAGTTCTTCACCGCGCCGAAGAGCGAGCGCGCCCAGGACTTCCTCTCCAAGATCCTCACGCACTGAGCCCCGGACCGGGGACCTGACCACCGGAGACGCACCGGGCGGAGCAGCGAGGCGCCGCAACCGGACCGGTCCGGAGGACCCGACACCACGACCACGCACCGACCACCACGGACCGGGCCACCCGGCCCCCCCACACCCGGCCGACCGACACGGCACACCGTCGTCGGACGGCCACCACTCACGAAGGGTAGGAACGATGCGCACACGACACGCAGGTGCTGCCACGCTGGCCGCTCTCACCGCGCTCACGCTCGCAGCGTGCGGCGGCGGCGACGTCGGCGGCGAGAGCACGACCACGGACTCCGAGCAGACCGCCGACGGCGGCGGCGAGACGGTCAAGATCGGCATCAAGTTCGACCAGCCCGGCCTGGGGTACCAGGACGGGTCGACCTACACGGGGTTCGACGTCGACGTCGCGACCTACGTGGCGGGCGAGCTCGGCTTCTCCGAGGACCAGATCGAGTGGGTCGAGGCTCCGTCCGCGCAGCGCGAGACGATGCTGCAGACCGGTCAGGTCGACATGATCTTCGCGACGTACTCCATCACGGACACGCGCAAGGAGACGGTCGCGTTCGCCGGCCCGTACTTCGTCGCCGGGCAGGACCTGCTCGTCGCCGAGGACAACACCGACATCACCGGCCCCGAGTCGCTCGAGGGCAAGAACCTCTGCTCCGTCTCGGGCTCGACGTCCGCGCAGCGGATCAAGGACGAGTACGCCGCGGGCGTGCAGCTCCTCGAGCGCCCCGGGTACGCGGAGTGCGTCACGGCGCTCACCGCCGGCCAGGTCGACGCCGTCACGACCGACGACATCATCCTCGCGGGCCTCGCGGCGCAGCCGCAGAACAAGGGCAAGGTGAAGGTGGTCGGCGCCCCGTTCTCGACCGAGCGCTACGGCGTCGGCCTCCCCCAGGACAACGACGTCTGCGAGGACGTCAACGCCGCGATCGAGAAGATGATCGAGGACGGCTCCTGGGAGGAGTTCGTGAGCAAGAACACCGAGGGCACCGGGTACACGCCGAACGCGAGCGAGAACCCGCCGACGGTCGACGCCTGCGCCTGACCGTCCACGTCACGGGGGAGCGGCGCACCGCTGCGCCGCTCCCCCGGCCGTCGGGTCCCTCGACGACCCGGCACGACCCCACCCGGAGGACAACGAACCGTGGGTGACTACCTCTCCCAGACCTGGGCGCTCGCCCAGGAGTACGACGTGCTCGGAGCGTTCTGGGTCAACATCCAGCTGACGTTCTGGGCAGCGATCCTGTCCCTCGTGCTCGGCACCGCGCTCGCGCTCATGCGCATCTCCCCCGTGCCGAGCCTGCGCTGGGCCGGCGCGACGTACGTGAACCTCCTGCGGAACACGCCGCTGACGATCATCATGACGTTCATGGTCCTCGCGGTGTGGACCCAGCTGCAGATCAGCCTGTCCACGGACTTCGCCTCGAACTTCTTCCGGTTCGCGGTCATCGGCCTCGCCGTCTACCACGCCGCGTTCGTCTGCGAGGCGATCCGCTCGGGGGTGAACACCGTGCCGATCGGTCAGGCCGAGGCCGCGCGAGCCATCGGTCTGTCGTTCCTGCCGGCCGCGCGCCTGGTCATCCTGCCGCAGGCGTTCCGCGGCGCGATCGCCCCGCTCGGCAACACCCTCATCGCGCTGCTGAAGAACTCCACCGTGGCGGCGGCCGCGAGCGTCACGACCGAGACGTCGACCCTCATGAGGACCATGATCGAGTTCAACTCGAACTACATCTACGGGATCTTCCTCACGTTCGCGATCGGCTACGTCGTGCTGGTCATCCCCATCGGCCTGCTCACCACGTCCCTCTCCCAACGACTGGCGGTCCGCCGATGAGAACCCAGCAGTCCGTCCTCTTCGACGCCCCCGGCCCCCGCGCCCGGCGCGCCATCGCCGTCGGGAACGTGATCGGTGCCGTGGTCGTGCTCGGGATAGCGGCGCTCGTGCTGCTGGAGCTCGGGCGCAAGGGCCAGCTCTCGTGGGAGCAGTGGGGGCCCGTCTTCACCGCCAACGCGTGGGAGAACTACTTCCTCCCGGGCCTCCAGAACACGCTGCGCGCCGCCGGGTTCGCGATCGTCGGTGCCGTCGTCTTCGGGCTGGTCTTCGGCTCCGGCAGGCTCTCGCACGTGCGGGTCGTGCGCTGGGCGTGCGGTGTCGTGGTCGAGTTCTTCCGCGCCGTGCCGGTGCTGCTCATGATGATCTTCTTCTGGCTCCTGCTGGGCCTGCAGAAGGTCCCGGACGCCCCGTTCCTCGCGGTCGTGATCTCGCTCGTGCTCTACAACGGCTCGGTGATCGCCGAGCTCGTCCGGTCCGGCGTCGGCAACCTGCCGAAGGGGCAGGGGGAGGCCGGTCTGGCCATCGGGCTGACGCGCGGTCAGACGCTGCGGTCGATCCAGCTGCCGCAGGCGCTCATCGCCATGCTGCCCGCGCTCGTGTCGCAGCTCGTCGTCGTGCTCAAGGACACGGCGCTCGGCCAGATCATCACGTACCCCGAGCTGCTGCGGGCCGCGCAGATCCTCGGCGTCGGCTTCGGGAACACCCTGCAGACGCTCACGGTCGCCGCGGTCATCTTCATCATCATCAACTACGCCCTGACCACCCTGGCCCAGTGGCTCTCGCGCTTCCTCAGCGGGCGCACCGCGGGCGCCACGGCTGCCGGCCCGGGGATCGGCAACCCGACAGCCGTCGCGGGCGGTCCCGCGGACGAGGCGCCGGCCGTGTCCACCGCGCGCTGACGCACCCGTCGCCCGCCCGGTCAGGGGCGGGCGACGGGCCCGCTGCCGCCGAGCGGTCCGCCGGTCCGCGACGGGGTCGGCGGGGCGGTCACTCCTCCGCGTCGAGCTCGCGCTGCACGATCTCGAAGGCCAGCCCGGGGCTGTACCCCTTGCGGGCGAGCGCGCCGACCGTCCGCCGCACGCGGACGTCGCGGTCGAGGCCGCGCGTCCTGGCGAGGCGCGTCCGCGCGAGGGCCAGGGCGGCGTCCGCCTCGGAGTCGTCGTCGACCTGCTCGAGCGCGACCGCGCCGACCTCGCCGTCGATCCCCCGCCGGCGCAGCTCGGTCGAGATCGCGCGGCGGGACAGCCCACGCTCCGCGTGGCGCGTGCGGACGATCATCTCCGCGTACTGCGCGTCGTCGACGAGCCCGACCTCCTCGAAACGGTCGAGGATCGGGAGCACGACGTGCTCCGGGTAGCCCTTGCGCGCGAGCGACTGCATGAGCTCCGCACGGCTCTTCGGCGCTGCGGTGAGGATGCGCAGGACGGTCTCGCGAGCACGCTCGGCGAGGTCGGCGTCGCTGATCTCGCCGCGCTCCACGAGCTCGTGCAGCGACGGGCGCGGGCGCCGCCCGGCCTTGCGGCCCGTGCGGCGCCCGTCGTCCTCCTCGGGCGGGTCGAGAGGCTCGACGCCCTCGCTCCCGTCCTGCTCGCCGATCAGAACGGCGACTTCTTCCCCTTGGCGGCCGCGGCCGGTGCCTTCGCCGCGGCGGGGGCGGCGTCGGCCGCGACGGTCACGCCGGCGGCCGGGTCGGCCGGTGCGTCGACCTTGGCCCCCACGCCCAGCTTCTCCTTGATCTTCTTCTCGAGCTCGTTCGCGAGGTCGGGGTTGTCGCGCAGGAACGAGCGCGCGTTCTCCTTGCCCTGACCGAGCTGGTCGCCGCCGTAGGTGAACCACGACCCGGACTTGCGCACGAACCCGTGCTCCACGCCCATGTCGATGAGGCCACCCTCGCGAGAGATGCCGACCCCGTAGAGGATGTCGAACTCGGCCTGCTTGAACGGCGGGGCCATCTTGTTCTTGACGACCTTCACGCGGGTCCGGTTGCCGACCGCGTCGGTGCCCTCCTTGAGGGTCTCGATGCGGCGGATGTCGAGGCGGACCGAGGCGTAGAACTTCAGCGCCTTGCCACCGGTCGTCGTCTCCGGAGAGCCGAAGAACACGCCGATCTTCTCGCGGAGCTGGTTGATGAAGATCGCGGTGGTGCCGGACGCGCTGAGCGCACCGGTGATCTTGCGCAGCGCCTGCGACATGAGGCGGGCCTGGAGACCGACGTGGCTGTCGCCCATCTCGCCCTCGATCTCCGCCTTGGGCACGAGGGCCGCGACGGAGTCGATGACGATGATGTCGAGCGCGCCCGAGCGGATCAGCATGTCCGTGATCTCGAGCGCCTGCTCCCCCGTGTCCGGCTGGGAGACGAGGAGGGCGTCGGTGTCGACGCCGAGCTTCTTCGCGTACTCCGGGTCGAGGGCGTGCTCGGCGTCGATGAACGCGGCGATGCCCCCGGCGCGCTGGGCGCTGGCCACGGCGTGCAGCGCGACCGTCGTCTTTCCGGAGGACTCCGGGCCGTACACCTCGATGACGCGCCCGCGCGGCAGGCCACCGATGCCGAGCGCGATGTCGAGCGCGATGGAGCCCGTGGGGATGACTTCGACGGGGGCGCGGCCCTCCTCGCCGAGGCGCATGACGGAGCCCTTGCCGAAGCTCCGGTCGATCTGGGCGAGGGCTGCCTCGAGCGCCTTCTCGCGGTCTGCGGGTGCGGGCATGTCAGTCCACCTTCGGTTCGACGTCCATCAGTTCGTTGTGGCCCGACGTTACGGGCAGCCACCGACACGCGGTGCCGACGAGCCCCGGACCTGGGGACCGTCGTGCCGGACCGGCGTCCCGGGCCCGCCGGAGCGCGCCCTGTGCACAACTCTAGCCGAACACGTGTTCGATCAGGGAACGCGCCCCGGCGTGTCCGCGACCTCGCGGCTCACCCGTCGTCGTCCGTGGACCACGACCCGCCGGGCTTCAGCACGACGACCCGCGTCCCGGGGGACTCACGTTGCACGGCGGCCTCGAACGCCGCGCCCGCGTGGTCCATCCAGCCGCGCGGCAGGTGCTGCCCCCCGGGCGCGTGCAGCGTGCCCCAGTGCACCGGGACCGCGACCCGCACGCCGACCTCGGCGCACACCCGCGCGGCCTGCGCCGGACCGAGGTGCCCGCCCGAGAGCTGCGGCCCCCACCCGCCGACGGGCACGAGGGCCACGTCCACCGGTCCGCCCGCGAGCGCCGGGAGGTGCACCATCCCGGGGTGGTGCTCGGTGTCGCCCGCCACCCACACGCGCAGGCCGTCGGGACCGGTCGTCCGCACGAGGTGGCCGTTCGCCGCGTTGGGCCGGTGCGGCATCGGCCGGTGCCCGTGCACCGCGGTGACGAGCCGCGTCTCGACCCCGGCCGCCGGCGGCCCCACGGCGTGCCACGCCTCGCCCAGGCCGACGCCGCGCAGCCCCTTGCTGCGCAGCCACCGCGCGTTGGCGGGCGCCGTGAGGACGGGCACGTCGCCGAGGAGCCGCAGCGACCGCAGCTCGGCGTGGTCGTGGTGGAGGTGGGACAGCAGGACGGCGTCGCTGCCGCGCCACACCGGGGCCGGCTGCGCCCCGCGCCGTCGGAGCATCCCGGCGTGCCGGTGCAGGAGCGGGTCCGTCACGAGCCGCGCCGTCGGCCCGCCGCGGGTCGCGGCGAGGTCGAGGACCGCGCTCGAGTGCCCGAGCCACGTCACGGTGACGCTCACGCGACGCTCCCCCGGCCCGGCGCCTCCTCGGCGACCGGCGGCCGCACCCCGAGGTCCCTGAGCCACGCGACGAGCCGGCGGTGCACCGCCTCCGCCCCGACGAGCATCGGCGTGCCGTCGACGTCCTCGAGCTCGTCGTCGGGCACCGCGAGGTGCGCCGGGTGCAGCAGCACCGCCTGGTTCTGCGCCCCGCCGAGACCGCCGTGCGACCCGACCAGGCCCTCGAACGCGTGCACCATCCCGACCTCGTCGACGCTCGAGACGAGCACGAGGTCCCCGGCGTCCTCCAGCCCGGCGACGCGCACGAGGTCCGCCGCCGCCCGCGACCCGAACGGCGCGAGCGGGTCCGCGCCCACGACCTCGCCCGTCAGCAGGTCGCGCGAGCCGCCCCGGCCGTGCGCCCGGACCTCCCCGCGCGGGCCGCGCTCCACGACGACGCCGACCGCGGGGTTCGCGACGAGCCCCGGGAGCAGCGCGGGCCACCGGGCCCGGACCTCGTCGCCCGTGAGGCGACGCGGCGCGCGCGGGAACCACACCATCCCGAGGTTGCCCGACCCGACGACCGCGACCTCGGGCAGCTCGGGCAGGGCGGGTGCGGCGTCGGAGCGGCGCTCGGAGCGGTCCGGGCCCACGAGCATGCGGCCCGCGTCCGTGTCCTGAGCGCCCGGCTGCCCCGGGCGCAGCGCGTTGAGGGCCGTGTTCGCGGGGCCCCACGCCTCGCTGTCCGGGGCCGTCGCCCGACGCCGCCCCTCGCCCCGGGCGGACGCGGCGTCGTCCCGCGCGCGGCCGTCGTCGTCCGGGCGAGCCCTGTCGCCGGGCGGGTCGAGCGCCATGAGGCGTCGCACCTCGTCGAGGAAGGAGCGGCCGGTCACCTGCTCGAACGTCGCGCCGAGCGACTGCCCGTGGTCCGAGAGCACGACGACGTCGTAGCGCCGGGGCGCGACGGCCGCGACCTGCTCCCAGAGCCCGACGACGCGGTCCAGGCCCTCGAGCGCACGCAGCGACTCGGGCCGCAGCGGTCCGGCGTGGTGCGCGATCTCGTCGTAGTCCACGAGGTCGACGCACACGACGGGCGCCCCGCGCACGAGCTGCTCCGCGACGAGCGTCGTGTTGAGGTCGCGGAGCACGACGTTCGTCACGGCGCGCAGCACCGGGTACCAGCCGAGGCGCGACACGCGCGGCTCCACGCCGCGCACGGCCTGCTGCCAGCCCTGGTACAGCTCCTTGAGCAGCTCGCCGAGCGCGACGACCACGGCGCGCACGAGGACGAACGGGCTCGCGAAGAAGTGCACGAACATCTGCCCGGGCCCCAGACCCTCGCGCGCCCGGCTCATGACGAGCAGGCTCGTCGCCGCGTCGCCGGAGAACATCGTCGAGACGGCGACCCCGCCGCCTGCGAGCAGGCCGGCGCCGTCGCTCGTGCGCGCCTCGACCGCCGCCGCGTCCGCGGGCCGGTTCGTCACGACGAGCCGCCCCAGCGCGCGCGACCACCACCGGAAGGCGGGCACGTGCTCGGTCGACCCGTGCAGGAGGCCGACGGTCGAGGCGGGCGTCGTCGCGGGCACGCGGGCCCACCAGGTCGTGAGGTGGTGGCTGCCGTCGCCGACCCACCGCGCGAGCGTCGGGGCGAGCCCTGCCTGGAGGGCGTAGTCGAGCGTGGGGCGCGCGACGCCGTCGAGCAGGACGACGAGCAGGCCCGCCGGGCGCTCCGCCGCGGCGCCCGCGGCGCCTCCCCGCGGCACCCCGGCCTGGCGCCGCGCGCGCCGGAGCAGGTCCCCGATCACGTACTCGTTGTCGCTCGCCCCGACGACCCAGCGCCCGAGCGCCATGAGCACGGCCGCGATGACGAGGACGGCGAGGACGTCGGTCCACGTCCCGCTCCGGAACCCCGGGAGGTAGGTGAGCGCCGCCCACGCGACCGCGACCTGGGCGACCACGCCCGAGACGAGAGCGCCGACGACGCCGGACCGGCGCGCGACCCCGCGCAGCACCGGGCGCAGCAGCGCGTCGCCCACCGCCACCGCGAGCGCCGCCAGGACGAGCGACCAGGGGTTCGTCACCTCGACCCCGGGGACGACCCAGATCGCGAGCCCCAGCCCGGCCGCCGTCGAGACGAGCGACCAGGCCGCGCCGCGCACGTCGGCGGCGGTGAGGCGCAGCGTGGCGCGGCGGCCGCGGGCGGGAACGCTCATGCCGCCATCATCGCGGGGCACGACGGGGTGCGCCCCTCGACCGTCCCGGGGTCGGCCCCGGCTCCGGCCCGGTCAGGGGCAGGTCCGGTCAGGGGCGTCCGGTCAGCGGCAGGTCCGGTCAGCGGCGCGGCGGCGCCTGGCGGTGGTCGTCGTTCCCCCACCGTCGCGCGTCGGGCACGTCGAGCGCGTCGCACAGCGCGTGCCAGACGACGCGCGGCTCGACCCCGTCCTCGAGCGCCTGGGCGGCGGTCCGGTCGTCGAGCGCGGACAGCACCTGCTCCCGCACGTAGGCGCGGCCGAGGGCCGCGCCGAACACCTCGTCGACCAGCTCGGAGAACTCGCGATAGCGCACGGACCAAGCCTTGCACGGATCCGCGGCCGCCCGGTCGCGCACCGGAGCGGGCGGGCGCGTGTGGGTGGCTACCCCCAGAATGGGCGCGTGACCTCGGACCCGCTCGCCCGCTTCGCCGCGCCCACGCGCGCGTGGTTCTCGGGCGCGTTCGACGCCCCGACCGCCGCGCAGGCCGGTGCGTGGGAGGCCGTGTCGAGCGACCGGCACGCGCTGGTGGTCGCCCCGACCGGCTCGGGCAAGACGCTCGCCGCGTTCCTCTGGTCGCTCGACCGGATCCTCGCCGCGCCCCCGGAGGAGGCCCCGGCACGCGAGGCGCGCTGCCGCGTCGTCTACGTCTCGCCGCTCAAGGCGCTCGCCGCGGACGTCGAGCGGAACCTGCGCTCGCCGCTCGCGGGCATCCGCCAGGCCGCGGTGCGGCTCGGGCTCGACGTGCCGGACGTCGTCGTCGGCACGCGCACCGGCGACACCCCCACGAGCGAGCGCCGCCGGCTCGCCACGCACCCGCCGGACATCCTCATCACGACGCCCGAGTCGCTGTTCCTCGTGCTGACGTCGCAGGCGCGCGCGGGGCTCGTGGGCGTCGAGACGGTGATCGTCGACGAGATCCACGCGGTGGCGGGGACCAAGCGGGGCGCCCACCTCGCCGTGTCGCTCGAGCGCCTGGACGCCCTGCTCGAGGCGCACGAGCGGCCTCCGGCGCAGCGCGTCGGCCTGTCGGCCACGGTCCGTCCGGTCGAGGCGGTCGCGACCTTCCTCGGCGGGCACCGGCCCGAGGCCGAGGGCGGGCGCGAGGTCGTCGTCGTGCAGCCGCCGTCGAGCAAGCGCATCGAGGTCGACGTCGTCGTGCCCGTCCCGGACCTCTCCGACCTCGGGACGGCGGCGCTCGTGCCCGACGCCGGGTCACGGTCCGACGGCGGTCTGCCGCCCCTGCCCCCGGGCGAGCGCGACCTCACGGGCCCGGCCACGTCGCGCCCGACGGGCGCTCCCGACGTCCGCCCGCCGCGCCCGTCCGTCTGGCCGCACGTCGAGGAGCGCGTCGTCGACCTCGTCACCGACCACCGCTCGACGCTCGTCTTCACGAACTCGCGCCGCGGCGCGGAACGGCTCACCGCGCGCATGAACGAGCTGTGGGCCGAGCGGCAGGGCGAGGACGTGCTCGACCCGGGCACGGTCACCGCGGCGCAGGTGCAGGCGCAGTCGGGCGCGAGCTCGGGCGTCGAGCCGGTCATCGCCCGCGCGCACCACGGGTCGATGAGCCGGGCCGAGCGCACGCGCACGGAGACCGAGCTCAAGGACGGCCGCCTGCCCGCGGTCGTCGCGACGTCGAGCCTCGAGCTCGGCATCGACATGGGCGCGGTGGACCTCGTGGTGCAGGTCGGCGCGCCCCCCTCGGTCGCGTCGGGCCTGCAGCGGATCGGGCGGGCGGGCCACCAGGTGGGGGCGGTGTCGCACGGCGTCGTGTTCCCCACGCACCGGGGCGACCTCGTGCCGTCGGCGGTCGTCGCCGAGCGCATGCGCTCCGGCGGCATCGAAGAGCTCCACGTGCTCGCGAACCCGCTCGACGTCCTCGCCCAGCAGGTCGTGGCGATGGTCGCGGTCGACGAGTGGACGGTCGCGGAGCTCGCGACGCTCGTGCGGCGCAGCGAGCCCTACGCCCACCTCGGTGACGCGTCGCTGCACGCCGTCCTCGACATGCTCGCGGGCCGCTACCCGAGCGAGGACTTCGGCGAGCTGCGCGCACGGATCGTGTGGGACCGCGCGTCGGGCCGGCTGACGGGTCGGCCGGGCGCGCTGCGGCTCGCCGCGACGAGCGGCGGGACGATCCCCGACCGCGGGATGTACGGCGTGTTCCTCGCGACGGACGCGGGGACGGGGACCGTCGCGGGCGACCCGGACACCGCGGGCGGGCGCGCCCCGCGCGGCGGCAAGCGCGTCGGCGAGCTCGACGAGGAGATGGTCTACGAGTCGCGCGTCGGCGACACGTTCACGCTCGGGTCGAGCACGTGGCGCATCGAGGACATCACGCCCGACCGCGTGCTCGTCACGCCCGCGCCGGGCATCCCCGGGCGGCTGCCGTTCTGGAAGGGCGACTCCCCCGGCCGCCCCGCCGAGCTCGGTCGGGCGCTCGGCGCGTGGGTTCGCGAGACGGACGCGCTCGCGGCCAACGACCCCGACGCGGCGGCCGACCGCCTGCGCACCGCCGGGCTCGACGCGTGGGCGAGCGACAACCTGTTGGCCTACCTGCGCGAGCAGCGCGACGCGACCGGGCGCGTCCCCGACGACCGCACGGTCGTCGTCGAGCGCTTCCGCGACGAGCTCGGCGACTGGCGCGTCGTGGTGCACTCGCCGTACGGAGCGAAGGTGCACGCGCCGTGGGCGCTCGTCCTCGCCGCGCGCCTGCGCGAGCGCTACGGGGTCGACGCCGCCGCGATGCACGCCGACGACGGCATCGTCCTGCGGCTCCCGGACACCGGGGACTCGTGGCTCGAGGGAGCGACCGACGGCTCGGGCGGCCTCGGCAGGGACGCGCCCGTCGTCGGCGTGGAGGACCTGCTCCTCGACCCGGACGACGTGCTCGACGCGGTGCGCGACGAGCTCGGCGGGTCGGTGATGTTCGCGTCGCGTTTCCGCGAGGCCGCCGCCCGCGCGCTCCTGCTCCCCCGGCGCCGTCCGGACCGGCGCCAGCCGCTGTGGCAGCAGCGCCAGCGCTCGGCCCAGCTCCTGTCGGTGGCGTCGGAGTACCCGGAGTTCCCGATCGTCCTCGAGGCCGCGCGCGAGTGCCTGCAGGACGACTTCGACGTCGCGGCGCTCACGGACCTCATGCGCGACCTCGCCGCCGGGCGCGTGCGCCTCGTCGAGGTGACGACCCCGACGCCGTCGCCCTTCGCCCAGTCCCTGCTGTTCGGGTACACGGCGCAGTTCCTGTACGACGGCGACGCCCCGCTCGCGGAGCGCCGCGCCGCCGCGCTGTCGCTCGACCCCACGCTCCTCGCCGAGCTGCTCGGCGGCGACGGCGTCGCGGCCCAGCTCGCCGACCTGCTCGACCCTGCCCAGATCGAGCGGACCGAGGCCGAGCTCGGCGCGCTCGCGCCCGAGCGGCAGGCGCGCCACGCCGAGGACGTGTGGGACGTGCTGCGCCGGCTGGGCCCGCTCACCGAGGCCGAGGTCGCGGCGCGGACCCGCGAGGACGTGCGGGCCGACGTCGCGGCCTGGCTGCGCGAGCTCGAGGCGGCGCGCCGCCTCATGCCCGTGCGGCTGGCGGGGGTCGCGCCCGAGCGTGCGCAGCAGTGGGCGGTCGTGGAGGACGCCGGCCGCCTGCGCGACGCGCTCGGCGTCGCGCTGCCCGTCGGCATCCCCGAGGTGTTCACCGAGCCCGTCCCCGACCCGCTGGGCGACCTCGTGCGCCGCCACGCGCGCACGCACGGCCCGTTCACCGCCGCCGACCTCGCGGCACGCCTCGGGCTGGGCGTCGCCGTCGTCGTGCAGACGCTCGAGCGGCTCGAGGCGGCCCGGCTCGTCGTGCGCGGCCGACTCCGGCCCGAGGCGATCGGCGGCACGGGCGACGACTGGTGCGACGCCGAGGTGCTGCGCGTCCTGCGCCGCCGCTCGCTCGCCGCGCTGCGCGCCGAGGTGGAGCCCGTCCCCGCCGAGACGCTGGGCGTGTTCCTCGGGCGCTGGCAGGGCCTCGGCGCGCTGCGCGGCGTCGACGGGCTGCTGCGCGTCGTCGAGCAGCTCTCCGGAGCGGCCGTCCCCGCGTCGGCGCTCGAGACCCTCGTGCTCCCGGCGCGCGTGAGCGACTACACCCCGACGATGCTCGACGAGCTGACGACGACCGGCGAGGTCGTCTGGTGCGGGCACGCTCCGCTGCCCGGGTCGGGCGGCGGCGACGGTCTCGTCAGCCTGCACCTCGCCGAGTGGGCGCCGCTCACGCTGCCCGACCCGGGCCCGGCGCCTGAGACCGGCCTCCACGCCACGCTGCTCGACCTGCTCGAGGGCTCGGGCGGGTACTTCCTGCCGCGGCTGGCCGAGCGCGCCGGCGCGGAGACCGTCCCGACGCTCGAGGCGCTGTGGGACCTCGTGTGGTCGGGCCACGTGACGAACGACGGCCTCGGGTCGCTGCGCGCGCGGCTGGGCGCTGCCGGGGGGACC
>QAPD01000055.1 GCA_003052455.1 Sphaerisporangium cinnabarinum | reverse complement strand
ACGTGGCGCGAGGTGCTCGCCGAGCGGCGCGACCGGCGGCTCGCGCGCGCCGAGCAGCGGCGCACCGCGTGGGCGCCCACCGACATCGAGCGGCGCGAGCTCCGCGCCCTCGCGGTGCGGCGTCGGGCGGGGCTCGCCGGGGCCGTCGTCGTGCTGGCGGGCTTCACCGCCGTCGTCTTCGGGCCGTTGGCGGGGGCCCTCCTCGCGGGCGGCCGGCTCGTCGGCGGCTCGCTGCTCCCGGCCACCGGGACGCTCGGGGACGTGTGGCGCGCGGCGACGACGGGCTGGGTCACCACGGGGCTCGGTGCGCCCGCGCCGGCGGACCCGTTCGTGTCCGCCCTCGTCCCGGCGTCGCTCCTCGCCGGGGGCGCCACGCAGACCGCCGTGAACCTGCTCGTCCCCGCGTGCTTCCTCGCCGCGGGCCTGGGCGCGTGGTTCGCCGCGGGCGCGGTCACGCGCTCCGTGCCGCTCCGCGCCTGGGCGACCCTCGTCTGGGTGGCCGCCCCCGCGCTCCTCACGGCCGTGGGCGCCGGCCGGGTCGGCGCCGTCCTCGTGCACGCCACGCTCCCGTGGCTCGCGCTCGCGGTCGTCCGCGCGCTCGGGCTCCAGCGGCTCGACGTCGTCGCGCCCCCGACGCAGGACGTCGTCCGCCGCGCCGCGCGCCGCGAGCCGGGCTCGCTCGCCGCCGCCGCCACCGCGGGCCTGCTGTTCGCGGTCGCCGTCGCGGGGGCGCCCGTGCTCCTGCCCGTCGGCGTGGTCGTGCTCGTCGTCGTGGCGCTCGGGGCCCGGGCGCACCGCCGCTACCTCGCGCTCGTCCCGGTGCCGGCCCTCGTGCTCTTCGCCCCGTTCCTCGTCCACGTGGCCCGCACGGCGGGCGACGGCGGGTGGCGGCTGCTGCTCGCCGACCCGGGAGCACCGGTCGCGGCGACGCCGGCCGCGCCGTGGCAGCAGCTCCTGGGGCTGCCGACCGCGCCCGAGGCGTGGTTCGGGCTCGACGGGGGCGGAGCCGCCGACCTCCTGGCGCGCTGGGCCCCGTTCGCCGCCGGTGCGGTCGTCGTGGTGCTCGCCGTGCTCGCGGTGCTGCGCGGCCGCCGTCTGGCCGTGGGGGCGTGGTTCGTCGCGGCGCTCGGGCTGGCCGCGGCCGTCCTCGCCGGGTCGACCGTGGTGGCCGCCGGGACGACGCCCGACGCCCCGGTCACGGGCTGGCCCGGGGCCGGTCTGTCGCTCGCTCTCCTCGCGCTCCTCGGCGCCGCGCTCGTGGGTGTCCCGCGGTGGCCCGGTGCCGGGGCCCCGGCCTGGCGCTCGGGCGCCGCGGTCGCGCTCGCCCTGGTCGTCACGCTGCTCCCGCTGGGGGCCGCGACGTCGTGGACCGTGGGCGTGCTCGACCGTGACGACGCCCGCGTCGGTGCGGTCGTGGCCACGACCGAGCCGGTGGTGCCGCCGGTCGGTCGCCAGATGCAGTCGTCGCCGCGCCAGGCGCGCGTGCTCACGCTCGAGCTCGGCCCCGACGGGGTCGCCGAGTACGCGGCGCTGCGCTCGGACGGCCCGCAGGCGGTCGACTCCTCGGTCGTCGTGCACGCGTGGCAGGCGGCCGACCCCGCGGTCACCGAGGGGGAGCTGCCCCGGCTCGTCGCGGAGCTCGTCGCCGGCACGTCGGCCGACGCCGCCGCCGGGCTCGGGCGCCTCGGCGTCGGGGCCGTGCTGCTGCCCGCGTCCGCGCCGGAGGACCAGGCGCGGGCCGAGCTCGTCGCCCGGCTCGACATGGTGCCCGGGCTCGAGCGCATGACGGAGGGCCGGTCGGCGCTGGTCTGGCGCGTCGCACCCCCCGGAGGCGAGCCGTCGTGGGCGCGGGTCGAGTCCGGGGCGGACGTGGCGCCGCTCGCCGCGGACCGCGAGGCGCTGCGGCCCGTCGTCACGACGGTGCCCGAGGGGCCCGAGGACCGGCAGGTCGTCCTCGCGGAGGACGCGTCGTCCGGGTGGCGCGCGACGCTCGACGGCCGCCCGCTGGAGGCGGTCGACCCGGCGACGACCGGCGGGCTGCAGGCTTTCGCCCTCGGAGCTGACGCCGGGCGGCTCGAGGTGTACCACGCCGCGGACCACCGGTCCGGCTGGATGGCGGTGGCGGGCGTGACCCTGGTCGTCTACGTGCTGCTCGCGGTGCCGGTCCGGCGCCGTCGCGCGGGAACGAGGTAGGAACGGTGTCGACGACGAACGGGACGAGCCCCGACGAGGCTCGGGAGACGGGTGCGCGCCCCGGGCGCACCCGGGCGGTGGTGCGCCGTGTCACGACGACGGGGGCCGGTCTGGTCGGCGTCCTCGCGGTCGGCGCGGTCGTCGTGCTCGGGAGCACGGGTGCAGCGCTCCTGCCCGCGGCCCCGACCCCGGCCGACGCGGTCGAGGAGGTCACGGTCGAGCTCGCCCAGGAGGTCTCGGTCTGCCCGGGCCCGGCACGCCTCACGGACCCGGAGACGGTGGGCGACGCGCAGTTCGGCCCCGCCCCGGTCGGCACGTCCAGCCGGCTGCGCGCCCTCGTCGAGGGCGCCGGGACCGCCGGGCTCGGCGTGCTCGACGGCGGCGACCCCGAGGAGCAGGAGCTCGCGCCCGGGCAGGGCGCCGACGTCACCGTGGGCGACGTCGAGAACCCGGAGCACGGCACCGTCCTGGCGGTGCGTCCCGGTCCGGACGCCTCCCCGCGCGTGGCCGCGTCCGTCGGCTCCGTGACGACGGAGGGTGACCTGCGCGGCCTCGCCGCGGCGAGCTGCTCGCGGCCCGGCATCAGCCAGTGGCTCGTCGGCGGGAGCACGGAGATCGGCAGCAGCTCCCAGCTCGTGCTCCAGAACCCCGGTCTCACGCCCGCCGTCGTCCAGGTCCGCGTCTGGGGCCAGGGGGGCGAGGTCGTGCTCTCCGGCGGCGGGCAGCAGCTCGTCGGACCGGGCGAGGAGGTCGTGACGCTGGTCGAGGCGGCGGCCCCCGAGCAGCGCCGCCTGGTCGTGCACGTCGCCGCGTCGGGCGGCCTGGTGTCGGCGTACCTGCAGCACTCGACGCTCGACGGGCTCGTGCCGCTCGGCGTCGACCACGTGGTCCCGGGCGCCGAGCCGACGACGGACCTCGCGCTGGCCGGTGTCGCGAGCGTCGGCGAGGCGGTCGACGACCCGCACGCGCCGCAGCTGCGCCTGCTCGCCCCGGGCGACGAGGCCGGGACCGCGCGTGTCACCGTCTACGGCGAGGACGGCGCCGTCCCGCTGCGCGGGGCCGAGGAGGTCGAGATCACGCCCGGCGTCGTGACGGACCTCTCGCTCGGCGGCCTGCCCGCGGGCGCGTACGCGGTCTCCGTGCACGCCGACGTCCCCGTCGTCGGCGGCGCGTCCGTCGACCGGCGCGGGGAACCGGACCCCGACCTGCTCCACGAGGAGCGGCAGTACGACCGCGCCTGGGTCGCCGCGCGACCGCTGCCGCCCGTGGAGGACACGGAGCGCGCCGACGAGAGCACCGGCCCCGCGGACGCCGCGTCCCGGGCCGGACAGGTGGCCCTCGTCCCGGGCACGTCCTCGGCGCTCACGCTCGCGGCCGTCCCCGCGGCACGTGCCGACGAGGACGGGGAGGAGCCCGCGGGCTCGCTCGAGCTCCTCGTCCGCGTCTACGACGAGAGCGGGACGGAGGCGGGCACGACGACCCTGACCCTCCGTGCGGGCACGACGCAGACGCTCGACCCCGCGACGGTCCGGCCGGAGTGGTCCGAGGCCGTCCCCGCGGCGGTGACGGTCGACGTCGTCGGCGACGGCGGCGGCCTGCTCCCCGTCTGGTCGCTCACGGCGAGCGCAGGCTCGCCGAGCGGCGACGACGGCGACGGTGCGCCGAGCCTCTTCTCGGTGCTCCTGCCCGTCACGGACGCCCCGGCCGCGCACGAGGTCGCGGTCCGGGCGTCGGACACGGCCGGGCTCGGACGCTAGGCGCCGGTCAGCGGTCGCCCGTGTAGCGCGGGTCGATCTCCTCGGGGGTGCGCGCCAGCAGGTGCGCGACCTGCTCGACGAGCACGTCGCGGACGAGGTCCTCGAGGTCCTCGGCGTCGAACGCGCGCGCCTCGACGGGCCGGCGGTAGACCACGACGCGCGCGGGCTGGCCCGACTCGGCGGGGAAGCACCGGCCGAGCGGCACGCCGCCGTCCTCCCAGGGCGCCGGGTCCGACGGCGGCACGTCCTCCACCGCGAACTCCGTCCCGCGCAGCTGCTTCGCCCACGAGCGCTGCACGCGCTCCACGACGTCGAGCACGACGTCGTCGAACTTCTCCGCGCGCGTGCGGCTCGCGGGCGCGGTCGGCGGCAGGAGGGGGCCCCGGATGCCGCGTCCCCGGCGGTCGCGGCGTCGCGGCACCGGGCCGTGGCCGCCCGGCCCGGGGGCGCGCGGCGGGATGACGAGCTCGTCGAACGAGACCGGGGGAGGGGTGACGGCGCTGCGTCGCGACCAGCGGTCACGGGCCCGGCGCCCTGCGCCGGCCGGGTCGGGGCGCGAGCCGGGGGACGGAGAGTTGCCACGCACACCACGACTCTAGTCGGCCGTCGCCCGGCGCACCGGGGCTCGGAGCGCTCTGCCGCGAACCCGGCCGCGACCAGCCACGGCCCGGTGCGGGGCGTGGACGGCGTGTGGCGTCTCCACGACGCCTCCGGAAGGCGTAAGGTCAGGCCGTGAGATCCGTCAGGCAGTGCTCGCGCACGGCGTGCGTCCGTGCCGCCGTCGCGACCCTCACCTACGTCTACGCCGACTCCACGGCGGTCCTGGGCCCGCTCGCGCACCTCGCCGAGCCGCACAGCTACGACCTGTGCGCCGAGCACGCGGAGCGGCTCACCGCCCCGCGCGGCTGGGAGGTCGTGCGCCTGTCGCCGCAGTTCGTCGAGACCGGGCCCAGCGACGACGACCTGTCGGCGCTCGCCGACGCCGTCCGCGAGGCGGGCAAGGTCCGGACCGAGCCGGAGCCGCCGGACGTCACCGAGGTCGGGCGACGCGGGCACCTGCGGGTCCTGCGCGCCGAGGCCGACTGACCCCGCCCGCGGCGCCCCACGTCGGTAGGGTGGCCGCGTGAGCACCGACCTCTCCCACCTCATCAAGGCCTACGACGTCCGCGGCACCGTCCCGGACCAGCTCAACCCGGAGGTGGCACGGGCCGTCGGCGCCGCGTTCGCGCAGGCCGTCGTGCTGCCGGAGACCCCGGCCGGCTCGCGGCCGAGCGTCGTGCTCGGTCACGACATGCGCGACTCGGGACCGGAGCTCGTCGACGCGTTCGCCGCGGGGCTCACGGCCGCGGGGGTGGACGTGACGCGCATCGGGCTGTGCTCCACCGACGGCCTCTACCACGCGTCCGGGGTCCTCGGTGTCCCCGGGGCCATGTTCACCGCGAGCCACAACCCTGCCGTCTACAACGGCATCAAGCTGTGCCGCGCGGGCGCGCGCCCGGTCGGGCAGGACACGGGCCTGATCGACGTGCGGACCCTCGCGGAGGGGTACCTGGACGACGGCCTGCCGCCCGCGGTCGAGGAGCCCGGGACCCTCACGGACCGCGACATGCTCGCGGAGTACGCGGCGTTCCTGCGCGGCCTCGTCGACCTGTCGGGCATCCGCCCGCTCAAGGTCGTCGTCGATGCGGGCAACGGGATGGGCGGGCACACCGTCCCGGCCGTGCTGGGCACGGGCGCAGGCCTGCCGGCCCTGCCGCTCGACGTCGTCCCGCTCTACTTCGAGCTCGACGGGACGTTCCCGAACCACGAGGCGAACCCGCTGGACCCGAAGAACCTCGTGGACCTGCAGGCGGCCGTGGTCGAGCACGGTGCCGACCTCGGGCTCGCGTTCGACGGCGACGCCGACCGCTGCTTCGTCGTGGACGAGCGCGGCGAGCCGGTCTCCCCGTCCGCCGTCACGGCGCTGGTCGGCCTGCGCGAGGTCGCGAAGGAGCTCGAGGCCGGGCGCACCCCTACGGTGATCCACAACCTCATCACCTCGCGCGCCGTCCCCGACTTCCTCGGCGCCGCCGGAGCGCACACGGTCCGCACGCGTGTGGGCCACTCGTTCATCAAGGCGCAGATGGCCGAGCACGACGCGGTGTTCGGGGGCGAGCACAGCGCCCACTACTACTTCCGCGACTTCTTCTTCGCGGACACCGGGATGCTGGCGGCGATGCACGTCCTCGCCGCGCTCGGGTCGCAGCCGCACGCGCTGTCCGACCTCGCGGAGATGTACGAGCCCTACGTCGCCTCGGGGGAGATCAACTCGACCGTGGCGGACGTCCCGGCGGCCCGGGAGCGTGTCGTCGAGGCGTACGTGACGCAGCAGGGTGCGGGTCCGGTCGAGGTCGACGAGCTCGACGGCCTGACGGTCTCGCACTGGGGCTCCCACCCGCAGTGGTGGTTCAACCTGCGGGCGTCCAACACGGAGCCGCTCCTGCGGCTCAACGTCGAGGCCGCGGACGAGGACATCATGGAGAAGGTGCGCGACGACGTCCTGTCGCTCGTGCGCGAAACGCGTTAGGGGAACGCCCGGCCGACCGCTACTCTCAGCGCACCCTGTACAACCGCTGAGAGGAACACCCATGGCAACACCCCTGCGGGGAGCGGACTCCGGTCGCCGATCCCCCGTCCGTGCGCGCCGCGTCACCCGCGCGCTCCTCGCGTCGACGCTGGCGCTCGCGGTGGTCGGTGGCGTCAGCGCCACCGCCGGCGCGGAGACGGCCCCGCCGTCGGAGACGGCCACGCTCGACGGCCTGTCCGGGGCGACGACGTCGTCGTTCCAGGAGACTCTCGCGGCGCGCCTGACGCCCGAGCGCCGCGCCGTCCTCGAGGAGAACGCGGCGACGCTCGCCGCCGCGGGGACCGAGCGGGTCGCCGGGAAGGACCGGTACCAGACCGCGGTGGGGGTCTCGTACGGCGTCTTCGATCCCGGCGTTCCCGTCGTGTACGTCGCCAGCGGGACCGGCTTCGCCGACGCGCTGAGCGCCGCACCGGCGGCCGCGGTGCAGGGTGGACCGCTCCTGCTGGTCCAGCCCAACGGGATCCCGACGATCGTGGCCGACGAGCTCCGTCGCCTCGCCCCGCAGCGCATCGTCGTGGTCGGTGGCTCGGGAGCCGTCTCGGACGCGGTCTACCAGCAGCTCGCCGGGTACGCCCCCGCGATCCGTCGCGACGCCGGTGCGAACCGGTACGCGACGTCCCGCCTGGTCAGCGAGCGGGCGTTCGCCGGCCAGACCGTCGAGGTCGCCTACGTCGCCACCGGGACCGACTTCCCGGACGCGCTCTCGGCCGGCGCCGTCGCCGGCGCCTACGGGGTGCCCGTCGTCCTGGTCAACGGCAAGGCGGCCACCGTCGACGCCCCGACCAAGCAGCTCTTCCAGGCCCTCGGGGTCGGCGCGGTCGGGATCGCGGGCGGCAACGGCGCGGTGAGCGCCTCCGTCGAGACCGACCTCCTCGGTGAGCCCTACCTCAACGGGAACGTGGTGCGGTTCGCGGGCAAGAACCGCTACGAGACCTCGGTGGAGCTCAACCGCGGCGTCTTCGAGTGGGCGAACGGTGCGTTCCTCGCGACGGGGGCCGGGTATGCCGACGCCCTCTCGGGTGCGGCGGCGGCGGGGTTCATCCCCGTCCCGCTGTGGGTGGTCCCGAGCACGTGCGTCCCCGCCGCGGTGCTCGGCGACGGTGCGGCGCTCGGCGTGGACAGCTACGTCCTGCTCGGTGGCCGCGGGGCGCTCGGCGACGGGGTCGCGGCCCTGCGGCAGTGCTGACGGCCGACCACGCGTGACGTCCGGCCCCCGTCCGTCCGGGCGGGGGCCGGACGCGTCCCGTGACGTCGGCCCCCGTAGACTCGCGGGAGCACGGCGCGCACGGACGACGACGAGGAGCGAGCATGAGCCTGCAGATCGACCCCTGGGTGCGCGAGGCGCTGCGGTGCCCGGTGACGGGCGCCCGCCTCGTGGACGGGACAGGCCCCTCCGGGGAGCCGGAGCTGCACTCGACCGACCCGGGACGACCGCTCGCGTACCCCGTGCGCGACGGCATCCCGGTGCTGCTGGAGGACGACGCGCGCGAGCTCTGAGGGCGCCACGTCCCGCTGCACGACCGAAGGCCGGCCCCGCGAGGGAGCCGGCCTTCGGCGTCGGGCACCGAGGGTGCCCGCACGGCTGCGGCGAACCGGGACCGCAGCCCGTCCGGGGCGGCCCTGCAGATTTCGTCGGCAGGGCCCGGCAGGGCTCGTCGGTACGCGGGTGGTCGGGGGCGTCAGACGCCCGCGGCCTCCTTGAGGTCGTCGACGAACGTCGGGTTCTCCTCGAGCCACGCCTCGACGGCGGCCTGCTCGTCGGCGTACTCGTCGGAGTTGAACATCATGTTCTCGAGCGAGAACAGCTGCTCGTCGTCGAGGGAGAACGCGCCGAGCATCTTCGTCAGCGTCGGGTAGCGCTCCTCGAAGTCGGACGAGCCCCACATGTGGATCTTCTCCGCCTCGCCGAGCGCGCCCTCGGGGTCCTCGAGGTCGCGGACGGGGAACTCGTCGTAGGCCCAGTGCGGACGCCACAGCGTGACCGCGATGTTCTCGCCCGCGTCGGTCGCGCCCTTGAGCTCGGCGAGCATCGCGGGAGTCGAGGAGATGGAGTAGTCCATGTCCTCGAGGCCGTAGGTGGGGATGACCTGGTCCTGGGTGATCTCGGTGAGGCCGGCGCCCGCCTCGATGCCGACGAGCTTGTTGCCGTACTCGTCGGACATGGCCGCCAGGTCCTCGAGGGTCTGGGCCGGGGAGTCCTCGTTCACCGCGATGGTGAGCTTGGCGTCGTCGTACCAGTAGCCGAGGTCGGTGATCTCGCCGCCGTACTTCTTCTCGTACGACGCGTGCGTGTAGGGCAGCCAGACGTCGAGCGTGAGGTCGAAGTCCCCGCCGACGAGGCCGGTGTAGACGACGCCGACGTCGGCGGTCTGCGTCGACACGTCGTAGCCCTCGTCCTCGAGGATGGTGGTCCACAGGTGGGAGACGGCGATGCCCTCGTCCCAGCCGGACGGGATGCCGATGGAGACCGACGTCTCGTCCTCGCCTGTGGAGGAGGCGCCGTCACCGGAGCCGTCCGAGCCGGAGTCGGACGCGCAGCCGGTGAGCGCGAGGCCGAGGACGGCGGTCGCGGCGACGGCGGCGGTGCGGGTGGTGCGCTTGCGTGCGGGGGTCATGCGTTCCTTCCGTGGGCCGTGAGGCCCGGTCGGGGTGCCCGACGGCGGGTGCGTGGGCAGGGTCCCGGCGTGCGGCCGGGGACGGTCGGTGGCGTGCTCGGTGGTGCGGCCCCTCAGACGCGGGCGGCGGCGAGCGCGCGCGCCACGGGGGCGCGGTCGCCGAGCGCGGAGGTCACGCGGTCGAGGAACATCGCGAGGATGACGACGGCGAGGCCCGCCTCGAACCCGAGCGCCACGTCGACGCGCTGGAGCGCGGCGACGACGTCCTCGCCCAGGCCCCCTGCGCCGACCATGCCGGCGATGACGACCATGGAGAGCGAGAGCATGATGACCTGGTTGACGCCCGCCATGATCGTCGGCAGGGCGAGCGGGAGCTGGATCTGGCGCAGGATGCGGCCGGGGGTCGAGCCGAACGCCTGGCCCGCCTCGACCACCTCCTTGTCGACCTGACGGATGCCCAGCTCGGTGAACCGGACGCCGGGCGCCATGGCGAAGACGATCGTCGCGATGATCCCGGGCACGGGCCCGGTGAGGAAGATGACGACGGTCGGGATGAGGTAGACGAACGCCGGCATCGTCTGCATGAAGTCGAGCACGGGGCGCACGACGGCGGAGACGCGGTCGTTGCGCGCAGCCCAGATGCCGAGCGGGATCGCGATCGCGATCGCGAGGACGGCGGACAGCAGGACGAGCGCGAGGGTGTCCATCGCGTTGTCCCACTGGTTCACGCCCGCGATGAGGACGAAGCCGACGAGCGTGCCGACCGCGAGCCGCCAGCCCTTGACGAAGTAAGCCAGCGCGGCGAGGGCGATCGCGACGACCCAGAACGGCGGTCCGGACAGCACGGCGTCGAGCCCGTCGTAGACGCCCACGAGGACGTCCTTGATGAACCGGAAGAGCGGGCGGAACGTGGTCGTGACCCAGCCGACGAGGGCGTCGACCCACTCGCCGAGCGGGATGCGGGGGACGAGGGTGTCGTTCACGCGGCACCGCCTTCCGTCGGGGCGGCCGCGAGCGGGGCGGAGCCCTCCGCCGGCGCGTCCTGGACCACGGGCGTCTGCCCGAGGTCGATCTCGCCGGTCTTCGGCTGGTCACCGGGGACCATGGCCTCGAGGAGCGTGACGCGGGGGACGACGCCGACGAGCCGGCCCTGCTCGTCCGTGACCGCGACGGGCAGCGGCGACTCCGCGGCGGGGGCGAAGACGTCGGCGAGCGGGGTGTCGGGGGAGACGGGCGCGACGCCCTGGCGCACGAGCCCGTCGAGGCTGTCCTGGCCCTTCTTCAGGGCCGCGACCGCGTCCTCGTCGCGCACGACGCCCTGGAGGCGGCGCTGGCGGTCGACGACGTACGCGGCCGAGACCTGCGCCTCGCGCATCGTGCGGCTCGCCTGCCGGGGACCGCCGGAGAGGGGGACGACGACGGCGGGGCGCACCATGACGGACGACGCCGTGAGGACGCGCGTGCGGTCCACGTCGGCGACGAACTGGGCGACGTAGTCGTTCGCGGGGTCGGACAGGATCTGCTCGGCGGTGCCGATCTGCACGATCCGGCCGTCGCGCATGACGGCGATCCGGTCCCCGAGGTGCATCGCCTCGTTGAGGTCGTGCGTGATGAAGACGATCGTCTTGCCGAGCGTCTGCTGGAGCTCGAGGAGCTGCTCCTGCATCTCGCGCCGGATGAGCGGGTCGAGCGCGGAGAACGCCTCGTCCATGAGCAGGACGTCGGTGTCGGCGGCGAGCGCGCGGGCGAGCCCGACGCGCTGGCGCATGCCGCCGGAGAGCTGGGAAGGCAGGGAGTCCTCCCACCCGCCGAGCCCGACGAGGCCGAGGGCCGTGCGCGCCTTCTCGCGGCGCTCCGCCTTGCCGACGCCCTGGATCTCCAGGGGGTAGGCGGCGTTGTCGAGCACCGTGCGGTGGGGCAGGAGCGCGAAGTGCTGGAAGACCATCGACACGTGCTTGCGGCGCAGCGCGCGCATCTGCTTGGCGTCGGCCTGGGCGAGGTCCGTGCCGCCGAGCAGCACGTGCCCGGACGTCGGCTTCCACAGGCCGTTGAGCATGCGGATGAGCGTCGACTTGCCGGAGCCCGAGAGGCCCATGACGACGAAGATCTCGCCCTGCTTCACGTCGAACGACGCGTCGATGACCGCGGCGGTGCCGAGCGGCTTGACGTCGTCGCGGCTCGCGCCCTGCTCGAGGCGGCGGATCGCCTCGACGGGGCGGCGCCCGAAGACCTTGTAGACGTCGCGGACCGAGAGCGCGGTGGCGCGTTCGTCGGTGCCGACGGGCGCGGCGCCGGCGTGCGCGGCCGGGTCGGTCGGCACGGGTGTGCTGAGAGCTGTCATGCGGTGGGTGTCGCCACCTTCCGGTCGTGGACCAGCGTCACGCCCCTCCGGAGCACCCGGGTGCGGGCGCTCGACGAGAGGGCACGGCAGGAGGCCCCGGGTGCGAGGACGTCCTCCCTGGGGTGGCGCGTCCGGCCGTTGCCCCCGCAGGGGCCGGCGCACACAGGGCCTCACGCTGATCCGATGTCAATCGGTTCGCGCCCACCCTGCCTGATTCGAGGTTCAACTTCTACCCAGGCCCCCCACGCTGGGGGCGATTCCAGGACGATTCTTGACCGAACATCGTTGGAATGCTGCGGACGAGGGCAGAACCGGGATCGTTATCCCTTCGTGATCTTGAGATGGTCAAGCATTCGTGTTACGCGCGCGCCCGGGCGCGCGCGCCGGACGAACGGTGGCGACGAAGGCCCGGACGGCCCGCGCCCCGGCCGGACGGCGTCGGCCTCGGTAGGCTGGTGCCGGGCGGGCCGCGGTCCCGTCCCGCGCGGACGGGAGCCCCCAGCGCAGCAACCGACCAGCCATCGACGCCACCCGCGGAGCCGGCACCACCGGACCGCAGGCGCCGAGAACGCACAGGAGAACCATGTCCACCACAGCGCAGGCCCCGACCTCCGGCGCCACGCCCGGCTTCGACGAGATCCCCGGCCGGTACAAGGTCCGCGACCTGTCCCTGGCCGAGGCGGGCCGCCACCAGCTCCGCCTCGCCGAGCACGAGATGCCCGGCCTCATGGCGCTGCGCGCCGAGTACGGCGAGTCGCAGCCGCTCGCGGGCGCCCGCATCGCCGGCTCCCTGCACATGACCGTGCAGACGGCCGTCCTCATCGAGACGCTCGTCGCGCTCGGCGCGCAGGTGCGCTGGGCGAGCTGCAACATCTTCTCGACGCAGGACGAGGCGGCGGCCGCCGTCGTCGTCGGGCCGCACGGGACGCCTGAGGACCCCCAGGGCGTCCCGGTGTTCGCGTGGAAGGGCGAGAGCCTCGAGGAGTACTGGGACTGCACCGAGCAGATCCTCGTGTGGCCGGGGGACGAGTCGCCCAACCTCATCCTCGACGACGGCGGCGACGCCACGATGCTCGTCCACCTCGGCCTGCAGTACGAGCGCGCCGGCGTCGTCCCCCCGGACACGCTCCCGGGCGAGCCGGACCACACCCACGAGATGAACGTCGTGCGCGCGGTGCTGCGCCGCGCCCTCGAGGCGGACCCGCTGCGCTGGACGACGATCGCGCAGGAGATCCAGGGCGTCACCGAGGAGACGACGACGGGCGTGCACCGCCTCTACCAGCTCGCCGAGTCGGGCGAGCTGCTCTTCCCGGCGATCAACGTCAACGACTCGGTCACCAAGTCGAAGTTCGACAACAAGTACGGCATCCGGCACTCGCTGCCCGACGGCATCAACCGCGCGACCGACGTCCTCATGGGCGGCAAGGTCGCGTTCGTCGCCGGCTACGGCGACGTCGGCAAGGGCGCGGCCGAGGCGTTCCGCGGCCAGGGCGCGCGCGTCATCGTGTCCGAGGTCGACCCGATCTGCGCGCTCCAGGCCGCGATGGACGGCTACCAGGTCGCCCGGATCGAGGACGTGCTCGGCGAGGCCGACTTCTTCATCACGACCACGGGCAACAAGGACGTCATCCGCGCCGAGCACCTC
This sequence comes from Sphaerisporangium cinnabarinum, assembly GCA_003052455.1. Taxonomy (GTDB): domain Bacteria; phylum Actinomycetota; class Actinomycetes; order Actinomycetales; family Cellulomonadaceae; genus Cellulosimicrobium; species Cellulosimicrobium cinnabarinum. The sequence continues at coordinate 12,082 of QAPD01000055.1, read as the reverse complement.
GTCGCGATGAAGGACAAGGCCGTCGTCGGCAACATCGGCCACTTCGACAACGAGATCGACATGGCCGGTCTCGCCGAGGTGCCCGGGGTGTCGCGCACCGAGATCAAGCCCCAGGTCCACGAGTGGACGTTCGCGGAGCCGGGCCCCGACGGCCAGCCTGCGGGCCGCTCGGTCGTCGTGCTGTCCGAGGGCCGCCTGCTCAACCTCGGGAACGCGACGGGCCACCCGTCGTTCGTCATGAGCAACTCGTTCTCGAACCAGGTGATCGGCCAGATCGAGCTCTACCAGGACGCGACGGCCGCCGCGCGCGAGGGGCGCGAGCGCGCCTACGCGCGCCAGGTCTACCGTCTGCCCAAGGTGCTCGACGAGAAGGTCGCGCGCCTGCACCTCGACGCGCTCGGCGTCCGGCTCACCGAGCTCTCGCCGTCCCAGGCGGACTACCTGGGCGTCCCCGTCGAGGGGCCGTACAAGCCGGAGCACTACCGCTACTGAGCCCTGCCCCGAGTCGTCCGGCACGCGCCGAGGAGGTCGCATGGACCCGTCGTCCGACGAGCGCACGCCGGTCGTGCCCTCGCCCCCCGCGGGCGAGGGCACGGCGGGGCCGGCCGACGAGGTGCGCGACGAGCCGCCGCCGGGTCGGGTGCGGCCCCTGTGGCACCGCGTGGGCGACCGGTGGGAGCGCGAGCCCCCGCACGACCTGCTGTACGGCGCGATCGTCGCGGGCTTCGTCATGGCGGTCTCCAGCGTGCACGCCCCGACGGGCGACCGCGTCGTGCTCGCGACGTCCCTCGTGGCGGTGGGCTACTGGCTCGCGCACTGCTACGTGGACGCGGTGAGCGGGCGCTTCCACGACACCGGGCACTCGCTGTGGGGCCGCACGGTCGTCGCGCTGCGGTCGAACGTCGGCGTGCTGCTGGGGGCGGTCCCCGGGATCGCCGTGTACCTCGTGGCGCTCGCGGTCGGGCTCGGCGTCGAGGAGTCCGCCCTGGTGGCGGTGTGGTTCACCGTGCTCCTCCTCGGCGTCGTGGGGTTCCTCGCCGCGTTCCGTGCCGGGGCGCGCGGCGGCCGGCTGGTCGGGGAGACGCTCCTCGCCGCGGCGTTCGGCGGCGTGGTCATCGCGGTCAAGTACCTGCTGCACTGACGGCAGGCACGGGGGTTGTCCCCACCCGGGTGCGGCGGACGCCACCCTGTCGTCGCCGCACGCGCGCGCCCAGACTGGCACCATGACTGCCGTGACCCCTGACCAGCCGAGCGTCGTGCCCGCGGGCGAGCCCTCGCCGGGCGCGCCCGACGCGGTCCTGCCGACGCCGCACCCCGCCGCCGCGCCGTCGTCGCCCGCGGCGGTCGGTACGCCCGGGATCCCGGGCGCGTTCGCGGGCTCGCAGCCCGACCCGCGGTACGTGGACCACCGCGAGCACGTCGGCTTCGCGCGCGCGCCGTTCGCGGGGCGCACGTGGCGCGAGTACGGGTACCTCTCGCTCGCGCTCCTGCTCGCGCCCTTCGCGTTCTCCTACGGGCTGTTCTCCGTGGTCTTCCTCGTCGCGATGATCGTGCCCGTCCTGGGCCTCGTCGTCGCGGGGTGGGTCGTGGTCGGCGGGCGCGGCTGGGGCTCGATGTACCGGTCGCTCGCGCGGTCCCTCCTCGGGGTCGACGTCGCCGCCCCCGCACCGTACACGCGCCGCCGCGGCTTCTGGAGCACGCTGTGGAGCGGGATCGGCGACGGCACCGGGTGGCGGGCCGTGCTGTTCCTCCTCGTGACGTTCCCGCTCGCCATCCTGTCCTTCGTCGTGAGCACGGTCTTCCTCGCCGTCGGGCTCGGCGGCATGACGCACTGGCTCTGGTCGCGGTGGCTGCCCCCGCAGCAGGCCGCGGACGGATCGTGGCACCGTGGCGCGCAGATCGGCGTCGACTGGTACGTCGACACGCCGGCGCGGCAGCTCGGCCTCGTGCTCCTCGGGGCGCTCTTCCTGTGGGTCTGGCCGCACGTGACCCGCGCGTTCGCGCACCTCTTCCGCGTGCTCACCGTCGCGCTGCTCGGCCCCACGCTGTCCAGCCTGCGCGTCGCCGACCTCGAGGAGTCGCGCGGGCGCACGGTCGAGGACGCCGACGCGAAGCTGCGCCGCATCGAGCGCGACCTGCACGACGGGACCCAGGCGCGCCTCGTCGCCGTCGCGATGCAGCTCGGCGAGGCCAAGGAGCAGCTCGCGGCGGGCGGCGACGCGGGGGACGCGCTCGAGCTCGTCGACCTCGCGCACTCGTCGACCAAGGAGGCGCTCGTCGAGCTGCGCGAGCTCGCTCGGGGCATCCACCCGCCCGCGCTCGACAACGGCCTCGCCGTCGCGCTCGAGACCCTCGCGGCGCGCTCGCCCCTGCCGGTGACGGTCGACGTCGACCCGGCCGTCGAGGCGTCCGGCCGGCTCGCCCCCGCGGTCGAGTCCATCGCATACTTCTGCGTCGCCGAGCTCGTGACCAACGCCGTCAAGCACGCGCGCGCGACCGGGGTGTACGTGCTCGTGGAGCGCCAGGGCAGCGGCCGCGGGGCGCGCCTGCGCCTGCGCGTGCGCGACGACGGCCAGGGCGGCGCGCGCGTCGTGCAGCCGGGCTCGGACGGGCACCGCTCCGGGCTCGCGGGTCTCGCGGAGCGCGTGCGCTCCGTGGACGGCTCGCTCGAGCTCACGAGCCCCGTGGGCGGCCCGACGGTCGTCACGGTCCTCCTGCCCGTGCGGGTCTGACGTGCACGCGGAGGGGACGGTCCTGCCCGGGCGGCGGGCCGGCGTCGGGCAGGATGTCCTCGGGGCACCACGCCCGCCCGGGCCGCCCGGCCCGTCCGACCGGAAGGACACCATGCGGCTCGTCATCGCCGAGGACTCCGCCATCCTGCGCGACGGTCTCGTCGCGCTCGTCACCCGCCGCGGCCACGAGGTCGCGGACGGCGACGAGCTCGTCGCGCAGGTCGCGCGGCTCGCGGCGCAGGACGCGCTGCCGGACGTCGCCGTCGTCGACATCCGCATGCCGCCGACGTTCACCGACGAGGGGCTGCGCGCCGCGCTCGCGCTGCGCGCGGCGCACCCCGACCTCGGGGTGCTGCTGTTCTCCCAGTACGTCGAGACGCGGTTCGCGAGCGAGCTGCTCACGGGCGGGGCGCGCGGCGTCGGCTACCTCCTCAAGGACCGCGTCGCGGACGTCGGGGAGTTCGTCGACGCGCTCACGCGTATCGCCGCGGGCCAGACCGTCCTCGACCCGGAGGTCGTGAGCCAGCTCATGGGGGCGTCGCGGTCCGACGACGGTCTCGCGCGCCTCACGCCGCGCGAGACCGAGGTGCTCGAGCTCATGGCGCAGGGCCGGTCGAACTCCGCCATCGCGGAGGCCCTGTTCCTCTCCTACGGCGCGGTCGAGAAGAACGTCACCTCGATCTTCGGCAAGCTCGGGCTGCCGCAGGACGCCGGGGACCATCGCCGCGTCCTCGCGGTGCTGCGCTACCTCAAGGTCTGAGCGGCGCACGGTCCGAGCGGCGGGGGACAACCCCCCGGAGCCTCGGTGGACGACCGCGACGCGGTCGGGGGACCGTCCCGTACCGGGACGAACAGGATGTTTCGAGACTGGTGAGCACCGGGAGACCTCCCGGGCCCGCCGACCGAGGAGCATCCCGTGGCCGTCCTGTCGCCACCCCCCGTCCGACCCCGCGCGTCGTCGCCCGTCCGCCCGGCTCAGCCCCGGCTCCGGGACACCGCCCCGCCGGCTCCGCGCCGGGACCGGCCCGGCACGGCGGCCGCAGCGGGCGAGGGACCGCGCCGCCCGTCGCGCGACGTCTTCGTCGACGCGGTGCGCGCCGTCGCGACCCTCAGCGTCCTCACGGTGCACTGGCTCATGGCGGACGCGACGTGGGACGGCGAGCAGCTCCGGATCGGGAACGCGCTCGCGCACGGCGGAGGGTGGGCCGTGACGTGGGTGCTCCAGGTGCTCGCCCTGCTGTTCTTCGCGGCGGGCGCGTCGGCGGCGTACGGGCTGCGGCGGGCCGACGACCGCACCGGGACCGTGGCCCGGGGCCGGGTCGTGACCCGTCCGAGCGCCGTCGCCGACCTGGCCGACGGCGTCCGCCTCGCCGGCGCCCGGCTGCCCCGCCTGCTGCGGCCGGTGGCCGTCTTCGTCGGGGCGTGGGTGGTCGCCGTCGGCGTCCTGCTGGCCGTCGGGCTCCCGGCCGACGCCGTCCGCTCGCTCGCGACGCTCGCGCCGCAGCTCCTGTGGTTCCTCGCGGTCTACCTCGGCCTCGTCGTGCTCACGCCGCTCCTGCGCCGCGCGCTGCACGCCGCCGGGTGGTGGGCCGTCGCCGGTCTCGCCGCCGCCCCGCTCGCGGTCGAGGCGCTGCGGTTCGGCGCAGGCTTCGAGCGGCTCGCGCTCGTGAACGTGGTGCTCGTGTGGGCCGTGCCGTACGCCGTCGGGCTCCTCTACGCCGACGCCCGCTCCGGTCTGCGGGTCGTGCGCCGGGGCCGCCTCGTCCCCGTCGCCGTCGTGCCGCGCCCCCGGGTGCTCGTGGCCGTCGGGCTCGCCGCGGCTGCCCTCGCCGCCCTGCTCGTCGCCGTCGGGCCCTACCCGGTCTCGCTCATCGGCATGCCGGGCGACACGATGTCCAACCTCGGTCCGCCGACCGCGCCCGTCGTGCTGCACGCCGTCGCGCTCGTCGCGCTCGCGCTCGCCGCGCGGGGACCGCTCGTGCGCTGGGCCGACGGCCGGGGACGGTCCGTCGTCCGTGGTCTCGCACGGCGCTCGATGACCGTGTACCTGTGGCACCTCACCGCGATGGTGGTCGTGGTCGGGGTCGTCCTCGTGGTGCTCGGCCAGGAGCTCCCGGCCGTGGGCGGCGCCGACTGGTGGGCGAGCCGGCCCGTCTGGTTCGGCGCGTTCGCCCTCGTGCTCGTCGGGATCGCGCGCGCCGTCGGGCGGTTCGAGGACGCCCCGACGGGGCGCCGCACGCGTCAGCGCGTCGGGTCGGGCACCGAGTAGGGGAGCCGGTGGAGCAGCTCGGCCTGCTCGCGCGCGGCGGCCTGCGCGCGCTGGGCCGTCGCGCGGTCCCGGTCGCGGCGCTCGGTGAGCACGGCGAGCAGGAACGTCTCGGGGTGGGTGCCGGGCGGCGGGCCCGGCGCGACGTACCGCTCGACCTGCCCCGCGAGCTCCTGGCCCAGCCGCGCACGCGACGCCGGGTGCAGGCGGGCGGCGCGCCCGAGGAACTGCCGGGCGGCGAGCGCGAGGCCGTCCGGCAGGCGCCGCATGTCCGCGTGCGCGGCCCACGCGGCGAGGTAGGGCGGCATCGCGAGGGGGGCGAGCGTCGGTCGCCCGCCCCGCACCCGGATCGCGTACGTGCCCGCGGCCATGTCGCCGAGCCGCTTGCCCTTGTCGTTCGTCAGCGACGCGACCAGCGCGACGGAGCCGAACGTCAGCCAGATCTCCCCGACCCCGACGAGCGCCCGCAGGAAGGCGTGCCGGAACCGGACCGGGCCGCCGTCGTCGCGCACGACGCGGATGCCGAGCGCGAGCTTGCCGAGCGAGCGGCCGCGCGAGAGCGTCTCGACCGTCGTCGGGATGACGACCATGACGAGGACCGAGAAGGCGATGAGGATCGCGGTGACCATGTCGAGCTCGAGCGACCCCAACGAGGCGCCGAGCACGAAGAGCGTCGCGACGAAGAACACGAGCACGACGAGCAGGTCGAGCGCGAGCGCCAGCCCGCGCGTCGCGAACGACGCCGGTCGCGCGTCCAGGACCACGCCCTCGCCGATCACGATGCCTTCGCGCACGCCCGCTCCCGTCCTCGCCGTCGCGGGTCCTGCCCGCCCGTCGGTCGGCGCACCGGCGGCACGCCCCGTGTGGCAGGGTATCGGTCGTGGACCTCGACGCCTTCACCGACGTGCACGGCGCGGAGTGGGACCGCCTCGACGCGCTCGTCCGCCGCCGCACGCTCGACGGCGCGGAGGCCGACGAGCTCGTCCGGCTCTACCAGTCCGTCGCCACGCACCTGTCGACCGTGCGCTCCGTCGCGCCGGACCCGGTGCTCATCTCGCGCCTGTCCGTGCTCCTCGGGCGCGCCCGCACACGCATCGCGGGGGCGCACGAGCCCGCGTGGCGCGACGTCGTGCGGTTCCTCACCGTGTCCCTCCCGGCCGCGCTCTACCGGATCCGGTGGTGGTCGGTCGGCGTGACGGCCGCCTTCCTCCTCGTCGCGGTCGTCGCGGGCGTCTGGGTCGCGACGACGCCCGAGGGCCTCGCGTCCATGGGCCCGCCGAGCGTCCAGGAGGACTACGTGAACGACGCGTTCGCGTCCTACTACGACCCGGGCGTCGACTTCGCCGCCGTCGTGTGGACGAACAACGCGCGGATCGCGGCCTTCTGCGTGGGCCTGGGGATCACGGGCGTCTTCCCCGTGTGGGTGCTGTTCCAGAACGCGGTCGGCGTCGGCTCGATCGGCGGCATGATGGCCGCGCACGGCGAGCTCCCGCTCTTCCTCCAGCTCATCGCGCCCCACGGGCTGCTCGAGCTCATGTCGATCTTCGTCGCCGGCGCCGCCGGGCTGCGGATCTTCTGGGCGTGGATCGACCCCGGCCCGCTGCCGCGCTCGCGCGCCCTCGCGCAGGAGGGCCGGGCGCTCGTCACCGTCGCGATCGGCCTCGCGATCGCGCTCGCGGTCTCCGGCGTCATCGAGGGGTTCGTCACCGGGTCGGACCTGCCGTGGTGGCTCAAGATCGCCGTCGGGGCCGTCGCGCTCGCGGCGTTCTGGGTCTACACGATCGTGCTCGGCCGCCGCGCGGTCCGGGCCGGGGAGACGGGCGACCTCACGTCCGACCACGCGGGCGACGCGGCCCCCGTCGCGGCCTGACCCACGACGCCGGGCGTCAGTCGTCGAGCACGACGCGCGCCCGCGCGCCCGGCCACCCGCACCGCACCCAGTCCTCCGCGCGCGCGACGACCTCGTCGCGCACCGCAGGGTCGCGCAGGCGGTCGGCGGGGCTCGGCGCGCGGTCGTCGGACGCGCCGGGGCCGCTCGGTGCGTGCAGGGGCCGCACCTCGACGTGCACGACGACGTCCGTCCCGTCGGCCGGGCGCGTCCCGTCGGCCTGGTCCGCCGCTCGGGCACCGCGCGCGGCCGGGGTCGCTGCTCGGGCACCGCGAGCCGCCGGGGCCGCCGGGCGGGCCGTCCAGGCGCCCGCGACGCGGCCGTCGACGAGCACCGCCGCCGCGACCTGGCCGTTGACGCTCACGACGCTCGTGACCGGCAGGTCCCCGAGGACGCGCGTGCGGTCGTCGTGGGACAGGAGCAGGTTGTCGAAGTCGCCCGCGAGGACCACCGGGACGGGCTCGTCGCCCGACGGGCGCGGCGCGTCGGGCAGGTCGAGGAGCTCGGTGCCGGCCGGGCCGGTGAACGTCACGAGCTCGGGCCGCAGCACGTCGACCGCGGCGCGCAGCCGGGTCAGGCCTGCCCAGCGCTGTGCGTCGGCCACCGACGCCGGCCCGAACGCGGCGAGGTACCGGCGCACGAGCCGCACGCGCGCCGCGAGGGTCGCGTCCGGGTCCGTGCCGTGCGCGACGGCGTCGAGGACGGCCTCGGTCCGCCCGAGCCAGGCCCGCGCCGTGGTCCAGGTGGTCGTCGTGCCCGTCCCGCTCGCGCCCCACAGGCCGCGGGGCGGCACCTGCACGAGCGGGAGCAGGCAGCGCGCCGCGTACGCGAGGTGCTTCGCGTCGACGTCGGGCCACCGCTCGGCGAGGCGCCGTCCGAGCTCGACCGACGTCAGCGGCTCGGCGAGCAGGTCGTCCGCGACGCGCTCGAGGGCGTCGAGGTCGACGTGCGCGAGCGCCGTCCCGTGCTGGTTCCTCGACCGCAGGTAGGTCGCCAGGCCGGGACGGGCGAGCGCCGTCAGCTCGAGCGCGTCGTCGGCCGCGACGAGGTGCACCGTGCCGCGCAGCGTCGCGACGCGCACGACCTCGCGGTCGAGCAGGCGGTCGCCCAGGTCGTCCGGGGTGAAGCCCGTCAGGCGCGACCAGAGCGCCGGGTACGGCGACGACGGGACCTGCGACTGCAGGCCGACGAGGTGGCGCACCTCGTCGACGACGGTCGCGTCGCGCGGTGCCGAGAGGTGCTGGCGCGCGAGCAGCGCGCGGTTGAGGTCGTCGTGGTTCAGCCGCGGCCCGAACCGCTCGTCGACCATCGCCCCGTCAGGACAGGACGATCGCGAGGGCCGGGACGAGGAACGTCGCGAGCAGCGCCACCACGACGATGATCGCGACGCGACGGTTGCGCCGGACGCGCTGCCGGGGGTCGGTCGGCTGCCAGGCCACGGGGGTCTCCTGAGGTCGGGATGGACGTGCTGAACGACCCTACCTCCCGCCCCTGACGGTCGGGGGAGAGGGCCCCTCTACCTCGCGACCGTGGCTCTGTCTCGCGCGACCACCGGCTCCGGCTCGGTGGCCCCCGCGGGGCTCAGAGGCGGCCGGCCGCCTTGAGTGCGAGGTAGGTGTCGGCGAGGCGGGGGGCGAGGTCGTCGGGGAGGGCGTCGACGACCTCGACGCCCCGCTGGCGCAGGACGGTCGTCACGGCGGCGCGCTCGATCTCGCCGCGCGCGGCGGCCGCGGCGTCGTACGCCTCCGCGGTCCCGGTGCGGTCGTCGCGCAGGGCGGCGACCTCGGGGTCGCCCGCCGCGGCGAGCACGACCTGGTGCTTGGCCGTGAGCTGCCCGACGACGGGCAGCAGGCCGGACTCGACGGCGGCGGCGTCGAGCGTCGACAGGAGCACGACGAGCGCGCGCTGCGACAGGCGCTCGTGGACGGTGCTGACGAGGCCCGGCCAGTCGGTCTCGAGGAGCGCGGGCTCGAGCGGCGCGAGGGCGTCCGCCATGGCCGGCATGAGGCGCGGCCCCGCAGCCCCGGCGACGCGCGAGCGCACGGTGCGGTCGTACGCGACGAGCTCGACGCGGTCCCCGGCGCGCCCCGCGAGGGCGGCGAGCAGGAGCGCCGCCTCGATGCTCGCGTCGAGGCGCGGCGCGTCGCCGACGCGCGCCGCGGACGTGCGGGACGTGTCGACGACGATCAGCACGCGGCGGTCGCGCTCGGGCCGCCACGTGCGCACGACCATGTCCCGGCCCCGCGCCGACGCGCGCCAGTCGATCGAGCGGACGTCGTCGCCGATGACGTACTCGCGCAGCGAGTCGAACTCCGTGCCCTCGCCGCGGACCTGCACCGCGGCCCGTCCGTCCATCTCGCGCAGGCGCGCGAGGCGGCTCGGGAGGTGGCGCCGCGACGCGAACTCGGGGAGCACGCGCAGGCGCCCGGGAACGGGGATCGAGGCCTGGCGCGCCGCGAGCCGCAGCGGGCCGAACGAGCGGATCGTCACGCGGTCGGCGACGCGCTCGCCGCGGCGGGTCGGGACGAGCACGGTCGTCACGCGCGTCGCCTCGCCGGGCGGCAGGTCGACGTCGTGGCGGTTGACCTGCGTGCCCGCGGACGGCGGCCACGCGTCGCGCACGAGCGCACGCAACCGTCGCGAGGCGAGGTTCGTGAGCGTGAGCCGGGACGCCGTCGCGTCCGTGAGCCGCACGGAGCCCGCGACGCGCCGCTCGATCGCGACGCGCCGCGGCGACGCCGCGAGGGCCGCGTCGAGCGCGCACAGCGCGACGACGAGCAGCGTCCACACGAGCACCGTCCCCGGCACGGGGACGAGCAGCACGGGGACGGTCCCGAGCGCCGCCAGCACGACGGCGCGCCACGTCAGGGCCACGAGCGACGCCTCAGCGGGGGACGGGGACGGACGCGAGCACGGTGTCGAGCACGCTCTCGGCCATCACGCCCTCCAGCTCGGCCTCGGGCCGCAGCTGCACGCGGTGGCGCAGCGTGGGGTGCGCGAGCGCCTTGACGTCGTCCGGCGTCACGTACGAGCGGCCCGAGAGCCACGCCCACGCGCGCGACGTGGCGAGCAGCGCCGTCGCGCCGCGCGGGGACACGCCGAGGGACAGCGACGGGGAGTGGCGCGTCGCGCGGCACACGTCGACGGCGTAGCCGAGCACCTCGCGCGCGACCTGGACGCGCGCGACCTCCGCGCGCGCACGGTCGAGCACCTCGCGCGCGGCGACGGCGCGCACCCCGGCGCCCGCGAGGTCGCGCGGGTCGAAGCCGGCGGCGTGGCGCGCCAGCACCTCGACCTCCTGCTCGCGCTCGGGCAGGGGCAGCACGACCTTGAGGAGGAAGCGGTCGAGCTGGGCCTCGGGCAGGGGGTACGTGCCCTCGTACTCGACAGGGTTCTGCGTCGCGATGACGAGGAACGGGTCGGGCAGCGGGCGGGGCGTGCCGTCGACCGAGACCTGCCGCTCCTCCATGGCCTCCAGGAGCGACGCCTGGGTCTTGGGGGGCGTGCGGTTGATCTCGTCGGCGAGCAGCAGGTTCGTGAAGACCGGGCCCTCGCGGAACGAGAACTCGGCGGTCCGCGCGTCGTACACGAGCGAGCCCGTGACGTCGCCCGGCATGAGGTCGGGCGTGAACTGCACGCGCTTCGTGTCGAGGTCGAGCGACGCGGCGAGCGTGCGCACGAGCAGCGTCTTGGCGACGCCGGGCACGCCCTCGAGCAGCACGTGGCCCTTGCAGAGCAGCGCGATGAGCAGGCTCGTCACGGCGCCGTCCTGCCCGACGACGGCCTTGCCGACCTCGCTGCGGACGGCGGCGAGCGCCTGGCGCAGCTCGGGCGACGGCGCGGGCGGGGCGTCGTGCACGGGGCCGGGCGCCGGCGCGGGGGTCGGGGCGGGCGCCGTCGGCGCCTGGCCCTGGTCGTACGGCGCCTGCGGGGCGGGCGCCGCCGGTCCGGGCTGGTGCGCGGGCTGGCCGGCGGCCGCGCTCACGCGGTCGGCGACGCCCTGGTCCTGGGCGGGCGGCGCGTAGCGGTCGGGCTGCGGCACGGAGCCGTCGGGGTGGTGCGTCACGAGTGGTAGACCTCGCTCTCGATCCGGTCAAGGTGACGCGCGAGCTCGAGCAGCGCCGCGTCGTCGGCGGGTGGTGGTCCGTACAGGAGCTGGGCGACCTCGTCGCCCGGCCGACCCGTCGCGCGGGCGACGGCGTCGACGACGGTGGGGGCGTCGGCCGAGCGGGGCAGGCCGAGGCGGTGCGCGAGGCGGTCGGCGGCGCTCGCGCGCAGCCCCGCGGCGGCGTGGCCGCGCGCGCCCGCGCGTCGGTAGAGGCGGCCGCGGCCGCGCGTCGTCTCGGCGGCGCGCACGACGACCGGCAGGTCCTCCGTGACGAGGGGGCCGAGCCGGCGGCCGCGCCACAGCACGACCACGAGCAGCACGACGAGCGCCTGCAGGGCGACGACGCCGAACCACGGCGGCAGGGACAGGGCGGGTGCCTGGTCCCCGTCGTCGGTGAGCGAGGTGTCGAACGGGTCGGGCACGAGCCACACGAGGCGGTCGTGCGCGCCGAGCGTCCAGAGCGCGAGGGCGGCGTTGCCGTCCTGGGTGATCGTGTCGTTGCGCAGGACGGCGGAGGTGTCCACCGCGCGCACGGTGCGCCCGTCGGCCTCGTGCACGAGGTAGGCGCCCAGGGACGGGTCGTCGGGGGAGGGGAAGCAGAGGACGGTCGCGTCGTCGAGCGCGACGAAGCCGACGCCGTCGGAGCGCAGCGAGCCCGCGGCCTGGGCGGCCGGGTCCGCGCAGCGCGCCGGGCGTGCCGACGCGCCGGACCCCCAGTCGTACGCGAGCTCCGCGCCGCCGTCGATCGCGGCGGCGAGCAGGTGGTCGGGCGGGGCGACGAGCACGAGGTCCGTCGGGGTCCCGACGAGCGCGTCCACCTGCTCGTCGAGCAGGTAGTCGCCCTGCGCGACGAGGAGCGTGCCGCCCTCGTCGGCGGCGCGCACCGCGTCGGCGACCGTGCGCACGTAGGTGACCTCGACGCCCTGGTCGCCCAGCACCTGCGCGACGGCGCGCGCCCCGGCGGGGCCCGGGTTGTCCGGCGCGAGCGGCGTGGCCGACGTCGCGGGCCGAGCGAGCGCCGACAGCCCGGCGAGCAGCAGCAGCGCGCCGACGACGGCGACGGGCCAGCGCGCCCGGCGCCAGCGGCC
>QAPD01000054.1 GCA_003052455.1 Sphaerisporangium cinnabarinum | reverse complement strand
GGCGGGCGCAGCGACGGCCCGCTCCTCGCGGGCCTGCACGCGCTGCTCGGCGAGACGGCGCTCGGCGACCCGCGCATCGTCGTGCGCCCGGTCGACGCGGCGCACCCCGAGGCGCGGTTCTCCGGCGGCGCGCCGGTGCGGCTGCGGCAGGTGACGCGTCGCGCGTACCGGTTGGGCGCGTCGTCGGCGCCGTCGGCCCCGGACGCGCGCGGCCTGCTCGCGAAGGACGTCGCGGCCGACGTCGCGGGCCGCCTCGGCACCGCGTCCGGCGGGGGCGACCGCGTGCGCGACGACAGCGGCGGCACGGCGGGCGGCGCGGCGCGCTGGCGCCCGCTCGAGCCGCGCGACGTCGCCGTGCTGACGCGCACGAACGCGCAGGCCGAGGCGGTGCGCTCGGCGCTCGTCGCGCTGGGCGTGCCGGCGGTCGTGTCGGGGCCGTCGAGCGTGTTCGGGTCGGCCGCGGCGCAGGACTGGCTCACGCTCCTCGCGGCGCTGGAGCAGCCGGGCCTCCACCGGCGCGCGACGGCGCTCGCCCTCACGCCGTTCGTCGGCTGGGACGCACAGCGTCTCGCGACCGCGGGCGACGCGGACCACGACGAGCTCGGCGACACGGTCCGGGCCTGGGCGCGCCTGCTCGCCGACCGGGGCGTGGCCGCGGTCGCGGAGGTCGCCGCACGGCGCGGCGCCACCGCGCGCGTCATGGCGCGGGCCGACGGCGAGCGCTACCTCACCGACCTGCGCCACGTCACGCAGGCGCTGCACGAGGCCGCGACGACGGAGGGTCTCGGCACGGCCGCGCTCACCGCGTGGCTCCGGACCCGGATCGCGGAGGTCGGGTCGGTCTTCACCGACGAGCGCACCCGCCGTCTCGAGACCGACGCCGCCGCCGTGCAGGTCGTCACCGTGCACGCCGCGAAGGGCCTCGAGTTCGGCGTCGTCTACGTCCCGTTCGGGTGGGAGCGGTTCGAGCCCGACGACCAGGAGCTGTTCGCGTTCCACGACGACCACGGGCAGCGCGTGCTGCACCTCGGCGGGGTCGGCTCCCCCGGGTTCGTGGACGCCAAGGGGCGCTGGCGCGACGAGGAGCTGGGCGAGGACCTGCGCCTGCTGTACGTGGCGCTCACCCGGGCGCGGCACCAGGTCGTCGTGCACTGGACCCCCACCAAGCGCAGCACGGGATCAGGACCGCTCACGCGCCTCCTGCTCGCCGACCGGATGCTCGGCGGCGAGCCCGGGCGCCACGCGCGGCCCGACGCGATGCGCGACGACGCCGTCCGGTCCGCGTTCGAGGCCGTCGCGGCGCGGTCGGGCGGGACGGTCGTCGTCGAGCAGGTCGACGCCCGGCCGAAGGGCGAGCGCTGGTCGCCCGGCACCCGGGCGGGCACGGACCTCGCGCTCGCGACCGCCGTCCACCTCCCGGACCGGGACTGGCGGCGCGCCTCGTACTCGGCGCTGACCGCAGCCGCGCACCACGGCCCGGTCGGCGGGATCGAGAGCGAGCCGGAGGACCCGGGCGTGCAGGACGAGCCGGAGGAGACCACGGACGACGACACCGCCGCGCCGGCGTCCTCGACCCCGGCCCCGCGTCCCGGCGCGGACGTGCCGTCCCCGTACGAGGGGCAGCCGGGCGGCACCGCGTTCGGCACGCTCGTGCACGAGATCCTCGAGTACGTCGACACCGCGGCCGACGACCTCGACGCCGAGGTGCGCGCCCGCTGCGCGCAGGCGGCGACGGTCCGCGTGCCGGGCGTCGAGCCCGTCGCGCTCGCGACCGCGCTCGGCCTGTCGCTGCGCACGCCGCTCGGACCGATCGCGGGCGGGCTCACGCTCGCCGACGTCGACCCGCGCGACCGGCTGCCCGAGCTCGAGTTCGAGCTCCCGCTCGCCGGGGGCGACGAGACGGAGGGTGTGCGTCCCGCGGCGCTGCGCGACCTCGCGGACGTCCTGCGGGCGCACCTGCCCGCCGACGACGCGTTCGCCCGCTACCCCGACCTGCTCGCAGCGCTGGCCGACGAGTCCGAGACCGGCACGGGCACCGGCGGCGTCCCGCTGCGCGGCTACCTCACGGGCTCGATCGACGCCGTGCTGCGCGTGCCCGCCCCGAGCCCCGACGGCGCTCCGGGCGGGGCTCCGGGCGGCCGCCGCCGGTACCTCGTCGTCGACTACAAGACGAACCGCGTCGGGCCGCCCGGGGTCCCGCTCACGGTGGGCGACTACCACCCAGACGCCACGCGCGACGCGATGCTCGCCTCGCACTACCCGCTGCAGCTCGTGCTCTACCTCGTCGCGCTCCACCGCTACCTGCGGTGGCGCGTGCGCGACTACGACCCGGACCGCGACCTCGCCGGCGGGGCGTACCTCTTCGTGCGCGGCATGGCCGGGCCGGACACGCCCCGCGGCCCCGACGGCACCCCGTACGGCGTCGTCGCCTGGAGCCCGCCGCCCGGGCTCGTCGTCGCCCTGTCCGCCCTGCTCGACGGAGGTCGCGCATGACCACGGCCACCCCCGGGGCGGCGAACCGGCCCACCGCTGCTCCCGTCACGGTCGACGAGGGCGACCCCCGGCTCGCGGTCGGCGTGCCCGCCGGTCTCGCGCCGTTCAACGTCGCACGCGTCGTCTCGGCCGCCGACGTGCGCGTCGCGCTGCGGCTCGGCCGGCTCACGGGCGAGCACGACGACCGGGTGCTGCTCGCCGTCGCGCTCGCGGTCCGTGCCGTGCGCAGCGGCTCGGTGTGCGTGCGCCTGGACGACCTCGGCTCCCTCGAGCTGCCCGAGGACGAGGAGGCCGCCCGGACCGACGCCGCGGACCTGCCGTGGCCGGACCGCGCCGCGTGGGCCGACGCCGTCGCGCGCAGCCCGCTCGTCGCCGTCGGGGTCGACGGTGCACCCGACCGGCCCGCACGCTGGGTCGGGGGCGCGCTGTACCTCGACCGGTACTGGCGCGACGAGCTCGCGGTCCGGCACGACGTCGACGGCCGGCTCGCGGCGCCCGACCTCCCGGTCGACGCCGAGCGCCTCGACGCCGCGCTGGCGCGCCTCTTCCCCGCGGCGGAGGACACGCGCCAGCGGCTCGCCGCCGCGCACGCCGCCACCCGACGGCTCACCGTCCTCACGGGTGGCCCCGGCACGGGCAAGACGACGACGGTGGCGCGGCTGCTCGCCGTCCTGCACGACGCCGTCCCGCACGACCCTCCCCGCCCCGCGAGCGCGGTGGCACTCGCTCCGTCGCGCGCGGGGGCGAACGCCCCGACCGACCAGGGCACGGCCCTGCGCGTCGCGCTCGCCGCCCCGACGGGGAAGGCCGCCGCACGGCTCCAGGAGGCGGTGCGGGAGGTCGTCGCCGGGTTCGACGACGCGGCGGACCGCGCGCGCGTCGGGACGCCCGTCGCGACGACGCTGCACCGCCTGCTCGGGTACCGGCCGGGCAGCAGCACGCGGTTCCGCCACGACGCGCACCACCACCTGCCGCACGACGTCGTCGTCGTCGACGAGACGTCGATGGTCGCGCTGCCGCTCATGGCGCGGCTGCTCGAGGCGCTGCGACCCGACGCGCGGCTCGTGCTCGTCGGGGACCCGGACCAGCTCGCCTCGGTGGAGGCCGGCGCCGTGCTCGGCGACCTCGTGCACCGCGAGCCCGTCACACCCCCGGCCACCGCGCCGGTCGTGCTCGCGGCGGCCGAGACCGCGCTCGCCGACGCGCCGCCGCCGACCGACGGCGAGGTCGACGACCGGGCGGTGCTCGGCAACGGCGTCGTCCGGCTGCGCACCGTCCACCGTCAGGACCGCGACTCGGAGATCCTGCCGCTCGCCGCCGCGATCCGGGCCGAGGACGCGGAGGCGACGCTCGCCCTGCTGCGCGCAGGGCACGGGTCCGTGGAGTTCCTCGAGACGCCCGACGACGAGCCCGACGACGCGGTGCTGGCCACGGTGCGCGCGGACGCCGTCGCGGCGGGGACCCTGCTCGTCGAGGCCGCCCGCGCCGGGGACGCCGGCGCCGCGCTCGACGCGCTCGCGCGGCACCGCGTCATGGTGGCGCACCGGCGCGGGCCCGCGGGGCGCGGCCGGTGGGCGGCGCAGGTCGAGGCGTGGGTCGAGGAGGCGACCGGCCACCACGCGACCGACTCCCCGTGGGTCGCCGGGCGGCCGCTGCTCGTCACGACGAACGACGCCGAGGTCGGCCTCTACAACGGCGACACCGGCGTGCTCGTCGCGGAGCCCTCGGGCGGGGTCGTCGCCGTGTTCGGGGACCCGCGCGAGCCCCTGCGCGTGCGCACCCACCGGCTGCCGCCCGTGGAGACCGTGCACGCCATGACGGTCCACCGCGCGCAGGGCAGCCAGTTCGACCGCGTCACGCTCGTCCTGCCGCCCGCGACCTCTCCCCTGCTCACGCGCGAGCTGCTGTACACGGCGGTGACGCGCGCGCAGTCGTTCGTGCGCGTCGTCGGCTCCGAGGACGCCGTGCGCACCGCGGTGACGAGCCCGGTCCACCGCGCGAGCGGGCTGCGGACTCCGCTGCCCGGCGGTCAGTCCTCGGCGCGCTCCGCCTGATCGCGCTCGCGCAGCTCCTTCAGCCTGCCCCAGGGCACGAGCACGATCCAGGCGACGGACGCGACGGCGGCGCCCATGATCATCGAGGGGACGTCCATGGCGACCATCCTGGCAGGCGTGCGCGGTCGCCCCGGGGAATGAGGCACGGGGGTGGCCGGTTGGCACCAGGGTGAGCACCCAGACCCCCCGCCTGTCCGTCCTCGACCTCGTGCCCGTCCGCTCGGGCCAGTCCAGCACCCAGGCGGTGCGAGCGTCGCTCGACCTCGTGCGCCTCGCCGACCGGCTCGGCTTCGAGCGCTACTGGTTCGCCGAGCACCACAACATGCCCGCGGTCGCGGCCTCGACCCCGCCCGTGATGATCGCCGCGGCGGCGTCGGTGACGGACCGGATCCGCGTCGGCTCGGGCGGCGTCATGCTGCCCAACCACGCGCCGCTCGTCGTGGCCGAGCAGTTCGCCGCGCTCGAGGCGATCGCCCCCGGGCGGGTCGACCTCGGCCTCGGCCGCGCACCCGGATCGGACCCGGTGGTCACCCAGCTCCTGCGCATCACCGGCCCGACGGCCGACGTCGACCGCTTCCCCCAGCACGTGACGGACATCCTCGCGCTCATGAGCCCGCAGGGCGCGACGCTGCGCCTCACGAGCGGGCAGGTCTACGACGTGCACGCGACGCCCGCCGCGGACGGCACCCCGACGGTCTGGCTGCTCGGGTCGAGCGACTACTCCGCGCGCCTGGCTGCCGAGCTCGGCCTGCCGTACGTGTTCGCGAACCACTTCTCGGGCCAGGGCGTCGACGAGATCCTCGCCCTCTACCGCGAGGGCTACCGCCCGAGCGAGGCCTTCCCCGAGCCCCGCACGTTCCTCACCCTCAACGCCGTCGTCGCGGAGACCGACGACGAGGCGCGCGCCCGGGCGCTCCCCCAGGCGCGCATGATGGCGCGCCTGCGCACCGGGCAGGCGCTCACCGCGCTGGAGACCGTCGAGGAGGCGCAGGCCGCGCCGCTCGACGGCGCGGCCGGGCAGATGGTCGAGGACAGCCTGCGCCGCTGGGCCGTCGGGACGCCCGACGCCGCGGCGGCCGAGGTCCGTCGGCTCGCCGAGCGCCACGGCGTGGACGAGGTCATGGTCGTGCCCGTCGCCGCGTCCCGCACGGACGAGGCGCTCGACGCGACGCCGGGCCGCGCGCGCACGCTCGAGCTCCTCGCGGGAGAGCTCGCCGCCTGACCCGGAACCGCCGAGCACGAGCGTGCTGTCGCTGAGCGCCCCCTCACGACCGCAAGGTGGTGCTCGACACGGAGCGAGGTCGTGGTCGAGGTCGACGTGGTGGCAGGGGCATGGTGGCGTCGGTGGGAGGCGGTAGCGTCGCGCGCATGACCACGAAGTACGACGACGCGTCCTGGCACTTCGACGGCGAGGGCTACCCGCCCGAGGCCGGTCCCGAGGCGGGCGCGACGCACATCGGCATGTTCCTCGCGTGGGCGGCGCTCGCGGGGCACGTGTCCCCGGAGCTCGAGGAGGACTCCGAGGACGAGCTCGCTGCGCTGCGCGAGCGCACCACCACGCCGGGCGCTTTCGTGCACGAGTCGTGCGACGGCAAGCTCGTCGACGTCGACCTCGACGACGTCGGCGCCGCGTTCGCGAGCGCCTACTACGCGGGCGACGACGAGGACGAGGACGACGGCGGCCTGTACCTCGAGGACTACGTGGACGCCGTGAGCCCCGGCGACGGGGAGCCGGAGGACGTGTACCGCGTCCCGGACACGTGGGAGACGTACGAGCTCGTCGCGCCGCTGATCGACGCGCGGTTCTCCCAGTGGGACGACGAGGGCCGCCCCGACGTCCTGCGGCACCGCGCGTGACATGAGCGTCCCGACGCCCGTCACGCGCCTCGCCGCCGTCCTGCGCGCGGACAACCCCGGCCCCATGACGCTCGACGGCACGCGGTCGTACGTGCTGCGCGCGCCGGGCTCGACGTCGTGCGTCGTCGTGGACCCCGGGCCCGACGACGCGGCCCACCTCGACGCGCTCGCCGCCGCCGGGCCGGTCGAGCTCGAGCTCGTGACCCACCGCCACGCCGACCACACGGCCGGGTCCCCCGGGCTGCGCGCGCGCACCGGCGCCCCGGTGCGTGCGGCCGACCCGGACCACTGCCACGGCGGTGCGCCGCTGCGCGACGGCGAGGTGATCGAGGCCGCGGGTCTGCGGGTCGTGGTCCTCGCCACGCCCGGGCACACCGCCGACTCGGTCTGTCTCGTCCTGCCCGACGACGGCCCGGTCGCCCCGACCGACGACCCCACCCGCCGCACGGCGGACCCGGGCCTGGCGGGCTCCGGCACCGCGGGCTCCGGCACCGCGGGTTCCGGCACCGCGGCGCACGAGGGCGCGCGGACGCCGTCGGGCCTGACGGTCCTCACGGGCGACACGGTGCTCGGGACGGGGACGACGGTGATCGCGACGCCCGACGGGTCGCTCGGCGCCTACCTCGCGAGCCTCGACGCGCTCGAGGCTGTGGCAGGCACTCCGGGCCCGGTGACCGGCCTCCCCGGCCACGGACCGGTCGTCGACGACCTCGCGGCGCGCGTGCGCGCGTACCGGGAGCACCGCCACGAGCGTCTCGCCCAGGTGCGGGACGTGCTGACCACGCTCGGCCTGGCCCCGGACGCCCAGGACGCGGTCGACCAGGTGGTCGCGCGGGTCTATGCCGACGTCGACCCCGCGGTGCGAGGAGCCGCCCGGCAGTCCGTCGCCGCGCAGCTCGCGTTCCTCGCCGGCCCAGGCACCGGCACCGGCACGATCGCCGACACCGGAGCGGACGCGGCCGACGACACGCCCGGCGCCCCGAGCCGCGACGGCTGACTGTCGGTGCCACGGTGCACGATGACGGGATGACGACACCACGGCTCGGTATCGCGTTCGTGCCCACCCACGCGCCGGAGAGCCTGCGGCGGCTCGCGACGACCGCGGAGGACGCCGGTCTCGACGACCTCTGGGTGTGGGAGGACTGCTTCAAGCAGTCGGGCCTCGCCTCGGCCGCCGCGGCCCTCGCGTGGACGGACCGCGTGCGCGTCGGCATCGGGCTCATGCCCGCCCCGCTGCGCAGCACGGCGATCACGGCGATGGAGGTGGCGACGCTCGCGCGGATGTTCCCCGGCCGACTCGTCGCGGGGGTCGGGCACGGCGTCCAGGAGTGGATGGGGCAGGCGGGGGTGCGCGTCGCGTCTCCCCTGACGCTCCTGCGCGAGCACGCGACGGCGCTGCGCCGTCTGCTCGCGGGCGAGGAGGTCACGACGGACGGCCGGTACGTCACGCTCGACGCCGTCCGGCTCGACTGGCCACCCACGGAGCCCGTCCCGCTGTGGCTGGGCGGGTCCGGACCGCGGACGCTCGCGCTGGCCGGCGAGCTCGGCGACGGTCTCATCCTCACGAACGCGCTGACCCCCGAGGACGTGCGGAGCGCGGCGGACGTCGCGCGCGAGGGCGGCGCGGGCCAGCGGTTCGACGTCCACGCGACGCTCATCGCCGCGACGGGGCCGGACGCGCAGGCACGGGTCGACCGCGAGCTGCCGGTGTGGGGCGCGGAGCCCGGTCGAGGCATCGGCGCCGCAGGCGACGCCCGGGCGGTCGCGGCGGGGATCCTTGCCCTCGCGGAGGCGGGCGCGACGGCCGTGGCGGTCCAGCCGACCGCGGACGAACCCGACGTCGAGGCGTTCGTGCGCTTCCTGGGGCACGAGGTCGCGCCGCTGCTCAGCTCCCGGTGACGCGCCCGGTGTCGCCCTCGCGGTCCGCGGCGCCGGGCCGCTGGCGCAGGCCGTGGACGAGGGCGACCACCGCGCAGACCAGCGCGACGGCGCCGACGGCGAGCGCGAGGCGGACGGGGAAGTCGGCGTAGAGGTCAGTCACCTCGCCGACCGGGAGGCCCCAGCCCGCCGCGGTCTCGCGCACTTCCGCCGCGAGCGCGCCGATCCGTCCGGGCACGCGCGTCACGGCTGCGGAGACCCACCCGAGCAGCTCGAGGACGACGGAGGCCACGGAGTGGGCGCCGGACGCGAGGGGGATCACCAGTCCACCCTAGCGGAACCGGACAGCGCGGTCATATGCGGCACGGCGGCGCATCGCCTCAGGTCAGCGGCTTGGCGAAGCACAGCGCGACGTGGTTGTCGCGGTCGTAGGGCGGGAAGTGCACGACGGCACGGAAGCCGAGCGAGCGGTAGAGCGCGATGGCGCCGGGCTGGCGGATGCCCGTCTCGAGCAAGAGCGTGGAGACCCCGCGCTCACGCGCCGCCGTCTCCAGCCCGTCGAGGAGCCGACGCGCGGTCCCCGTGCGGCGCGCGCTCTCGCGCACGAACACCTTCTTCACCTCGAGCGCGTCCTGCGGCGCGCCGGGCTCGGGCCGTCGCAGCGACGCGCACCCGAGCGCCGCGCCGTCCCGGTACGCCGCGAGGGTCAGCACGACGTCCGTGCCCAGGCGCGTGTCGACGGCGTCGAAGCCCCCGGCGGAGTCGAGGCCACCGAAGAGCTCCGGGTACAGGACGGCCGACGACGTCTCGTGCATCTCGCGGCGCAGCGCGGTCGCGTCGGGGTCGTCCCACGGGACGGCACGGAGCTCGACGGCTCCGACGACCGGGCTGCCCAGCGCGGCGCCGATCTCCCGTCCGGCTCCCGGCGGTCCGGCAGTGTCCGGCGCGGCGGTCCGCGGTCCGGTGGCCTCCGGCGCGGCGGCGCGCGACGCGCGCAGGTCGAGCGCGAAGCAGCGCGAGAGCGGCTGCCCGGCGTAGTGGCCGTACGACTCGATCGGCACGTAGCCGAGCGAGAGGTAGAGGTCGACGGACTCCGGCTGGAGCGTTCCCGTCTCGAGCACGAGCCGGTCGAGGCCCGCCGCGACCGCGCGCTCGTGCAGCGCGCGCATCGCGGTGCGGGCGTGCCCGCGGCCCCGGTGGGCGGGCTCGACGTACAGGCGCTTCACCTCGCCGGTCCGCGCCGGGTGCGCGCCGCCGCGTCCGTCCGGCGTGCCGGAGACGTCGCGCAGCGCGACGAACGCGACCGGTTCGCCGTCGTCCCGGACCACGACGTTCGCGAGCGCCGCCTCGGGGGTGAACGTGCCGGCGTCGGGCTCGCCGTAGCGCACGGCGAGCTCCGCCTGCTGTCGCGACCGCAGCCGCTCGGCCGCGGCGTCGTCCGCCGGGACCGTCGCCACGGTGACGGCCCCGGTCCCGGGGCGCCCGACGCCGTCGGGCAGGACGCGCGGGAGCGTCACGCGCGGACGAGCGCGCCCAGGACCGACGTGAAGAACCCGAGGCCGTCGGTGCCGGCGCGCGGGCCGGCCGCGGCGGCCGGGCCGAAGCCGGGCTCGACGGCGTGCTCGGGGTGGGGCATGAGGCCGACGACGTTGCCCGCCGCGTTCGTGATGCCCGCGATGCCGCGGCGCGACCCGTTGGGGTTCCAGCCGTCGTAGCGGAAGACGACGCGCCCCTCGGCCTCGAGCTCGTCGAGCGTCCGCTCGTCGGCGACGAACTGCCCGTCCTGGTTCTTCAGCGGGATCGTGATGCGCTGGCCGGCCGTGTAGTCGCGCGTCCAGGCGGTGTCGGCGTTCTCGACCACGAGGACCTGCTCGCGGCACACGAAGTGCAGGTGGTCGTTCTTGACCATCGAGCCCGGGAGCAGGTGCGCCTCGGTGAGGATCTGGAAGCCGTTGCAGATGCCGAGCACGGGCATGCCGCCCTTCGCGGCGTCGACGACCGACTCCATGACCGGCGCGAAGCGGCTGATCGCGCCCGCGCGCAGGTAGTCGCCGTAGGAGAAGCCGCCGGGCAGGACGACCGCGTCCACACCGTGCAGGTCGGCGTCCGCGTGCCAGAGCGACACGGCCTCGCCGCCCGCGAGGCGCACCGCGCGCGCGGCGTCGCGGTCGTCGAGCGTGCCGGGGAAGGTGACGACGCCGACCGTGGCCGTCGCGAGAGCCGCGGTGGACATCAGGCGAGACCCTGCGACGTGATCGTCGCGGCGGCGTCCGTCTCGATGTCCGCGACGCGCACGACGTCCTCGATGACGGGGTTCGACAGGAGCTTCACCGCGGCCTCCTCGGCGGCGGCGAGGACCTCCGGCGTCACGGGCCCCTCGACCTCGAGCTCGAACCGCTTGCCCTGGCGGACGGACGTGAACTGGGTGAAGCCGAGGCGCGGCAGCGCCCCGACGACGGCCTTGCCCTGCGGGTCCAGGATCTCGGGCTTGGGCATGACCTCGACGACGACGCGTCCCACGGGGGCTCCTTGGCGAGAGTGTTCGGGAGGGCCGGGGCTCCGGGATCCCGGCCACGTCACGGGCGTCGAGGACGCCCGGGGGGACGGGACGAGCGGGAGCCGACGGCGGGATTCCGCGCCCAGTCTAGCGGGCGTACGCACGCGTCCGGACGGGCGTCCGCACGGTGAGCGGGCGCGCTCAGCCGCCCGCGGTGCGACGTCGGTCCGGGGAGTCGACGGGGATGTTGCCGTCGAGCACGTGCTTGCGCCAGGCCCGGTCGACGTGGGACCGGCGGAACAGGAACCCGCTCACGAGCGCAGCCGCGCACCACAGGACGCCCATCCAGAGGTCCGGCCGGGTGAGGTCGTACGAGAACAGCGCATGGCCCAGGACGGGCCACCCGTAGAACACCGCCAGCGCGGTCCCCAGGCTGCCCAGGGTGACGCGCCAGGGGTACAGCGCCCCGTGGATGTCGTCGGCGACCCACCACCAGTACCGCGCGGGGAGCCGCAGGTCGAGCGACCGGTAGAGCAGCCAGCGCCCGAGCGGCGGGTGCTCGCGCCACCGCAGCGCCCACCCCGCGCGCACGAGGCCCCACGCCTCGCGCGCGCCGATGCCGCGGGGAGCGGCGCCGTCGTCCGGCTCGGGCGCCAGGTCGAGCAGCACGGCGAGCGCCTCCTCGGCGTGCTGGTCGCGCCAGCGCCGGGGGTAGGCGCGCAGCCAGAACCGCGCCGACCGCTCGTACCGGTCCGCGCCGCGCGACCCGCGCGCGGGGCGGCCGGGATGCGCGCCGTCGGCGCCGGCCCGTCGCCGGCTCACGCGCCGCTCCCCGCGAGCCCGTCGGCGGCACCTCGACCGGCACCTCGCCCGGCACCGCGGGAGAGCGACCGGCGCGCGCGCTCGGCGAGCTCGGCGAGGCGGAGGGTCTCGGCGCGGGCGGCGCGGCGCCCGTCGTCGGTCGCGCGGTAGTAGCGACGCAGCCGGCCGTCGCCGACCTCCTCGCCCGTCGGCTCGACGAGCCCGGCCGCGCCGCGGCGGTCGCGGTTCCCGTCGGGGGCTGCCCGCGCCGG
>QAPD01000053.1 GCA_003052455.1 Sphaerisporangium cinnabarinum | reverse complement strand
CTGGTCCGCGAGCTGGGCCTGCGCCTGCGCGCCGAGCGGGGGCGCCTCCGGGTCCGCGGCGCGCGCGGCGGCCGCGGCCTCGGCGGCGGGCGTGCCGGCGCGACGGCGCTCGACCCAGCCCTCGATGTTGCGCTGCTGGCCGCCGCTCACGCCGAGCGCGCCCGCGGGCACGTCGCGGCGGATGACGGACCCGGCGGCGGTGTACGCGCCGTCGCCGACGCTCACGGGCGCGACGAACATGTTGTCCGCGCCGGTGCGGGCGTGCGAGCCGATGACGGTGCGGTGCTTGTGCACGCCGTCGTAGTTGACCGTGACCGACGCGGCGCCGATGTTCGTGTGGTCGCCGATCGTCGCGTCGCCGACGTAGGACAGGTGCGGGATCTTCGACCCCTCGCCGATCTCCGCGTTCTTCGTCTCGACGAACGTCCCGATCTTGCCGTGCGCCCCCAGCACGGTGCCGGGCCGCAGGTACGCGAACGGTCCGACGGACGTCCCCGCGCCCAGGACCGCGAGCGAACCGTGCGTCCGGGTCACGGTCGCGCCGGCGCCGACCTCGGTGTCCGTGAGCGTGGTGTCCGGGCCGACCGTCGCACCCTCGGCGACGACCGTCGCGCCGTGGAGCTGCGTCCCCGGGAGCAGCGTCACGTCGCGCGCGAGCTCGACGTCGACGTCGACCCACGTCGTGGCCGGGTCGACCACGGTCACGCCCGCGCGCATCCAGTCCTCGAGGATCCGACGGTTGAGCTCGGCGCGCAGCGTCGCGAGCTGCACGCGGTCGTTGACGCCCTCGACGACCGTCGGGTCGTCCGAGACGAGCGCCCGCACGACGCCGCCCTCGGCGCGCGCCGCGGCGACGACGTCCGTCAGGTAGACCTCGCCCTGCGCGTTGTCGCGGCCGAGCGTGCCGAGCCCGCGCCGCAGGACGGCGGCGTCGAACACGTAGATCGACGCGTTGATCTCGCGGATCGCGAGCTCGTCGGCCGACGCGTCCTTGTGCTCGACGATGCGCAGGACGTCGCCCGTCGCGTCGTCGCGCACGACGCGACCGTAGCCGGTCGCGTCCTCGAGCTGCGTCGTCAGCATCGTCACCGCGTTGCCGTCCGCGACGTGCGCCGCGAGCAGCTGGGCGAGGGTGCCGCCGTCGAGCAGCGGGGTGTCGCCCGCCGTGACGACCACGGGGCCCTCGAGGCCGTCGCCGACGCCGCGCCCCTCCTCGCCGTCGGGCACGCCGTGGACGAGCGCCTGCGCGTGCGCCTTCGCGTCGAGCGCGGCGAGCGCGCACTGCACGGCGCGGCCCGTCCCCGGGATCTCGTCCTGGTCCACGACGACCGCGTCCGGGTCGACCGACACGGCGTGCTCGGCGACGCGGTCGCGCTCGTGCCGCACGACGACGGCGAGCAGCGCCGGGTCGAGCGAGCGTGCCGCGACGAGCACGTGCCCGAGCAGGCTGCGACCCGCGAGCGTGTGCAGCATCTTGGGGGTGGACGACTTCATCCGCGTGCCCTCGCCTGCGGCGAGGACGATCACGGCAGCGGGGGCGACGGTGGTGTCGGTGCCCTGCTGAGCTTCCATGGGTGTTCCCCTCGGGATCGGTGGCACGAGCTCCGCCCCCAGGACTCGAACCTGGACCAAGGGCACCAAAAACCCTTGTGCTGCCGATTACACCAAGGCGGACCGGACCCGGCGACGCCGTGCTCGGCACGTGCTCGGCACGTGCGCGTCACCTGCCCGTCGCCACGCCCCCGGTACGACCCCGGGCCGCGGCGGGCGGGCCGGGTCCGGGAACAGTCTGCCAGGTCGGTCCCCGTGCCCGACGCCGCGCGTGCCCGTCTCGCCCCATCCGCGCCGGACGCGGGGCGTGGCCCGCACCACACCCGTGCGCGCACCTGCCCGACGACGCCCGCACCGTCGGGCGCGGACCCTCCGGCTGCGGCGAGCGCCCGCACGGCATGATGGACCCGTGGCCGACTCCAGACGCACCCCCCGATCCCGCATGACCGCGAGCCAGCGGCGCGAGCAGCTGCTCTCGGTCAGCCGTCGGCTGTTCGCCGAGAAGGGTTTCGAGGGGACGAGCGTCGAGGAGATCGCCGCGCGCGCCGAGGTGTCGAAGCCCGTCGTGTACGAGCACTTCGGCGGCAAGGAGGGCATCTACGCGGTCGTCGTGGACCGCGAGGTGCAGGCGCTCACCGCGGCGCTGTCGGGCGCGCTCGACGAGGGCGGCCACCCGAAGGTGCTGCTGGAGCGCACCGCGCTGGCGCTCCTGTCCTACATCGAGGCGTCCGAGGACGGCTTCCGGATCCTCGTGCGCGACTCCCCCGTCGCGCAGGCGACGGGCACGTTCTCGAGCCTCATCGGCGACGTCGCGACGCAGGTCGAGCACCTCCTGGCGAACCAGTTCCGCACGCGCGGCCTCGACCCGAAGGTCGCGCCCATCTACGCGCAGATGCTCGTCGGCATGGTCGCCCTGACCGGCCAGTACTGGCTCGACGCCCGCTCTCCCAAGAAGACGGAGGTCGCGGCGCACCTCGTCAACCTGGCCTGGAACGGCCTCGCGGACATGGAGAAGCGACCCCACCTCATCACCACGAGGTCCTGACGCAGATCCGGCCCCGAAACCCGCGTCATGACAGCGGGGTCAGCCCGTCTCTCTGGCGGCAGAGCAGAACGACGGAGCGGGGCAGCGGATGCACGGGCACGACCGGTCGACCGACCAGGGGTACGGCGACCCACGGGACGAGATCCGTCCCACGGTCTGGGGGTACGTGACCTGGACGACCGCACGCTGTCTGCAGGGCGACGTCGCGGGCGCGCCCGCGCGCGTCGTCCAGCGCACCGACGTGCTCGTCCCGGGCCTCACGCCTCGCGAGCTGGACCGGGTGCGCCGGCACGCCGAGTGGCGCGCGTCGGTCGACGTGGTGCGGGTCGGTCTCGTCGCGGGCGTGACCACCGCGCTCGCCGCCCTGGTCGCGGGACGGCACCTGACCGCGCCCGAGACCCTGCTCCTCGCCGCGGTCCTCGGGCTCGTGGCGGCCCTCCTCACCGTCGCCCTCCTGCACGTGACGGGCCCGCGCCTCACGCGGGTCGAGCGGCGCGCGCTGCGCCGCGCCGTGGAGATCCGGCGCGTGCGGGTCGCGCCCCCGACGTCGGCCGTGATGCGCGTGCTCGTCGCGATGAGCGCCGTCGAGTCGGTGTCCGGACGGCTCGAGGAGCAGGACGCCGCGCTCGCCCGCGAGCTGCTCTGGGTCTCGCTCGACGCCGTCCGGCGCGACGACGCCGCGGCGGTCGACGAGGCGACCGGGACGATGCTGCGCCTCGCCGTGCGGGCTGCCCGGACGCTGCCCACGGTGCGCGACGAGCACCTCGGCTGACCGGCGGTCGCGGACGCCTCACGCGGGGCGCCCACGACGGCCCGCTCCGGCGAGCCCGACCTCGGCAGGGGGCACCCCTGCTCCGGCACGGCCAGGACGTGACATCTGTCCCGTGCCGCCCGTCCCCGCGCGTGGTTGTCTGGGGCGCATGGCGACACTCGAGATCGACTCGCTGACCAAGTCCTACGGCGCCGTGCGCGCCCTGCGCGGCACGTCGTTCGACGTGCGCGCCGGGGAGATCTTCGGCTTCGTCGGCTCGAACGGCGCCGGGAAGACGACGACGATGCGCATCGTCCTCGGCGTCCTCGCCGCCGACGGCGGCGAGGTCCGGTGGGAGGGGCGGCCCCTCGACCTGGCCGCCCGCCGTCGCATCGGCTACATGCCCGAGGAGCGTGGCCTCTACCCGCGCATGAAGGTCGGCGAGCAGCTCGTCTACCTCGCCCGGCTGCACGGGCTCTCCGCCGCCGGGGCGAAGGACGCGATGGAGCGCTGGACCACCACGCTCGGCGTCGAGGCGCGCCGCGACGACGAGGTGCAGAAGCTCTCGCTCGGCAACCAGCAGCGCGTCCAGCTCGCCGCCGCGCTCACCCACGACCCCGAGCTGCTCGTGCTCGACGAGCCGTTCAGCGGGCTCGACCCCGTCGCCGTCGACGTCATGAGCGGGGTGCTGCGCGACCGCGCCGACGCGGGCGTGCCCGTCGTGTTCTCGTCGCACCAGCTCGACCTCGTGGAACGGCTGTGCGACCGCGTCGGCATCATCAAGGACGGCGCGATGGTCGAGGTCGGCACGATCGACGAGCTCCGCCGCACCGAGCAGGAGCGCTGGGTCGTGGACGGCCCGCCCGGGGCGACGTGGATCGGCGCCGTGCCCGACGCGCGGGCCGTCAGCCTGGAGGGGTCGCGCACGGTCGTCGAGCTCGCGCCCGGCGGTCCGCCCGGTGCCGGGACCGGTGACGGCGCCGGGGGCGTCCCCGGCGGGCGCGAGCAGGCTGTGCTGCGCGCGGCGCTCGCCGCCGGGCCCGTGCACGAGTTCGCGCTCGTCCGGCCGTCGCTCACCGAGCTGTACCGCGACGTCGTGAGCGCCGAGGAGAAGCCGGCCGCGACGGCCGCCGAGACCGTGGAGGTGGGGGCATGAGCGCGGGCCAGGGCACGTCGCTGACGTCGTGGGGCGCGATCCGCCTCGTCGCGGGCCGCGAGATCATGACGCGGCTGCGCTCCAAGTCCTTCGTGTGGCTGACCGTGATCCTCGTCGGCGCCGTCGTGCTCGGCGGGGTCGTGCTGAACCTCGCGAACGGGTCCGGCCCGAGCGCCGAGCGCGTCGGGGTCACGCCGCAGACCGCGGCGCTCGCCGAGGCGATCGAGACCACCGGGAGCACGCTCGGGACCGACGTCGAGACCGTCGACGTCACCGACGACGCCGCGGGCGAGGCCCAGGTGCGCGACGGCGACCTCGACGCCCTCGTCACCGGGAACGCCGGCTCCCCCACCGTCGTCGTCGACACCGAGCTGTCGTCGGGCCTCACGGCCGTCTTCACGACGCTCGCCCAGCAGACCGCGCTGTCCGACGCCGTCGCCAGCCTCGGGGGCGACCCCGCCCAGGTCGCGGGCGACGTCGCGACGGCCGCGCCGGACGTGCGCACCATCGGCGAGCCGAGCGAGTTCGACCCCGCGCGCTACGTCACCGGCCTGGTCACCGGCATCCTGCTCTTCATGGCCATCATGATCAGCGGCCAGCTCATCGCGCAGGGGGTCGTCGAGGAGAAGACGAGCCGCGTCGTCGAGCTCCTGCTCTCGACCGTGCGCCCGTGGCAGCTCATGGCGGGCAAGGTCCTCGGCATCGGCCTCGTCGGGCTCGGGCAGGTCGCGCTCGTCGTGCTCGCGGGCGTCGGGACCGCGCTCGGCCTCGGCCTCGTCGACACCTCGACGATCGACCTCGGGACCGCCGCCGCCTGGGCGCTCGTGTGGTTCGTCGTCGGGTTCGTCAGCTACGCGCTGCTCATGGCGGGCCTCGGCGCGCTGGTCTCGCGCCAGGAGGACGTCGGCGCGGTCACCACGCCCGTCACGTTCCTCATGATCGTGC
Organism: Sphaerisporangium cinnabarinum; assembly: GCA_003052455.1. Lineage (GTDB taxonomy): Bacteria > Actinomycetota > Actinomycetes > Actinomycetales > Cellulomonadaceae > Cellulosimicrobium > Cellulosimicrobium cinnabarinum. Next base: position 35,911 of record QAPD01000053.1, on the reverse strand, counting down.
CGTACATCGTGGGCGTCTCCGTCGCGCCGTGGGCGCCGGACAACCCGCTCGTCGTCTGGCTGTCGTACGTGCCGCTGTGCTCGCCGCTGCTCATGCCGGTCCGCATCGCGCTCGGCAGCGCCGAGACGTGGGAGGCCCTCGTCGCGCTGGGTCTCTCCGTCGCGGTCATCCCCCTGCTCGTGTGGCTCGCGGCGAAGATCTACTCCAACGCCGTCCTGCGCACCGGCGCCCGCGTGCGCCTCAAGGACGCCCTCCGCACGTCCTGACCGCGAGGGAGAGGCCAGGTCCACCGAGGGAGAGCCGCGGCTCTACCTCGCGAGGCCCCGGCTCTTCGCGCGGGCGGCGGTCGTCGCGGCTCGCCGCGACGACCGCGGAGCCGTCAAGAGTCTTGACGTCGAGACACGTCGAGTACCCTCGCGTCATGGACCAGCAGCACGAGGACGAGGTCGACCGCATCGTCGCGGCGTGGCAGCGGGAGCGGCCGGACCTCGACGTCGAGCCGCTCACCGTGTTCTCCCGGGTCGACCGGCTCGCCCGGCACCTGGACCGGGCGCGGCGCACGGCGTTCGCGCGCGGGCACCTGGAGACGTGGGAGTTCGACGTCCTGTCCGCGCTGCGCCGCGCGGGCGAGCCGTACCGCCTCTCCCCCGGGGCGCTCGTCACCCAGACGCTCGTGACGAGCGGGACCATGACGAACCGCATCGACCGGCTCGAGGAGCGCGGGCTCGTGGTGCGCCGCCGCTCGCCCGACGACCGGCGCGGCGTGCTCGTCGAGCTCACGGCGGAGGGCCTGGAGCGCGTGGACACGGCGATGACCGACCTCCTCGCCGTCGAGGCCCGCATCCTCGACGCGCTCGAGCCCGGCGAACGACCTGCGCTCGCGGCGCTCCTGCGTACAGTCGGAGGACAGTTCGACGACTGACCGACGGCCCGGACGACCGGGCGGGCGTCGCCGCACGCGCCCGCACCCGGAGGTCCCCGCCCGATGCCGTCGTCACGGCCGCCCCGCCCGAGCACCTTCCGCGGCGGGATCGACGGGGTCCTGCTGGTCGCCGTGCTGCTCGTGGCCGTCAACCTGCGGGCGCCGCTCACCGCGCTCCCGCCCGTCGTCGCGGACGTCGCGGCCGACCTCGACCTCACCGCCGCCGCGGCGGGCCTGCTCACCGGCATCCCGGTGCTCTGCTTCGCGCTGGCGACGCCCGCCGTCGCGGGCCTGCTCGGGCGGTCGTCGCTGCGGACGGCGATCGCCGTCGCGCTCGCGCTGATCTTCGCCGGGACGGTCCTGCGCTCGGCGGACCTCGCGGCGCTCGGCGCGGCCGGGACGTTCGCGGGCACGGTGCTCCTCGGGCTGGGCATCACGACGGCGAACCTCGCGGTGCCGATGATCGCCCAGCGCGACTTCCCCGGCCACGTCGCGACGGTGACGGGCCTCTACACGGCGGCGATCAACGTCGGGACCGTCGCGACGACGGCGCTCACCGCGCCGCTGGCGGACGCCGTCGGGTGGCGCTGGGCGCTCGCGTCGTGGTCGGTGCTCGCAGTCGTCGCGCTCGTGTGGTGGCTGCGCGCGGTGCCGCGCGAGGCGCGCGAGCCCCGGGGCGGCCCGGCGGAGCGCGCGCCCGGCCCGACGGCGGCGGGGACGAAGGCTGCGGCTGACGAGGACGCGCTGGCGGCGGCCGCGGCGGAGGGGGTCACGGGCACCGACCCGACGACGGCCCGCGAGCGCCACGTCCTCGCGACCCCGTTCACGTGGTGGCTGTGCGCGATGTTCGCGCTCCAGTCGTCGAGCTTCTACGCGCTCACGGCGTGGCTGCCGCTGATCCTCGAGGACCTCGCGGGCATCCCGCGCTCGGCGTCGGGCGGGGCGGCGTCGCTGTTCCAGGGCTTCGCGATCGTCGGTGGTCTCGCGGTGCCGCTCGCCGCGCGCCGCCTCAGCCTGCGGCAGACGTTCGTGGGGATCGCGGTGCTGTGGCTCACGCTGCCCGTGGGCCTGCTCGTCGCGCCGGGGCTCTGGGCGGTGTGGGCGTCCGCGGCGGGCGTCGCCCAGGCGGCGAACTTCGTCGTGATCTTCACGCTCGTCGCGCAGCGGTACCCGACGGTCCGGCGCGGCCGGCAGGCGTCGGCGACGGTGCAGTCCGTCGGGTACTGCCTCGCCGCCGTCGCGCCCACCGCGGCCGGGGCCCTGCAGACGGCGACGGGGACATGGACCGTGCCGGTCGCCGTCGTGCTGGGCGCGCTCGTGGTGATGACCGGGATCGGGCTGGTCCTCACCGGCGCGCCCCGTCGTCGCGCGGGCTGAGCACCGGGCCCGACCCTCCCCGCCTGGCATCTCCTCGAACCCTTGACCCTCGGCTCCACACCTGTTTATGGTGTACACACAGTTTATGCCACACACACGACGTGTGCGCCGCACACGGACGTCCGATGGAGAAGGAGAAGGCGATGACCGGAGCCATGATCGCCGCGCAGGGGCTGGAGAAGTCCTACGGCGGCCACGCCGTGCTGCGCGGCGTCGACCTCACCGTGCGCCGCGGCGAGATCTTCGCGCTGCTGGGCCCCAACGGCGCGGGCAAGACGACGACCGTCAACATCCTCACCACCCTCGTCCGGCCCGACGGCGGCACCGCGCGCGTCGCGGGCGCCGACGTCGTGCACGACGCCGCCCGGGTGCGCGAGACCATCGCGCTCACGGGCCAGTACGCGTCGGTGGACGAGTTCCAGACGGGCCGCGAGAACCTCGTGATGATGGGCGAGCTCGCCCATCTGCCCCGCCGTGCGGTGCGCCCGCGCGCCGCCGCCCTGCTCGAGCGCTTCGACCTCACCGACGCCGCGGACCGGCGGGTCGGGACCTACTCGGGCGGCATGCGCCGCCGCCTCGACCTGGCGATCAGCCTCGTGGCCGACCCGGCGGTGCTCGTGCTCGACGAGCCGACGACGGGCCTCGACCCGGCGTCGCGCGCGCAGCTCTGGGAGGTCGTGCGCGGCCTCGCCGCCGACGGGACGACCGTCCTGCTGACGACCCAGTACCTGGAGGAGGCGGACCGCCTGGCCGACACGATCGCCGTCCTGCACGACGGCCGCGTCGCGGCGCGCGGCACGGCCGCCGAGCTCAAGGCGCTCGTCGCCGGCGACCAAGTGCGCGTCGCGTTCGACGACCCGGAGAGCCTGGTCGCCGCCGTCGGGCTCGCCGCCTCGATCGGGCTGGCCCGCACGACGACCGACGAGAAGGACCTCTCGCTCACCGCACCGAGCGACGACCCCGTCCGCACGGTCCGCGACGTGCTCGCGGCCGCCGACGCCCACGGGCTCGCGGTCGTGGGGGTCAGCGTCGTCCGGCCCACGCTCGACGACGTGTTCCTCGCCCTGACCCGGAAGGAGGGCGCCCGATGAGCGCCGCACCCACGACCACCCTGTCCCGACCGTCCCGCACCGCGCCGCCGCGCGTCCGACGGACCCCCGCCACCGCCGCGCGCGACGTCCGGACGATGGTCGGGCGCGAGACGCGCCGCCAGCTCCGCAGCGTCGACGGGCTCGTCACGGCCTTCGCGCTGCCCGTGATGATCATGCTCGTCTTCGTCGTGATCTTCGGCGGGGCGATCGGCGGGGACGACTACATCGACTACGTCGTGCCCGGCGTGCTCGTGATGTGCCTGGGGTTCGGCTCCGCGACGGCGGCGGTCGGCGTCGCGCAGGACATGACGTCCGGGACGATCGACCGGTTCAAGACCCTGCCGATCTTCGGGCCGTCCGCCCTGTGGGGGCACGTCGTGGCGAGCGTCGTGCGCAACCTCGCGTCCGCCGTCGTGGTCGTGGGGGTAGCGCTCGCGCTCGGCTTCCGGCCCGAAGCCGGGCCTGCCGACTGGGCGGGGCTCGTCGCGTTCGCCGTCCTCGCCGTGCTGACGTTCACGTGGCTGAGCGTGGCGCTGGGCCTCGTGCTGAGCGTCGAGGCGTCGCAGTCGGTGAACTTCCTCTTCCTGTTCGTGCCCTACCTCAGCTCGGGGTTCGTCCCGATCGACACGATGCCGTCGTGGCTGCACGGGTTCGCCGAGAACCAGCCGTTCACGCCCGTCATCGAGACGTTCCGCGGGCTGCTCGCGGGCGCGCCCGACGCGTCGACGGCCCTGACCGCCGTCGCGTGGCTGGCCGGCTTCCTCGTCGTGAGCTGCGCCGCCGGCTCCGTGCTCTACCGCCGGCGGACGGCCCGCTGACCCCGCCCGCCCCTCTCCCCCGGCCCACCCCCGCCCACCCCCCGCCCACCCCCGCGCGGCCGAGCAGGTGGTCCTGGCCCGTCCTGCCGACCGGACGCACCAGGACCACCTGCTCGCGCCACCGGGGGGGCCCGCTCGGCACGGCTGTGACCCACGTCCGGGCGCCGTCGGGGAGGATGAAGCCATGACGGACGCACCCGACCTCCCGCCCCGGCTCGCGCTCGCGTGGGGCGTGGCCGAACGCCCCGAGCGCGCGCCGAAGCGCGAGCTGAGCATCGAGCGGATCGTCGACGCGGCGACGGAGATCGCCGACGCCGACGGGCTCGGGGCCGTGTCCATGGCGAAGGTCGCGCAGAGCCTCGGCTTCACGACGATGTCGCTCTACCGGTACGTCACGAGCAAGGACGACCTGCTGCTCCTCATGCAGGAGGCGGCGCTCGACGTCGAGTACCCGCCGGCGCACGAGCCGGCCGACTGGCGCGCCGAGCTGCGCGAGTGGGCGCAGTTCACGATGGCGGTGTTCGCGTCGCACCCGTGGTTCCTCGACATCCCCGTGACCGGCGCGCCGCTCACGCCGAACAACCTGCGCGGCGCGGACGCCGGGCTGCGCGCGCTGCGGTCCACGCCGCTCGACGACGAGGAGAAGATGTCCGTCATCCTCCTCGTCAGCGGGTACGCCCGGAACGCGGCCCGGCTGCAGACCGACCTCGCGCGCGCCGTCGCCGCGGCCGGCGGCGACGAGGCGGTCCAGGGTGGCGCGTGGGCCGACGCGCTGCGCGGGCTCGTGGACGAGGTGCGGTTCCCCTACCTGCGGCCCCTCGTCGAGGCGGGGACGTACGCGGGCGAGGGCGAGATCGACGACACCGCGTGGGGCCTGGAGCGGGTGCTCGACGGGATCGCCGTCTACGTCGACGCGCGGGCCGCCGGGGCGCCCGGCGCGGGCCGCGCGCCCGGAAGGCAGCCCGCCACGGCCACGGAGCCCGCACCGGCGGCGGACCCGCGGGACGCCGTCGCACCGGTCGAGGTCGCGGTCCACGTCAAGGACCCGCGGGTCAAGAAGGCGACGCTCCGGCGGCGCGACGCGGAGCGGCGCGTGCGCGAGGCGCAGAAGAAGGTGCGCGAGCTGGAGAAGGCGCTGCGCGAGGCCCAGAAGGCGGAGCACGAGGCGGCCCGCACCGCCGTCGAGAAGGCGCGCGGCTGACCCTCCGCGCACGGCGACGGCCGGTCACCCCGCGGGGTGACCGGCCGTCGCCGTGCGGGAGCGGGTGGGGTCACTCGGCGAGCGCGAAGCCCGTCGTCCAGGAGGTCTTCTCCCCCGCCGCGAGCGTGAGCTGCAGGAAGCCGAGGGCCTCGAGCTCGTGCGCGCGCTTCAGCGAGCCGGCGTCGACGACGCGCACCCCGGACACGGCGCTCGCGAGGGCGGCCTTCGCGTCGGCGTCGTCGCCCGCGACGAGGACCGTCGTCGGGAGCGGCCCGACCTGACCGGTGGCGAGCGTCGCCGCGAAGCTCGTGTTGAACGCCTTGAGGACGCGCGCGCCCGGGACGCGCTCCTGGATCTGCGCCGCGGCCGACGAGCCGGCAGGCACGACGAGGGAGTCGAACGTCGCGAAGTCGACCGGGTTGGTGATGTCGACGAGCACCTTGCCGTCGAGGCGGCCCGCGTAGGCGCCGAGGACGTCGTCGAGCGCACCGTACGGCAGCGCGAGGACGACGACGTCGCCCGTGATCTCGTCGCCGACCGTGCCCGCCGTGACGCGCGGGTCGACCTCGGTGGCCTCGCGGGTCAGGACCTGCACCTGGCTGCCCGCGGCGAGCGCGAGACCGGCGATGGCCGAGCCCATGTTCCCGGCGCCGATGATGGTGATGCTGCTCATGGTGGCTTCCCTTCCTCCGCCGGCCCGACGGTCGGCTATTAGTTGTTGCTACAACTAACACCGTACGCCGCTAAACTTGTACCGTCAACTATGTGGATCGCCGGACGGAGGAGGAGTGATGGCGACGGAACCCCGCTGGCTCGACGACCAGCAGCTCGACGCGTGGAAGCGGCTCGTGGCGGTCGTGGAGCTGCTGCCGGGCGTCCTCGACTCCCAGCTCCGGCGCGACGCCGACCTCAGCCACTTCGAGTACTACGTGCTGGCCATGCTCTCGGAGGCTCCGCGGCGCACGCTGCGCATGACCGACCTCGCGGGCGCCACCAACGCCACGCTCCCCCGGCTGTCGCACGTCGTCGCGCGCCTCGAGAAGCGCGGCCTCGTCGAGCGCGTGCCGTGCCCCGAGGACCGCCGCGCGACGAACGCGCACCTCACCGACGCCGGCTGGGACAAGGTCGTCGCGACCGCGCCCGGGCACGTCGCGACGGTGCGCGACCACGTGATCGACGCCCTCACCGACGAGCAGGTCGAGCAGCTCGACGCCATCGCGGGCGCCATCCTCGAGCGCGTCGACCCCGACGACCGCATGGGCTTCCTCCGGCGCTGAGCCGTACGGCCGCGCCCCCGGCGCTGCGACCCGGGCGCCCGGACGCAGGTCCCCGGCGGTCAGCGGGTCCGCACGGGCCCCGCGAGGACGAGCCTCCCGCCCGGCGCGAGCGCGCCGAGCGCCGCGAGCGGGTCGTCCACCGCGAGCTCGACCCGCCCGGGCAGGGCGGCGAGCACGTCGTCCCACTCCGGGGCGGCGTCGTCCACCTCGACGCTGTGCCCGTTCACGAGGTCGAACGACACGTACCGGGCGGTGCCGCCCGGGCCGCCGAGCGCGAACGCGGTGACGCGGCGCACGTCCGCCCAGGGCGCGAGGACGCCGCCCTGCCCGTCGTCGACCTCGACGCCGCGCGCGGACACCGCGACCCGCATGCGGTCGGCCGTCACCCGGCGACCTCCGCCGCCTCGAGCCACGCCGCCTCGAGCTCGTCCTTCTCCGCCGCGAGCGTGCGCAGCTCGGCGTCGAGCTCCGCGACCGCCGCGAAGTCCGTCGCGTTCGCCGCGATCTTCTCGTGCAGCCGGCCCTCGACCTCCGCGATCTTGCTCAGGCGCCGCTCGATGCGGTTGATCTCCTTCTTCGCCGCCCGCACCTCGGCCGCGCTCGGGCCCGGGGCCTCCGCGGCCGGCCCCGCGTCCGGCGTCGCGTCGGCGCCGCCCGTGGGTGCGAACCCGGTCGACGCGGCGCCCGCGCCCGCGAGCGCCGCGCGCCGCAGCTCGAGGTACTGCTCGACGCCGCCCGGCAGGTCGCGCACCTGGCCGTCGCCGAGCAGCGCGACCTGGCGGTCCGCGACGCGCTCCAGCAGGTAGCGGTCGTGCGAGACCACGATGAGCGTGCCGGGCCAGCCGTCGAGCAGGTCCTCGAGCGCGGCGAGCGTGTCGGTGTCGAGGTCGTTCGTCGGCTCGTCGAGCAGGAGCACGTTGGGCTCGGCGACGAGCAGGCGCAGGAGCTGGAGGCGGCGCCGCTCGCCGCCCGAGAGGTCGCGCACGAGCGTCTGCGACCGCTCGCGCGTGAAGCCGAGCCGCTCGACGAGCTGGGACGCGGAGAGCTCCTTGCCGTCCACGACGACCGAGCGCTTCTCGTCCTCGATCACCTGGATCACGCGCGCCCCGGCGATGTCGTCGAGCTCGCCGACGTCCTGCGACAGCTCGGCGACGTGGACGGTCTTGCCGCGCTTGACCCGCCCGGAGTCGGGCTCGCGCCGTCCGGCGAGGAGCGCGAGGAGCGTCGTCTTCCCGGCGCCGTTGACCCCGACGACCCCGTACCGGTCGCCGGGCCCGAGGCGCCACGTGACGTCGTCGAGCAGCACGCGCTCCCCCTGGCCGTCCTGGCGCGGGACGGCGACAGTCACGTCCTCGAGGTCGAGCACGTCCTTGCCGAGCCGCTTGGTCGCGGTGCGCGTGAGCTCGAGCGTGTCGCGCGGGGGCGGGACGTCGGCGATGAGCGCGGCGGCGGCGTCGAGCCGGAACTTGGGCTTGGACGTGCGCGCGGGCGCGCCGCGCCGGAGCCACGCGAGCTCCTTGCGCAGCAGGTTGTCGCGCTTCTCCGCCGCGACGGCCGCGGTGCGCTGGCGCTCGGCGCGCGCGAGCACGTACGCGGCGTACCCGCCCTCGTAGCCCTCGACCTGGCCCGAGCCGTCGCCGCGCACCTCCCACATGCGCGAGCACACGGCGTCGAGGAACCAGCGGTCGTGCGTGACGACCACGAGGGCGCCCTTCGCGCCCGGGCGGGCGAAGCGGTCGCCGAGGTGCGCGGCGAGCCACGCGACGCCCTCGACGTCGAGGTGGTTCGTCGGCTCGTCGAGGAACAGCACGTCGTGGTCGGCGACGAGGAGCGCCGCGAGCGCGACGCGGCGCCGCTGCCCGCCGGACAGGGTGTCCGCCGGGGCGTCGAGGTCGAGGTCGCCCAGCAGCCCCGCGTGGACGGTGCGGATGCTCGCGTCCGACGCCCAGGCGTGGGTCGCAGCGTCGCCGTGCACGAGGTCGCGGATCGTCGCGCCGGTGCCGACGTCGTCGCGCTGGTCGAGCAGGCCCACCCGCAGCCCGCCCACGCGGGTGACGCGGCCGCCGTCGGGCTGCTGCGTGCCCGCGAGGAGGCGCAGGAGCGTCGTCTTGCCGGCCCCGTTGGGGCCGACGATGCCGACGCGGTCGCCGTCGTCGAGGCCGAGCGAGACGTCGTCGAGCAGGGTGCGGGTGCCGACGGTCAGCGAGATGCCGTCGGCGCCGAGAAGGTGAGCCACGCCGTCGAGCCTAGGCCGCACCCCGTGGGTGCAGGAAATAGTCGCCGATCCGCGACGGGATCACGACTATCCCCCGCACTCACGGGAGAGGGGGTCAGCCCTTGAGGCCGGTGTGCGCGAGGCCCTGGACGAACTGCTTCTGCGCGACGAGGAACACCGCGAGCACGGGCAGCACGGTGAGCGTGGTCGCGGCGAGCTGCACGTTCCACATCGGGCCGCCGTAGGCGTCGACGTACTGCGTGAGCGCCTGCGGGAGCGTGAACCGGTCCTTGCTCGAGAGGTACACGATCGGCTCGAGGTAGAGGTTCCACGACTTGAGGAACGTGAAGATCGCGACGGCCGAGATCGCCGAGCGCGACAGCGGGAACGCGATCCGCCAGAAGATCCCCCACCGCCCGAGGCCGTCCATGCGCCCCGCCTCCTCGAGCTCGCCGGGGAGCCCGAGGAAGAACTGGCGCATGATGAACGTCGCGAGGACGCTCGGCGCCCCGAGGATCGGGATGACCACGAGCGGCCAGTGCGTGTCGATGAGCCCGAGCGAGTTGACCATCCGGAACAGCGGGACGATCGTCACCTCCGACGGCACGAGCAGCCCGACGAGCACGAGCAGGAACAGCGCGTTCGCCCCGGGGAACCGGATGCGCGCGAACGCGTACCCGGCCATCGAGGCCACGAGGATCGTCCCGACGGTCACGACCACGGCGATGTAGAGGCTGTTCCAGTACTGCTGCGCGAACGGCTGCAGCCGGAACACCTCGCCGTAGGCCGCGAACGACGGGTCCTGGGGCCAGAGCGTCGGCACGGCCCGCAGGATCTCGCTCATCGGCTTGAGGCTCGACGTCGCCATCCACCACGTCGGGAAGACGAACGGCACGCTGAGCACGACGAGGAGCGCCACGAGCGCCGCACGCCCCCACCGGCGGCGCGTGCGCGCGCTCCCCGTGCGGCGCCCGCGCCGTCCGCCGCGGGTCGCCCCGCCGTCGGCGCCGCCCGTGCCCGACGCCGCGGGCCGGGCCGGGCCGTCGTCCGCGCCCGGGAGCGTGGCCGGGCCGGGCATCACGTCAGACTTCATGGAAGACCCACCTCTTGCGCGTCTGCCACTGCACGAGTGTCAGGACGAGGACGATGACGAACAGCAGGACGGAGATCGCGCTCGCGTAGCCGAAGTCGTTGAACCGGAACGCCTGCTGGTACAGGTAGTAGACGAGCACGGTGGTCGAGTTCCCCGGCCCCCCGCCCGTGAGCACGGCGATCTGCGCGAACACCTCGAGCGAGCCCACGATCGTGAGGATCGAGACCAGCAGGACGGTCGGGCTGATGAGCGGGAGCGTGATGGACCGGAACCGGCGCCACGCGCCGGCGCCGTCGATGCGCGCGGCCTCCTGGATCTCCTCGGGCACCCCCTGCAGGGCCGCGAGGAACAGGATCATGTTGAGGCCCACGTTCTTGAAGACCTGCACGACGATCACCGAGAGCATCGCCGTCGTCTCCCCGCGCAGCCAGTTCGGGCCGTCGACGCCGAGCAACGACAGGAACCCGTTGATGCCGCCGTCGGCCTGGAGCAGGAAGCTCCACACGATCGTCCACGCCACGAGGGACACGACGACCGGCGAGAAGAAGAACGTGCGGAACGTCGTCGTGCCGGGGAGCCGCTGGTTGAGCAGCACCGCGAGGACGAGCGCGAGCGAGATGTTGAGCACGACGAGCCCGACGGAGAACCACAGGCTCGCGAGGAGCGAGTCCCGCAGCCCGGGGTCGGCGAGCATCCGCTCGTAGTTGTCCGCACCCGCGAACGTGAACGTGTTCGCGAGGACGTTCCACTCGTGCAGCGAGTACCAGACGACGGCGACCAGCGGCGCGACGACGAACGCGAGCGCGCCGAGCACGGCGGGCGCGACCATGGTGTAGCCCACGGCCGCGTCCCGTCGTGCGAGTGCGGAGGACGCCACGCTCAGTCCCCGAGGAGGGGCTGGATCGCCGCGCACGTGTCGGCGAGGACGCCCTCGACGTCCGCGTCGGCGGTCCACAGCGCGTCGAGCTGGGCCCGCACCGTGTCCTGCAGCTTGGCGAAGTTCTGGTGCGACGGCTTCGTCACGGCACCCTGGATGCCGTCGACGACGACCGCCTGGAGCTGCTCCTCGCTGAGCTTCGGGTTGGCCGCCCCGAGCGTCTCGGCGGTGAGCAGCGACTCGCGCGGCGGCGGGAAGTACGCGGCGAGCGTCTCGGCGTTCTCCGGGTTGGTGAACCACGCGAGGAAGTCAGCCGCGACGTCGGGGTGCTCCCCGGCCGCGAAGACGCCGATGCCGGCCTGGCCGATGACGTTCTGCTGGCCCGCTGGGCCCGCCGGGAGCGGCACGACGTCCCACCCGAACGAGTCGTCGAGCGACGACGCGCGGCTGATCTGCGTGATCGTCATGGCGGAGTCGCCCGCGAAGAAGTCGGCCGTCGTGCCGGGTCCGGGCAGCGCCTTGTCGACGAACGTCGCGTCGTGGACCCACGTGAGCGCGTCGACCATCTCGGGGTCGGTGAACGTGCACTGCGTGCCGTCCTCGCTCCAGGGCGTCGCGTCCCAGCCGTCCCAGATCGTCGACAGGTTCTCCCACACCTTGTAGTCGAAGTCGCGGACCACGAGGCCCTGCTTGCCCGACGTCGCGGCGGCCGCCGCCGCGATCTCGCGGACCTGGTCGTAGGTCCAGTCGCCCGACGCGACGAGGTCCGCCGGGTTCGGCTGGCCCGCCGCGGCGACCTGGTCGGTGTTGACGAACAGCGCGAACGGCGAGTTGGAGAACGGGTAGGCGTACAGGCCGTCGTCCTTCTGCCACAGCGCGAGCGAGGAGTCGAGCAGGTCGTCGTACGCGTACCCCTCGGTCTCCTGCAGCTTGGGGGCGACGTCGACGAGCGCGCCGCTCGCCACGAACTCGGGCGCGTAGCTCTCGAGGATCCAGGCGAGGTCCGGCGCGTTGCCGCCGGCGAGCTGCGTCGTGAGCGACGTCGTGTAGTCCTCGAACGGGATCGTCTCGAACGTCACGCCGGACACGAGGTCCGGGTTCTCCGCGACGTACGCGTCGGCGATCTCCTGGAACTGCGCGAGCTGCGTCTCGTCGGCCGTCCAGACGGTCATGCGCAGCTCGACCGGCTCGCTCGGGGTGCTCGGCTCGCCCGCGACGTCGTCGCCGCCGCCGGAGCACGCGGTGAGGACGAGGGCGAGCGCGACGCCGCCGGCGGCCAGGGGTGCACCGACGAGGCGGCGTCGGGTGCGCGGGGTGAGGGGGTTCATCAGTTCTCCTTCGGACTGAGGGTGGGCGGGGTGCCGGGCGCGGGGAGCCCGGGTCAGTAAGGGTGGGCCTCGGCGGGCCAGCGCAGCTCGACGCCCGCCCGGACGAGCTCGTCCTGGTAGTCGGCGAGGAGGTCGGCCTTCGACTGGACGGCGTGCGGCGTGCGCCCGGTCGCGAGGCAGTGCGCCGCGAGGTGGCCGGCGGCCTCGCCGATGTTCCACTCGACCGGGTGCAGGCGGTAGCAGCCGTTGGTGATGTGCGTCGTGCCGATGTTCTTGTTGGCGGCGAGCAGGTTGGTCACGCGCTGCGGCAGCAGGGCGCCGAGCGGGATCTCGAACGGCGTCGACGCGACGTCGATGTACGTGTCGCCGCCCGTCGAGGGGTGCAGGTCGATCCGGTACATGCCGACGCCGACCGAGTCGTCGTAGCGCGTCGCGCCGCGGTCGCCGCGCACGGCGTACGAGACGTCGTTCTCCGTCACCGTCGTCACGGCGCGCAGGCGGCGGGACTCGCGGTGGTAGGCCGCCTGGGCGAGCCCGTCGGCCGAGCCCATGACGTCGGGCCGCAGGCGCAGGCCCGGGAAGCCGGTCCCGCCGTCGGCGCGGGGCGCCTCGGTCTGCATCCAGTAGAGCATCGAGAGGCTGAGCTGCCGGGCGTCGGCGATCCGGGCCTCCTCCACGTCGCGCGGCACGTCGAGCACGGGCTCGAGGAAGTAGTCGATGCTCGGCCAGTTCACGAGGCACAGGTCGCTCGCGTAGTGACCCGGCGCGAAGAGGTCGCGGGCCGCGATGCGCCGGAACGTCCAGAGGTTGCCGTCGCCGGGGTTCTTCGACTGGTCGGCGTCGACGGCGCGCGGGTCGTCGCCCGGGTTCGGGGTGAACGACCGCACGTCCATCGCGAGCGTGCGCGGGTTGGGCGCCTCCCACGACAGCATCCGCCGCCCGTTCCACGGCCCGGGGGTGTACGTGCTCCAGAAGTCGTAGCGCTCGGGACGGTCGATCGTGTGGTCGCCGTCCACGTGCTCGACGGCGAAGCACACGCTGAGGGCCTGCACGTTGTCGGGCTGCGCCTCGTCCGGCGCGCTCGGCTCCCCGGTCTCGCGGTTCGACTCGAACCCGGTGACGTACTCGGTGCCCGTCAGCGGCAGGAGCTCGCCCGTCTCGGTCGCGTCGACGACGAACGCGGCGTGGACCGTCACGGCCGCGCCCGCGCCGTCGGCGGTGACCGGGGTGAGCGTCACGGAGGTGACGCGGTCGCCGTCGGTGGTGGCCGCCGTCGGGCGCACGCGCTCGAGCAGGCGGACGCGGCCCGCGGACCGCCACGGGGCGAGCATCTCCTCGAGCACGCCCACCGCGACGCGCGGCTCGTGGCACAGCTTGGAGACCCAGCCCGCGCCGGGGTTGAGGGCGTCCCACGTGCGCGCGGCGTCGGTGAGCGGGTAGGAGCGGCGGTAGACGTCGCGGATGCCGTCGCGCAGCGCGCGGTAGCGCGCGGTCACGCCGAACCGCTCGACCCACGGGCTCTCGTCCGGCGGTACCGCCTGGGACGTGAGCTGCCCGCCGATCCACGGGTGCTCCTCGGTGAGGACGACGCGGGCGCCGCGCTCCGCCGCCGCGAGCGCGGCGGCCACGCCGCCGAGCCCGCCGCCGACGACGAGGACGTCTGCCTGGAGGTCTGCATGGGTCACGCTGGGGTTTCCGTTTCTCTGGTGCTCGGTGGTGCGGTCTGAGGTCGGTCAGGCGGGCGCGGCGACGCCCGACGGCGCGGCGACGGTCTCGCCGTCGACGTCCACGCACTCGAGGAGCTGGTGGAGCTCCTCCTCCGGGACGGCGACGGCGCGCGACGCACGGCGGTCCGAGCGGCCCGAGCCGGACTCGGCCGCGACGAGGCGGGACAGCAGGACGAGGGCGCGCGCGCCCATCTCCTCGCGCGGGATGGAGAAGCCCGACCAGCGGCGCCCGCCCGGGCGCCCGTGGTGCGGCTGGCCGAGCAGGAGCACCGAGACGTCCGCCGGCACGCGCACGCCCCGGTCCTCGAGCTCGTCGACGAGCTCCTCCGGGGAGTTCTCGGGCGCCACGACGACGGCGGTGAGCCGCTGGTCCACGATCTCGGTCGCCGTCGCGGGGACGTCGTCCAGCTCGACGAACCGCACGGTCAGGCCGTGCGCCTTCATCGTCGCGCGGTAGGCGTCGACGCGGTCGAGCGTGGGCTGGTCCGTGCCGCGGGGCCCGACGTACCCGATGCGCTCGTGCCCGAGCTCGACGAGCCGCTCGACCTGGCGCGCGGTCGCCGCGACGTAGTCGGCACCGACGTAGGGCAGGCGTCCGCCGTCGCTGCCGCGCTTGCCGATGAAGACGAAGGGGTAGTTCGTGTCGAGCAGGTGCTGGAGCTCGCCGCGGTCCTCGTGCTGGCCGAGCAGCAGGCAGCCGTCGGCGATCCCGAGGCGCTGCCAGCCGTCGCGCGTGAGGCGGCGGCGCCCGTCGACGACGCGCGCGCTCGTGAACAGCAGGATGTCGATGCCGAGCTTCTCGGCCGCGTGCTCGATCCCGACGAGGAACGGCCCGTAGAAGTCGCGCCCGGCGCGCGGGAACGTCGCCTCGTAGGTGAAGACGCCGAGGATCTGGCTGCGCCCGCCCGCGAGACGCTGCGCGACGGGGTTCGCCGAGTAGCCCGTGATCCGGATCGCGTCGAGCACGCGCTGCCGCGTCTCCTCGCTGATCCGCACCCCCGCGGGCGTGGAGTCGTTCAGCACGAACGAGACCGTCGCCTGGCTGACGCCCGCCATGGCGGCGACGTCGGCCTGGGTGATGCGGTGCCTCGGCATGGATCCTCCTCGATCACGTCGTCGATGACGTGGAAGGAGTCTCGCCAGGCCGGGCCCGGCCGGTCAACGCGATAATACGCATTATTACGCCGGGATCCGCGCGACTCCGCGACCGGGCGGGCGTCGGGTGATCCGCATAATGCCGTGCGGCACGGGCTGAGGCCGGCGCTGCGGCCGGGCGAGCGGGTCGCGGGGACGCACGACGGGCCCGGGGCCGCACCGTGGTGCGTCCCCGGGCCCGTCGCCCCCCTGCTCGCGCGGCGCGCTACCCGCAGGTCAGCCCGCCGTACGGCGCGGTCGCCGTCCCCTGCCCGACGCCGTCCGTCCCGGCGACCTCGACCGTCGCCTCCCCCGCCGCGACCGTCGTGGCCCGCGTCGCGAACGACTGGTACGCGCTGCGCCCGGACGCGACGTCGGCCACGGTGCGCTCGCCGAACGGCGTCGCGAGCCGGACCGCCACCGCGCCGTCGCCCGCGTTGCGCGCCGTCACGGCCACGTACGCGCGGCCCGCGAGGCACCGCGTGACGGCCTCGACCTCGACGGCGGGCTCGTCGTCGTCGCACGCCGCCGCCTCCTGGGCGGTGGGCGTCCAGCGGAACCAGTCGAACGACGCGACGATCTCCGGCGGCGTCGCCGAGCCCCGCATCGCGAACGGGCCGACGCCGGTCGCCCGGAGCGCGGCGACGTCCACCGTGCGGCCCCACGGCGCGAACTCGACGCCGTCGACCGACACCGACGCCTGCACGGCGGTCCCGTCGCTCGTCAGGCGCAGCCAGAAGGTGTCGCCGAGGCCGGCGGGCGGGACGACCGAGTCGAAGCCGGTGTTGCGGTCCGTCCCGTCCTGGCGCCAGATGAACTCGACCCGCGGTCCGAGCGACCCGTGCACCAGGTCGAGCTTCGCGTAGTTCGCGTCGTCGCGGTACAGCAGGAGACCGCCCTGCTGGAACCGCTCCGTCGGGGAGACGGAGACGGCCGTCGTGACCTCCCACGGCCCGGCGGGCACGGTCTGGAGCGGCAGCGCGGCGCCGGCGACGCCGGTCGGGTACGCGGGGACGCGCAGGGAGCCGTCGACGAGGTCGTGCCGGGCGGTCCCCGGCCGGACCACGGTCCAGCGCGCCGGGTCGAGCGTCGTGCCGTCGAACTCGTCGGACGCCGCGCCGCTGCACCGCTCGCGCAGCGGGTCGGGGTCCTGGCCCGGCTCCGGGGGCCGCACGGCGTCGGGGTCGCGCTGCGCCCACGCGATCGTCGCGCCCAGGCGGTCGCCGGACTCGTAGAAGAGGTACGTCTCGTCACCGTCGGTGACGATCTCGGGGGCCGCGACCCGGCCCGTGTCGTCGCCCACGCCGCTCGCCCGGTGCAGCTCCCACCGCGGGCCGACCTGCGTCATCGTCGGGTCGAGCGTGCGGGCGAACGTGATGCCCGTGGAGCCGTGGTAGATCACGTAGAGCTGGCCCTCCCACTCCCACAGGTTGCCGCCGGACACGTTGGTGCCGGTCGCGGCGTCGGGCACGACGAGCGGGTCCGGCCGCACGACCCAGGTCTTGCCGTCGACCGACTCGGCCACCTTGATGCGGCGGATGTTGTCGGTCCGGTTCTGCATGTACGTCATCGCGAACCGGTAGCCGGACGACGGGTCCGGGTGCTCGACGACGCGCGCGTACGAGGTCTCCGTGGTCCCCGCGCCGCTGTCGGCGTTCGTCACGGCGACCCCCGAGTCGTCGAACGCGAGCCCGTCGGGCGACGTCGCCCAGCGCGTCGTGGAGTTCTCGCCGTGGAAGTACAGGAGCACCTGGTCCGTCGCGTCGTCCCACAGGACGTCGGGCGACGAGACGTGCGAGACGCGCTCGTAGAACGGCAGCCACTCGTCCGCGACGATCGGGTTGTGGGCGTACTCCGTCCACGGGCCCTCGAGCGAGTCGGCGTACATGACCGAGATCCCGCCCGGGGAGTCGTGCGGGGCGTAGTAGAGGTACCACTCCCCCAGCGGGTCGTCGAGGTACGCGCCCGCGTGGAAGACGCTCGGGAAGATGAACTCGTCCGTCGGGTTGTAGATCATCGACTCCTTGTCGGTGACCACGCCGCGGTACTCGAACACGGGCAGGTCGGACGCCGACGGGCCGTCGGCCGTCGCTCCGGTCGTCGCTGGGGTCGTCGTCGTTCCGGTGGTCGCTCCGGTCGCCGTCGGGGCGGTGGCCGCGGACGGCGCGCCCGCGGCCTGGGCCGTGGCCGGGACGACCGCCCCGGCGGCGAGGACCGCCGTCAGGGTGGCGACCGCCGTCGCCGCGGCGCGCGGTCTGCGGCGTGGTGCTGCTGCTCGGGTTCTCACAGGGGACCTCCGTCGGTTCCTCGCCGGCGGCGTCGTCGCCGCCGGGCGCCACGTCGGGACGTGGGCTGCTGGCAGTGTCGCCGGACGAGCACGGTGGAGGTCAAAGGGATGATGCGCATTATTAGCGTGCTCACGGTGCTCGGGGCCACGACGCTAGAGTCGTCCCGACCGCACCTGAATGTCGGACATCAGACGTATTGACCGGAGGATCGCCCCGTGCCGCTCTTCGACCTGCCCCTCGCCGAGCTCGAGACCTACGCCCCCGTGCTCGACGAGCCCGCCGACCTCGACGCCTTCTGGGCGAAGACCCTCGCGGAGTCGCGCGAGGCGGGCGGGGACCTGGCCGGGTCGGTGCGGCTGGAGCGCGCGGAGACCGGCCTCGACCTCGTCGTGGTCGACGACGTGACGTTCCCCGGGTTCGCCGGCCAGCCCGTCAAGGCGTGGCTCGTGCGGCCCGCCGAGGCCGCCCGCGCCGCCGCGACCGGCGACGGCGCCCCGCTGCCCGCGGTCGTCGAGTTCCTCGGGTACGGCGGCGGTCGCGGCCTGCCCCACGAGCACCTCGCGTGGGCGAACGCCGGGTACGCGCACCTCGTCGTCGACACGCGCGGTCAGGGCAGCCAGTGGGGCAGCGGCGGTGGAACGCCCGACCCGGCCGGGTCGGGACCCGCCGTCCCGGGCGTCCTCACGCGCGGCATCGAGGACCCGCACGACCACTACTACCGTCGCGTCTTCACCGACGGCGTGCGCGCCGTCGACGCCGTCCGCTCCCTGCCCGGCATCGACCCCGAGCGGGTCGCCGTGCACGGCGTGAGCCAGGGCGGCGGCATCGCCATCGCCGTCGCGGGCCTCGCCGACGGGCTCGTCGCGGCCCTCCCGGACGTCCCGTTCCTGTGCCACTACCGCCGCGCCGTCGAGATCACGGAGCGGGACCCGTACCGCGAGCTGACGCGCTACCTCGCCGTCCACCGCGACGCGGAGGAGACCGTGTTCCGCACGCTGTCCTACCTCGACGGGGCGGTCCTCGGGCGCCGCGCCACCGCGCCGGCGCTGTTCTCCGTCGCGCTCATGGACCAGGTCTGCCCGCCGTCCACCGTCTACGCGGCGTACAACGGCTGGGGCGCGGCCGCCGGGGCGGCACCCGCGGCCGAGCGCGCGATCGACGTCTACCGCTACAACGAGCACGAGGGCGGCCAGGGCTACCGCTTCGCCCGCCAGCTCGCCTGGCTGCGCCGGCACACCCCCTAGACCGAGGGGTCAGCCGCGCCAGCGACCGGAGCGGCTGCTTGCGGACAAGGGCTACCCGTCGAAGGCGAACCGGGCATGGCTGCGTCAGCCCCGCATCGCGGCCACGATCCCGGAACACGACGACCAGATCGCCCACCGCCGCAAACGGCCCGGGCGGCCGATGGACTTCGGCGAGGAGCAGGGTGAGCGCTGCGGCGGCCGCAACGTCGTCGAGCGCTGCTTCAACAAGCCCAAGCAGTGGCGCGGACTCGCGATGTGATCAGACAAGGCCGCCCGCAACCACCACTCCGGTCAGCGCCTCGCCGCCGCCCTCCACTGGGTGCAGAGCATCAATCGGTAACCTCGACCTGGTCGGGCGTGTCGCCGGCCCGATCGGGGCGCCCCTGGGGAGCGCACTTGGTGGACGCTTCAACACGAAGGACGGGGTATGCGGGTCGAGGTGCGCTCTGCCGATGCCGGATCGCCCCAGACGGTAGTCGTCGACTCGCCTGCCGGCACGTTCGCCGCAACCTGGCGGGGCCGGGCGCCTGCCGTCGGCGATGTCATCGACGTCGAGATCGACCGCGCGCCCTGCCGCTGGGCGGAAGTCGTCAGGGGAATCGCTGCTGGAGAGCCGACCTCGGGATGGCTGCACGGCGTCATCGAACGGGTAGAGAACGACGGCGTGGCTGTATTGCGCTCGGGGCCCGCGATCACGCTCCTCGAGATGGTCGGTCCGCAACCCGACGGCCTGCTCGGAGCGCCAGTCGCCATTCCAGCGACGGACATCCGGCTCTTCCCCATCAACCTTTAGCAGCACGCCCTCGCGGCCCGCGCCGGACCGCAGGGCCCGCACGTCCGGGTCCGGTTCCGGAGGCCGCGGGGACGGTCAGGCAGGCCACGGCCGGCTCGACCCGCCCGCTCGGGACCGGCGGGAGACAGCGCGGCGCGGAGACCACGGTCGCCCTTCGCGTGACCAGGCCTCTACCTCGGCGGCTCGGGTCCTTGCTCGCGCGACCAGGGCTCTCCCTCGGCGGCCTCGGTCCTTCCTCGGCGGGCGGGCTCGTCAGTGCGCGACGACGCGCGCGCCCGCGGCGGGGGCCGTCGTGCACCACACGGTGTCGCACGCGTCGTTCGCGGTCCACGAGGCGGCGATCGCGAGCGCGTGCTGGCGGCTGCGCGCGAGCGCGGCGACGGTCGGGCCGGAGCCGGACACGATCGCGCCCAGGGCGCCGGCCTCGGTCGCGACGTCGATCGTCCGCCGGAGCTCGGGCCGCAGCGCGAGCGCCGGGCCCTGGAGGTCGTTGCGCAGCACCTGCCCGAGCCCGACGGCGTCGCCCGCGCGCAGGGCCTGCATCAGCGCGGTGTCCTCCGTGAGGTCGAGCTCGGCCGGCCCGCCCACGGTCTCGTCGAAGGTGCGGTAGACCTGCGCGGTCGACAGCCCCTCGGCCTGGACCGCGAACACCCAGTGGAACTCCCCGCGCGTCATCGCGGGCGTGAGCACGTCGCCGCGCCCCGTGCCGACGGCGGTGTGCCCGACGAGGCCGAACGCGACGTCGGCCCCGAGCCCCGCAGCGAGGCGGACGAGCTCGGCGCGCGGCACGCCCGCGTCCCAGAGCGCGTCGCACGCGACGAGCGCGGCGGCGGCGTCGGCCGACCCGCCGGCCATGCCACCTGCGACCGGGACCTCCTTGTGGATCTCCAGCCGGACGTCGGGGTCGAGCCCCACGTGCTCCGCGAGCGCGACGGCGGCGCGCCACGCGAGGTTCGTCTCGTCGGTCGGCACGGCGTCCGCCTGGAGGCCCGAGACGCTGAGCGACACCCCGGAGCCGGGCGGCACCTGGTGCGCGACGACGTCCTCGCTGAGCCCCACGGCCTGGAAGATCGTCACGAGCGGGTGGTAGCCGTCGTCCTGCACCGCACCGACGCGCAGCGAGAGGTTGACCTTGCCGGGCGCGCGCACGCGGACGGACGGGGGCGGCGCGAGGGAGATGCTCGGCGGGCGCGGGGGTGTCACGCGTCCACTGTGCCAGGTCGGCCGGTGGGCCGCCCCGCGGCGGGGCCGGCGCCGCGCACCGGTCGGTCGGCGAGGCCGACGCGGCGGACGAGCTGCTCGGCGACGCGCGCGAAGGCCGCGACGTCGAGCACCTCGCCGCGCGCCTGCGGGTCGACGTCCGCGGCCTCCAGCACCTCGGCCGCGACGCTCGCCGAGCCGGCAAGGCCGGACAGCGCCGAGCGCAGCATCTTGCGGCGCTGCGCGAACGCGGCGTCCACGACGGCGAAGACCTGCTCCCGGGTCGCCGCGGTGGCGGGGGGCTCGCGGCGGTCGAGCGCGACGAGGGCCGAGTCGACGTTGGGGACGGGCCAGAACACGTTGCGCCCGATCGTGCCCGCGCGGCGCGCGTCGGCGTACCAGGCGGCCTTCACCGACGGCACGCCGTACGTGCGCGACCCCGGGGGCGCGGCGAGCCGGTCTGCGACCTCCGCCTGGACCATGACGAGCACGCGCTCGAGCGAGTCGAAGCGCTCGAGGAACGTGAGCAGCACCGGCACCGCGACGTTGTACGGGAGGTTCGCGACGAGCGCCGTCGGGGCCTCGCCGGGCAGCGTCGTCACCTCGAGCGCGTCCGCGCCCACGACCTCGAGCCGGTCGCCGACGTCGGGCACGTGCGCCGCGACCGTGTCGGGGAGCTGGCGCGCGAGGACGGGGTCGATCTCGACCGCGACGACGCTCGCGCCCGCCTCGAGCAGCCCGAGGGTCAGCGAGCCGAGGCCGGGCCCGACCTCGACGACGCGCTCGCCCGGGCGGACGTCCGCCGCGCGCACGATCTTGCGGACGGTGCCGCCGTCGTGCACGAAGTTCTGGCCGAGGGTCTTCGTGGGGCGGACGCCGAGACGCCCCGCCAGGTCACGGATCTCGGCCGGACCCAGCAGGGCGCCTCGGGTATCGCTCATGGGACGCAAGCCTACCGACCCGGCGCCGACCGGCCCTCGCCGGGCACGACGGAGGGCGGGGCGCCGTGCGCCCCGCCCTCCGCGGTGTTCGTCGGTCCGCCGTCAGGCGGCCGCGTGCGTGCCGTGCGGGCTCAGAGGAGCCCGAGCTTGCGCGCGCACGCGGGCCACTGGCCCCAGCCCGAGCGGGCCTGGAGCGCCTGGGCACGCTGCGTCTGCTCGGCCGCCGAGGCCTCCGACGGGAGGCCGGAGCCGCCCATCGCCCGCCACGTGGAGAGCGAGAACTGGTATAGGCCGTAGTAGCCGTTGCCCGTGTTCGTCGCGGGGTTGCCCCCGGACTCGCACTGCGCGAGGGCCGACCAGACACCCGCCGGGGCCGACCCGAGGTCGGCGGCCGGGGCCGGCGCCGGGGCGGGCGAGCCGCCCGACGAGGAGCCACCGCTCGACGACGACGAGGACGACGAGCGCTGCGGCGCCGCGGGCTTGGGCTCCGGCTTGGGGCGCTCCTTGGTGCCCTGCACGAGGATCTTGTTCACCGGGGGCGTCGTGACGCCCTCGGAGACGAGCTCGCGGGACTCCTCGACGCCGTCGACCGTCGTGACACGGTGCACGGTCGTGTGGACGCCGTCGGCGCCCTCCTGCTTGACGACCGGGTCGAGGTCCTTGAAGCGGCCGGCGTCCTCCTCGGTGACCGTCTCGAACGGGACGGCCGCCTCGGTGGGCACCTCCTCGACCTTGACGCGCTGCACGACGAGCGAGACGGGCGCGGCGTCCGCCGCGGCCTCGGTGTCCTCGGACGTCGCGACGGCCGCAGGCTCCTCGGTGGCGGCCGCGTCGGCGGCAGGCGCCTCCTCGGCCGGGGCCGCGGCGGCCTGGGCCGCCTCGACCTGCTCGGTCTTCTCGACGTGGACGCGGTCGAGCTCGCCGAGCTGGACGCCCTGCTGGTCGAGGATCGCGTCGATGCCGATGCTGCCGTCGGGGGCGACCTTCGTCTCGCCGTCGACGACGACGTTCACGGGGCCGTCCGCGTCGAGGCGGATCGGGAGGGAGGCACGCTCGCCGGAGCGCGACGCCACGAGGCGCACGTCGCTGCCGCGCGAGGCGAGGGTCGTCAGCGCCTCGTCGGCGTCGAGCGACGTGAGCCAGACGGAGGACTGGGAGCCGTCGACCTGCACGGGCACCTCGCGCCCGTAGCGCACGACGACGTCGCCGCCGCCGCGCAGGGCCGAGTCGACGTCGGGGACGACGAGGTCGCGGTCGCCCACGGCGACGTCCTGCTCGGCGAGCAGGCCCTCGACGGAGCCGGCGAAGGTCGTGACGGTGGTGATCTGGCCGTCGACGTCGAGCTCGACGGTCTTGCGCGCGTTGCCGTAGGCGACGGCACCGGTCGCGAGGAGCACGACGGTGGTCGCGCCGGCGACGAGCGGCCAGCGACGGCGACGGTGCGCGGTGGTGGTCGCGGGGCTCTGGGGGCTCTCCGCGAGGGTCTCGGTGGTGTCGGGGGTGATGTCGGCGCCCTCGGGGGCGCCGGCCGCGTCAGCGGTCCGGTGGAAGGGGTTCTTCACTCGGGTCCAGTCGTCGTGCGTCCCGGGCACGGAGGCTCGACGGCGCGTAGCACCACCCGTGGCCCACGGCGGACTGTCGTCCTCCGCGGCGGGCGCACACGTGCGACCACGGGTCTCGAGCGGCCGATCCGGCTGCCGGCGCCACCCTCGGCACCCCTTCCCCAGGGCCCGTCGACGGCGCACCGCTCGCGTCGGTCCGGGCACGTCCCGCCGGTCCGGGTGGACCGTCGGGGCACGCCGTTCACGCGCGAGCGACGATCGACCGTAACCGATCTGTTATCGAAGTCCAACCCCTGGGGGGATACGCTGGCGAGTTCTGTCCGTATTTCGGCGTGAATGTCGTACGCCCTCCACGACTCCCGCACGCCGTCTCACGGGCCCTCCCCCTCCGCACGCGCACGCCCGGCGCGCACGCCCCGCGCCCCGAGCCGGGCGAGGACGGCCGCGAGCTCGGGCGGGTCCAGCACGGTGAGGTCCACGTCCAGGCTCAGCAGGAACCCCGCGACCTGGGCGAGCGACGTGCCCCCGGTCTCGAGCACGCACGCGTCGGGGCCGTCGTCGGCGAGCGCGCCCGCGACCGGGGAGAGCCGCTCCGCCACGACGCTCGCCGGGGCGTGCAGCCGCACCCGCACCGGCCGGGCCCACGCGGCCGAGCCGACGCCGCGCACGACGTGCGCGACGGCGTCGCCGCCCGGCACGGGGCGCGGCACGAACCGCGGGCCGCCGGGCGTGCGCAGCGTCAGCCGGTCCACGCGGAACGTGCGCCAGTCGTCCCGGTCGAGGTCGAACGCGAGCAGGTACCAGCGGCGCCCCACGTGGACGAGACGGTAGGGCTCGACGGCGCGGGACGTCGTCGTGCCGTCGTGCGCGCGGTAGTCGAGGCGCAGCCCCGTGCGCGCGGCGACCGCCGCCGCGACGTCCGCCAGCACCTGCGCCCCGACGGCCGGCCCGCCGCCGGGCGCGCTCGCCACGGCGGCGCGCAGCGCGTCCGCCCGGACCCGCAGGCGGGCGGGCAGGACCGTGTCGAGCTTGACCAGCGCGCGTGCCGCGACCTCCTCGACCCCGGCGATCGACCCGGCGGCGGCGGCGCGCAGCGCGACCGCCACGACGGTCGCCTCCTCGTCGTCGAGCAGGAGCGGCGGCAGCGCCGCCCCCGAGCCCAGCCGGTACCCGCCCGCGGCTCCGGGGGACGACCGCACCTCGTAGCCGAGGAGGCGCAGGCGCTCGACGTCGTTGCGCACCGTGCGGGTCGTCACGCCCAGGCGCTCGGCGAGCTCGGGCCCGGACCACGACGGGCGCGCCGGCAGGAGCGCCAGGAGGCGCAGGAGCCGGACCGAGGTGTCGAGCACGTCCCCATCGTGCCGCACCATGCGGAACCGCACGTTCCGCAGGGGGTCCTACGGTCGAGGAGTCGGCCCCGCCGGGGACGACGGGACGACAGCACCGGGCACCGCCCGACGACGAAGGAGACGACGATGCTGCGTGGGATGGCGACGCTGAACCTGTGGGCCGACGACCTCGAGGCCGCGTCCGCGTGGTACGCGGAGGTGCTCGGGACCGAGCCCTACTACGTGGTGCCCGGTGGGTACGTCGAGTTCCGGGTGGGCGACCGGCAGGACGAGCTGGGCATCATCGCCCGGTCGTGGTCGCCGCACCCCCAGCCGGGGACGCCGGGCGGCGCGATCGCGAACTGGCACGTCGACGACGTGCGGGCCGCGTTCGCCCGGCTCCTGGCGCTCGGCGCGACCGAGTACGAGGGCGTCGTCGAGCGCGGGCAGGGCGAGGGCTTCGTCACCGCCTCGGTCGTGGACCCGTTCGGCAACGTCCTCGGGATCATGCAGAACCCGCACTACCTGGAGATGCTCGGGCGATGACGGGCCGACGGCGGGGCGGCAGCGGGAGCGGTCAGTACCAGCCCTTGGCGACGGAGTGGGACCACGCCGAGCACGGCGTGCCGTAGCGGCCCTCGATGTACCCGAGGCCCCACGTGATCTGCGTCGCCGGGTTGGTGCGCCAGTCGGAGCCGGCGCTCGCCATCTTGGAGCCGGGGAGGGCCTGCGGGATCCCGTACGCGCTCGAGCTCGGGTTGTCCGCGTCGACGCGCCAGTTGCTCTCCTTGGTCCAGAGCTTGTCGAGGCACACGAACTGGTCGTCGCCCCAGCCGCGCTGCGCGGCGAGGGAGCGGCCCACGGCGCGCGCCGAGCCGGGGTCGACCGAGACCGAGACGTCCATCGTCCCGACCTTGATGACCTCGTTGCGCGGCTCCGTCGTGACCGTGCGCGTGAGGACCGTGCGCGACACCTCCGCCCCGCCGAGCGTCTGCACCGAGTAGGTCGTGACCGCCTCGCCGACGCGACCGGACTGCACGACGACGCGGTGCCCCTGCGGGAGCGTGGGGTCCTCGCGCTCCTCCGTCTCGAACGGCAGGACCTCCGTGACCGTGTCCGCGGTCGCCGCCGCGCGGCTCACGAGCACGAGCATGCCGTCCACCGCCGCGGCGTCGAGCGGCGCGGACGTGCCGTCACCCTCGGCCAGCACGATGCCCGCGGTCGCGAGGACCCCGCGCACCGTGGGCTCGGCCGTCGTGATGGGCATGACCGCGCCGTCCACCGCGACGTGGACCGTCTTGAGCGTGGAGACCCGGATCGGCTCGCGCCCGAGGGCCTGGGTGCGCGACACCTCGGTCACGGCGCCCTCCGCGCGCGGGCCGAGGTACGTGAGCAGCTCGCCCACGGTGCGGGCCGTCGTCGGGATCGTCTGCACCTGGCCGTCGATCTCGACGGTGACGTCGTGGCTCGTGCGCACGACGATCGTGCCGCCGTCGCGCGCCGGGTCGGCGAGCGCGGGCTCGACGAGGTCCTGCTCGCCGACCGCGACGCCCTGGTAGTCGAGCACCGCGGCGACCGTGCGCCCGTAGGCGGAGACCTGGTGCAGCTCGCCGTCGACGTCGAGCGTGACGTCCTTGTGGAGCGTGGCGAACGCGCCGGTGACCCCGACGAGGCTCGCGACGACGAGGCCCTGGGCCGCGAGGCGCTGCACGCGCCGCCGACCGGTTCCGTCAGGTGCGAGCACGCGGGCGGTCCCTTCTGCGGGAGGACGCCCGTCGGCGAGCGCCGAGGGCGAGGTGCGGGACGTCGTCGGCGCGGGGCGCGCGACGCACGGACCCGACCGTAGCCGAAACGTGACCTGGGGCGAAACCTCGCAGCCCTCGCGCACCGGACGCGGTCCGCCCGCCCGGCCGCGTCGTCGTCACCAGGGTCCGTAGACCGCGACGGAGGTCGCGGCCAGGCGCTCGCACACGTCCGCGAGCGGGAGGTCCACGACCTCGGCGACGGTACGGACCGTCGTCGGCAGGACGTACGGAGCGTTGGGACGCCCGCGGTACGGGTGCGGCGTGAGGTACGGGGCGTCCGTCTCGACGAGGACCTGCTCGAGCGGGACGGCGCGCAGCGCGGCCCGCAGCTCGTCGTTCGCGCGGAACGTCACCGGGCCCGCGAAGGACAGGTACCAGCCCTGCTCCGCGCAGGACCGGGCCATCGCGGCGTCGCCCGAGTAGCAGTGGAAGACCGTCCGCTCGGGGGCGCCGTCGCGCGCGAGGACGTCGAGCACCTGCGCGTGGGCGTCGCGGTCGTGGATCTGGAGCGCGAGACCGAGCTCCTTCGCGAGCGCGACGTGCGCGCGGAACGCCTCGCGCTGGACGGCCTCGCCCCGGGGGCCGGTCCGGAACAGGTCCATCCCGGTCTCGCCGATCGCGCGCACGCGGTCGTTCGCGCGCGCGATCGCCGCGATCTCCGCGACCGCGTCGTCGAGCGGCACGACGTGGTGCGGCCGCGGGTCGGGCTCGAGCCCGTCCGGGCCGACCTCCCGCACCCCACCGTGCAGCACGGCCTCGTTCGGATGGATCGCCACGGCCCCGAGCACGCTCGCGACCCCCGGCGCCCCCGCGCGGCCGACCAGGTGGTCCTGGCTCGTCCCCGCCTCAGCACGCGCCGGATCCGCCTGCTCGCGACCCCAGATCGCCTGGTCGCCGCGCAGGAGGGCGTCCGTCCACCGCGCCGCCGGCAGGTCGCAGCCGACCTGCACGAGCCGGTCCACGCCGACGGCCGCCGCCCGGGCCAGGTGGTCCGCGACGGTCGGGGCAGGGGTGTCCCCGGGGAGGACGTGGGCGATCGAGTCGAGGTGCGTGTGGTTGTCCACCACCGGGACCGGCAGCGGCTCCGGGTCCGGCGGCCAGCCGCGCTCGCGCTGCTTCGCCACCGTCAGGCGTTCTCGCGCAGGCGGTCGAGCTCCTCCTCGACGATCGAGTCGTCGAGCTTGGTGAACACCGGCGTCGGCTTGCCGACCGGGGTGCCGGGCACGACGGCCTTCGGCTCCCACGTCGCCAGGCCCTCGGCGCGGTAGTCGCCCGTGATGACCGGGTAGTGGCGCGAGTCGTCGTCGAGGTCGGTCACCTCGTCGATGCGCGGCTGGGCGGCGAACGTGCCCGTGCCGCCGAACGCCTCGTGCACCTGCTGCGCCGAGTGCGGCAGGAACGGGGACAGGATCGTGTTGAGGTCGCTCACGGCCTGGGTCACGGTGTGCAGCACGGTCGCGAGCCGGTCCGGGTCGGTCTTGAGCTTCCACGGCTCGGTGTCCGACACGTACTTGTTCACCTCGCCGACCGTCTTCATGGCCTCGGCGACGGCGGCGCGCTGACGGTGCGTCGCGATGAGCTCGCCCACGCGCCCGAACGCGGTCGTCGTCGTGGCGAGGACGCCCTCGTCGATCGGCTGGCGCTGCCCCGGCTCCGGGATCGCCCCGAAGTTCTTGTGCACGAGGTTCGCCGTGCGGTTCACGAGGTTGCCCCAGCCGGCCACGAGCTCGTCGTTCGTGCGGCGCTGGAAGTCCGCCCACGTGAAGTCGACGTCCTGCGTCTCCGGCCCGGCCGACGCCACGTAGTACCGGAACGCGTCCGGCTGGTAGCGGGCCAGCATGTCGCGCACGTAGATGACGACGCCGCGCGACGACGAGAACTTCTGGCCCTCGACGTTGAGGAACTCGCTCGACACGACCTCGGTCGGGAGCTGGAGGTTCCCGTACGGGCCCGGGACGCCGCCCTTGCTCCCCCGGCCGTCGTAGCCGAGCAGCTCGGCTGGCCAGATCTGGGAGTGGAACGTGATGTTGTCCTTGCCCATGAAGTAGTACGACCGCGCCTCCGGGTCGTTCCAGAACGCGCGCCACGCGTCCGGGTCGCCGCTGCGCCGCGCCCACTCGATCGAGGCCGAGAGGTACCCGATCACCGCGTCGAACCACACGTACAGGCGCTTGCTCGAGTTCTCCTCCCACCCGGGGAGCGGGACCGGGATGCCCCAGTCGATGTCGCGCGTCATGGCGCGCGGGCGCACGTCGTCGAGCAGGTTGAGCGAGAACTTCAGGACGTTCGGGCGCCACGCGGTGCGCGTGCGCAGCCAGTCCCCCAGCGCGTCGACGAACGCGGGCAGGTCGAGGAAGAAGTGGTTCGACTCGACGAACTTCGGCGTCTCGCCGTTGATGCGGCTGTGCGGGTTAATGAGGTCGATCGCGTCGAGCTGGTTGCCGCAGTTGTCGCACTGGTCGCCGCGCGCGCCGTCGTAGCCGCAGATGGGGCACGTGCCCTCGATGTAGCGGTCGGGCAGCGTGCGGCCCGTCGACGGCGAGATCGCGCCCATGGTCGTCTGCTCGACCATGTACCCGTTCTTGTGCACCGTGCGGAACATCTCCTGCACGACGGCGTAGTGGTTGCGCGTCGTGGTCCGCGTGAACAGGTCGTACGACAGGCCGAGCTGGTGCAGGTCCTCGACGATGACCCGGTTGTACCGGTCCGCGAGCTCCTGCGGGGTCACGCCCTCCTTGTCGGCCTGGACGAGGATCGGCGTGCCGTGCTCGTCGGTGCCCGAGACCATGAGGACGTCGTGACCCGCCATCCGCATGTGCCGGCTGAAGACGTCCGACGGGACACCGAAACCTGCGACGTGGCCGATGTGGCGCGGCCCGTTGGCATACGGCCACGCCACGGCCGAGAGGATGTGGGTCATGGTGCCCGATCCTAGTCGGGCCGCGCCGCGCTCTGCGGCGGCGTCCGCCCCCCGGAGAACGAGCGACGCCGAGCACGGGGTCGTCGACCTTCCTCAGCCTGGGAAGGTCGGCAACCCCGTGCTCGGCGGGAGCGCGCTCGTGCTCAGTACCAGTTGACGGCCTGCGAGTGCGACCACGCGCCGCACGGCGAGCCGTAGGAGCCGGCGATGTAGTCGAGGCCCCAGGCGATCTGGGTCGCGGGGTTGGTCGCCCAGTCGGCGCCCTTGCTCGCCATCTTCGAGCCGGGCAGCGACTGCGGGATGCCGTAGGCGCTCGACGTCGGGTTGTCCGCCGTCGGGTTCCAGTTGGACTCCTTGGTCCACAGGTTCTCGAGGCACGTCCACTGCGAGCCGGTCCAGCCGCGCTCGGCGGCCATGGCCTGCCCGATGGAGCGCGGGTCCTTCGGCCGCTCCTTCGTGCCGGTCGCGACGACCTCGTCCACGGGAGCGGTCGTCACCTCCTGCGAGAGCTGCTCGCGCGACTCCTCGACGCCGTCCACGAGGGTGACCTGGAACGTCGTCGTGGTGACGCCGTCGGCACCCGCCTGGGTGACGGCCGACTCGTCGGTGTACCTGGCGTCGTCGGGCTGCTGCACGGTCCCGTGCGGCACGGGGGTCGCGGCCTGCTGCTGCTCGACGACGACGCGCTGCACGACGAGCGACACCGCCGGTGCGCCCGGCTCGGGCGCCTCGACGCGCTGGACGCTCACGCGGTCCAGCTCGCCGAGCTCGATGCCCTGCTGGTCGAGGATCGCGGGGATGCCGATGCTGCCGTCGGGCGCGACCTTTGTCTGCCCGTCGGCGACCACGTTCACCGGCCCGTCGGTGTCGAGGCGCAGGTCGAGCGACGCGCGCTCGCCGGACCGCGACGCGACGAGGCGGACGTCGCCGCCGCGCTCCGCGAGGGTGTCGAGCGCCTCGTCGGCGTCGAGCGCGGTGAGCCAGACGTCGGACTGCGCGCCGTCGGTCTGGACGGTGACCTTCTTGCCGAGGCGCACCACGACGTCGTCGCCGTCGCTGAGCGCGGAGCCGGGATCGGGCGCGACCTGGTCGCGCGCGCCGACCTCGACGCCGGCGGCGTCGAGCGCGCCGCCGACGGAGCCGGCGAGCGTGCTGACGGTGGTCGTCTCGCCGTCGACGTCGATCGTCACGGTCTTGCTGGCCTCGCCGTAGGCGACGGCGCCGGAGCCGACGAGCGCGACGGCGGTGGCCGCCGTCACGATCGACCAGCGCCGCCGACGCGTCGACCGGAGGGACCGGGCCGCGCGGGCGGACCGACGGGTGGGGTTCTCGGGGCTCTCGGCGGTCGGCACCGCCTCAGGGGTGGTCTCGGGGGTGTGCGCCGTGACGTCGGCCGTCTCGGGCGCGCGGGAACGGAAGGGGTTGTGCACAGTGGTCCAAGTCGTCGGGGGCTCCCGGGCACGGGGGTCGACGGCGCGCACGCGCCTCCGGGGTGCTCCGCAGCGTGGCGGGCGCACCCGGCTCGACCGGCCGATCCGGCGTCCTGCGGCCCTCGGCGCCCTGGGCGCCCGAGAGAGGCCGCGTCCCACGGCCGGCCATTACACCTGTCCCCGGTGAGCGGCTACGCGAGACACTCGACCGTAACCGATTCGTTATCGCACACCAAACCGCCTGGTCACCGCACGCGTCCCCGACATCGGCCCGGGGGTCTCCCGATCGGCCCTCGGCGGGTCGGTCTCCGACGCCCGCGCCGATCTCGCGGCCAAGCCCCGGGCGGTCCCGGTGTTCATGTTCACCCCGTCGGCGTCACCGTGACGCGCAGGAGCCGGTCGTCTCCGTCGCGCGGGTCGCCCCGACCGTCCGTGCTGCCCGTCAGCACGTAGAGCACCGCGCTCCCGTCGGCACCGGGCGGCGTCGCCGGGTCCACGAGGACCGCGCGCAGCCGGCCGCGGTCCGTGAGCACCGCCTGCGGCGCGCCGAACGCGGCGGCGTCGCTGCCGCCGTCGGGCGACGTGAACGGCACGCGCCACAGGCGCTCCCCGCGCAGCCCGGCGAGGTACGCGCCCTCGCGGGTCACGGCGAGCCCGCTCGGCGAGGCGTCCGACGTCGGCCACGTCACCACCGGGTCGACGAACCCGGCCGCCGCCCCGCCCGTGCCCTCGACGTCGGGCCAGCCGTAGTTCCCGCCGGGCACGACGACGTTGAGCTCGTCGAACGTGTCCTGGCCGAACTCGGACGCGAGCATCCGGCCCGTCGCGTCCCACGCGATCCCCTGGACGTTGCGGTGCCCGAGGCTCCACACCGGCGAGGCCGGGTCCGGGTTGCCGGGCGCGGGGTCGCCGTCCACCGTGACGCGCAGGATCTTGCCCGCGAGCGCGCCCGGGTCCTGCGCCGCGCCGCGCTGCTGCGCGTCCCCCGTCGTGACGTAGAGGTGGCCGTCGGGACCGAACGCGAGCCGTCCGCCGTCGTGCGTGGACGCCGCGGGCACGCCCTCGACGACCGTGGTCAGGGCGAAGAGCTCACGTCCCGCGAGCGTCCCGCGCAGCACCTCGTTGCCGTCCGGCGCGGTCCGGTACGCGAACACCTCCCCCGCCGCGGCCCCGCCCGCCGGGCCCACCGCGACGCCGAGGAGCCCCGACTCGCCGCGCGCGACCGTGCCGTCGCGCAGGTCGTCCGCTCCCGGGCCGGTCACCGGTTCGACGGCGCCCGTCGCCGGGTCGACGACGACCAGCCGGCGCTCGTCGCGCAGCGAGACGAGCAGCGTGCCGTCCGCGAGCGCCGCGAGCCCCCACGGCGCGGGGAGCCCGGTCGCGACGTCGGCCACGTCGACGCGCACCTCGGGCACCACGACCAGGCCGTCGGAGGCGGCCTCCGGCGACGGGGCGGACGCGTCGGGCGCGACAGGGTCGGCGGGCGGGGACGTGGCGGTCGTGGCCGACGGCGCGGGGGCGGGCGCGTCGTCCGGCGCCCCGTCCGAGCACGCGCCCGCGCCGAGCACGACGGCGAGCCCGACGGCGAGCGCGGGCACTCCGGTCCGCGCGGGCACGGCGGGCCCTCGACCTGAGGCCCGGGTCCCGTGGTGGCGTCGCACCCGCCCATCGTCACCCGCAGCGGCGGGTCGTGCCGGGTGACGACGGGCGGGGCGACGGACCTTCGGCCCGCGCCGCCGGTCCTTCGGCGGCCGTCGGGGGCCGCACGACCAGGCATGCTGGAGGTGTCCCCGAGATCCGGGGACGTGGGCGAGGAGGCGTGTGCACATGTCGCGGACGTACGTGGTGACGGGATCGGCATCGGGCGTAGGAGCCTGCGTGGCCGGGCTGCTGCGCGAGCGGGGCGACCGGGTCGTCGGCGTGGACCTGCGCGACGCCGAGGTCCAGGCGGACCTCAGCACCGACGAGGGTCGCGGGCGCGCCGTCGACGAGGTGCTCGCCGCGACGGACGGCACGGTCGACGCCGTCGTCGCGTGCGCCGGGATCTCGGCGCCCGTGCCGACGACGGTCGCGGTGAACTTCTTCGGCGTCACCCGGTTCCTCACGGGCCTCCTGCCCGCGCTCGAGCGCTCGCAGGCGCCGCGCGTCGCCGTCGTGTCGTCGATGGCGACGCTCCAGCCCGTGTCCGAGGCGATCGTGGACGCGTGCCTCGCGGACGACGAGGACGAGGCCCTGCGCGTCGCGGGCACGCTCGCCGAGCAGGGCCCGCAGGTCGGGTACCTCGCCTACCCGTCGTCCAAGCGCGCGCTGTCGCGCTGGGTGCGGCGCGAGTGCGTGACGCCCGCGTGGGCCGGGCGGGGCGTCCCGCTCAACGCCGTCGCGCCCGGGACCGTGCTCACGCCCATGACGGCCCAGCTCCTGTCGACCCCGGAGTCGGTCGCCATGGTCGACGCCGCGGTGCCGATGCCCCTCAACGGGCACCAGTCGCCCGAGTCGGTCGCGTCGCTCCTGCTGTGGCTGACCGACGTCGCGAACACGCACGTCACCGGGCAGACGATCTACGACGACGGCGGCGCCGACGCCGTGCTGCGCGGCGACGACGTGTGGACGGGGACGGTCCCTAGCCCAGTCGCGTGAGCCCGCGGCGCAGGCCCCGGACGGCCTGACCGATGCGGTGCTCGTTCTCGATGAGCGCGAACCGCACGAACTCGTCGCCGCCGGGGCCGAACCCGACGCCCGGGGACACCGCGACGTCGCACTCCTCGACGAGGTGCGTCGCGAACTCGATCGAGCCCATGTCGCGGTACGGCTCGGGGATGCGGGCCCACGCGAACATCGTGCCGCCGGGCTTGTGGATGTCCCAGCCGATGCGCTGCAGGCCGTCGTACAGGGCGTCGCGACGAGACTCGTAGACGGACGAGATCTCCCGGGGGAACTCCGTCGCCTCGTTGAGCGTCACGGTCGCGGCGATCTGGATCGGCTGGAACGTGCCGTAGTCGAGGTAGCTCTTGAGCTTCGCGAGCGCCCCGACGACGTCGCGGCGCCCCACGAGGAACGCGACGCGCCAGCCCGCCATCGAGAACGACTTCGTCATCGAGTACAGCTCGACCGCGACCTCGCGCGCGCCCTCGCACTCCATGATCGACGGCGGCTCGAACCCGTCGAACGTCATGTCGGCGTACGCGAGGTCGTGCACGAGCACGACGTCCTTGTCCCGCGCCCAGTCGACGAGGCGCTGGAGGTCCGCCTTCGTCGCGACGGTCGTCGTCGGGTTGTGCGGGAACGACAGCACGACGACGCGCGGCTTGGGCCAGCCCAGCTCCCACGCCTCGATGATGCGGTCGATGTACCCCGCGGCGTCGGTCCCGTCGCCGATGGGGACCTGGCGCGCGTCGGCGCCCGCGAAGTAGGGCCCCCAGATGTGGATCGGGTAGCTCGGGGTGGGGACGAGCGCGACGTCGCCCGGCTGCAGCAGCACCCACATGAGGTGGCTGAAGCCCTCCTTGGCGCCGATGGTCGAGATGATCTCCGTGTCCGGGTCGAGGCTCACGCCGAACCGGCGCTGGTACAGCCCGGCGACGGCCTCGCGGAGCTTCGGGATGCCGCGCGACGCGGAGTAGCGGTGGTTGCGCGAGTTCTGCGCGGCCTCGGCAAGCTTGTCGACCGCGACCTGCGGGCTCGGCAGGTCCGGGTTGCCGAAGCCGAGGTCCACGACGTCGCGCCCCGCTCGGCGTGCCTCGATCTTGAGCCCGTCGATGATCGTGAAGACGTAGGGCGGCAGACCGGGGATCCGGCGGAACTCCATCGCAGTGCTCCAGCTCTGTGCGGCGCTCCCGGGCGCGGGGGTGCGCACGGGTCGCGGGTCTCGCAGGGTACGCCTGCCGCCCGACGGCGTGACACCGCGTCTCGCGACCGGCTCACCGGCCGCGGGTCAGCCCGACCAGCCGAGGTTGCGCGCCATGCGCTCGAGCGTCGCGACCGTCCGCGCGTACTCCTCGCGGCTCACGCCCTGCGCGACGCGCTCGCGCGCGACCGACACCGCGTCGAGCAGGTCGTGGTACGCGTGGTTGCCCGCGACCGTCACGGACAGCCCCTGGTCGCCGCGCGCGACCCAGCCGCGGCGCACGAGGTCGTCGATCTCGGCCGTCACCGCGCTCGCGCCGCCCGCCCCCGCCACGGCGCCCGTGAAGGGCGACAGCACGCCGTCGACGCTCGTCTCCTCGCTCACGCCGTCGCGGATGGTGTTGAGCACCTGCCAGTGCCGGCGCGTGAGGCCCGAGTGCTGGAACACGCCGTCGAGGTTCTCGTCGATGAGCCGGTCCACGAGCTTGAGCCAGTACCCGATGGGTCGTCCGGCGTCCGCGCCGGAGGGGGTCGTGGGCGGTGTCTGGTCCTCGGTCATGGGCTGCCTCCCGGTCGGATCACGGCTGGCCCCACTCTCGCACCCGCGCTCCCCCGGTGCCCGCCGGGGGTGGCAGAGTGGGCGCATGACCGAGAGCACCCCCGCGCCGCGCCGCGCGCTGATCGTCGTCGACGTCCAGCCCACGTTCTGCGAGGGCGGCGAGCTGGGCGTCGAGGGCGGGAACGCCGTCGCCGAGCGCATCGCCGAGCACGCGCGCGACCACCGCGACGCGTACGACCTCGTCGTGACCACCCAGGACTGGCACGTCGACCCGGGCCAGCACTGGAGCCCGGACCCGGACTTC
Source organism: Sphaerisporangium cinnabarinum (assembly GCA_003052455.1). GTDB lineage: Bacteria > Actinomycetota > Actinomycetes > Actinomycetales > Cellulomonadaceae > Cellulosimicrobium > Cellulosimicrobium cinnabarinum. The sequence goes on along the minus strand of QAPD01000053.1, from coordinate 634 downwards.
GTCGACACCTGGCCGCCGCACGGGATCGCGGGCACCCCGAACGCCGAGCTGCACCCGGCCCTCGCCGACCTGGCGCCCGACGCCGGGGTGAAGAAGGGCGAGTACCAGGCCGCCTACTCGGGCTTCGAGGGCGTCGACGTGGCGGGCCGCCCGCTCGCGGACCTGCTGCGCGACGCCGGGATCGAGGCGGTCGACGTCGTCGGCATCGCCGAGTCCCACTGCGTGCGGGCGACCGCGCTCGACGCGCACGCGCTCGGCCTCGCGACGCGGGTCCTCACCGACCTCACCGTGCCGGTCACGCCCGAGCTCGGTGCCGCCGCGCGCGAGGAGCTCGCCGCGGCGGGCGTCGCGCTCGTGGCGAGCGACGCCGTCGGGCGCTGAGCACCGCGGGCGCGGGCCGGGCCACCCCGCGGGGCGCCCGGCCCGCGCCCACCCGCGGCCCGCGTCCAGCGCCGCGGCGTACAGGTCGCCCTTCGGCACCCCGGCGCCCTGGGCCCCGTCCGCGACCACCTCCTTGAGCCGCCCCCCCCCGTCGACGCGCGCCCGGCCGGCGGGGACGCGCCGCGCGAGCGCCCCCCCACCGCGCGGCCCCGCACCGCCGCCCACCCCCCCGATCCCCCCGCGCCGCCCCCAC
>QAPD01000052.1 GCA_003052455.1 Sphaerisporangium cinnabarinum | reverse complement strand
CCACGGCCTCGCTGAGGCGCGTGCGCGCGTCCTCGATCTGGGCCACCTGCTCGGGCGTGAGCGACGCGGCGCCCTCGCCGGTGAGGAACTGGGCCCGGACGAGCACGTCGCTCGCCGCCTCCACGGTCGCCGGGTCGGCGGTCGCGAGGTCGGCGGGCGCGCCGAGGGGCAGCGGGGGCGACGGCGGTGCCGGACGTCGGGGCGTCGCCCGGGGTCGCGCCGGTCGCGTCCGTCGTGGCGGACGGGGCCGACCCGTTGGCGAAGGCCGCCGCGGCGGTGCTCGCGGTGAGCGCGACGGCCGCGACGGCGGCGCCGGTCCCGAGGGTGCGGCGACGCCGGGGCGCGGCGGCGCCGGTCCCGTGCGTGCCACGGCGGGCGGCGGAGACGAGTGCGGCGGGGAACGAGGCCCGGCGCGCGGTGTGGCGGCCCATCTAGCGCGCCTCGCCGCGGACGGCGGGGTACGCGCCGGTGGTGCCGGTCGGGGTGGACGTGAGGTGCTGTGCAGTGGTCAAGCGGACGATCCGATCATCGGGTCGTGGTCGCGGACGGTCGAGCGCGGCGCGCTCCGGTCCCTGGGCACCTGCGCAGGGGAGCGCGGGGTGACCACGACGGCGTGCGGTCGGGCGGGACGCGAGCGCGCCCTCTCACCACGACGCCGACAGGCACGGTCTCGGGGCGGACCGCGGAGGCCTGTCGGCTGTTCCATCTTCAACTAGACGGACGTCCAGAGAGGTGGGCTCACGAGGGGAACCCCCGCGAATGGCGTGGGGACCGTGTGCTCAGGACGTGAAGAGGGTACGTGTCACGCGTCCTGCATCGCGCGTGACGGCCGATCCGACGAGCGTCCCGAGCGCGATCCCGAACACGGCGACGACCGCGTTCGCGATCTCCTGCGCGGCCTCGGGGCCGCCGTTCACGAGGTCCGAGAGGCCCAGGAGGCTCAGCGCACCGGGGACGAGGAGCCAGAACGCGGGCAGCGTCGTGACCGCCGCGGGCGGCCCGTGGCGCGAGCGCTCGACGAGCGCGGCGAGCGGGGCGATGACGAGCGCCCCGAAGAACCCGGCGAGGGGCGCCGCGGCGAGCGACCCCAGGAGCTGGGCCGCGTAGGCGCCGAGCAGCACGAGCAGCACCCAGGGGAGCGACCCGCGGGGGGACGACGCGAAGAGCATCTGCCCCAGCCCGACGGCGAGGATCCCCACCCACGGCGCCCACCACCCGAGGTGCTCGCCCTGCGGCGCCGCGACGAGCGGCCCCCCGACGGCGGCCCCGGCGACGACGCCGAACACGAGGAGCAGGAGCTGCGCGACCCCGTAGACGAGCCGGCTCGCCCCCGCGACGATCTGGTTGCTCGTCAGCTCGATCGCCGCGACGGTGAGCACCGACCCGGGCAGGAACGACACGAGCGGCGGGACGAGCACGCTCAGCGGGTCGTCGCCCAGTCGCGGGTGCACCACGTCCACGGCGAGGAGCGTGACGACGAACGCCGCGACGACGGGCAGGGCGGTGGCGAGCGTCGGCCAGCGCGTCCCGAGCCAGCGCAGCGCCCCGACGAGCAGGCCGAGGGCGAGGTAGACGGGCAGGAGCGGGCCCGTCGGGTTGAGCACGAGCCCGAACCCGACGGTGAGCAGGCCGTGCCCGACGACCGTGAGCGCGGGCCCGAACCGGGGCGGGCGCGCGACGATCGCGCGCAGCTGCGCCCGTGCGTCGGCGAGGGGGACGTCCGACGTGCGCAGGCGGCGCACGAGCGTCATGAGCGCCCCGATCTGGTCGAGGTTGAGGCCGCTCGCCTCGGCGGCCGAGAAGTCCGCGACCGCGCCGCTCGCGGTGCTCACCCGGACGAAGACGCCCGTGGGCAGGACGAGGGTGCCGACGGTCGAGGCGCCCGAGCGCCGGGCGACCGCCTCGAGGTCGTCCTCGACGTCGGTGACCGAGCGGCCGGAGTCGAGCAGCGCCGTCCCGAGCTCGCGCAGGAGGGGAACGAGGTCGGGCGAGACCTCGGGCGGCTCGGTCTCGACGGCGAGGGGCGGCTCGTCGCCCAGCGCGCGCAGGACCCGGCGCACGACGGCCGGGGCGCGCCGGACGTCGTCGAGCCAGGTCGCGTGCCGGCGGCGGGTCAGGGCGGGTCCTCCGTGCTCACGGCGACGAGCGCGAGCAGGGCGTCCGCGTAGGCGTCGGCCGCGTCGGCGGCGCGGTGCTCGGCCGCCTCGCCGAGGACCTCGGTGCGCACGACGTACCCGTCGGCGGTCCGTTCGAGCGCGCGGAACGTGCCGCCGAGCAGCTCGCGGAGCTGACCCTCCAGCGGGTGCCACAGCGCGTCCTCGAGCGCGACGGAGTCGAGCGCCCACTCCGTCGTGCCGTTGAAGCCGAGCACGACGCCCGTGTCGAACTCGTGCGGCTCGATGGTCATGTCGCTCACGGTGAAGACGTCGCCGTCGGCGCCGGTGGTGAGGAGGCGGAAGCGGTCGCCCGAGGAGGGGGACCACCGCACGCCCGCGTCGCGCAGGGCGAGCGCGAGCTCCCACGAGATCATGCCTGCCACGGTAGGCCCGGCCCGGACGACGCGCGCGTCGGCCCGCGTCCCGACCTGCGGGACGATCCGTCCCGCGCCCGCGCGCGTTCACGACCCGGAAACACCCGCGCCGTTGACTCGTCCCATGACCCACGACGTCCCCGGGGACGCGCGGCGGACCGGCGGCGACCCCGCCCCTGCCCTGCCCCCGAGCCCGCCCACCCGACCCCGCTCCGGGATGCCTGTCACCGGCGCCGGTCCCGTGACCGTCGCGATCGAGCGCCGCGTCCGGCCCGAGAACGTCCCCGCCGTCACGCGCTGGGTGCAGGACGGGGTCAACCTCGCCAACCGCTACCCGGGCTTCCTCGGCTCCGGCTGGGTGCGCGCGTCCGCCGGGTCGCACGACTGGCACATGCTCTACCGGTTCGCGGACGCCGCGACGCTCGACGCGTGGGAGACGTCGTCGGACCGGGTGGGGTGGCTCGCGCAGGGCCGGGACCTCGTCGAGGAGACGCGGGTCGAGCGCCGCACGGGCATCGAGGGTTGGTTCGACACCCCGACGTCTCCCGCGCCGTCGAGCGCGTCGTCGAGCGCGGCGGGCGCCGCGGCGCCGCCCCGCTGGAAGCAGTCCGTGAGCATCTGGCTCGGGTTCTTCCCCGTGAACCTCGCGTTCACCGTGCTCGTCGGGAGCCTGGTCCCGGCGTGGGACGAGGTTCCGGTCGTCCCGCGCGTGCTCGCCACGACGCTCGTCCTCACGCCCGTCATGACCTACCTCGTGCTGCCGCGCGTCACGCGGCTGCTCGCCCCGTGGCTCGCCCGCCCCCCGCGGTCCCGGGTGCCCCGCGCCCGCCGCGCGGCCCGGAGGTGACGGTCTCGCACCCTGCCTAGCCTGGGGGGATGGACACCGAGCTCGAGAACACGACCGACGTCCTCGTCACCCTCGGGGCGGTCGCGGCGGGCGTGGTCCTGGCCTTCGTGCTGGGGACGGTGATCTCGGCCGTCGTACGGAGGGCCGGGCGGCGCAGCGAGCTGGCCCGGGACCTGTCGCGACGGCTCCGGCGGCCGGACCGCGCGGTCCTCACCGTCGTCGCCGTCTGGATCGCCGTGCGCGTCACCACCGACGCCGGGACGCCGTGGCGGCCCGCCGTCGAGCACCTGCTGCTCATCGCGCTCATCGTGGTGGGGGCGTGGTGGGTGGGCGCGATCGCGTTCGTGCTCGAGGACTCCGCGCTCCAGCGCTACCGCATGGACACGGCCGACAACCGGCACGCGCGCCGCGTGCGGACGCAGATCACCGTGCTGCGGCGGCTCACCGTCGCGGTGATCGTCGTCTGCGCGGTCGCGGGCATCCTGCTGACGTTCCCGGCCGCGCGGGCGGCGGGGGCGAGCCTGCTCGCGTCGGCCGGGCTCATCTCCATCGTCGCGGGGCTCGCGGCGCAGACCTCGCTCGCCAACGTCTTCGCCGGCATGCAGATCGCGTTCACCGACGCGATCCGCGTCGACGACGTCGTGGTGCTGGAGGGCGAGTGGGGCCGCATCGAGGAGATCACGATGACGTACGTCGTCGTGCACCTGTGGGACGACCGCCGGCTCATCATGCCGTCGACCTACTTCACGACGACGCCGTTCCAGAACTGGACCCGGCGTGCGGCCGACCTGCTGGGCACGGTCGAGCTCGACCTCGACTTCGAGGTGCCGGTCGGCCCGATGCGCGCCGAGCTGCGGCGGCTGCTCGGGCTCACGGACCTGTGGGACGAGCGCGTCGGCATCCTCCAGGTGACCGACGCCGTCGGGGGCCTCGTGCGCGTGCGCGCGCTCGTCAGCGCGCACGACGCCCCGACGCTGTTCGACCTGCGGTGCTTCGTGCGCGAGGGGCTCGTCGACTGGTTGCAGCGCGCCGCGCCCCAGGGCCTGCCGCGCACCCGGCTCGAGCGCGCGGTGGACGCCCTGGACCTCGACGGACCGGACGAGCGCGACGGGCTCGGCGCCGCGGGTCCGGACGCGCCCGGCGGCCCCGGTCGCGACGCCGCGGACGACGACGGTCCCGTCGCCCCGGCGCGCCCGCCCCGGCTCCCCGCCGAGCGGGGTGCGCGCCGTGCCGACGCGCCCGTCGTGCTCGGCACGATCCGGCGCGCGGGCCGGGGCGCGGGCGCCGCGCCGAGCGAGGACCCGACGCGGCTCGTCGGGGTCGTGCCGGGCCCCGAGGACGGCGCGGGTCGTCCCGGCCACGCCGGAGCGCGGGCGACGGACGGGAGCGTCGACGACGCCGAGGCGCCGGGCAGCACCCGGCCGCTGCCCGCCGTCGGGCACGACGACGACCTGCCCGAGGCCGCGGAGTCCGCCTTCTTCAGCGGGACGCCCGAGGGCGAGGAGCGCTCGCGGGCGTTCGCGGGTCCCGGCCAGGACGTCATCGAGGAGCGCGAGCGCACGGCCGAGCACGAGACGGTGCTGGACGACGAGACCCCCGACCACGGGACCGGCGACGGTCGAGCACGGGGTTGACGACCGGATTCGCCGCGACGCGGTCGCGGATCCCGTGCTCGGCGGCGGGGCTCTTCAGGGGAGGGGCGGGATCTCCAGGCTCGTGTCTGCGTAGGGGGCGACGAGGAGCGTCGCGGTCGCCCAGCCGCGCGTCAGCAGGCCCGTGTCGGAGTCGGGCTCGGTGTGCCGCTCGGTGCCCGAGTACTGGAGCACGAGGTGCCGGTCGCCGTCCTCGTGGATGTTCGCCTGGACGAGGCCGAACGACGCGAGGGGCGCCTGCCGCAGCCCGCGCAGGCGGTCGGGGGCGACGTCGGGCACGTTGACGTTGAGCGTGCGGCGGTCGAGCGGGACCCCGGCGGGCGCGTCGTCCATCCACGCGAGCACGTGGTCCGTGACGAGCCGCGCGGTGTCCCAGTGGCGGGGCTCGGCGGCGTCGACGGACACGGCGAGCGAGCGGATGCCGTGCGTCATCGCGGACAGGGCCGCGCCGACGGTGCCGGAGTGCAGGATCGCGTTGCCGGTGTTCGCGCCCTTGTTGGCGCCCGAGAGCACGAGGTCGGGCCGCGGGCCGAACCCGCCGTAGGCGGCGACGAACGCGATGAGCGCGGGCGCGGCGCGCACGGCGTAGGAGGTGACGCCGTCGGGCAGGCCGGGCGCCCGTCGTGGCTCGACGGCGAGCCGGCCGTCGCGCTCGGCGCCCAGCAGCGCGGCGCTCGCGCCCGACGACTCCCGGGCGGGCGCCGCGACGACGACCTCGTACCCGGCGTCGAGCGCCGCCCCGGCGAGCACCGCCAGGCCGGGGGAGTCGATCCCGTCGTCGTTGGTCACGAGTGCGCGCACGAGGTCCTCCTGGGGGTCGGGTCCGGATTCTGCTGCGGGGTCACGCTCCGCGAGGTGGCGTCAGGTCACGTCCTCGACCGTGACGCTGCGCGCGAAGCGCTCGATCTGGTCGCGGCGGCCCGTCCCGAGGCCGCGCCGCGTCACGTTGAGCGCCCCGGCCGCGGCGCCGAGACGCACGGCGTCGGGCAGGCCGAGCCCGCGCCCCAGCCCGACGGCGATCCCCGCCGTCATCGAGTCGCCCGCGCCCCGGTGGTCGACGGTCGTGACGCGGGGCGTCGTGACCCGGTACGTGTGCTCGCGCGTGACGAGCAGCGACGGGTCGTGCGCCCGGGACACGACGAGCGCGCGCGGGCCGGCGTCGACCATGGCGCGCGCGGACCGCAGGAGCGACTCCTCGGACTCGTCGTCGCTGAAGCCGCCCTCGACGAGCTCCTCGTGGCTCATCTTCAGCACGACCCCCGGCGCGTCGGCCACGGCCCGTGCCTGGTCGGCGGAGAGGTCCGCGACGACCTGACGGTCCGAGGCGTGCAGGTCGTGGGCGAGGCGGCGGAAGAACGACGCCGGGACCCCGACGCCCGTCTCCGAGCCGGTGAGGATCGTGACGGCCGCGTCGAGCGCGCTGACCAGGACGGTGCTGTAGAGGTCGTCGACCTCGTGCCGGTTCAGGGGGTAGGGGTCCATCGTCACGAGCTCGGTGCGCTGGCCGCTGCGCCGGTCGTGGACGAACGCCCCGTTGCCGCCGGTGCCGACGGTGCGCAGCTCGAGGTTCTCGGTGCGGGCGAGGTGCGCCGCGACGCTGCCCGTCTCGCCGCCGAACGGCCCGCAGACCACGACGTGCGCCCCGAGCGAGTAGGCCATGCGGGCGAGCCACAGACCCTGTCCGCCCGGGTGGACGTGCACCTCGGGCGACGTCTCGGTCGGCCCGGCGGGCTCGATCTCGATCGCGAGCAGGGGCGTCAGGGCGAGCACGCACACCGCGGGCGAGCGGGGCGCGCCGCCGGACGCGGCAGGGCTCGTCGCGGTGCCGGGCGGGTGCGCGCCCGGGGGCGTCGGCGGGGTCGTCGCGCTCATCCGTCGAGGCTAGGGCGACGCGGCGAGGTCCACCTCTCGGGCGCCCGCGCGCCCGCCGGGGCCGAGCCGCGCGTCGAGCCAGCCGACGAGGCGGTCGGGTCGGTCGGTCATGATGCCGTCGACGCCCTGGACCAGGAGGTCGTCCCACTCGTCCGGCGTGTCCGCGGTCCACACGTGCACGCGCAGGCCCGCGTCGCGCAGCGTCCTCACGAGGCCCGGCTCGTGCGCGAGCAGCGCGACCTCCGGGTTGCACGCCACGACCTCCAGGTCCGCGCACACCGCGACCAGCTCGTCGAGGCTGTCCGGGTGCAGCGCGAGGAGCAGGGCACGGTCGAGGTGCGGGGCGACGTCGTGCAGCGCGGCGACCGTGGGCGGCCAGAACGACTGGACGGCCACGCGGTCCCCGATCCCGGTGGCGTCCACGACTCCCGTCACGAGCGCCGCGTCGTCGAGCGTCCACACGCCCTTGAGCTCGACGAGCAGCTCGAGCCCGGGCCGCTCGGCGACGAACTGCGCCGCCTCCTCGAACGTCGGGACGCGCTGGCCCGCGAACGCCCGCGCGAACGACGACCCGGCGTCCAGCGCCCGGACCTGCGCCAGCGTCAGCGCGTCCACGCGGCCGGTACCGTCCGTGGTCTCGTCCACGACCTCGTCGTGCAGCACCACGACGTGCCGGTCGGCGGTGAGGTGCACGTCGAGCTCGATCGCGTCCGCGCCCGCGCGCCACGCCGCCTCGAACGCCGCGAGCGTGTTCTGCGGCGCGACGGACGAGCTGCCCCGGTGCCCGACGACGAGGGGCCGGCCCGCGCGGTCGGCGGCCGGTTCGAGGAGACGGGGGCGGCGCGGTGGGTCGGACGGCTCCGCGGGCGTCCCGGGTGCGGTGCGGTCGAGCGGCATGGTGCCAGTCTCGCGCGGGGTGGTGGTCAGCGCGCGCGGCCGGTGAGCGCGAGGAGACGCGTGAGGTCGTCGGCGCCGTCGTCGACGTCGAGGGGGCCGCGGAAGAGCGGGCCGGGCTCGAGGAACGTCGAGCGCGCCTCGGCGTAGCGGAGCGCCCACGCGACGAGCGCCGGGTCGATCTCCTCGTCCCCGCCTGTCGCCCGGGCGAGGTCCCACGCGTGCACCACGAGGTCGAAGGTCATCTGCGCGCAGTACTCCGCGCCCGACTCGTCGCCGTACGAGAGGTGCACGCGACGGTCGAGGGCGTCCGGCGCGAGGAACGCCTCGCGCGCCTGGACGGACGCGTCGACCCAGCGGTCGACGGGGTCGTCGCCGAGCACGTCGCCGTCGAAGACGCCGCCGACGTCCTCGATCCAGCGGCCCGCGAGGAGCTCGGGGGCCCACAGCTGCTCGGCCGTGACGTGGTTGACGAGGTCGCGCACGGTCCAGTCCGCGTCGGGCGTGGGGAGCGGCCACCGGTCGTCGCGCAGCGGGCGCACGAGCGCGTCGAACGCGCCGATCGCGTCGCCGTGGGCGGCGAGGACGTCCATGCGGGCCTCCCGGGGCCGGGTGCTGCGGTGAGCCTCCACCGTGGCACGCCCCGTCGCGCGCCGCAGGTCGAGCAGCGCGGCCCGCGGCCCCCGGGGACGGTGGGGGCCGCGGGCCGCCGTCTCACACCGACACGACGATCTTCACGTGGTCGTCCTTGTGGTCGATGAGCTCTCGGTACCCCTTCTCCACGACGTCCTCGACGGCGATGCGGCTCGTCACGAACGGGGCGAGGTCCACCTTGCCCTCCTGGACGAGCCGGATCACGGCCGGGTGGTCGTCCGCGTACCCGATCGCGCCCTTGATGGTCAGCTCGCGGAGCAGGACCGTCATGACGTCGAGCGTCGGCGGCTCGGAGAACAGCGCCACGATCTGGAGCGTGCCGCCCGCCTTGAGCGCGTGGGTCAGCGTGTCGAGCACGGGCTGCGCGCCCGAGCACTCGATCGCGACGTCCGCGCCGCGGCCGTCCGTGAGCTCGAGGACGCGGGCGGCGACGTCGACCTCGCGCGGGTCGAGGACGTCGTCGGCCACCCCGGTCTCGAGCGCCTTGGCCTTGCGCGCCCCGCTCACCTCCGTGACGATCGCGCGCGCCCCGATCGCGTGGAGCACGGCGCACGTGAGCAGGCCGATCGGTCCCGCGCCGCCGACGAGGACCGTGTCGCCCGCCTGCGCCCCCGAGAGGCGGACGCCGTGGTACGCGACGGCCAGCGGCTCGATGAGCGCCGCCTGGTCCAGCGGGACGTCGCCCACCGGGTGCACCCACCGCCGCTCGACGACGACGTGCTCCGCCAGCCCGCCGCCGCGGCCTGAGATGCCGATGAAGCCCATCTTCACGCACGCGTTGTAGAGGCCGTCGCGGCACGGCGGGCACTCGCCGCACACCATGAACGGCTCGACGACGACCGCGTCCCCGACCGCGAGGCCCTCGACGCCCTCGCCGAGCTCCTCGACCACGCCGGAGAACTCGTGCCCGAACACGACGGGCAGCGTCTCGCCCGACAGGGGGTGCGGCTGCGTCTCCGACGGCGCCGGCGGGAACGGGCCCTCGAGGTAGAGGTGCAGGTCCGAGCCGCAGATCCCCGTCCACGCGGGCCGGATCTTCACGGTCCCCGGCCGGGTCTCGGGCTCCGGGACGTCCTCGATCCGGAGGTCTTCCTTGCCGTGGTACCGCGCCGCCTTCATCGTGCTCACCTCGTCCGTCGTGCCGCGCGCACCGGTCGGTGCGCGGCGGCCGGTCCGGACCGGTCCTCGGTGCACCCGCGGCGACCCGTGATCCCGACCGCACCTCCACGGTAGGCGGGCGCCCTCGCCCCGGGCCGCGCCGAAGGTCCCGCCGGACGGGGCCGGTCGTCGTCGACCGCGATACTGGGGCCCGTGACGCCGAACCTGACCCCGGTCCCGACCGTGACGCGCGCCGCGCGCCGTCCCGCGCAGGGCGGAGCCCGCGCGTGACCGACCGGTGGACCTGGCCCGCGTACGTCGGCCTGCTCGGGGGCGCCCTGCTCTTCGCGGCCTTCCTCGTGCCCGCGCTCGCGTGGCAGTACCGGCGGTACGGCCGCCTGAGCGGCCGGCGTCTCGTCGGTGCGGCGGCCGTCGCGGTCTACGGCGTCGCGCTCGTGGCGTACACGCTCCTGCCCCTCCCCAGCGGCGACCTCGCGCGGTGGTGCGCGCAGTACGGCGTCGCGGGCGCGGAGCTCGTGCCGTTCCACTCGCTCGCGGACGTCCGGCGGGACACGGCCGGGCTCGGGCTCGGCGCGACCCTGCGCAGCACCGCCGTGCTCCAGGTGGTCTTCAACGTCGTCCTGTTCGTCCCCTGGGGCGTGCTCGTGCGGCGCTACCTCGGCCGCGGGGTGCTCGTCACGACGCTGTCCGGCCTGCTCGTGTCGCTCCTCGTCGAGACGACCCAGTACACCGGGATCTTCGGGATCATCCCGTGCTCGTACCGCGTCGCCGACGTCGACGACGTGCTGACCAACACGCTCGGCGCGCTCCTCGGGGCGCTCGCGGCGCCCCTCCTGCTGCGCTGGATGCCGCGCGCGGGAGAGCTCGAGGCGCGCCGTGAGGAGGCCCGCCCGGTGACCGTCTGGCGGCGGTGGCTCGGGATGCTGCTCGACGCGCTGCTCGTCACGGCGCTGGGCGTCGTGCTGCAGGTCGCCTACCGCACGGTCCTCTACGCCCTCGGGCGGCCGCTGCCCGACGGCGCGGACTGGGCCCAGTGGCTGCTCGGCACGCTCGTGCCGTTCGCGGTCGTGTTCGTGGTGCCGACGTTCCTGGGCAGCGGCGCCTCGTGGGGCCAGCGGACGGTGTGGCTCGCCCCGCGCTGGGCCGGTCGGCGCGGCACGATGGCGCAGCGCGTCGCGCGGGCGGCCGCGGGCGGCGCGCTGTGGGGAGCGCTCGGTCTGCTGAGTGACCTGCCGGCCGGTGTGCCCGCGGCGGTGGGGGTGGCCGCCTCGGTCGCGGCGCCGCTCGCGGCTCTGTTCGCGGTGGTGTCGGTCGTCGCGGTCCCGTTCACGCGGGGGCGCCGCGGGCTCTCGGGCGCGGTGAGCGGGGCGGAGCTCGTGGACGCGCGGGAGGTCCCGGTCAGCCCTCGGTGATCAGGCCGACGAGCAGCGCGACGGCGCCCCAGACGACGAGGCCGCCGCCGACCGCGATCGCGATGCCGCTCGCACCTGTCGACCCGGCGCGGCGCGCGCCACGGACGGCCGTCGCGGCGATCGCGAGGCCGGACACGACGAGCACAGCCCCTGCCACGATCCAGAACATCGCCCATACCGTCGCATACGCCATGCCGTGCTGCATCGTGGACGAGCGTCCAGTTCGGGCGTGTCGCGGTGCGAGGACACGTGCCCGGACCCGCGGAACCGCGCCGTTCCGCGCCTCGTGAGCGGCCACATCCCGGATGCGGCCGCGCCACGTGCTGCGCCGGGCGGCCCGAGACGTGAGACGGGTCGCACCCAGGGCTGCGGCTGTCAGCCCGAGACGTGAGACGGGTTGCGCCCGGGTGCCGCCTGGCCGCACCGTGTGCGGGTGCCTCTCCCGACCGACGGCCCGCCCGTGCGCCGCATCCTCTTCCCCGGCCGCCACCACGTCGTCACGCGCTACCAGGTCGACTACCTCCGTGCGCTGCGCGCCGGGCTGGTGCACGACCTCGACGGGCGGCGCGTACGTTGCGCCCCCGACGTCGAGGTCGTCTGGGTCGTGACGTCCGCCAACCACGCGGGCACGCGCCGCAACCCGCTGCCCGGGCACCGGCGCGAGGCGCTCGTCGAGAACGTCACGACCCGGGAGGGCCTCGCGTCCGTCGTCGTGCCCGTGCCCGACGTCGCGCCCGACGACCGCTTCGCCCACCTCGTCGTGACGAGCGTCGCGACCGCGACCGGCGTCGCGCCCGACCCCGCCGACACCATCGTCGCGTGCTCGACGCCCGCGCTCGTCGACGCCTACCGCGCCCTCGGCTACCGGGTGGCGGGGGTCGAGCTCGACGTCGCCGAGCCGGGCGGCGACCTCCCCGCGCGGCCGTGGGACGTCGTCGAGCAGATCGCCGCGGGGGACGAGCGCTGGCGCGACGTCGCGCACCCCGCCGTGCCGGAGTTCTTCGCGCGCTACCGGTTCGTCGAGGACGTGCGGCGGATCTTCGCCGACCCGGTCGTGTCCGGCGACGGCGACCTCACGTCGACCCGCGACTACCGCACCTACGCCGCCGCGTTCGAGGACGCGTCGGCCCGCAAGTGGGCCCAGGTCGCCCCGCACGTGCGGCCCGGGCGGATCGTCGACATCGGGTGCGCGACGGGCGGGCTGCTCGAGCACGTGGCGCGCGAGCCGCGCCTGCACGAGTCGGACCTGTTCGGGGTCGACGTCGCGCGGCACCTCGTCGCGGAGGCCGAGCACAAGAAGGCGCAGGGCGTGTTCGCGAACCCGCACGTGTGGTTCGTGCAGGCCAACATCCTCGACCGGTCCGTGATGCCCGACGCCTCCGTCGACACGACCCTCACCGTCGCGCTCACGCATGAGGTGTCGTCGTACGGGGACGGCGTGCGCGACGTCGAGACGTTCGCGCGCCGCGTCCACGCGCACACGCGGCCCGGCGGCGTGTGGATCAACTCGGACGTGTGCGGCCCCGCGGAGCCGGACCGGGTCGTCGTGCTCACGCTGCGGACCGACGACGGCGCCCCCGCGACCGGCGACGGGCCCGGCGGCGCCCGCACCGACCTCGACGACCTCGCGCGCGAGGACGTCGCGGCGTGGGTCGGGGCGCTCTCGACCGACGCGCGGCTCGTCCAGTTCGCGTACGACTTCCCGCGCCTCTCCGGGGCCGACTTCCGGCCCGAGCGCGTGCGCCCCGGGTCGTGGCGGCTCACGCTGCGCGAGGCGATGGAGTTCCTCACGCGCAAGGACTACGTCGACAACTGGCTGTCCGAGAGCCACGAGCGCTTCTGCGACCTCACCGGCCCCCGGTGGGCAGACCTCCTCACCGCCGCCGGGTTCGAGCTCGAGCCGGGGAGCGGGGCGTGGCGCAACGAGTGGGTCGTCGAGCACGCGTTCACGCCCGTCGCCACCCTGCACGACGCCACGACCGGCGAGCCCGTCGACTGGCCCGACACCCACGTCCTCACCGTCGCCCGCCGCCCCGAGCTCGCCTGACCTGCCTGCCCTGCCGAGGCCGAGCCGCAGTCGCGCGGGCTCGCGAGGTGGAGCCCTGGCCGCGCGGGCTCGCGCGAGGTAGAGCCCTGGTCGCGCGAGGTAGAGCCCTGGTGGGCCGAGGGAGAGCCCAGGTCGTGACCTCGGCTCTACCTCGCCGGCCGCGCTCTCCCTCGGGAGGGCGTGGCGGCGTGGTCGTAGGCTCGGAGCGTGCTCCTCGACGCCCGCACGCTGCGCGGCCTCCGGGACGGGACGGTGACGCTGGCGTTCCGCCGCTGGACGACGCCGCGCGTGCGCGTCGGGACGCTCCAGCGCACGCGGGTGGGCGTCGTCGAGGTGACGTCGGTCGAGCGCGTGCCCGTCGGTCCGGACGGCGTGCCCGTCGTGTCCGACGACGAGGCCCGCCTCGCGGGGATGACCTCGCCCGAGCGCGTGCTCGCTCGGGGCGCCGGGCGCGAGGGCGACCTCTACCGCGTGGGCCTGCGGCTCGCCGGCCCGGACCCGCGCGTCGCGCTGCGGGAGGACGCGGACCTCGACGCGGACGCCGTCGAGCAGCTCCGCACCGCGCTGGCGCGGAAGGACCGGGCCGCCGCGGAGCCGTGGACCCGCCGGTACCTCGAGCTGATCGGCGCGCACGAGGGCGTCGTCGCCCGCGAGCTCGCGGCCGGGCTCGGGATGGCCCGCGACGACTTCAAGGTGCGCGTGCGTCGGCTCAAGGAGCTCGGCCTCACCGAGAGCCTCGACGTCGGGTACCGCCTCTCGCCGCGCGGGAGGGCCTACCTCGCCGCGACGGCGGACGAGCGGCCCGCCTCGTGAGGTCGAGCGTTTTCCCTCGCGGGACCAGGCTTCTACCCCGCGGGACCAGGCCTCTACCTCGCGGACCAGGCCTCTACCTCGCGGACCAGGCCTCTACCTCGCGGACCTGGGCTCTACCTCGCGAGAACCCACCTCTACCTGGCGGGACCAGGGCTCGGTTCTCGCTCACGGAACCGGGGACCTACCCCGGCGAGGTAGAGGCCCTGTCGGGCCTGACGGGGGGACGCGCCATGCTCGCGCAGCGGGCTCTGGGTTCTCGGGGGCGCGCGCACCCAGGGGCCCGGCGCCGCGAGGCGTCAGCGCCCGAGGGCTTCCTGTGGCGTCGTCGTGTGAGCGGTGGGCGAGCCGTCGCCGATCGCCGGGAGGCCGTCGATGCTCGTGGTGTTCTTCGTGACGCGGTAGGCCTCGAGCTGCTCCGGGGTCTTGCGGTCGGCCCAGCGGTCGAGCAGGTCCCGGTCCTCGACGAGGGCCATGCGGGGCACGGAGAACCCGCACGAGTCGGAGACCCGCGTCACGTCGACGACCACGACGCCGCGCTGACCCGCTGTCTCGCGCTTGGGGAAGCGGGCGCGCAGCGCGTCGAACTCCGGGGTGCCGGCCTCGACGTACCGGCCGGTCCCGTGGAAGCGGACGATGTTCGGTGGGCCCTCGAACGCGCAGAACATCACGACGATTCGGCCGTTCTCACGCAGGTGCGCGGGCGTCTCGGCGCCCGAGCCGGTGTAGTCCAGGTAGGCGACGCTGTGCGGCCCCAGCACCGCGAACGTCCCGGCCATGCCCTTGGGCGCGACGTTGACGTGACCGTCCGCCGCGAGCGGCGCGGTGCCGACGAAGAACACCGGCTGCGCGAGGACGAACGCCGCCA
Organism: Sphaerisporangium cinnabarinum; assembly: GCA_003052455.1. Lineage (GTDB taxonomy): Bacteria > Actinomycetota > Actinomycetes > Actinomycetales > Cellulomonadaceae > Cellulosimicrobium > Cellulosimicrobium cinnabarinum. Next base: position 13,238 of record QAPD01000052.1, on the reverse strand, counting down.
GCCGGTCGGTGATCTCTGCGTGCACGGTGGCCATGAGGGGAGTCTGGCACTGGCGTGGGAGGGCGTCGGTAACGTCCGGTGGATGAGCACGAGGACGGCACAGGACCACGACCCCAAGGCGACGCTGCTGCGGTACCTGAGCCGGGAGCGCGACGCGCTGCTCGCCAAGGCGGAGGGGCTGAGCGAGTACGACGTGCGCCGTCCGCTCACGCGCACCGGCACGAACGTCCTGGGGCTGGTGAAGCACGTGGGCAGCGTGCAGCTCGGCTACCTGCACGAGGCGTTCGGCGGCACGCACGACCTCGACCTGCCCTGGTTCGCCGACGGCGCGGAGGTGAACGCCGACATGTGGGCCACGGCGGACGAGAGCCGGGAGGAGATCCTGGAGCTGTTCCGGCGGTCGTCGGAGCTGTGCGACGCGACCGTGGCGTCGCTCGACCTCGACGCGCCCGGGCACGTGCCGTGGTGGCGCCCGGAGAACCGCGACGTCACGCTCCACCAGGTGCTCGTGCACGTGCTCGCGGAGGTGGCGCACCACGCCGGGCACGCCGACATCGTGCGCGAGCTCGTCGACGGCGCGGCGGGCGACGGGCGGGGCAACCTGCCCGCGCTGGACGACGACGAGTGGGCCGCCTATCGCGCGCGCGTCGAGTCCGCGGCCGTCGAGGCGTCCCGACGCGCGGGGGAGCGCCCCTGAGCCGCGCGGCGCTCGCGGACGCCGGGCGAGGTCAGGCGCGCTCGAGCAGGACCGCGACCTCGTAGTGCGACGTCTGCGGGAACATGTCGAGCACGCGCGCCTCGCGCGGTCGGAGCGACGGCATGAGGGCCAGGTCGCGGGCGAGCGTCGTCGCGTTGCAGCTCGAGTAGACGACGTGCCCGACGCCGGACCGCTCCAGCCAGGTGCTGAGCGTCTCCCCGATGCCGCGCCGCGGTGGGTTCACGACGACGAGGTCCGGCACGTCCTGCCGTGAGAGGGCGAACGCGGTCGCGTCCTCGGCGAGGAAGGTCGTGCGGTCGAGCCCGGCGTCGCGAGCGGTGAGCCGTGCGCTCGCGACGGCCTCGGCGCTCGTCTCGACGCCGACGACGTCGCGACCGGGCCCCGCGACGTGCAGCGCGAACCCGCCCACGCCGCAGTAGAGGTCCCAGACCGTGGCGGGTGCGGCGTCGTCCACCCAGGCCCGGCCCTGGCGGTAGAGGGCCGCGGCGACGTCGGTGTTGGTCTGGAAGAAGCTCTGCGGGCGCAGGTGGAGGTCGATCCCGTTGACGTGCATGCGCAGCGTCTCGGCCTCGGTGAGCACGATCTCGGTCTCGCCCTCGACGACGGCCTTGTGCTCGGGGTGCAGGTTCACGGACACGACGCGCAGCGACGGGAGAGCGTCGAGCAGGGCAGGCAGGTGCTTGCGGACCCGCGGCACGGACTCGGTGGACCGCAGGACGAACCGCGCCATGAGGTCGCCGTCGGGGGAGAGGGTGACGAGGACGTACTTGAGCTCGCCGCGCCGGGTGCGGACGTCGTAGGGGACGAGCCGCGCGCGCGTGACGAACGCCGCGAACGCGGGGAACGACGCCTGGAGCGCGGGCGGGTAGAGCGGGCAGTCGGTGAGGTCGACGCCGCCGCCCTCCGCGAGGATCCCGAGCACCGGGGCGTCGGTGGTGCCGGTGACGACCATCTTCGCCTTGTTGCGGAAGCCGGACTCGGCGGACTCGACAGTGGGCAGCCAGGTGAGGTCCGGCGCGAGCGGGGCGAGGAGCTCGGCGCAGTGCTCCTGCTTGCCGGTGACCTGCGCGGGGTAGGCGAGGTCGAGGAGGGTGCACGACCGGCACCGGCCGACGTCGTAGTGGTGGCACTGCACTCGTTCGAGTCTACGGGCGACCGGCTCCCTCCCGGGGGCCGCGCACGGAGAGAGCGCCCCGGCGTCGATCCATGGCCCCAGCACGCCGCACCGGACTCCGGGGAGCGCTCCCTGGCGTCGCGGGCCGCTGTCCGTTACGGTCGTGGCAGCGCTTCCACACCTCCTGTGGCAACGCTGTCGCCGGAACGGTCCGGCGACCGGTTTCGACGGAGCAACCGAACAGGAGCAGATCCCGTATGCCTCACGACAGGAAGAACAGCAGCAGACGAGCGTGGGCCGCGCTGTGCGCCGCGGTCCTCGCGGTGAGCGGGGCGCTGGTCGGCGTGGCGGCGCCCGCGAGCGCGGTCCCCGCGACCATCCCGCTGACGATCACCAACGACTCGGGCAGGGGGCCGATCTACCTGTACGTCCTCGGCGAGCGCGACGGCGTCGCCGGCTGGGCGGACGCGGGCGGCACGTTCCACCCGTGGCCCGGCGGGGTCGGGCCCGTGCCCGTCCCGGCGCCCGACGCGTCGATCGCGGGACCGGGCCCCGGCCAGTCCGTGACGATCCGGCTCCCGAAGCTGTCCGGGCGCGTCTACTACTCCTACGGCCAGAAGATGTCGTTCCAGATCGTGCTCGACGGGCGGCTCGTCCAGCCCGCCGTCCAGAACGACTCCGACCCCAACCGGAACATCCTCTTCAACTGGACCGAGTACACGCTCAACGACGGCGGCCTGTGGATCAACAGCACGCAGGTGGACCACTGGTCCGCGCCGTACCAGGTGGGCGTCCAGCGCGCCGACGGGCAGGTCCTCAGCACGGGCATGCTCAAGCCGAACGGCTACGAGGCGTTCTACACGGCCCTCGAGAGCGCGGGGTGGGGCGGGCTCGTGCAGCGCGCGCCCGACGGGAGCCGCCTGCGCGCGCTCAACCCGTCGCACGGGATCGACGTCGGGAAGATCTCGTCGGCCTCGATCGACTCCTACGTCACCGAGGTGTGGAACTCGTACCGCACGCGCGACATGGTCGTCACGCCGTTCTCCCACGAGCCCGGCACGCAGTTCCGCGGCCGGGTCGACGGCGACTGGTTCCGCTTCAGGAACGGGTCCGGGCAGGAGGTCGCCGCCTTCAAGAAGCCCGACGCGTCGAGCGTGTACGGGTGCCACAAGGACCTCCAGGCGCCCAACGACCACGTCGTCGGGCCGATCGCCCGCACCCTGTGCGCCGCGCTCGTCCGCACCACGGCGCTGACCAACCCGAACCAGCCGGACGCGAGCAGCGCCGGCTTCTACCAGGACTCCCGCACGAACGTGTACGCGAAGCTCGCGCACCAGCAGATGGCGAACGGCAAGGCGTACGCGTTCGCGTTCGACGACGTCGGCGCGCACGAGTCGCTCGTCCACGACGGCAACCCCCAGGCCGCGTACATCAAGCTCGACCCGTTCACCGGCACGGCCACGCCCATCGGGAACGGCGGCAGCACCGAGCAGCCGGGCACCCCCGGTGGTCTGCCCGCCGGGACGGGCGCGCTCCGCATCGGGAGCACGCTGTGCCTCGACGTCCCGTGGGCCGACCCGACCGACACCAACCAGGTCCAGCTCGCGACCTGCAGCGGCAACGCTGCGCAGCAGTGGACACGCGGCACCGACGGGACCGTGAGAGCCCTCGGCAAGTGCCTCGACGTCGCGCGCAGCGGGACGGCCGACGGCACCGCCGTGTGGATCTACACGTGCAACGGCACCGGCGCGCAGAAGTGGACGTACGACTCCGCGACCAAGGCGCTGCGCAACCCGCAGTCCGGGAAGTGCCTCGACGCCCAGGGCGGCGCACCGCTGCGTGACGGCCAGAAGGTCCAGCTCTGGACCTGCAACCAGACCGACGCCCAGCGCTGGACGCTCTGACCGCGCCCGTCGCCCGAGCCGCCCCACGCCCCGGTGCCCGATGACGCCCGCTCCCGGGACGTCGTCGGGCACCGGCGTGCAGGCCGGGGGACGGCCACGCCGGGCCCGCCGGGTGTCAGGTCGGCCGGGTCGCCTTGCCGTCGAGCCACAGCGTGTCGGAGTCGTCGCGGTGCGAGCCGTCCGACCCCACGTGCTTCGACGAGATCTGCGGACCCTTCGTGATGACGTGGACCATCGCCATGCCGTGCCCGCGGCCGAGGCCGTAGTCGTCCCGGAGCCATTCGAGGATCGGGGTCGCCTTCGTCGTCTCGTCGAACCCGCGCTCGTGCGCGAGGTCGACCAGCTGGCGCGGGGTCAGACCGGTCTTGTCCTCGACCGCGTCGAGATAGGCCTGGAAGGACATGCGAGCTCCTCGTCGTCGGGGCAGGTCGATCGACCCGCCGCGAACGTACCGACGACCGCCCACACCCGGACTCATCGATCGGGGCGCACGCTCCCGCGGGGCGGCCGGTGCGCCCGCTCGCCCGAGCGCAGCACGTCCATCACCGCGTTCTCCACCAGGACCGGCACGAAGTCGCGCACGTGCGCGGCCTGGTACCGGCCCAGCTCCGCGAGCACCTGCTCGCGGACGTCGTCCACCGGCACGTCCGGGAAGCGCGCGCTGACCCGCTCCACCACGACGTCGATCTCGCGGTCCTCGTCCTCGATCGCCATGGTCCGACGGTCCGGCCGCACCCCTCCCGCGCGCAACCAACAGGGGATGAACAGGTGGCGGCCAGCCGCCGATCCGTCCGAGGCCGACGGGAGCGCGCTGCTCCCCGGCGAGCCGGACGGGACGGGGTGCGGGTCGGGGGTTCGCGTGTCAGGGTGGCCGCTCCGCTCCTTCAAGCTGCTGGAGGTACCCCCGCGTGGACGACCAGACCCTGATCGACGTCCCCCTCGACGACGCCGACCTCATCACGTCGATGCCGCCCGAGGAGTACCAGCCCGTGGAGGAGTGGGTGCTCTCCACGACGGAGGAGCTCTCCGCACTGCGCGCCGGCCTCGTGGCGACGCTCGAGAGCCAGGGTGTCGCGTCGACCGGTCGGCTCTCGTCCACGCCGGACAAGCTCGTCCTCATCGCCTCGGAGCTCGCCACCAACGCGCTGCGCCACGGCCTGCCCCCGACGATCGTGCGCCTCGCCCGCAGCGGCGACCGGTTCCTCCTCGAGGTCGCCGACCACGACGTGTCCACCGAGCCCGTCTACGCCGGGCGCCGCATCCCCGGCGCGGGCGGCGTCGGCCTGCACATGGCCCGCCAGCTCTCGCTCGACGTCGGCTGGTACCGGACCGACGACGTCAAGACCGTCTGGGCGACGTTCACGGCCTGAGCGTCTGCCGACCACGGCTCGGGGCGCCGACCGGCGGTCCGTCAGGGCGTGGGCATCCACCGGGCCGCGCCGTGAGAGACGCCGCATCACCGCTCCTGGTCCCGCTCGTCGGCGGCGACTGGGGCGACGCCGCACAGGCCGCCGGCGCGCTCGGCCTCGTCGCCGTCCTGTCCCGCGCGACGTTCCTCTGGTCCCTCCCCGAGCTCGGCGCCGGTCGGGGCCCGTGGGCGGCCGTCCTCGACCGGCGCCGGCCAGGACGTTCGGGCAGACCCGCGCCGCCTCGCTCGCCACCGCGACCCTGTGGTCCGACGTCTCCTGGCCCTCGTCATCGTCCAGTCGCTTGCGGCCGCGCTCACGACCCTGGCCCTCGCGGCCAGCGCGCAGCTCCCCGAGGTGATCCCGCTCGTCGACGTCGAGCCCCTTGTCCCTCAGCGTCCGGGCGACCTCATCGCGAACGTCTCCACCGCGGACACGCGGGCCGGGCTCGACTCGCTCGCGGAGCGGATCGCCGCCGAGCATCGACGATCCGATAGCTGACGCAAGACGCATCGTCGTTGGCGCTGGGGAGTGACTACACCTCAGCGCACGCCTCGCCATAGGACGGGTGCCCGGCGACGACGAACGTCGAGCCGTCGGACTCGAGGACGCTCACGTGCTCGGGGCTGGTGCCTCGGAAACGGAGAGGGCGGAGAACGCTGCCGAACTCACGGCAGCACTCGACGAGTTTCTCCAGCTTGTCCGCCGCGACGTTGGTACAGGCGCGCCCGCGACGGGGCCCGCCCCCGTGCATCTCTGGGTCGCCAAGAAGGACGTTGGGGGCGGACCAGCGAGCGAATCTCCCGATCGTTAACCCCGCGTGGACGGGCGCCTAGACAGCGAGCAGGGCGGCGTCCGTGTCCGGTGTCTGGGTGTCCGTCCGTCGGGCCCGGACCGCGGACACCCGGGCGCAGACGCTCGTCCGGCCGAGGCCGAGCTCGTCGGCGATCGCGCGTCCGGACAGGTCCGTCTTCAGCGCGAGTAGGTCGATCTCGTCGAGGCACTCGGCCACGCGGCCGCGGGCAGCCGTCCGGATCCTCCGGACACCGTCCGGGTGTCCGCCGTCGGTCCGGGTGTCCGCCGTCTTGCTGTCCATGGTGAGCACCCACACGAGCGTCCACGCGAGCCGGGCGCTCTGTCCGGGTGCGCGCGCAGGAGCGCGGCCCTGCCGAGGGCATCCCGGTGCGGGCGTGGGTCACGCAGCGCTAGAGCGGCGAGGCGCGCGTCGACGGTGAGGCTGTCGCGTGGGCGGGCCGCCAGGTCTACGTGCGCTACCTGTTACCGGCTATCGGCTCTGTTTGCGCAGGTCAGGCAGTCGAGTGGAGCTCTGACGGTGCCCGTAGCGCCTACTGCAGAGCCGGTCGGGTCGGGGCTTCCCGAGACAAGGATCACGGTCGGGCGTACTGTCCCAGGCACCAGCAGGGGGCTGCAGGAGTTCGCGCGCGCTCCCGAGGAGAGAGGAGCGTAGAAATGAACGAATCGATCGCTTTGCGTACACGCAAGGGGTTGATCCCCCTTGCTGTGCTGGCAACAATCCTGGTTGCCCTACTCGTCGGCGCTCGCCCGGCAGCCGCAGCAGCGGCGTGCGCAGCTGCTGAGAACGCCCAGGCCGAGGTTTCCCAGCTTCACGTCGCCAGCGAGCTCCAGGGCATCGATGAGCGGAGCGCTGTCGACACCGATGACGGCGGTGTCATCGTCACGCCGCAGGTCATCACCTGGACGCCCTACGACGGTTTCCACATCACGTCGTCTGCGAACTGTCAGTCCCGTATGGCGTACCTGAAGAAGGTGGCACCGGACTTCAAGTCATGGAAGTGCCAGCGGTTCTACGTGCCGGGCTGCCCGACCGGGTACTACTACTGGATGGTCATGGTGGGGACGAACTACTGAGCGCCATCACCGTGATCGAAGGGCTGCAGCCGGGGTCACGAGTGGTGGCCGCCGGACTCCCCATTGTGGTCGAGGGCGAGACAGGCCTCGCCCTCGACCCGGAACATGCCCAGACTGCCCCTTACGACTCGCCATGGACGGTAAGGGCCACGTGGCCCGATTCACCCGAGCTCACCCTGCGGCCTGACGAGCTGCTGAAGGTGCACGGGATCTGGGACGGCTCCGGCATCGCAGTTTCGCGCGTCACGGTCACGCGCAAGGAGCGCAAGCCCCGCCAGCAAACAGCCCCTGCCGGCAGACCGATCGAGCCATCGCGCTACGCCATCCTGCGAAAGGCGCTCGACGCGCTCACGGCCGCGGACCTGCTCGCCGCAGTGCACACCACGTCACGGAGCGACCTCGTCGGCAGCTTGTGTGTGTTCGACGCCCGCACCGCCCAACGCGTGCTGCGCGCGGAGGGCATATCAGTCACCCAGTTCCGGATCGTCCGGTGCCGGTGGAGCCGAACCGAGTTGGGGACGGCACGCGGCCTGTACGCGCACGTCCCCGACGAACTGCTCAGCGCCTTCGGCGAAGCGGTGACAGAGCAGGTGCAGCCGCAGGTCCTCCTCGAGGTGAAACTCGTGACACTAGACCTTGCGCGAGCGGTCTCTGATCTTCCAACGGGCCTTGTCAAGGTGACCCCGTACATCCGACCTGATGCCTGAGGGCACGGGCGTGGCACCGACGCATGAACCCGACGAGGACCGTTTAGCCGGGGAATACGTCTCGCGCGAGGGGCGCGAGGGCTGGGCGTGGCTGTGGGCCGACGCCGTCGAGCGGCGCTGACCCGCGCGGGCAGACAGACGCGGGTCCGCCCGCGTGGGAGGTGTCCTACACGGCGAGCAGCACAGCGTCCGTGTCCGGCGTCCGGGTGTCCGTCCGCCCGGCCCGGACCGCGGACACCCGAGCGCAGACGCTCGTCCGGCCGAGGCCGAGCGCGTCCGCGATCGCGCGCCCGGACAGGTCCGTCGTCAGGGCGAGGCGGTCAATCTCGTCGAGGCGCTCGGCCACGCGTCCGCGCGCGGCCGTCCGGATCGTCCGGACACCGTCCAGGTGTCCGCCGTCCGCCGCGGTGTCCGTCGCCTCGGTGTCCACGGCGCGCAGCGCAGGTGCGCGCTCGACGACGACCGCAACCGGCGCGAGCGCGCCGACCGCAGCGGGCGTCTCCGCCTCTCCGCCTCTCCGGCGCTCGCGGCGACCGCCGTGGTGTCCGCGTCCCTCGTCGTCGTGGTGTCCGCGTCCGTCGCGGGGGCGGTGTCCGTGAGCGGCCGAGGGCGACGCCGGCGACGACGTGCGCGGCGGCGAGCGTCATGAACGGGAACCCGGCGGCGAGGGTGGCGCCGACGATGCCCTGCCAGCCCTTGGGCCCGGCGTCCCAGGCGTGCGCGGCGTTGATCGCGGACGACACGGTGGTCAGGGCCCAGACGAGCGTCCAGGGCAGGCGTGCGCTCTGGCCGCGGTGGGTGCGGACGAACGCGGCGATGACGTATCCGAGCATGGCGACCTCGAGCGAGACGGGCACGAGCCAGGCGAGGCGGACGGGGGATCGCGGCCCAGGGCGCGGCGGCGGACAGGCCGGTGAACGAGAGCGTGAACGAGGCCGCGGCGACGGCGACGAGCACGACGAGCAGACCGGCGAGCACGAGGCGGTTGTCGGGGTTGATCCGGGCGGCCGTCGTCGGGCGGGGCGTGGCGGTGGTGGTCATGGCGGTGGTCCTCTCATGCGGGGTGGTCAGCGGGCGGTGCGCCAGGCGGCGGCGCGGGCGGCGGCGAGCGTCTCGGGCGACGGGGGCGCGGCCGCGTGGGCGGCGTCGTCCTCGGCGAAGAGATCGCGGGTCGTGGTGACGGGGCGGTCGATTGCCCGGGGCGCGGGCGGGGGCGTTGGGCCGGTCTGCGCGAGCGCGGTGAGGCGGTAGCGGAGCAGGCCCGCGCTGCGGGCCCCGGTGAAGTCCTGGGCGGCGAGTTCGCGGGTGACGTCGTCGGGCGTCCACCCGGCGGCGCGCAGCTCGTGGGCGTGCCGGCGGACCGCCGTGGCCGCCAGGCCGCGGGCGAGGGGGTGTGACCGGATCTCCTCCACCACCCCGTCCAGCAGCGCGTCCCGCTCGCCGGCGACGTCCTCGACGACGGCGAGCGACCTGGTGGGGGGATGGGGAAGGGGATAGGACAGGGGATCCGGCACGCCTCGCGACACCCTTTCGTCGCGAGGCGACACGAGTCCGTCGCGAGCCGACACCTGTCGCGGCGCTCGCAGCTCGTGCTCCCGGTGCTCGACAACGCCAACGTCGTCGACCCGCTCGTCGCACTACGCCCGCCGAGGTGAGGGTGAGCCACCCAGCGTCGCGCAGGCGCAGCACAGCGGCCGTCGTGGCCGTCCGCCCGAGGCTCGTGCGCGCCTGCAGGCGCTCGGCCGCGACCCACACCCGCAGAGGCCCGGTCGACGCGTGGTCGGCGTAGGCGAGCGCGACGAGCTTGTCCGTCGCGCGGAGATCGGAGAGCCACAATGCGTCGCGCCAGGCGTTCACGTGGCGACGGGCGGACGTTGTCGGGTCGGCGCCTTCGGCGCCGTGGGAAGGGTGCTGCTAGCGTGAGCGAGAGCCATCGCGGAGGGTCCAGTCCTCTAGTGGTGGTCAGGCCCCGCTCGGTGTTCCAGCACCGGTCGGGGCCGTTCTGTCGTGGGCCTACGGGGTCGCGGACGACCTCGAGTTGGTGAGCTGCGCGCGGCGCGCGCACGGCGCGTCGACCCCGTCGGGGTCGACGAAGCGGCCCGCAGCGGCGGATGCCGCGCGAGGCGTTATGTGGTGGGGGAGCAGAGCGCTCGCGGCGCCGAGTTGCAACGCATCTGCAACGCAAGGGCTGCCGCACGCACGGGATGTCGCGCGTTCTTGCAGGGCAGAGAGTGGGCCCCGTGGGGTTCGAACCCACAACCTACGGATTAAAAGTCCGCAGCTCTGCCGATTGAGCTAGAGGCCCTGGACGCCGGTGGCGTCCACGCACAGGCTACCCGCGCCCCGCCGTCGGCAGTCCTGACCGAGTTCGGCAGTCCCGACCCAGATCGGCAGCCGCGACTGCCGAACCCGGCAGCATGTGCCGACCCCGGCCGTATGTGCCGATCTCGGACACCGACCCCCGCGGGCGCGCACCCTATGCGGCGCTCAGTGACATGTCACCCGCGGTCTTGCTCTGTGAGAAATGTGGTGAGAACCGGGCGTTTCGCTTGCGACGACCGCGAGTTCTTGTTTCGGTGGAGAAGACCGAGGAGCCCGCGGGAGGGTGCACCGACGGCAGGTCACGCCGGCCAGGCGTGGGCCGCACGGACGTGTCCCGCAGGTTCCGCCCGGCGACGAGAGGAGCTCTCGTGCTTACCCTGACCGACAACGCCCGTACCGCTGTCCACGACCTGCAGACCCAGGCCGGCGTCCCCGAGGGAGGCGGTCTGCGGATCGCCGAGTCCGCGGACCAGGCGGGCAGCTTCGAGCTCGCGCTCGTCCCCGCCCCGCAGCCCGACGACACGGTCGTGGAGAACGGCGAGGCGAAGGTGTTCGTGGAGTCCGCCACGGCCCCGACCCTCGCGAACCTCACGCTCGACACGGACCCGAACGCGCAGGGACCGGCGTTCGTCCTGACGCCGCAGGGCTGACGGGACGTTCCCGGCGCTCGCGCCGGACCATCTCGACGACGCGTCCTCCTCCTCCTCCAGGCGCGTCCTCGGTCCCACGACGGGCCGCTCGCTCCGGCGGGCGGCCCGTCGTCGTGTGTCGACCGGTCTGCGAGGGCCGCTCGACCGGGTGCGACCGGGGTGCGAGGGTCAGGCGGCGGGCCCGACGATCCACGACCCGCCGAGCACGGCGGCGCCGAGCGTCACGACGAGGAACACCCCGACCCAGAACAGGCCGGGCAGGCGGGTGAGGCGCGCGAGGATGTCGGCGTCGGAGGTGCTCGCCCGGCCGCGCGACCGCTCGGACTGCAGCTCCAGCACCGGCCGCACGGCGCCCAGCAGCAGGAACCACGTCACCGCGTACGCGACGGCGCTCTGCACGGGCGGCGTCGCCCACCACGACACGCCGACGAGCGCGGCGCCGGTGACGAGCACGGACCAGAGCCCGAACCAGTTGCGGATCTGCAGCAGCATGAGGGCGAGCAGCACGACGAGCAGCCACAGCAGCCCGACGGCGTACCCCTGGCGCAGCAGCGCGGCCGCTCCCAGGCCGATGAGGCCGGGGCCGACGTACCCCATGAACGCGGTGAGGACCATGCCGAACCCGCGCGGGCGCCCGGACGACACGGTGAGCCCCGACGTGTCGGAGTGCAGGCGGATGCCCGCGAGCCGACGGCCGGTCAGCAGGGCGGCGATCGCGTGCGACGCCTCGTGCGCGATGGTCACGACGTGCCGGGCCACGCGCCACACGGGCGTGACGAGCACGACGACGAGCGCGAGGGCGCCCATCGCGACGACCACGGCGGCCGCGGGGGGAGGGACCGGCGTCGTGGCGGCGTCCCACACCTGCCCGACGACGTCCCCCACGGACGCGGCGACCTCACCGCCCGCGGTGGAGGCGTCGTCGGGCGATCCCGTGACCAGGTCTCGCTGGAGGCCGGGCAGGGCGGTGAGGGCGTTCGCCAGGGCGTGCACGCGCGACATTCCACCACAGGGCCCTGTGCCCGAGGGCGCCGAGACGCACCTCACCCGGCCGCCCGTCGTCGGGCATGAGACACTGGACGTTCGAGGGCAGCGCGATCCCGCGCGCCCGGCGTCGTGGAGATCCCCCCGGATTGCGTGCGGCGGACCCCGACCTTGAGCCCCGAGAGGCCCATCACCTGTGACTTCCTTTGCCGACTTCGGCCTGCCCACCCCTGTCGTGCGCGAGCTCTCGCGCCAGGGCATCGACTCCCCGTTCCCCATCCAGACCGCCACGCTGCCCGACTCGCTGAAGGGCCGTGACGTCCTCGGCCGCGGTCGCACCGGCTCCGGCAAGACGCTCGCGTTCTCGCTGCCGACCGTCGCCCGCCTGTCGTGGGCGAAGTCGTCGCGCCACCCGCGCCGGCCCCGCGCGCTCGTGCTGTGCCCGACGCGCGAGCTCGCCAACCAGATCAACGCCACGATGGAGCCGGTCGCCAAGGCGCTCGGGCTCGTGACGACGACGATCTTCGGCGGCGTCGCGCAGTCGCGCCAGGTCGCCGCGCTCGACAAGGGCGCCGACATCGTCATCGCGTGCCCGGGGCGCCTGGAGGACCTCCTCAACCAGCGCCTGCTCACGCTCGACGGCATCGAGATCACCGTGCTCGACGAGGCCGACCACATGGCCGACCTCGGCTTCCTGCCCGGCGTGAAGCGCATCATGGACAAGACGCCGAAGCAGGGCCAGCGCATGCTGTTCTCCGCGACGCTGGACAACGGCGTCGACCAGCTGGTCAAGCGGTACCTCAGCAACCCCGTGCGCCACTCGGTGGACGACGCCGCGGCCGCGCCCCCGCAGATGACGCACCACATCCTCGCGGTGCGCGACGCGGACGCGAAGAAGCAGATCGTGCACGAGCTCGCCTCGGGCACGGGCCGCCGCGTGCTGTTCATGCGCACCAAGCACCAGGCGAAGAAGCTCGCGAAGCAGCTGACGGCGGCGGGCGTGCCCGCCGTCGACCTGCACGGCAACCTCGGCCAGGGCGCGCGCGAGCGCAACCTCGAGGCGTTCTCGTCGGGCGCGGTCAAGGTGCTCGTCGCGACGGACATCGCGGCGCGCGGCATCCACGTGGACGACGTGGAGCTCGTCGTGCACGTCGACCCGCCGGCGGAGCACAAGGCGTACCTGCACCGCTCGGGCCGCACGGCCCGCGCCGGGTCGGAGGGCGTCGTCGTCACCGTCATGCTCCCGGAGCAGCGCGGCGACGTGCGCGACCTCACGCGCAAGGCCAAGATCACCGCGCAGCCGCAGCAGGTCGCGCCCGGCGACGCGACGATCCAGGGGCTCGTCGGCGAGGTCGCGGAGTACGTGCGCCCGGCCGACATCACGCCGCCCCAGACGCAGGCGAAGCGCGGCACGGGCTCGACCAACGGCGGGTCGCGCGCGTCGCGTCGTGGCCGGGGCGCCCAGGGCGGCGCACGCCCGGCCGCGCAGCCCGCGGGCCAGGGCACGACGGCGTCGCGCGCCGGGGGTGCCTCGCGTCCCGCG
>QAPD01000051.1 GCA_003052455.1 Sphaerisporangium cinnabarinum | reverse complement strand
CACCACGCCCTCGGAGGTCTACCCCCGACCAGCCGGCTGTAACCAACGTCCTGGCCGGGTACACCTAGCCGTACTCGCGCCCGAGCGCAGCAGGACGCTGAGCGGTGAGTGGCGAAGCGGTCCTCCACGTCAGGTGCTTGCGAGATGGCTGGCGGAGGAGAACCTTCCCCAGTGGCCGTCTCGGATGGAGGATCGCCTTGCCCTTGTCGACGCTGTGTTCGACGTGATGGCTGCAGCGAGGTCGTGACCACGCCTCTACCTCGGCGGGGGGCGTCAGCTCCCGAGGGCGGCGGAGACGACGTCCTTCGCCTCGGCCTGGACCTGGGTCAGGTGCTCGGCGGAGACGAACGACTCGGCGTAGATCTTGTAGACGTTCTCCGTGCCCGACGGCCGGGCCGCGAACCACGCGTTCTCGGTCGTCACCTTGAGCCCGCCGATCGGGGCGTCGTTCCCGGGGGCGTTCGTGAGCTTCGCGGTGATCGGCTCGCCGGCGAGCTCGGTCGCGGTGACCTGCTCGGGCGAGAGCTTGCCGAGCGTCCCCTTCTGCTCGAGCGTCGCGGGCGCGTCGACGCGCGCGTACCAGGACTCGCCGTAGCGCTCGACGAGGTCGCGGTGGTGCTCGGACGGCGTGCGGCCCGTGGTCGCGATGATCTCCGACGCGAGCAGCGCGAGGAGCAGGCCGTCCTTGTCCGTCGACCAGACGCGGCCGTCCTTGCGCAGGAACGACGCCCCCGCGGACTCCTCGCCGCCGAACCCGACGGAGCCGTCGAGCAGGCCGGGCACGAACCACTTGAACCCGACGGGGACCTCGACGAGCCGACGGCCGAGCCCGCCCGCGACCCGGTCGATGAGCGCGGACGACACGAGCGTCTTGCCGATCGCCGCGTCGTCGCGCCAGCCCTCGCGCGCGCCGCCGTAGAGGTACTGGATCGCGACGGCGAGGTAGTGGTTGGGGTTCATGAGCCCGGCGTCAGGCGTGACGATCCCGTGGCGGTCGGAGTCGGCGTCGTTCCCGGTGGCCACGTCGAACGGCGCGCCGCCCTCGGCGTTCCCGGACTCCCCGGTCATGCCGGAGACGAGGGACGCCATCGCGTACGGCGACGAGCAGTCCATGCGGATCTTGCCGTCCCAGTCGAGCGTCATGAACGCCCAGCGGGGGTCGACCTGCGGGTTGACGACCGTGAGGTCGAGCCCGTACCGCTCGCCGATCTCGCCCCAGTACTCGACCGACGCGCCGCCCAGCGGGTCGGCGCCGATCCGCACGCCGGAGTCGCGGATGACGTCGAGGTCGAGGACGTTCGCCAGGTCGTCGACGTACGTGGTGAGGAAGTCGTGCTTGTGCACGTGCTCGGACGTGAGCGCCTGCGTCAGCGGCACGCGCGGCACGCTGCCGACGCCGGTGCGCAGGATCTCGTTCGCGCGGTCCGCGATCCAGCCGGTCGCCTCGGACCCGGCGGGGCCGCCGTGCGGCGGGTTGTACTTGAAGCCGCCGTCGCGCGGGGGGTTGTGCGACGGCGTGACGACGATCCCGTCCGCGAGGCCGGGGCCGGTGGTGCGGACGCCGTCGACCGTCGTCGCCTCGTTGTGCAGGAGGATCGACTGCGAGACGGCGGGGGTCGGGGTGAACGAGTCGCGCGCGTCGACGTACGTCTGGACGCCCGCGGCGACGAGGACCTCGAGCGCGGTCTGCCACGCCGGGAGCGACAGCGCGTGGGTGTCGCGCCCGATGAACAGCGGCCCGTCCGTGCCCTGCGAGCGCCGGTACTCGACGATCGCGGCCGTGATCGCGATGATGTGTGCCTCGTTGAACGCGTGGTCGAGGCTCGACCCCCGGTGGCCCGACGTGCCGAACACGACCTTCTGGGCCGGGTCGTCGACGTCGGGCGCGAGGTCGTAGTAGGCGCCGACCACGGCGTCGACGTCGATGAGGTCGCTGGGCTGGGCGGGCGTGCCGGCGCGGGGATCCATGGGTCGATCCTGCCAGGGGTGGCGCTCGCACGTCAGCCGGGACGGGCGTCGTGCCGCGGGACCTTCGGCACGACCTCCCTAACCCGCGGGGTCGGGGTCCTCCGGTGCGGCGTCGGGGTCGACGGACCGGTCGGCCCTCGCGCTGTCGATGGCCAGCTCGACGGCGTCGAGCAGGCGGTCGAGGCTCGCGTCGAAGGGTCCCTGCGGCGCGTCGAAGCCGCCCGCGACGTAGACGCGCGTCATGACGGGGTAGCGCTCGACGTCGAACCAGTCCTCCCAGAAGCTGCCGAGGGTCGTCCAGTACTCGTCGTTGCCCACGCCGGTCGCGTCGCGCTCGGTCCGCTCGGCGATCGTGGCGCGCGCGAGGCCCTGGACGTAGTTGTCGACGAGGCCGAGGGTGTCGACGACCTGGAGCTCGGAGAGGCCGGTGTCGACGATGGTCCGCAGCCCGGCCTCCTGGGCGTCGAGCACGTGGGGCGCGAGCGGGGCGCGCCACATGTTGGTCTGGAGGATCCACGGGTGGCGCAGGTAGAGGTTCCACAGCTCGTGCGCGTACTGCGCGAGCGCGGGCCGCCACGGGGCTCCCGCAGCGGGCAGGTCGAGCTCGGCGTACGCGCGGTCGATCATGAGGTCGACGAGCTCGGTGCGGCCGGGCACGTAGGTGTAGAGCGACATGGCCCCGACGCCGAGCTCCGTCGCGACGCGGCGCATGGACAGCGCGTCGAGGCCGCCCTCCTGCGCGACGGCGATCCCCGCCCGCACGACGTCGTCGAGCGTGAGGCGCGGCTTGCGGCCACGCGTCGCGGGCGCGGGCGGGTCCCAGAGGAGCGCGAGGCGGCGCGTGATCTCGGGGGTGCGGACGATCTCGGTGAACTGGGCGCGCGCGTGCTCGGCCGCCTGCACCGCGGAGGCGACCCCGGCGTCCGCGGCGGCCGCGACGCCGCGCGTCCGCACGGCGTCGTCGTCGCCCGCGGCGTCCTCGGGGTCCGGGGTCGCGGGCGGGGTCGGCGCGGTGGCCGACGGCGCACGGTCGGCCGCGCGGGCGTCGGTCGGGTCGGTCGTCACGTGCGTATCCTCCCCGACTTCCCGCGGGATCTCGCCTCCGGTGCGGTCGTGCGACGAAGGCTTGCCTTTTCCCGTACACCGTATGCTAGCGTGGTCGCTCCATTTCGGTACGGCGTACGAGAGGGTGGCTCCGGTGATCCGAGCCCGCGGCCTGACCAAGACCTTCCACCGCAAGAAAGAGACCGTCGAGGCCGTCAAGGGCATCGACGTCGACGTCCGGGAGGGCGAGCTCGTCGCCTTCCTCGGCCCGAACGGGGCCGGCAAGTCCACGACCCTGAGGATGCTGACGAGCCTCCTCGCACCGACCGCCGGGACCGCGGAGGTCGCCGGGTACGACGTCGCGCGCGATCCCGCCCGGGTCCGCTCGCGCATCGGCTTCATCGGCCAGGGCAACGGCGGCGGGTTCTCCTACCGCGTGCTCGACGAGCTCCACAACCAGGGCCGCTTCTACGGGCTGCCGCCCTCCGAGTACACGCGGCGCGCCGCCGAGCTCCTCGACGCCCTCGACCTCGGTGGGCTCGAGAAGCGGACCGTGCAGTCGCTGTCCGGCGGCCAGCGCCGTCGCCTCGACGTCGCGCTCGGGCTGATGAACCACCCGCCGCTGCTCTTCCTCGACGAGCCGACGACGGGCCTCGACCCCCACGCCCGCGCGAACCTCTGGGAGCACATCGCGGCGATGCGCGAGCGCTACGGCATGACGATCGTGCTCACGACCCACTACCTCGACGAGGCCGACAGCATGGCGGAGCGCGTCGTCGTCATCGACCACGGCGAGATCATCGCCGACGCCACGCCGGACTCCCTCAAGCACGACCACGCGGACGACGTCATCACGCTCGCCGTGGTCCCGGCGCCCGGTGGCGGCGCCCCGGGGGAGGCATCGCCGGGAGCGGTGCCCGACGTCGTCGGCCGCGTCCGCGCGTCCCTCGCCGAGGACGCGGGAGAGGTCGCGACCACGACGGGCGCGGACGGCGTCGTGACGGTCCGCATCTCGACGACGCACGGCGCCGACCGCCTCCCGGAGGCCATCGAGGCGCTGCGCGTCGCGGGGCTGGCCGTGCGCTCGGCAGAGCTGAAGCAGGCGAGCCTCGACGACGTCTTCCTCAACCTCACCGGCCGCAGCCTGCGAGAGGAGGCCGCATGAGCACGCGGACCGACCTCGCGGGCGCGCGCGTCGGAGCCCCGGCCGCCGGCGCCGACACGGCGATGCGGACCGGCGTCGCGAAGTTCCTCGGCGACACGTGGGCCGTCTTCACGCGCGAGATCCTGCTCGTGCTGCGCGACCCGTTCACGCTGATCTTCTCGCTGCTGCAGCCGCTGATCTTCCTCGGTCTCTTCGGCCCGCTCCTCACGGGCGCGGTCGGCGGGTTCGGTGGCGGCGCCCCCGGGGGCGGCGGGTCGACGGCCGAGACGCTGCAGTGGTTCGTCCCCGGCGTGATCGTCATGATCTCGCTGTTCGGCACGTCCATGAGCGGGTCGAACCTGCTCTACGAGATGATGACCGGCTCCTACGAGCGCGTGCTCGCGACGCCGCTCGACCGCTCCGCGATCCTCGTCGGGCGCTCGCTCAAGGAGTTCGCACCGCTCGTCGTGCAGGGGCTGCTCATCGCGCTCGTGTGCGTCCCGTTCGGCTTCACGCTCTACCCGCTGCACCTGCTCGTCGGGCTGCTGCTGCTCGGGCTGTTCGGCATCGGCGTGGGTGCGCTGTCGATCGCGCTCGCGCTCGCCGCGAAGAACCGCGAGTGGCTGTTCTGGGGCGTGCAGCAGTCGCTGCTGTTCCCGCTGCTCATCCTCTCCGGCATGATGCTGCCGCTCGAGGCCGGGCCGGCGTGGATGCGCACCGCGGCGCTCTTCAACCCGCTCACCTACATCGTCGACGCCGAGCGCGCCCTGCTCGCCGGGTCGTTCGCCGACCCCGACGTGCTGTGGGGCTTCGTCGCCGCGGCGGTGACGTGCGCCGTCGGGCTGTGGGTCGGCATCCGCCGCACCCGCAAGACCGTCTGACGGAAGACGCGGCGCGGCTGTGCGGCGTGGAGGTGTTTCGGCGGGCGCGGTCGACGTCCGTGGTGTCCCGGGACCGCGCATGAGATCGTCGAGCGCAACCGACCACCAGGAGGACGACATGTCGTGGACCGCGCCGGCGAAGAAAGCGGTCTCCGGGCTCGTGCTCGGGGTGATGTCCTTCGTGATCTTCTTCAGTGCTGCCGCCGTCGGTTCCTACCACACCGCCGTCTCCGTGTCCGCGGACGCTGCCGGCATCACCACACCTGTCCCCGACGGCGCGCTCACCGCCCTCTACATCTGCGGGTTCATCCTCTTCCTCTGGGGAACCTTCCTGATGACGATGGCGACGTGGGAGATGATCGGGAGCATCCGTCGCCCCGCGGAGCCCGACCCCGCCCCCCGGCGTCGCGCGCCCCGGTGAGCCGGCTGCCCGGTGGCGCCGTCGTCAGGCGCTCGTCGTCGCGCGGTCCGACGACCACGGGACGGCGCGCCCCGTCGCGAGCGAGGCCCGCGCGTCGAGCACGCGCTGGTTGGTGCTGCCGCGGAACGCGAGCGTGAGGTCGCGGCGCGCGAGCTCGAACCGGCCGTCGACGAGCACGTCGACCTCGGCGAGCAGCGCGCGCTGGTCCGCGGTCCCTGCGCGCAGCTCCTCCAGGGTGTAGCCCGTCCAGCACCACACGTCCTTGCGGTCGCCGTGCTCGGCGCGCAGGCGGCGCACGAGGCGCAGGCACACGCCCGTGTTGAGGAACGGCTCCCCGCCGAGCAGGGACAGGCCCTGCACGGCGGGGTGCGCGAGGTCGGCGAGGACGCGGTCCTCCAGGGCGTCGTCGTACGGGCGCCCGTAGCGGAAGCTCCACGCGGCCTCGTTGAAGCAGCCCGCGCACGCGAAGAGGCACCCGCTCACGTAGAGGGAGCAGCGCACGCCCTCGCCGTCGACCATGACGAACGGCTTGTAGTCCGCGACGTACCCCCGGCTGACGCGGTCCGAGCGCCAGCCGGGGCCGGGGGTGCGCGCCACGGTCACGCCGACGCCGGGTCCGGCAGGTGCTTCACGCGCGCGGAGATCTCCGCGTGGCGGCCGTGCACCATGGGGCGCTGCTGCGGGTTGCCGAGGTACCCGCACGTGCGCTTCACGACGTCGCACGTGCGCGGGTCGGCGTTGCCGCACGACGGGCACGCGAAGCCGCGCGCGGTCGGGTCGAAGTCGCCCGTGAACCCGCACGCGTAGCAGCGGTCGATGGGCGTGTTCGTGCCGAGGTAGCCCACGCGGTCGTACGCGTAGTCCCAGACGGCCTCCAGCGCCCTCGGGTTCTGCTGGAGCACGGGGTACTCGCAGTAGTGGATGAACCCGCCCGACGTGTACCGCGCGTACTCGGCCTCGAAGTCGAGCTTCTCGAACGGCGTCGGGCTCTTGCGGACGTCGTAGTGGAAGCTGTTCGTGTAGTAGTCCTTGTCGGTGATGTCGGGCACCGCGCCGAACCGCTCCCGGTCGAGGCGGCAGAACCGGTCGGTGAGGCTCTCGCTCGGCGTGCCGTAGACGCTGATCCGGTAGCCGAGCCGCGCCGTCCACCCGGCGGCGTGCGCGTGCAGGGACCGCAGCACGTCGAGCGTCAGCTCCTTGGCCCGCGGGTCGTGCTCCCAGGCGCCGCCGAAGAACGCGGCGGCGACCTCGTAGAGCCCGATGTACCCGAGCGACACCGTGGCGCGGCCGTCGCGGAAGAGGCGGTCGACGTCGTCGCCCGGCGCGAGGCGCTCCCCGAAGGCCCCGTGGACGTAGAGGATCGGCGCGTTGCCCGGCGTCGCCTCCTTGCAGCGCTCGATGCGGAAGACGAGCGCGTCGTGCACGGTCTCCAGGCGTTCGTCGAGCAGGCGCCAGAACGCGTCGAGGTCGCCGTCCGCCTCGAGCGCGATGCGCGGGAGGTTGAGCGTCACGACGCCGAGGTTCATGCGGCCCTCGGAGACGTCCTGGCCGTGCTCGTCCTGCCAGCCCTGCAGGAACGACCGGCAGCCCATGGGGACCTTGAACGAGCCCGTGAGCTCGACGATCTTGTCGTACGACAGCACGTCCGGGTACATGCGCTTCGTCGCGCACTCGACCGCGAGCTGCTTGAGGTCGTGGTTGGGGTCGCCGGGGTCGAGGTTGAGCCCGCGGCGCAGCGTGAAGATGAGCTTGGGGAAGATCGCCGTGCGGCCCTCGCTGCCGAGCCCGCGGATGCGGATCTGGAGGATCGCGCGCTGGATCTCGCGCTCCAGCCAGCCCGTGCCGAGCCCGAACCCGACCGACGTGAAGGGCGTCTGCCCGTTCGACGTGAACAGGGTGTTGATCTCGTACTCCAGCGACTGCATCGCGTCGTAGATGTCCTTGCGCGTCTTCTCGCGCGCGTACTCCTCGTGGGCGGACTCGTCGGCGATCCAGCGGCGCGCGTCCGCGAGGTGCTTCTCCAGGTTGCGCTCGGCGTAGGGGGCGAGGAGCTCGTCGATGCGGTTGACCGAGCACCCGCCGTACTGGCTGGAGGACACGTTCGCGATGATCTGGCTGATCTGCGCCGTCGCGGTCTGGATCGAGCGGGGCGGCTCCACCTGCGCGTTCCCGATCCGGAAGCCGCTCGACAGCATCGACCGGAAGTCGATGAGGCAGCAGTTCGTCATGGGCGCGTAGGGGTGGTAGTCGAGGTCGTGATAGTGCAGGTCGCCCTTCTGGTGCGCGTTCGCGACGTGCGGCGGGAGCATCCGCAGCCCGATCGCCTTGCCCACCGTCCCGGCCGTGAGGTCGCGCTGGGTGTTGAAGACCTCGCTGTCCTTGTTCGCGTTCTCGTTGACGACCGTGGAGTCCTTGTCCAGCAGCCGCACGATCGAGTGGTTGAGGTCCGTCGCCCGGCTGCGCGCGAAGTCGCGCTGCACGCGGTAGTCGATGTAGGCGCGTGCGACCTCGTACTCGTGCGACTCCAGGAGCACGTGCTCGACGACGCCCTGGATCTCGTAGATCTTCACGGTCGCGTCGAACCGCGCGGCGATCTCCGCGGCGACCCGGTCGACGACCTCCGCCACGCGGTGCCGGTGCGTCGCCGTGAGGTCGCCGTGCACCTCCGCGAACGCCTTCGTCACGGCGGCGCGGATGCGGGCGTCGTGGAACGGCCGCCGCCGGCCGTCGCGCTTGAGGACCTCCAGCGTGGCGGTCGTGCGGTGCGGTGCTGCCTGGTCGAGCTCGATGGCGGTCATCGCTCGTCCCCTCTGCCCACCGGGTTCTCGCCGGCGCGCAGGGGTTGCGCGACGGACCGTACCCCAACATGTGGGGTGTGAATCACGGCTGCGCCACCATATCTAGTCCGGCGGCCGGGCGTGACGCGGGTCGACGGCGCGCCGCGGGACGCCGTCGAAGGTCAGGACGAAGGTCCCGGGGGACCGGGACGTGCGGCCGCATGGCCGGGGGACTCCGCGCGGCCGGAACGGACCGACGCGGCGCTAGCCTCGGGGCGTGGCCCGACGTCCGCCCGGCTGGGTGCCGAACCAGCACGGCGCGTGGCCCATGCTCCTGCTGCCGTTCGTGGTCGGCACGGTGCGCGGCGTGCAGGACGCCGGGTTCCGCCCGGTGATCCTCGCGCTCGGTGCGCTCTGGCTCGTCGGGTACCTCGCCTACTTCGCGGCCGGGCTGTGGCTGAAGTCGCGCCGCCGACCGCGCTTCCGGCGTCCGATGCTCACCTACGGCGCGCTCGCCGCGGTGCTCGGTGTGCTCGTGCTCGCGCTCGACCCGGCGCTCGCGGCGTGGGCGCCCGCGTTCGTGCCGTTCCTCGCGCTCGGGCTGTGGGCCTCGGCGCAGCGCACCGAGCGGTCCGTCGCCGCGGGCGGAGCCATGACGGTCGCGGCGTCGCTCATGACGGTCGTCGCGTACTCCGCGTGCCGGCCCGCGGGTGCGTCCGTGCTCGCCGTCCCGGCGGTGGTCTGGCTGGTCGCCGCCCTGCTCCTCGCGTACCTGTTCGGCACGGTGCTCTACGTCAAGACGATGATCCGCGAGCGCGGCGTGCGGTCGTACGTCGTCGCCTCGGTCGCGTACCACGCGGCGGTCACCGTCGCGGCGGGCGTCGTCGCCGTCGTGCACGACCCCACCTGGTGGTGGGCGACGGCGTTCCTCGCCGCCGCGACCGTGCGGGCGGCGGCGCTGCCGGGCCGACCGCTGAGCCCGAAGGCCGTCGGGATCGGGGAGATCGTCGCGACGGTGCTGCTGCTCGTCGTCGCGCTCGTCGTGCGGTAGCCCGGGGTTCGGTACGTCGCGCGCGGATCGGCACCTCGTGCTGCCGAACGCGGACCGTAGGTGCCGAACGGTCGGAGGCGTCAGATGGTTCACTGGCGCGATGGAGGACGACGCGCCCCTCACCCTGCCCGCGCTCGGCGAGCGCGTCGAGGCGGTGTCGGCGCTGTACGCGCGGAAGTTCGACGTCGAGCGCGACGCTGACTGGTTCATGCTCAAGCTCACCGAGGAGGTCGGCGAGCTCACCCAGGCGTTCCTCGTCGCGACGGGGCGCACCCGCCCGCGCGGGGGTCCGGAGACGTCGGTGCCCGACGGCGCGGCGTCGCCGCTCGCGGACGAGGTCGCCGACGTCCTGGCGCACCTGCTCCTGCTCGCGCGCTCCCAGGGTGTCGACGTCGAGGCGGCGGTGCGGCGCAAGTGGCTCGCCTGGGAGGCCGACCTGCCCTGAGCGGGCGCCCGGGCGCGGTCGCTAGGGTGGCGCCGTGACCGACCACCGCACCGACCCGCCCGTCGCCGGCGACGAGGTGGCCACGCTGCGCGGCTTCCTCGACTTCCACCGCGACACGCTGCGCTGGAAGACGGCCGGGCTCGACGCCGCGGAGCTCGCGCACCGGCTGCGGCCGTCGTCGATGACGCTGGGCGGGCTGCTCAAGCACCTCGCGTTCGTCGAGTCGCAGTGGTTCTCGCAGGTGCTCCTCGGCGAGGCGCTCATGCCCCCGTTCGACACGGCGGACTGGGCCGACGACCGCGACTGGGACTGGACGTCCGCCGCGGGCGACTCGCCGGAGGAGCTGCGCATGCTGTTCGACCGCGCGGTCGCGGCGTCGGACGCCGTGCTCGACGCGGCGCTCGCGGACGGGGGCCTCGACCGGCTGAGCGCCCGCGCCGACCGGCACACGGGCGAGCGCTGGACGCTGCGCTGGATCCTCGTGCACCTGGTCGAGGAGTACGCGCGGCACAACGGCCACGCCGACCTGCTGCGCGAGGCGATCGACGGGACCGTGGGGGAGTAGCGCCGCCGACGGTTGCCGCGGGCGTCGCCGCCCGGGACGATGGCGGACGTGACCGCTCCGGAGCAGCCCGCGCCCCGTCCGTACCGTCCACGCGTCGCCGCCGTCGTCCTGGCGGCGCTCGTCGTGCTGGGGACGGGTCTGCTGCTCGCCGCGCTCTGGGTCGCGAGCCGTCCGACGTCGTTCGGCTGGTTCGCGTACGCGCCGGTCTCCGGGACGACGTTCGTCCCCGTGGGCGCGTACCCGCCGGGTGCCGCGGCGCTCCTCGCGGGAGCCGGCGCCCTGCTGGTCGGCGGGGCGGTCGGGTTCGTCCTCGGACGGCGCCGCGCCGCCCCGGCGCAGGAGACCTCCGTGTCCTCGCCGGTACCGCACGAGGGCCCCGGCTCCGGCACGCCCGACGACGGATCAGCACCGACCGCCTGACGCACCACCTCTGACGCCCGGTCCCGCACGACGCGGGGCCGGGCGTCGTCGTGTACCCACCGCCCGACGGCCGGGCACTCCTCCGCGGTACCCGCGTGCTCACCCGACGTCCCGGGCGGTGCTCCACCGCGCCCGGGGCCCGGATGGGTACCGGCCCCTGCGCCGGACGGTGGAACCACCGACGACAAACAGGAGGTGGATCGTGTACCAGCTCGGTACGACCCAGGCAGGGACCGTGCTCGCGACGACGGGAGCGATCGCGGGCTTCTACGTGGTGGGAGCCTGGACGCTCGTCGTGGCGGGGCTCGCGCTCGTCATGACGGCGCGCGTCCTGCGCAAGCGGCTCGCGGAGCACCGGTGAGCGCGACGACGCTCCCACGGGTGGTGATCGTCGTCCCGGCGCACGACGAGGCGGCGGCCCTGCCCACGACGCTCGCGTCGGTCCGGGCGCAGACGCGCCCGGCCGACCGGGTCGTCGTCGTGTCCGACCGCAGCACCGACGGGACCGTCGAGGTGGCGCGTCGCCTGGGTGCGGACGTCGTCGAGACGGTGGGCAACACCGGCCGCAAGGCCGGGGCGCTGAACCAGGCGCTGCGCGGGGTGGAGGCCGAGAACGTCCTCGTGCTCGACGCGGACACGACCATCGCCCCGACGTTCGTCGAGGACGGTCTCGCCCTGCTCGACGCGCGCCCGGAGCTCGGCGCGGTCGGGGGCGTCTTCCGTGGCACCCCGCCGCGCTCGGTGCTCGAGCAGCTCCAGTCCGACGAGTACGAGCGGTACGGCGTGCAGATCGACGTGACGGGCCGGACGTCCGTCCTCACGGGCACGGCCGCGCTCGTGCGGACCGAGGCGCTGCGGGCGGTCGCCGCCGCGCGCGGGGACCGGCTCCCGGGGCGGCGCGGCGACGTGTACGACGTCGGCGCCATCACCGAGGACTCCGAGCTCACCCTCGCGCTGCGCACGCTCGGGTACGAGCTCGCGTCGCCGGTGCGGATGTCCTGCACCACGGAGCTCATGCCGACGTGCCGCGACCTGCACCGCCAGCGCGTGCGCTGGTACAAGGGGATGCTCGACAACCTGCGCGCGTACGGGTTCACGCGGGTCACCGCCCGGTACGTCGGGCAGCAGGCGATGCTCGTGCTGAGCACGCTGATGCTCGCGAGCCTCCTCGTCCTCACGGCGCTGACCGTCGTCGCGGGCACGTTCCGCGTGGTCCCCGCGTGGCTCGCCGTCGGCGGCGTGCTCGTGCTCGAGCGGCTGGTCACGGTGTGGCGGAACGGCCCGAGGGGCCGGCTGCTCGCCGTCCTCGTGCTGCCCGAGCTCCTCTACGACGTGTTCCTCCAGGTGGCGTTCGTCCGGGCGTGCTTCCTCGCCGCGACGTCGCGCGACGCCGGGTGGAACCACGTGGCGCACACCAGCACCTCCGGCGGCGCGGCTGAGAACGCCCCCGAGACCGTCTCCGCGAGCGTCACCAAGGACACCCCGAGCTCGAAGCAGTTGACCTTGACGTGACGTCAACTTCTACCGTGGTTCCGGTGCCGCACGAGAGCACCACCGACGCACGGGAGGAGCGGGAGATGAGCACGACGGGCGCCCGCACGGCCGACTGGTCCATCCAGGAGGTCGCGCGCCTGGCCGGGACGACGAGCCGCACGCTGCGTCACTACGACGCGGTCGGGCTCCTGCCCCCGAGCCGGGTCGCGGCGAACGGCTACCGCCACTACGACGCCGACGCGCTCGTCCGGCTCCAGCGGATCCTGCTCCTGCGCGACCTCGGTCTCGGACTTCCCGCGATCCGCGAGGCGCTCGACGGCCCGCCCGCCCGGCAGGGTGACGGGCCGTCGTCGGGCACCGCGCGGCGGGAGGCCCAGGTGCGGGCGCTGCGCGGCCACCTCGAGTGGTTGCGGGCGGAGCGGCAGCGGCTGGCGCGGCAGATCGCGTCGGTCGAACGGACGATCACCACGATGGAAGGAGGTGGCGAGCTCATGGCGGACGACATGTTCGACGGGTTCGACCACACGCAGCACCGCGACGAGGTCGAGGCCCGCTGGGGGAAGGACGCGTACGCCCGGAGCGACACCTGGTGGCGCGGGATGTCCGACGACGAGCGCGCCGCCTGGCAGGACCGCACGCGTGCGCTCGGCGCGGACTGGACCGCGGCGGCCGCCCGGGGCGTCGACCCGGCGTCCGACGAGGCGCAGGAGCTCGCGCGCCGCCACGTCGCGTGGCTCGGCGGCATCCCCGGCACGCCGGGCGCCGGGACGGCACCGGTCAAGGAGTACGTCGTCGGCCTCGGCGAGATGTACGTCGCGGACGAGAGGTTCGCGAAGAGCTACGGCGGCGTCGAGGGCGCGACGTTCGTGCGCGACGCCCTGCGCGTCTACGCGGACGCCCACCTGTAGCCCCGGGCCCGGGCCGGGACCTCCGGCCCGGGCGCGATCCGGTCGACGTCACTAGCCTGGAACCCCGGCGGGACACGGCGCCCCGCCGCCCGCCAGGAGGCAGCCATGGCCACGACGTCGACGTCCACCGGCCCGGCCACGACCCGCAACGTCGCCCTCGTCGGGCACAGCGGGTCGGGCAAGACCACGCTCGCCGAGGCGTTCCTCCACCGGGCGGGCGCCGTCCCGCGCCCGGGCTCCGTCGTCGAGGGCACGACCGTGTGCGACCACGAGCCCGAGGAGGTCGCGCGCGGCATCTCCGTGAGCCTCGGCGTCGCGCACCTCGACTGGCGCGCGCCCGACGGCACGACCTACCAGGTCACCCTGCTCGACACGCCCGGCTCGCCCGACTTCGCGGGGTCCGTGGACGCGGCGCTCGCGGTGGCGGACCTCGCCGTCGTGGTGGTGAGCGCCGTCGACGGGGTGCAGTCGGGCACGGAGGAGGTCTGGCGGAGGTGCGACGAGGCGGGGATCCCCCGCCTCGTCGTCGTCTCCCAGGAGGACCGCGCGCGGGCCAGCTTTCGCACCGTCCTCGCCGCGCTCCGGGCCGCGTTCGACGCGCCGTTCGCGCCGCTCGAGCTCCCGCTCGGGGAGGAGCAGACGCTGCACGGCGTGGCCGACGTCCTCACCGAGCGCGCCCGCGAGTACGGCGGCGGGCAGGGGGCCTGGCAGGGGCACGACGAGGAGGTCCCCGCGGACGTCCGCGACGAGGAGCACGCGCTGCACGACGAGGTCGTCGAGGAGATCGTCACGCACGACGACGACCAGCTCGAGGCCTATCTCGGCGGCGACGAACCGGGCCCGGCCGCCCTGGAGCGCACGCTCGCGCACGAGGTGCTCACGGGCGAGGCCGTGCCGGTGCTGCTCGCGTCCGCCGTCACCGGCGTCGGGGTGGACCGGGTCCTCGACCTCGTGTGCGAGCTCGGGCCGTCCCCCGCGGACCGCCCGGCCGTCGTCGCGCTGCCCGACGTCGCGGGGTCGGGCGAGGCCGTGACGTCCGAGGTCGTGGCCGACCCCGCGGGCGACGCGCTCGTCCACGTCTTCCGGACGGTCGCCGACCCGTTCGTCGGGCAGGTGTCCGTGTTCAAGGTGCTCTCCGGGACCGTCGCGACAGGGGACCGGCTCGTGAGCACCGCCACCGGTGCCGACGACCGCGTCCACGGGCTCTTCCGGCTGCGCGGCCGCGAGCACCTGGCCGTGGACCGCGTCGTCGCGGGCGACGTCGCCGCCGTCGCGAAGGTCTCCGCCGCGTCGACCGGCACGCTCCTCGCGGGCCGCCGGATGCCCGTCGCGGCGCGCGACCTGCCACCGCGGCCCCCGGTGTACACGCTCGCGCTGCGGCCCGTGTCGCAGTCCGACGACGACAAGCTGTCCGCCGCGCTCGCGCGGCTGCGCGCCGAGGACGCGACCCTGCACGTCGACCTCGCCGGATCCCAGGCGGTCCTCGGCGGCCTCGGGGACACGCACCTCGCGGTGGCGGTCGAACGGCTCGAACGGTCCTTCGGCGTCCGCGTCACGACCGAGCCCGTCCAGGTCGCGTACCGCGAGACGATCGCGCGCGCCGTCGAGGTGGAGGGCCGCGTGAAGAAGCAGTCCGGTGGGCACGGGCAGTTCGCGGTCGTGCAGCTGCGCGTCTCCCCGCTCCCGCGCGGCGAGGGGTTCGCGTTCGTCAGCTCCGTCGTCGGCGGGTCGGTGCCGCGCCAGTACCTGCCCGCGGTCGAGCGCGGCGCGCGCGAGGCGATGGAGGCCGGCGGGCCGCACGGCTTCCCCGTCGTGGACCTGCGCGTCGAGGTCCTCGACGGCAAGGCGCACTCCGTCGACTCGTCCGACATGGCGTTCCGCACCGCGGGCGGCGTGGGGGTGCGCGAGGCGCTCGCCACGGCGGGGACGGTCGTGCTCGAGCCCGTCTCCGCGGTCACCGTGACCGTCCCGCCCGACGCGCAGGGCGACGTCATGGGCGACCTCTCCGCGCGCCGCGGCCACATCACCGCGACCGACTCCCTTCCCGACGGCCGCGTCCGCGTCGACGCGCTCGTGCCCGAGGCCGAGCTGACCCGCTACGTCCTCGACCTGCGCTCGATCACCGGCGGTCGCGGGTCGTTCACGGCCGTGCCCGACCGCTACGAGATCGCCTCCGGGGCGATCGGCGGCGAGCCTTATCGTTCTTAGGGTGGTTTATCTGATCCAGATGAAGCTCCTCGTTCAGCGGCGCGGCACGACGATCGGCGCACCGCCGCCCGGGTGGTCGACGACCTCGACGGGATAGTCGTAGACGCCGCTCAGCAGCTCGGCGGTGAGGACGTCGCGCGGCCCGCCGTCGGCGACGACGCGCCCGCCCGCGAGGACGGTGACCTGGTCGGCGTACGCGGCCGCGAGCGAGAGGTCGTGCACGACGACGACCACCGCACCGCCCGCGGCGGCGTGCGCCCGGGCGAGCTGGAGCACGAGCTCCTGGTGCTTGAGGTCGAGCGCGGCGGTCGGCTCGTCGAGCATGAGGAGCGCGGTGCGCTGCGCGAGCACGCGCGCGAGCGCGACGCGGGCCTTCTCGCCGCCGGACAGCGACGTGAAGTGCCGGTCGGCGAGGTGCTCGACGTCGGTCGCGGCGAGCGCCTCGGCGACCGCGGCGTCGTCCTCGTCCTCGAACGGGGTGCCGCGCCACGGCGAGCGGCCCATGCGCACGACGTCCACGGCGGTGAACGGGAAGCTCAGCGACACCTGCTGGAGCATGACCGACCGGCGCAGGGCGAGCTCGGTCGGGGTCCACGCGGCGAGCGGGCGGCCGTCCACGGTGACGTCGCCGGCCTCGGGTCGCAGGTCGCCGGTGAGCACACCGAGCAGCGACGACTTCCCGGCCCCGTTCGGGCCGAGCAGCGCGCGGACCTCGCCCGCGCGCACGTCGACCGACACGTCGCGCAGGATCGGCGCCTCGCCCAGGGTGAGGGACACGCCGTGAGCGGCGGTGACCACGTCGCCGGGCGCGGCCCGCCCCGGGAGGCGGGACCGCCGTCGGGCACCGGTGACGGCGGTGCGCAGGGAACCGAGGAACGACGACCCCTCGTGGCGCAGGTCGCTCATGCCCAGCCTCCCTGGCGCGAGCGCGTGCGGCGCAGCAGGTAGAAGAAGAACGGGCCGCCGACGAGCGACGTGATCATGCCGAGCGGCAGCTCGACGTTCGCGACGGCGCTGCGCGCGAGGAGGTCGGCGGCGAGCAGCACGACGGCGCCGCCCAGCACGGACGCGGGGATGAGCGTGCGGTGGCTCGGCCCGCACACCATGCGCACGAGGTGCGGCACGACGAGCCCGACGAACGCGATGATCCCCGTGAACGCGACCCCGGCGGAGACGAGCAGCGCGACGAGGACGATGACGAGCTGGCGCAGCCGCTCGACGTCGACCCCGAGGTGCTGCGCGGCGCGCTCGCCGAGTGCGAGCAGGTCCATCCTGCGGCGCACGAGCATCGCGCCGGTGACGCCGACGACGGCGATCGGCAGGACGACCGCGACGGACTGCCACGTCGCGCCGCCGAGCGACCCGAGCTGCCAGAAGACGATCTGCTCGCGCGCGGCCGGGTCGGCCACGAACATGAAGAACGCGAGCATCCCGCCCGCGAACGCGTTGACCGCGATGCCCGTGAGGACGAGCGTCACGACCTCCGTCCGGCCCCCGGCGCGCGCGAGCGCGTAGACGACGAACGTCGTGACGAGACCACCGACGAACGCCGCGGCGGCGACCCAGGTGCCGGGCACGAGCGCGCCCGCGGTGACGATGACCGCGCACGCGCCGACGGCCGCACCGGAGGACACCCCGATGACGCCCGGCTCGGCGAGCGGGTTGCCGAACACGCCCTGCATGAGGGCGCCCGAGCACGCGAGCGCCGCGCCCACGACGATCGCCAGGACGACGCGCGGGAACCGCACGACCCACAGCGCGTTCTCGCCCTGCGGGTGCGACGGCATGGGTCCCCAGTCGAGCCCGACGTGGTGCGCGAGCGAGCCGAGCACCTCCGCGGGCGACACGGGCACCTGCCCCGTCATGCC
Organism: Sphaerisporangium cinnabarinum; assembly: GCA_003052455.1. Taxonomy (GTDB): domain Bacteria; phylum Actinomycetota; class Actinomycetes; order Actinomycetales; family Cellulomonadaceae; genus Cellulosimicrobium; species Cellulosimicrobium cinnabarinum. The sequence goes on along the minus strand of QAPD01000051.1, from coordinate 4,052 downwards.
GGACACGACGGTGAGCACCGCGAGCGCCACGCCCAGCCCGACCATCAGCCACCGGGCCGCGCGGCGGCGCTGCTGCCCGACGGCGGGCCCCACCCGGGTGGGTCGGCCGCCGGGGCGCGGGGCGCCGTCGGGCACGGGGGCGCCCTCGGGACCGGGCGCGTCCTCGGGCGTGCCGAGGGGGCGGGTGGCGGGCGCGCTCACGACGCCGGGAGCTCCGGCGCGGGCACCCCGTAGAAGGCCTCGACGAGCGACGCGATCGTGGACCCGGTGCGGGGGCCGAACGTGAGCAGGCGTGAGCCGTCCATGTCGACGACGCGGCGCGCCTCGCCCGCGGGCGTCTGCGCGAGGCCGGGGATCGCCATCATGGCGTCGAGTCCGCCCATCGACTCGAGCCCGTCGGTCATGACGAGGTAGGCGTCGGGCGCGGCGCTGATGATCGCCTCGCTCGTGACCGGCGCGTACTGCTGCGTGAGGCCGATCGCGGTCCCGGCGTCCTCGCCGCCGATCTCGCGGATCAGGTCGTCGGCTCCGGAGCCGGGCCCGAACAGCATCTTGATGTTCGACCCGCGCAGGTAGAGGAACGCGACGCGGGGCGTCCCGGTGTCCTGCGGCACCGCGGCCAGGGCCGCGCAGATCTGCCGGTCCGTGCGCTCGACGAGCACCTCGCCCTGCTCGGGCACGCCGAGCGCGGTCGCGACCGCGCGGATCCGGTCGTCGACGCCGTCGAGCGTGCGGGCCTCGTCGAAGTACACGACGGGGATGCCCGAGCTCTCGAGCTGGCCGCGCACGTCGTCGGTGAGGATCGTCGCGTCGGTGAGGATCACGGACGGGTCGAGCCCGAGGATCGCCTCGACGTCGAGCGCGTGGCCGGCGCCCGTGACGACGGGGACGTCCGCGGCCTCGGGGAAGCCGGTCGGCAGGTCGCGGCCCACGACGTTCGCGCCCAGCCCGAGGCTGTACACGATCTCGCCGAGCGTCCCGTACAGGTCGACGGGGATGATGCGGCTCACGTCGGTGATCTCGACCGGGCGCCCGTCGACCGACTCGACCGTCACCGGGAGCTGCGGGGCAGGCGCCTCGGCGACCGGGTGGATCGCGTCGTCGGTGAACGTCGCGCTCGTGGGACCGGTGGGGAACGACGCGGGGTCGACGTCGGAGCCGCCGCCCGCCGCCCGCGACTCCTCGAGCGTCGTGCAGACGGGCGCGGAGGTGCCCGGGGTCTCGGTCGGGGTCGCCTCGACGGGTGCGGCGTCCTGGCTCGCCTCGGCCGACGGCGTCGCGGGCGGCTCGTAGGGGAGCGGCGAGCACGCGGCGACCAGGCCCAGCAGGACGACGGCGCCCGCCCCGGCCAGCGCGGTCACGGTCCGGCGTGCGCGGCGGGGCGCGGCACCCGCCGCACCCGTGGGCGACGTCGGGCGGCTCGACGACGAGCCGGCGTGCGGCGCAGGGCGGGCAGCGTGAGGCATGGGGAGTTCTCCAGGGAGCGGTCCGCGGGAGGCGCGACCGGCCACGGCCGTCACCTCACCAGGTAAGACGAGCCTAACCTGACCAGCTGACGATTCTCGACCGCCGACGAGGTAACACGCCTCACGCCGCGCGCGGCCGCCCGCCGTCCGGCGAGCATGGGGTCCTGGCCCGTCAGTCGGGTCAGGCGAGCCGCAACCTCATGGTCGACGGAGCCGGGATGGTGCGCGGCCGATCCAGGGTTACGGGTGGGCGGTGCCGAGGTCTGCGAAGAGGTCGCTGTTGAGGCGGAAGGCGTGCTTGGCCTCGGCGACGGTTTCGTCGAGCTGCTCGGGCGTGAGGACCAGGGCGTCGAGGCGCTCGCGGTAGACGTCCTTGAACGGCTTGGACTTGGGGATCTCGACGAACGTGTAGAAGGCGAGGCCGTCGCCCGACAGCCCGTAGTGGCGCTCGAGCATGCGCTTGATGATCTGCCCGCCCGAGAGGTCGCCGAGGTAGCGCGTGTAGGCGTGCGCGGCGTACGCCGGCAGCGACCCGCCGACCGTGCGCAGGCGGGCGACGTAGCGCTCGGTCGCCGGGTGGATCGTCACGCGCTCGGCCCAGTCGGCGCCCACGAGGAACGTGAGGTCCTTCTCGATCTCGGGGGTGCGCGTGAGCTCGTCGAACACGAGGCTCGCGCCCTGGGCGTCGGCGCGCATCGCGGCGCTCGCGTCCTCGAGCGCGCCGTAGATGGCCCACTGCTGGGCGGCGAGGTCGGCGTACGCGGCGACGCCGAGGCGACCGGACATGAGCCGCTCGACGAACCCGGAGCCCTCGGCCTGCTCGTGCTCGGGGCGCGTGCCCTCGCGCAGCCGCTGCGACAGCGGGACGGACTCGTCGGCGCGGTGGAGGTCGTGGGTGAGAGCAGTCACGGGGTGGCTCCTGCGGGTGCGTCGGGGCGGGACAGCACGTCCTGACGCCGTGTCATGACGATGCGTCAGGAACTGTAACCCACGGAGGTGAGGCTTGCCTATCCTCTGTCCGTCATCCGGCCCGCGAGACGCGGCGGAGCGTCAGCCCGCGAGCGCGGGCGACGTCGCGTCAGCTCCGACGGCGCGCAGCACGAACGCCTCGGTCGCCTCGATCGCCTGCTCGCGCGCGACCGGGTCGTCGGGCACGAGCCGCCCGGACAGGCACGCGTTGACGAGCTGGACGGTCGTGTCGATGTCCTGCGCGGGGAACTCGCCCGCCTCGATCCCCGACCGGACGATGCGGCGCAGGATCGCCTCGACGAGCTCGGCGTGCTCGCGCAGCCGCTGCCGCGTGGTCCGCGAGAGCACGGTGCGCAGGTCCGGCCCCGGGGCGAGGTGGAAGATGCGCTTGAGCTGTGCCTGCTGGCGGATGTAGGTGCGCAGCTGCTCGACCGGGTCGGCCACGTGCTCCAGCGCGCGCTCGAGCGTCCCGACGTACTGCTCCGTCTCGTGGGTGATGAACCCGAGGAGCAGGGCCTCCTTGTCGGGGAAGTGGTTGTACACCGCCGTGCGGCCGACCCCTGCCGCGCCGGCGATGTCGGCGAGCGAGATGGCGTCGAAGCCGCGGTCCATCATGAGGGTCGAGAGCGCCGCGAAGAGCTTCTGCCGGGTCTGGGCGCGGTGCTCGTGGAGGGACCCTCCGATGATCTTGGGCATGCTGACATCATAGGCAGGTCGTGTCAGAACGCTAATCCCCGACGATCCGGGCCCCGGGGAGGGCGCTGCGCCGTCTGGCACACTGCCGCCATGGACACGACCGCGTCGCCCGAGGGCGTCCCCGCCGCCGCCCCGGACCCGGAGTTCCCGCCCGTCCCCGCGGACACCAAGGACTGGACGTGGGTCATGGAGCGGCCGTGCCCCGAGTGCGGGTTCGTCGCTGCCGAGGTCACGCCCGACCGCGTGGGCGCCGCGGTCCGCGACGCCGTCCCGCGCTACGTCGCGGCCCTGGCCCGCGCGGACGCGCGGACCCGCCCCGACCCGACGACCTGGTCCGTGCTCGAGTACGCGGCGCACGTGCGCGACGTCTTCTCCGTGTTCGACGTGCGCGTGCAGTCCATGGTCGAGGGGGACGACCCGCGGTTCGCCAACTGGGACCAGGACGCGACGGCGGTCGCGGAGGACTACGCGCACCAGGACCCGGCCGTCGTCGCGCGCGAGCTCCGGATCGCGGGCGAGCGCGTCGCGGGCCGCTTCGACGCGCTCGTCCCCGACCAGTGGGAGCGCCCCGGGCGGCGCTCGAACGGGTCGGTCTTCACGGTCCGGACGCTCGGGCAGTACTTCGTGCACGACGTCGTCCACCACCTCCACGACGTCGGCGCCTGACGCGCGCGGGTCCCGGCGAACGGACCCACGCTCGTGACACCGCCGTAACACCGCCGCCTCCCGGGGGCTCTACGTTCCGGTCATGGACGCCCCCGTCGCCGGCCTGGTGCCGGACGCGCACGCCGGTGCGCACCTGCTCGCGACGCCTCGCTCGCGCGGCGCGGCCCGCACGCCCGTGGACGCGCTCGCGCGCGCCTGGTTCGTCGGCGCCGCCTGGGCGACCCCGCCGGGCGGCGGGTGCGCGGCGCGGCCCAC
>QAPD01000050.1 GCA_003052455.1 Sphaerisporangium cinnabarinum | reverse complement strand
TGTACCCGGCCAGGACGTTGGTTACAGCCGGCTGGTCGGGGGTAGACCTCCGAGGGCGTGGTGGCGACGTCGTGTGTTGTAGTACTCGATCCAGGGTGCCAGGGCCGCGGCTCGTTCGGCGTTTGAGGCGAAGACGCGCCGGTAGGCCCATTCGGTGGCCAGGGTGCGGTTGAGGCGTTCGACCTTGCCGTTCTGCCAGGGGCAGTGCGGGCGGATGAACTTCTGGCGGATGGCGTGAGCAGCGCATACCTCGCGCAGGGACCAGCGGTAGGCCCATGCGTTGTCGGTCATGAGGCGATCGACCCTGGCGATGCCGTGGTCGGCGAAGTAGCCGATCGCGCGTTCCAGGAACGCGGCGCACGTGGGGCCCTTCTCGTCGGGCAGGATCTCGGAGTAGGCCAGGCGGGAATGGTCGTCGACCAGGGAGTGCACGTAGTCGTAGCCGGTGCCGTGCTTGCGGTCTCGGTTGTCACCAGCGCCGCGTCCGTGGGCGCGCCAGCCGCCACCGTCGGGGATACGGCCGAGTTTCTTGACGTCCATGTGGACCAGCTCGCCCGGGCGGTCGCGTTCGTAGCGCACCGTGGTCGTCTTGGAGGCGCGTAGTCGTTCACCGGTCATGGGGTCCAGCTCGGCCAGGTGTGGCAGGTGGTGGCGGGCCAGTACCCGCGAGACCGTCCGGGCCGGCACGCCGAGCTCGGCCGCGATCCAGTCCCGTCCGCGCCGCTCGGTCTGGCGGACCTTGATGATCTGCGTCTCGACGCTTGCCGGGGTCTTGGTCGGGCAGCGGTGCGGGCGCGAGGACCGGTCGGCGAGTCCGGCCTCGCCCTCGGTCGCGAACCGGTCGAGCCAGTAGCGCACGCACTTGCGTGAGACGCCCATCGCCGCGGCGATGTGGGCCTGCTTCCAGCCGTCACGGCGACGTTCGACGATCAACAACCTGCCGCGCACCGTCAGGCGGGCGTTAGCGTGGGACACGAGGACCTCCGGGTTGGTGAAGACTTCGACATCTCCACTAAGCCCGGAGGTCCGCCTTTACGCCAACCAGAACGGCACCAATGTCCTGGCCGGGTACA
>QAPD01000005.1 GCA_003052455.1 Sphaerisporangium cinnabarinum | reverse complement strand
GAGCGGACCCGCCAGGCGGCGGACCAGATGGCGCGCACGGCCGCGCTCATCGCCGCGTCCCGCGACGCGGCGGACATGCGGCGCCGGCTCGGCGCCGCGGCGCTCGAGCTCCCGGCGGCCTCGGACCCGTCCGCGCAGGCGCGCTGGCGGGCGACGGTCGCGGCGCGCCTGCCGAGCGCGGCGTGGCCGCGCCGCCTGCTGCTCCTCACCGCGGTGGACGCGCGGACCGGGGAACCGGTCGTCCTCGGCGCGCACAGCGGGGTCGACCTGGTGGACGCGGTCGCGGCGAGCTGCGCGGGCGGGTTCGCGTACGGCGTCGGGCCGGTCCGGTTCATCGACGGCGGGTACCGCCGCAACGAGAACGCCGACCTCGCGGCGGGGTACCGGCGCGTGCTCGTGCTGTCGCCGCTCGGCGGCAGGACGCGCACGCCGCGGGAGTGGGGCATGCAGCTCGACGCGCAGGTCGCGGAGCTGCGCGCGCAGGGCAGCGCGGTCGAGACGCTCGTCCCGGACGGGACGGCCGAGGGGCTCGTGGGCCCCCGGGTGATGGACCTGTCGCTGCGCCCGGCCGCCGCCCGCTCGGGCTACGCCCAGGGCGTGGAGGCCGCGGACCGCGTCGCGCGCCTCTGGCGCTGAGCCCGGCCCGGGTCCGGCGCGTCGTCCGTCGACGCGCGCCGGGCCCCGGCGTCAGGCGCGCGTGCGGGTCGTGAGGACGACGCGCGTGGACCCGGCGACGAGGAGCGCGGAGCCGAGCATGTGCAGGCCCACGAGCAGCGCGGGCAGGCCCGTGAAGTACTGGACGTAGCCGATCGCGCCCTGGGCGAGCGTGATGGCGAGGAGGATCCACGCGGCGCGGCGGACCTCCTGCGGCCCGCGGCGGACGCTCACGAGGTACGCGACGAGGACGGCGACGAAGACCCAGACGGCCCACGCGTGCACCTTGCTCATGAGCGCCGGGTCGACGGCGAACCGGTACCCGACCTCCTCGTCGCCGCTGTGCGGGCCCGCGCCCGTGACGATCACGCCGAGGACCACGACGACGGCGGTGAGCCCGTACAGCGTCCACGCGAGCAGGCGCGGGCGCGGCGCGACCGTCGGGACGGGCGGGCCGTCGCCCTCGCCGGAGCGGTGCAGCAGCAGCAGGGAGACGGACACGAGCGCCGCCGAGACCACGAAGTGGAGCGACACCCAGCCCGGGTGCAGGTGCAGCAGCACGATGACGCCGCCGATGATCGCCTGCGCGGCGACGCCGAGGAGCGGCACGGCGCCCAGGAGCCGGTACGACAGGACGCGGGAACGGTCGGTCCACACGAGCACGAGGGCCGCGATCGCGATGACGCTCAGCACCCCGGTGAGCGTGCGGTTCCCGTACTCGACGAACTGGTGGTACGTCGTCTCGGGGTGGAAGCGCGCCGCGAACTGCCCGGGCTCGCACTGCGGCCACGTGGAGCAGCCGAGGCCCGAGCCGGTGAGCCGGACCGCGCCACCGGTGACGATGATGCCGATCTGCGCGACGAGGTTGGCGACGAGCACCGGTCGGGTCCAGCGGCGCAGCGGCGCGAGCCGGTCCGGTCGGGTGCCGGCGGGGCGGTCGGTCGTGCCGGGGTCGAGCGCGGGGGGCGGGGTGCTCACGGTCCCACGGTATCGGGACGTGCGCGCAGGCCCGGAATCCTGCGGGTGTGAGATGTGCCCGGGCAGGTCAGGTCCAGCGGAAGAGCTTGCCGGCACCCCAGCCGAGCGCGGCGGTCCAGCCCAGCAGCACGACGACGGAGAACGGCGGCACGGACCCGTCGAGCAGGGCGCCGCGCATCGCCTCGCCGAGCGCGCCGGACGGGAGCAGCAGGGCGACGTGGGCGAGCGGCCCGGGCAGCTGGTCCGCCGGGACGAGCACGCCCCCGCCGACCGTGAGGAGCACGAGCACGAGGTTGGCGACCGCGAGCACGCCTTCGGCGCGCAGCGTCCCCGCGAGCAGCATCGCGAGCGACGTGAACGCGGCCGTGCCGAGCAGGACGGCGAGGAGCGCGGCCGGGATCCCTGCGAGGTCGGGCCGCCAGCCGAGCGCGAGCGCGACGGCGGTGATGACGACGACCTGCACGACCTCGACCGCGAGCACGCCCAGCACCTTGCCCGCGAGCAGGCCCCCGCGGCCGAGGGGGGTGGTCGACATGAGGCGCAGCACGCCGTTGCGGCGGTCGAACGCGGTCGCGATGGCCTGGGACGTGAACGCCGTCGACATCACGGCGAGCGCGAGCACGCCGGGCGTCACGAAGTCGACGCGCGTCGCACCGCCCGTGTCGAGGTCGACGAACGACGTGAGCACGAGGCCGAGCAGCAGCATGACGGGCAGGATGACCGTCACGAGCAGCTGCTCCCCGTTGCGCAGGATCATCCGGGTCTCGAACGCCGTCTGGGCGCCGACGCGGCGCCACGCGGGCGCGGCGAGCTCGGTCCCGGCCGGTCGCTGGGCCGCGGTCGTGGCCGACGGCGTCTCGTTCGCGGTCATCGCAGGTGCCGTCCCGTGAGGTCGAGGAACACGTCCTCGAGCGTGCGGCGGCCCACCGTGACGCGCGACGCGAGGACGCCGCGCGCGGCGAGCCACGTCGTCAGCGCGACGAGCGTCGCCGGGTCGGCGGGGCCGGTGAGGGTGTACGAGCCGGGCTGCGGCTCGGCGACGGTCCACGCCTCCGGGCCGGGGGCGCCGTCGGGCGCGGCGAGCGCGTCGCGCAGGCCGGCGAGGTCCAGGCCGGCCGTCGCCTCGACGCGGACCGTGCGGTCGGTCTCGCCGTCGGCGCCGGACTCGAGGAGCTCGCGCGTCGCGCCCGCCGCGATGACCTTGCCGTGGTCGACGACGTAGACCCGGTCCGCGAGGTCCTCCGCCTCGTCCATGAGGTGCGTCGTGAGGACGATCCCGACCCCCTCGGCGCGCAGCTCGCGCACGAGCTCCCACACGGCGTGGCGGCTCTGCGGGTCCATGCCCGCGCTCGGCTCGTCGAGGAAGACGACCTCGGGCCGCCCGACGATCGCCGCGGCGAGCGCGAGGCGCTGCCGCTGGCCGCCGGACAGGCGCCGGACGGTGGTGCGGGCGAAGCTCTCCAGCCCGAGGCGCTCGGTGAGCTCGCCGACGTCGCGCGGGCGGGCGTACATCGACGCGACGTGCCGCAGCATCTCCAGCGCGCGCACGCCCGTCGGCAGCCCGCCGTCCTGGAGCATCACGCCGACCCGGGGGCGCAGCTCGCGCGCGTCCGTCAGGGGGTGGAGCCCGAGCACCTCGACGCGCCCGGCGTCGGGGGAGCGCAGGCCCTCGCAGCACTCGACCGTGGTGGTCTTGCCGGCGCCGTTGGGGCCGAGCACCGCGGTGATCGCGCCACGCTCGGCGGTGAGGGACACGCCGTCGACGACGGCACGACCGTCGTAGCGCTTGACGAGGTCGTGCACGAGCACGGCGGGGGCGGGCACCCGGCCGATTCTAGGGGGAGCGCGCGCGCCCGCCGACCCGCGGCCGCCCTGGTCGCGCGGGGTGTCGCGTACGCCACATCGGCCGCCTCGAGGACCCGTCTGAGGGTCGCCTTGCTTGCGCCGGAACAATTACGGAACAACCATGTTGTCTATATCGAGGGCGCTGCGCGCGCAGGCGTGCCCCCGAACCGACCACGGAGGTGAGCATGGGAGCAGGTGCGGTCCGACCGGACGCGCTGCGTACCGTCGCCCCCTCCGGCGCGCCCGCGACCGACGTCGACCGGCGCACGCGCGAGCGCGTGCTCGAGCTCGTCGCGAGCGCGGGCCCCGTCACCGCCGGCGACCTCGCCGCGACGCTGGGCCTCACGCCCGCCGCGGTGCGCCGCCACCTCGCCCTCCTCGAGGAGGACGACCTCGTCGCCGTGCACGACGCCGGGCACCCCACGGGGATGCGCGGCCGTCCCGCGCGGCGGTACGTGACGACGTCGGCCGGGCAGAGCGAGCTCAGCGGGACGTACGCCGACCTCGCCGCCCAGGCGCTGCGGTACCTGCGCGACGTCGCAGGCCCGGACGCCGTCGAGCGGTTCGCCCAGGACCGGCTGTCCGAGCTCGCCGACCGCTACGCGGGCCGGCTCGACGCGCCGGACGTCGAGGGCCGCGCGGCCCAGCTCGCCGCCGCCCTCGCCGACGACGGCTACGCCGCGAGCGTGCGCCCCGTGCCCGGCACCTCCGCCGTCCAGCTGTGCCAGGGGCACTGCCCGGTGCAGCACGTCGCCGAGGAGTTCCCGCAGCTGTGCGAGGCGGAGGCCCAGGTCTTCGCCAAGCTGCTCGGCTCGCACGTGCAGCGCCTCGCGACCCTCGCGACCGGCGCGCACGCGTGCACCACGAACGTGCCGGTCGGGATCTCCGTCCCGGCCCCCGCACCGCGGGTGGCGCGAGCCGCCCTGGCCCACGACGTCCGGGCGCGGGGGCGCCCGTCGTCGGGCGAGACCTGACCCCGAGGGGCGCCCCGCCCCGCCCGCACGACCTCCCCCGAAGAACCTGTACCGACTGCCCCCGCCCGCAACGACGGACAGTGGAAGGACGACCATGAGCGCTCCCACCCAGGACGCCGCCGGCACGGCCCTGCCGACCGGTGAGAAGCAGACCGACGACGAGATCATCGCCTCGATCGGCGCCTACGAGTACGGCTGGCACGACTCCGACGAGGCCGGCCAGATCGCGCAGCGCGGCCTCAACGAGGACGTCGTGCGCAACATCTCCCGGCTCAAGAACGAGCCCGAGTGGATGCTGAACCAGCGCCTCAAGGCGCTGCGCCTGTTCGGCAAGAAGCCCATGCCGAGCTGGGGCTCCGACCTCACCGGCATCGACTTCGACAACATCAAGTACTTCGTGCGCTCCACGGAGAAGCAGGCCGCCACGTGGGACGACCTGCCCGAGGACATCAAGGAGACGTACGACAAGCTCGGCATCCCCGAGGCGGAGAAGCAGCGCCTCGTCGCGGGCGTCGCCGCGCAGTACGAGTCCGAGGTGGTCTACCACCAGATCAACGAGGAGCTCGAGCGCCAGGGCGTCATCTTCCTCGACACGGACACCGCGCTGCGCGAGCACCCGGAGATCTTCCAGGAGTACTTCGGCACCGTCATCCCGTCGGGCGACAACAAGTTCGCCGCGCTCAACTCGGCCGTGTGGTCGGGCGGGTCGTTCGTCTACGTGCCGCCGGGCGTGCACGTCGAGATCCCGCTGCAGGCCTACTTCCGCATCAACACGGAGAACATGGGCCAGTTCGAGCGGACGCTGATCATCGCGGACGAGGGCTCCTACGTGCACTACGTCGAGGGCTGCACCGCGCCGATCTACTCGTCGGACTCGCTGCACTCCGCGGTCGTCGAGATCGTCGTGAAGAAGAACGCCCGCGTGCGCTACACGACGATCCAGAACTGGTCGAACAACGTCTACAACCTCGTGACCAAGCGGGCGACCGCGGCCGAGGGCGCGACGATGGAGTGGGTCGACGGCAACATCGGCTCCAAGGTGACCATGAAGTACCCGGCGATCTACCTGCTCGGCGAGCACGCGCGCGGCGAGACGCTGTCGATCGCGTTCGCGGGCGAGGGCCAGCACCAGGACGCCGGCGCCAAGATGGTCCACGCGGCGCCCCACACGTCGTCGTCGATCGTCTCGAAGTCGGTCGCGCGCGGCGGTGGCCGCACGTCCTACCGCGGCCTGGTCCAGGTCCTCGAGGGCGCCTCGCACTCGGCCTCGACCGTGCTGTGCGACGCGCTGCTCGTCGACCAGATCTCCCGGTCCGACACCTACCCGTACGTCGACGTCCGCGAGGACGACGTGTCCATGGGGCACGAGGCGACGGTCTCGCGGGTGAGCGAGGACCAGCTGTTCTACCTCATGTCCCGAGGCATGGAGGAGACCGAGGCGATGGCCATGATCGTGCGCGGGTTCGTCGAGCCCATCGCGCGCGAGCTGCCCATGGAGTACGCGCTCGAGCTCAACCGCCTCATCGAGCTGCAGATGGAAGGGTCCGTCGGCTGATATGACCACCACCACCGTTCCCGAAGAGGCCGGTCTGACCACCGACCACTCGCGCGCGCAGGCCGACGGGGCGCACTCCCACGGCGTCGTCGTGCCCCAGGGCTCGCGCGCCGAGCGGCTCACGTCGTTCGACCTCGCCGACATCCCCGTGCCCTCCGGGCGCGAGGAGGAGTGGCGCTTCTCGCCCGTGGCGCGCCTCGCGCCCCTGTTCGACGAGAAGATCGTCGGGCAGAGCGGCGGCGGCGACGTGCGCGTCACGGTCGTCGAGGCGCCCGAGGTCGAGGTCACGATCGTCGGCCGCGACGACGAGCGCCTCGGCACCGCCGGCAAGCCCGGCGACCGCACGGCCGTGACGGCGTGGAACGCCTTCGAGCAGGCCACGGTCGTCACGGTGCCGAAGGAGGCCGTCGCCTCCGACGTCACCTCGGTCCGCATCGAGGGCCACGGCTCCACGCCGACGGCGAGCCACGTCCTCGTGCGCGCCGAGCGGCACTCCGAGGCCGTCGTCGTGCTCGACCACGTGGGCGCCGCGACGCTCAACGAGACGGTCGAGATCGTCGTCGAGGACGGCGCGCACCTCACCGTCGTGTCCGTCCAGGACTGGGCCGACGGCGCCGTGCACGCGTCGTCGCACCGCGCGCGGATCGGGCGCGACGCGCGCCTCAAGCACGTGGTCGTCACGCTCGGCGGCGACGTCGTGCGCGTCACCCCGGACGCGGAGTTCACCGCCGAGGGCGGCGAGGTCGAGATGGTGGGCCTCTACTTCGCGGACGCGGACCAGCACCAGGAGCACCGCCTGTTCGTCGACCACGCCGTCCCGCGCTGCAAGTCCCGCGTGACGTACAAGGGCGCGCTGCAGGGCGAGGGCGCGCACGCCGTGTGGGTCGGGGACGTGCTCATCCGGGCCGAGGCCGAGGGCACCGACACGTACGAGCTCAACCGCAACCTCGTCCTCACGGACGGCGCGCGCGCGGACTCCGTGCCGAACCTCGAGATCGAGACGGGCGAGATCGAGGGCGCGGGTCACGCGTCCGCGACCGGCCGCTTCGACGACGAGCAGCTCTTCTACCTGCAGGCTCGCGGCATCCCGGAGGTCGAGGCGCGCCGCCTCGTCGTCCGCGGCTTCTTCGCCGAGCTCATCCAGGAGATCGGCGTCGCGTCGGTCGAGGAGCGCCTGCTCGAGGCGATCGAGCGCGAGCTGAGCAAGTCCATGTCGATCATCGACGGGAGCGCCGAGCCCGCCGAGGCGACGGCGTGACCGCACAGCCCGCCTGCACGACGTCCGACCTCGGCCCGGAGGAGGCGCTGCGCGTCGAGCTCCCGGCCGAGGACGGGCGCGTCGTCGAGGTCGCGGTCGTGCGCGACGGCGACGGCGGGTGGCACGCGATCTCCGACATCTGCTCGCACGGGGCCGTGTCCCTGTCCGACGGGGAGGTCGAGGGCTGCTTCGTCGAGTGCTGGCTGCACGGCTCGCAGTTCGACCTGCGGACCGGCATGCCGACCGCGCTGCCCGCGATGCGGCCCGTGCCGGTCTACCCCGTGACGGTCGACGGCGAGCAGGTGCTCGTCGACGTCGACCGCGTCGTCGCTCCCACCTGACCCGACCTTCTCTGACCCGGCGCGCCGCGCGCGCCCCCCAGCTCAAGAACCTCTTGGAGAACCACTGATGTCCACTCTCGAGATCCGCGACCTGCACGTCAGCGTCGAGACCAAGGAAGGGCCGAAGCCGATCCTGCGCGGCGTCGACCTGACGATCGCCAGCGGCGAGGTCCACGCCATCATGGGCCCGAACGGCTCGGGCAAGTCCACGCTCGCCTACTCGATCGCCGGCCACCCCAAGTACCAGGTCACCGGCGGCACCGTGACGCTGGACGGCGAGGACGTCCTCGCCATGAGCGTCGACGAGCGCGCCCGTGCCGGCCTGTTCCTCGCCATGCAGTACCCGGTCGAGGTCCCCGGCGTGTCCGTGTCCAACTTCCTGCGCACCGCGAAGACCGCGATCGACGGCGAGGCCCCCGCGCTGCGCCACTGGGTCAAGGACGTCAAGGGCGCCATGGAGCGCCTGCGCATGGACGACTCCTTCGCCGAGCGCTCGGTCAACGAGGGCTTCTCCGGTGGCGAGAAGAAGCGCCACGAGATCCTCCAGATGGAGCTCCTCCAGCCGAAGTTCGCCGTCCTCGACGAGACCGACTCGGGTCTCGACGTCGACGCGCTGCGCATCGTGTCCGAGGGCGTGAACCGCGTCCACGGCGAGACCGACGCGGGCATCCTCCTCATCACGCACTACACGCGCATCCTGCGCTACATCAAGCCGGACTTCGTCCACGTCTTCGTCGACGGCAAGGTCGCGGAGGAGGGCGGCCCGGAGCTGGCCGAGCGCCTGGAGGAGGAGGGCTACGACCGTTACCTCTCCGGCGCGGTCGAGTCCGCCTCGGCCGCCTCGGCCTGAGCGCTCGCACCACCTGAGGAGACGACCATGACGACCACCGCGCACCCCGCAGGGCAGCACGCCGGTCCGGCGCGCCTGACCGACGTCGAGCTCGCCGCCGTGCGGGCGGACTTCCCGCTGCTCGAGCGCACCGTGCGCGGTGGTCGTCCGCTCGTCTACCTCGACTCCGCGGCGACGGCGCAGAAGCCGCAGGTCGTCCTCGACACCGAGGTCGACTTCTACGAGGAGCGCAACGCGGCCGTGCACCGCGGCGCGCACCAGCTCGCCGAGGAGGCGACCGAGGCGTTCGAGGACGCCCGGGCCGACGTCGCGGCGTTCGTCGGCGCGCGCCCGGGCGAGATCGTCTGGACGTCCGGTGCGACGGCCGCGATCAACCTCGTCGCGTACGGGATCTCGAACGCGACGCTCGGCCGCGGGGGAGAGGCGGCCCGCCGCTTCGCGCTCGCGCCGGGCGACGAGATCGTCGTCACCGAGGCGGAGCACCACGCGAACATCGTCCCGTGGCAGGAGCTCGCGGCCCGCACCGGGGCCGTCCTGCGCTGGTTCGAGGTGGACGACGACGGCCGCGTGCGCGTCGAGGACGCGGCGACCGTCATCACCGAGCGCACGCGCGTCGTGGCCTTCACGCACGTGTCGAACGTGACGGGCGCGGTCACGCCGGTCGAGCCGATCGTGGCCCGGGCGCGCGAGGTCGGGGCGCTCACGGTGCTCGACGCGTGCCAGTCCGTGCCGCACCTGCCGGTCGACCTGCCCGCGCTCGGCGTCGACTTCGCCGCGTTCTCGGCGCACAAGATGCTCGGGCCCACGGGCGTGGGCGTGCTGTACGGGCGGCGCGAGCTGCTCGAGGCGCTGCCGCCCGTGACCACCGGCGGGTCGATGATCGAGGTCGTCACGATGACCGAGTCGTCGTACATGGCGCCGCCGCAGCGGTTCGAGGCCGGCACGCAGCCCGTCGCGCAGGTCGTCGGGTTCGGCGCCGCCGCGAAGTACCTGCACGAGCTCGGCATGGACGCCGTCGCGGCGCACGAGCACGAGCTCGCCGCGGAGCTGCTGCGCATCGGGGAGATCCCCGGCGTGCGCATCATCGGCCCGCGCGAGCCGGAGGACCGGCTCGCCGTCGTGTCGTTCGTCGTGGGCGGCGTGCACGCGCACGACGTCGGCCAGGTGCTCGACGACGCGGGCATCGCCGTGCGCGTGGGTCATCACTGCGCCCAGCCCCTGCACCGCCGGTTCGGGATCGCCGCGACCGCGCGCGCGTCCGCGTCGGTGTACACCACGCGCGAGGACGTCGACGCGTTCCGGGAAGCATTGGCCGGGGTGCGCGCGTTCTTCTCGGTGGACTGAGAGAGGACCCGATGAGCTCGATCGAGCAGATGTACCAGCAGGTCATCCTGGACCACGCGAAGGCCCCGCACGGCCGGGGCCTGGTCGAGGTGGCCGACGGCGCGGCCAGCGGCCAGTCGCACCAGGTGAACCCCACGTGCGGCGACGAGGTGACGCTGCGCGTCGAGCTCGTCGGCGACACGATCGACCGCGTGAGCTGGGAGGGGCAGGGCTGCAGCATCTCGCAGGCGTCCCTGTCCGTCCTCACCGACCTCGTGACGGGGCGCCCGGCCGCCGAGGCCGAGCACCTCGGCGACGTGTTCCGCGAGCTCATGGGCTCGCGTGGCAAGGGCCTCGACGAGGCTGCGGAGGACGAGCTCGGTGACGCCACGGTGTTCACGGGCGTCTCGCGCTACCCTGCACGGATCAAGTGCGCCCTGCTCGGCTGGGCCGCGCTGCGCGACTCGCTCGTCACCTCGGGCGCCCTGAGCACGCTGGGCCACGCATCGACCGCACTGGCTTCCGACGCGGCGCTCGCCGCGCGGGGAACGACGGAGGAGAACCGATGACCACCGAGACCGGCGCGCCCGCCGCGGGCGCCACGCCGAGCCCGCCGAACGTCGCCGACGTCGAGGAGGCGATGCGCGACGTCATCGACCCCGAGCTCGGCATCAACGTCGTGGACCTCGGCCTCGTCTACGGCATCCAGATCGACCAGAACAACCACGCGGTCATCGACATGACGCTCACGTCCGCGGCCTGCCCGCTGACCGACGTCATCGAGGACCAGTCCGCGCAGGCCCTCGAGGGTCTCGTCGACGGCTTCCGTGTGAACTGGGTCTGGATGCCGCCGTGGGGTCCGGAGAAGATCACCGACGACGGCAAGGAGCAGCTCCGCGCGCTCGGCTTCAACGTCTGAGGTCACCGCTCCGACCGACGCCGCGTTCCCGTCCCGGGGGCGCGGCGTCGTGCCGTTCCCGGCAGGTCGTGCGGTGTCGCTCGGGCCCGGTCGCGGTTCGCCCCTTCCGGTACGTTGACGCGGATCGTCCTGAGTGTTGGGATATGTGCGCCCACACCACTTTTCGGAGGACGACGTGACACAGCAGGACCAGACCGACGCGGGCGGTTCCCCGCGGCAGGTGCGCTATCGCGGCCGGCACCTCCCGATGGTGGCGGTGGTCATCGCGGCGACGATCGCCACCGCCCTGGCGTACAGCGGCATGGTCCTGTTCGGTCTCGAGGTGGCGCACATGTCGCCGCTCGAGGCGTACGGGCTCGCGGGCTTCCTCGAGATCAGCCTCGTGGCCGTGGCGCTCATGGCGCGCAACGCGGCGCTGGAGGGGCGGCCCTACGGCGTGCTCCTCGCCCTCACGTGGGTGCTCTCGGGGACGTCGGGGCTGTTCGCGGCGCTGCACGAGATCGCCGTCCCGACGGCGAGCACCCCGTACATGGTGGTGTTCCGGTTCGTGCCGCCGCTGGTCGCCGCGCTCATGTGGCACCTCGCCCTCGTGGGGGAGCGGCACATGGTCACGGGGCACACGCTCGAGGAGCGTCGTCGTGAGCTGCGCGTCCACGGGTACGTCTCCGCGCTGGAGCAGTGGCGCGACGCGCGCGCCGACAGCGCTGGCTCGCCCGCGGACCTGCGCAAGGTCCGCGCCGCGCACGAGCGGCAGCGCGCCGCCCGGGACGCCGCGCTCAAGCTGCTGACGGTCGAGGACTTCGAGCGTCGCATGCAGGTCTGGGTCGACCGCCTGGAGGCCGCCGAGCGGCACGGCAACCGGCTCGACCTCATCGGGGCGAGCTCCGCGAAGCGCGGCACCGCGCGCGGCAAGGCGGGGGCCGCGGTGCCCGAGGCCCCCGCGCCCGCTGAGGCGCCCGCGGTCGTGTCCGCCAGGGCGAGCGGCCCGGCACTGCTCGCGCCGCAGCCCGTGCACCACGACGAGGTTGACGAGACCGACGCGGCCGAGTCCGTCGACGCCGTGGCGACCGACGCCGTGACGACCGACGCCGTGCTGCTCGACGAGGTCCCGACGGACGGTGCGCCGTCGGCCGACCTCCCGGTGCGCGAGGTGACCCGCGACCTGCCCGCCGCCGACGCGACGGCCGAGGCGGCCGACGCGGAGACCGCGAAGGACGCCCGCGCCGCCGAGCCCGCGTTCGAGGCCCTGCCGGACCTCGAGGCGCGGGTGAAGGAGATCTTCGGTCGCACGCGGCCGCTCCCGTGGGAGCAACCCGTCCCCGAGGACACCGAGTCGCCGTCGGCCCCCGAGCCGCCGGCCGTGACGGGCCACACGCGCCGCGTCGAGGTCTTCGACCTCCCGCGGCCCCAGGACGTCGCGGCGACGAGCCCGACGGACGACGCCGGGACGACGCTCGGCGAGGACCCGATGGCGGAGCGCGACCGCCGCATCGTCGAGCTCGCGCGCGAGGGCCTGAACCAGCGCGAGATCGCCCAGCGGGTCTCGGCGTCGCGGTCGACCGTGAGCCGCGTCGTGCGTCGCCACGAGGACCAGCTGGCCGACGAGGCCCGCGAGCTCGCGAACGCCTGAGGCACCGCCGAACGCTACGGCGGCACGACGCCGTGTCCCGTCCGGGGCGCGGCGTCGTGCCACGGCACCGGGCCGGGAGGGTGGCTCTCGTCGTGGGCACCGGGGGCCCGGATCCCCGAGGTCACCGTGGTCGGACCGCGTCGCCTGAGGTCGGGGGCGGGCATCGGCCGCGCCCCGGCACGGCCCCGCCCCGTCGCAGGCCCGCGCGCGACCCGAGGGCGCCCGGCGTCGCTCGACCGCACGGCGAGCGTCGTGACGACGCGGTCGGGGCGCCAGGCCCAAGACGACCGCGTGGTGCTCGCGACGGGCTCCTGGGCGTGGACCTCGCGCGGAGGGCATGGACCTGCGGGCCTCTCCACCGACTTCCCGGTGGACGACGTCGAGCGGCTCGCCGAGTGGGTGCGCCTGCGCGAGCGGGCGGTGGGGCGAGCGGTGCGCGGCGTCGTCGTGGTCGGCGGTGTGCCGGGCCTCGAGGTGGCGCCGGCGTTCCAGCGCCTCGACGCCCAGGCCGCGGCCGTGCGGCTCACCGACCGTCCCATGAGCGTCCAACTCGATCAGGGCGGCGGCGAGATGCTGCGGCTGAGGCTGCGGAGGTCCACGTCGTCCGCCAACGCCCCGAGCCAGCCGACGTGCGGGACGGGCGCGTCCTTGTCGCCGACGCGCCCGAGGAGTCCGCCGCCGCGCACCGACCGCCCGGCGCTGCGCGGCCGTCACCCGGGGGAGCAGGTGCCGGCGGCACGACACGCACCCGCCGGGTCCCGCCCCGACCCCCGGACATCCCCTAGCCTGACGGCATCCCGCCTCGAGGCGCGGGCCGTCCGTCGAGCGTTCTCAGGGGAGCCGCGCGTGCGCGTCCTGCTCGTCATCGACCAGTTCGAGGATCCCACCAACGGGACCACGATCTCGGCCCGACGCTTCGCGGACGCGCTGCGCGACCGGGGCCACGAGGTCCGCGTCGCCTGCTGCCGAGGCGCGGGACGTGAGGGCGACGCCGAGAAGCCCGCGGACGGGGTCGTGCGCTACCGGCTCGAAGCGCTCGGTATCCCCGGCTTCGACCGAGTCATCGCGGGCCAGGGCTGGGTCCTCGCCAAGCCCGACGACGAGGTGCTGCGCGAGGCGCTCCGCTGGGCCGACGTCGCGCACGTCCTGTCGCCGTTCTGGCTCGGCGCCCGCGCCAAGCGGCTCGCCGACGCCCTCGGCGTCCCGTCCACCGCCGCGTTCCACGTGCAGCCGGAGAACGTCACGTACAGCCTCGGCGTGGGGCGGGTCGGGCCGCTGAACGACCTCGTGTACGCCGTGTTCCGGCCGTTCTACGACCGGTTCGAGCACGTCCACTGCCCGAGCCGGTTCATCGCCGGGGAGCTCCGCGCCCACGGGTACCGGGCGTCCCTGCACGTGGTGTCGAACGGCGTCGACCCGCGCTTCGTCCCGCGCACGCTGCCCAAGGGCGCCGACCTGGCCGGCAGGTTCGTCATCACGATGACCGGGCGGCTGTCGCGGGAGAAGCGGCAGGACGTCCTGCTCGAGGCCGTCCGCCGGTCCCGGCACGCCGAGCGTATCCAGGTCGTGCTCGCCGGCCGCGGCCCGCTCGCCGCGCGGTACGCACAGCGGGGCGCGACGCTGCCGAACCCGCCGAAGGTCGGCTTCCTCGCTCAGGACGACCTCCGGGACGTGCTGGCGACGAGCGACCTGTACGTGCACGCGGCCGACGCAGAGATCGAGGCCGTCGGATGCCTCGAGGCCGTCGCCACCGGCCTGGTCCCGGTGATCTCCGACTCCCGCGCGTCGGCGACGGGCCAGTTCGCGCTCGACGAGCGCAGCCTGTTCCGCGCCGGGGACGCCGTGGACCTCGCACGCGCGATCGACTACTGGATCGAGCACGACGACGAGCGAGCCCGCATGGGCCGGGCCTACGCCGCGGTCGGTGCGAAGCACACGCTCGACGTGTGCGTCCCGCGGATCGAGGAGATGCTGCGCCGGGCGGTCGACGAGGGACGGGCGGCTCCCGGGGCTGCTGACCGCGACGACACCGAGGGCCGGGCGCGAGGGCGCGCGCGTGGCCGCTGACCGCCCGCGCAGGCGCCCGACGCCGCGGCTCTGGAGCTGCTCCGACGCGGTGTTCTTCGACGTCGCCATGGCCGTCGTCCGCGGGTACGGCTACCTCGTCCACGGGCTGCGGGTGACGGGTCACGAGCACCTCGCGGCCGTGGTCGGCGGCGTCGTCACGGTCGCGAACCACGTGCACTACCTGGACGGCCCCTGGGTCGCCGGGCAGTTCCGCGGCCGCCGCGTCGCGGTCGTCTCCCAGCCTGAGAACTTCCACCTGCCCGTGGCCGGCGTCCTGGTCGGTCACCTGCTCGCCGTCCCGCTGCCCCGCGTGCCCGGAGAGCTCGGCGCGTTCGAGGCGCGGCTCCGCCGGACCGTCGAGGCGGGCCAGGGGGTCCACTTCTTCCCCGAGGGCGAGCTGGTGATGTACGACACGACCCTGCGGTCGTTCCAGCGCGGCGCGTTCGTGTACGCGTGCCGGCTGGGCGTGCCGGTCGTGCCGATGGTCTACACCTACGGCCGACGGCCTCCGTGGCGCCCGCGGCCGCCGATCCGGCTGACGATCCTCCCGGCCGAGCGTCCCCGAGGTTCGAGTCCCGCCGACGTCGCCGAGCTCCTGGGCCGCTGCCGGGCCGCGATGGACGCGGTCGTCGCCGGTGCTCCGGGCGACGCGCCCCGGTGGTGAGGGCGTCCGGGCCTACAATCTCTCGTCCCGGCGACGACGCCGGCAGCACGACCGAAGGAGTTCCGACGCCCATGCTCGCCGCGTGGGGCGCGCTCGCCCTGCTCACCCTCGTCCACCTCGCTGCCCACCTCCTGGGCGCCGAGACGCTCGCCGACACGTCGCAGTGGTTCCTCATGCCGGTCCTGGCGGGGTGCCTCTGGCTCGCCACGCGGCGCCACGCCGACGGCGACCGCCCGGGCCGGCGCTCGCGGCTCGTCCGGCTCACGCTTGTCGCGCTGGGCTTCTCGTGGCTCGGCGACACCGCACCCGACCTCGCCGACGGCGACACCGCCTTCCTGGTCATGGTCGGGTTCTTCCTCTGCGCCCAGGTCGTGTACACGATCGCGTTCTGGCCCTACCGCGCGCGCTCCGTCCTGCGCCGCCCGCTCGTGCTCGTGCCGTACGGCCTCGCGCTGCTCGCCCTCGTCGTCGCGTGCGCGCCGGACGCCGGGTCGCTGCTCGTCCCGGTCGTGGTCTACGGCGTGTGCCTCGTGACGATGGCCGTGGTCGCGACGGGCGTCGACCGGCTCGCCGCGGTCGGGGGTGCGGTCTTCCTCCTGTCCGACGCGCTCATCGCGCTGAACGCCTTCGCCCCGTGGTACGACCTGCCCGGGCACGGCTTCTGGGTCATGCTCACCTACGTCGTCGGCCAGGTGCTGCTCGTGCTCGGTGTGCTCCGTCGAGAGCGTGCGGCGGTGGTCCCCGTCGCGGAGAAGGGAGGAGTCGCATGGGCGTCGACGTGACGCTCGCGAGGGTCGTCCAGCAGGGGACGAGTCCCCGGCGTCGTTCCACCACGTCTGTCGACGTGGTGCCCGACGACGGTGAGGTGCTGGCGCGGCTGCTCCCGGCGAGCGGCTTGCCGATGCTCGCGCGGGTCGATCCGTACGGTGACGTCGTGCTCAGCGGCTCGGAGATGGAACAGCTCCTCGACGAGCTGCACATCCTGATGGACCGCTCGTCCCCTCCTGACGCCGTCGTCCTGGGCGCGGTCGTCGCGCTCGCCGAACGGTGTCGTCGGGAGCTCGGGTCAGAGCTGCGGTTCGAGGGCGACTGAGGCCTCAGGCGTCGAGCGAGCGGACGACGCGAGCGGGTGAGCCGACGACGACCGTGCGCGGCGGGACGTCCCGGGTGACGACGGAACCGGCCCCGACGACGGCGTCGTCCCCGATCGTCACGCCCGGGAGGACGGTCACGTTCGCCCCGAGCCAGACGTTGCGGCCGAGGACGACGCGCGCCGGGTGCATGTCGGCGCGGTGGGCCGGGTCGAGGTCGTGGTTGAGGGTCGTGAGGACGGCGTTGTGCCCGATGAGGCACCCGTCCCCGACGACGATGCCGCCCTGGTCCTGGAACCGGCAGCCGGAGTTGACGAACACGTCACGCCCCAGGGTGATGTTCTTGCCGAAGTCGGCGGTGAAGGGCGGGAAGAGGTTCACGGACTCGTGCACGGGCTTGCCCGTCAGCTCCGCGAGGAGCTCGCGGACCCGTTCGGGCGAGCGGTATGCGCCGTTGAGCTCACCGGCGATGCGCAGCGCCTCCTGGCTCGTGCGGTGCATGACGGCGTGCAGCGGCGAGCCGCCAGGGATGGTCCGCCCGGCGTCGAGCTCGGCCAGCAGGTCGTCCAGGTCCATGGGTTCCTCTCAGTCGGTGAGGGTCGCGGTGGTCGAGGCCGCGGTGGCCGCCCACGACGCGAGCAGGCGCAGCGACTCCTCCGTCGGGGAGCCCGGCGTCGCGGTGTACACGGTCATGCCGAGCCCGGGGTCGCCGTGGAGCTCGAGCGTCTGGTAGTGCAGCTCGAGGTCCCCCACGACGGGGTGCCGGAACGTCTTCTGCCCGGCGTAGTGCCGCCGCACGTCGTGGGACGCCCACAGCTCGCGGAACCGCTCGCTGCGCGTCGACAGCTCGCCGACGAGGGCCTGGAGCCGCTTGTCGTGCGGGCTGCGGCCCGCCTCGCGGCGCAGGATCGTGACGTTCGTCCAGGCCGCCCGGTCCCAGTCGGGGTAGAAGTCGTGGGACGCGGGGTCGAGGAAGATGTGGCGCGAGAAGTTCGCCGGTCCCGCGGAGCCCGCGATCATGGGCGCGTACATCGCGGACCCGAGCGCGTTGGCGGCGACGAGGTCCATGCGGTTGTTCTGGATGAACGCCGGCGCGGTGGTGATCGCGTCGAGCAGGTACTGCAGCTCCGGGCGCACCGGCGTGTCGCCGTGGCCGCGCGGCGGGCGCGCGCCGACGGGGTTGGCGGTGCGCGCGAGGTCGAGCAGGTGCTCCCGCTCGGCCGCGTCGAGGAGGAGCGCCCGCGCGACGGACTCGAGCACGGCGTCGGACACGCCCCGCAGGTTCCCGCGCTCGAGTCGCGTGTAGTAGTCGACGCTCACCCCGGCGAGACGGGCGACCTCGTCGCGGCGCAGCCCGTCGACGCGTCGACGGCCGCCGTACGTCTCGATGCCCGCCTGCTCGGGCGTCACCCGCGCTCGACGGCTCATGAGGAACTCCCGCACCTCGGAACGGTTGTCCATGGCCTCCACGTCCTTCACGGTAGTGCGGGACGACGGCGCGCGGCGCGGGCGGGCGGCACCCCCACGCCGCGCACGCCCGGTCCGAGCGTCCCGCCGGTCAGAACGTGACGATCGTCTTGAGGGACTCGCGGCGGTCCATCGCGGCGTAGCCGTCGGCGATGTCGTCGAGCGCGACGGCCTTGTCGAACACGCGACCGGGGTCGATCGCGCCGCTCAGCACCTGCGGGATCGCGTCCTCGAGGTAGGCGCGGACGGGAGCAGGCCCGCCGGTGAGCGTGATGTTGCGGCCGAACAGCGAGGCGAAGCCGACGGGGGCGTCGTCGTACTGCGGGACGCCCACGCGGCTGATCACGCCTCCGGCGCGCACGACGCCGTAGGACTGCTCGTAGGCGGGCAGGTGCCCGACGGCCTCCACGACGACGTGGCTGCCCAGGCCGTCCGTGAGGTCGAGGACCCGCTGCGCGCCATCGGCGCCGCGCTCGGCGACGACGTCGGTCGCGCCCCACTCGCGCCCCAGGTCGGTCCGGGCCTCGTGACGGCCCATGAGGATGATGCGCTCGGCGCCCATCTGGCGTGCGGCGAGCACGGCGGACAGCCCGACCGCGCCGTCGCCGACGACCGCCACGGTCTGGCCCGGGGACACGTGCGCCATGTGCGCGGCGTGGTACCCCGTGAGGTACACGTCCGAGAGCGTGAGCAGCGAGGGCAGGAGCGGGCTCGACTCGTCGACGTCGGGCACGGCGACGAGGCTGCCGTCCGCGAGCGGGATGCGCGCGAGCTCGGCCTGCTGGCCGCCGACGTCGCCGGGGTTGCCGTAGAAGCCCCCGTGGGGGCACGCGGTCTGGAACCCGTCGCGGCACACGTCGCACGTGTTGTCCGACCAGGCGAACGGCGCGATCACGAGGTCGCCGGGGCGGACCGTCGTGACGGCAGACCCGGCCTCCTCGACGACGCCGAGGAGCTCGTGGCCGATCGGGACGCCCTCGTCGGTGCGACCCATCGACCGGTACGGGTGCAGGTCCGAGCCGCAGACGCACGCGCGCACCGCGCGCACGATCGCGTCGGTCGGCTCGAGGATCGCCGGGTCGGGACGGGTCTCGACGCGGACGTCGCCCGCGCCGTAGATGACGGTGGCCTTCATGGAGCTCTCCTCGCTGTGGGTACGCGCACCATTCGACACCTGCCCGGGGCCGCGTGGGAGTCCCGCTCCAGCAGGGTTCTGGCAGTACCCGGCTAGGCGCCCGTGGCCGTGCGCTCGCCGTCGACGTGCACCATGACGAGAGCGACGTCGTCCTGGGAGCCGAGCGGCACGAGCTCCGCGAGGAGCGCGTCGAGCAGCTGGTCCGGCGCGACGTCGCCGAGCGCCTCGACGCGGCCCGGCAGCTCGTCGAGCACGTCCCGCAGGGACCGGTCCCGGCGCTCGACGAGCCCGTCGGTGTAGAGCAGGAGCGTGTCGCCCGGGTCGAGCGACGTCTCGTGCTCGGCGCGCGGGCCGCCGAGCCCGACGCCGAGCATCGGTGACGGGCGTGCCGTGAGGAGGTGGGCGGTCCCGTCCGCGCGACGCACGACGGGCGGCACGTGCCCGGCGCTCGCCCAGCGCACCGTGCGCGTCCCCGTCGAGCCGGGGGTGCCGACGCGCGCGACGGCGACGGTCGACAGCGCCTGCAGCCCGAGACCCTCCGCGGTGCGCTCGGCGGCGTCGAGCGCCTCGGCAGGACCGGCGTCCGTCGCGAACGCGACCGAGCGCAGCACCCCGCGCAGGTGGCCCATGTGGGCCGCGGCGGCGACGTCGTGCCCGGTGACGTCGCCGACCACGACCGTCGTCTCGCCGTCGGGGTGCACGAACGCGTCGTACCAGTCGCCGCCGACGTGGACCTCCGGCACCGCCGGGCGGTACCGCACGTCGATCGTCAGACCGGGGATGCGCGGGGGAGGCGTGAGCACGGAGTCCTGGAGGGCGAGCGACGCGCGGCGCTCGCGCGTGATGACGTCCGCGTAGCGGTCGACGGACGACCCGAGCAGCAGGGCCTGGTCGACGACCGAGAGCGCGGGGGCGTCCGCGGGGCCGGTCGTGCGCTCCACGTCCGGGATCGCGACCCCGCCGGCCTGCACGACCGACGTCACGTCCTCCGCGCGGTGCACGACGGCCGTGACCCGGCCCGCAGCGTCGAGCACCGGGAGGTTCGTCGTGAGCCACCAGCGTTCGACCCACCCGCCGGCAGTCCCGCGCAGGTCGTACCGGTGGGGGCCGATCATCTCGATCTGCCCCGTGCGCGCGACCCGCTCGAGCGACAGCACGACCCGGTCGACGGCGCCCTGGTCCGGTCCCTGGGCCGGGAAGACGTCGAGGTAGTGGCGCCCGACGACGGCGCTCGCGGGCGCGTCGATCGTCCGCAGGAGCGACTCGTTCGCGTCGAGGATCGTGAGGTCCGGCGCGAGGACCGCCTTGGGGGCCGTGAGGACCGAGAAGACGGCGTGGTAGTCGACGGGGCCGGCGGTCCCGTCCGGCTCCGGCGGCGTGCGGACGGCACCCCCCTGGTTTCCTGCCACACTCCGAGAATGACCCAATCCCGGGGGCTCGCAGGTCGAGCGAAGGTCCCGAAGTCTCCCGACGGACGGCCGGAGGTGCCGGCGCGGCCGCGCTAGCCGACGGCGGTGACCGGGGACGCGAGCGGCGTGCCCGACCCGTCGCGGCGCTGGTCGACCGGCGGCAGGTCGACCGACTGCCCACCGGACCCCGTGGCACGGGCCGGCCCCTGGCCGACCCACGCGAGGATGAGCGCGTCCTCGCCCTTGAGGAACCGGTGCGCGCGGACGCCGCCGGTCCCGCGGCCCTTGCCGGGGTAGAGCTCGTAGGGCGTCACCTTGCCGGCGCCGGTCTGCGTCCCGGGGAGCGCGTCGGACGACCCCGCGACGGTGACGACGACGCCGAGGTCGCGCACGTCGGCCGGGACGACGCCGAAGAACGCGACCCGCTGGCCGTCGGCGAGCCGGATGCCGGCCATGCCGCCCGCCGGGCGGCCCTGGGGCCGGACCGCGGACGCGTCGAAGTGCAGCAGGGACGCGT
Organism: Sphaerisporangium cinnabarinum; assembly: GCA_003052455.1. GTDB lineage: Bacteria > Actinomycetota > Actinomycetes > Actinomycetales > Cellulomonadaceae > Cellulosimicrobium > Cellulosimicrobium cinnabarinum. The sequence continues at coordinate 24,753 of QAPD01000005.1, read as the reverse complement.
CGCTGGAGACGAACACGAGCTCGTCGGCGTCCGTCGCGGGCGCCGCGCCCACGACGGTGTCGCCGTCCTTGAGCCCGATGACCTCCCACTCGTCGCGGTTGCCCGGGACGTCGCCCGGGGTGACGCGCTTGACGACGCCCTGCGCGGTGCCGAGCGCGAGCGGGGGAGCGTCGGGGTCGAGCGACGCGATGGTCACCGCGTCCTCGCCCGGCTGGAGCGCGACGACCTCGCTGAGCGGGACGCCGCCGGACAGGCTCGGCGCGTTGTCCGTCGGCGGGAGGGCGGGCAGGTCGAGCACGGAGACGCGCAGCATGCGGCCCCGGCTCGTGACGAGGCCGACCTCGCCGCGCGCGGTCGTGCGGACGGCGGCGCGCAGCACGTCGTGCGCGGCGCGCGGCCCCGAGCGCGCGGGCTCCGTCTCGTCGCTCGTGCGGGCGAGCAGCCCGGTCGCGGAGAACAGCGCCCAGCACGTGGTGTCGGCGACCTCGAGCGGGACGGCCGCGGTCGTCGTCGGTGCGGCGCCCGCGGACTCCAGCAGGATCGTGCGGCGCGGGGTGCCGTACGTCTTGGCGACGTCCGCCATCTCGCCCGACACCACGGCGCGCAGCCGTGCGTCGCTGCCGAGGATCTCCTGGAGCTCCTCGATCTCGCGGCGCAGCGTCTCCTGCTCCTTCTCGAGCTCGATGCGCGAGAACTTGGTGAGGCGGCGCAGCTGGAGCTCGAGGATGTACTCCGCCTGCGGCTCCGACAGGTCGAACACCGTCTGCAGGCGGCCGCGGGCGGTCGCCGTGTCGTCGGACGACCGGATCACCTGGATGACCTCGTCGATGTCGACGATCGCGACGAGCAGGCCGTCCACGAGGTGCAGCCGCTCGGAGCGCTTGCGCAGCCGGTACGCGGAACGACGGCGCACCACGTCGATGCGGTGGTCGACCCACACCGACAGCATCTCCCGCAGGCCGAGCGTGCGCGGCTGGCCGTCGACGAGCGCGACGTTGTTCATGCCGAACGAGTCCTCGAGCGGAGTGAACTTGTAGAGCTGCTCGAGCACCGCCTCGGGGTTGAAGCCCGTCTTCACCTCGACGACGATGCGCAGCCCGTGCTCGCGGTCCGTGAGGTCGGTCGCGGCCGTGATCCCCTGGATCTTCTTCGTCTTGACGCCCTCGGCGATCTTCTCGATCACCTTCTCCGGGCCGACGAGGTAGGGCAGCTCGGTGATGACGATGCCCTTGCGGCGCGGCGTGAGGCTCTCGACGCGTGCGGTCGCGCGCGTGCGGAACGTGCCGCGGCCCGTGCGGTAGGCGTCCCGGACGCCGTCGAGGCCGACGATCTTGCCGCCCGTGGGCAGGTCCGGGCCGGGCACGAACCGCATGAGCGACTCGAGGTCGGCGTCCGGGTGCGCGACGAGGTGGCGCGCCGCCGCGACGACCTCGACGAGGTTGTGGGGCGCCATGTTGGTGGCCATGCCGACCGCGATGCCCGACGCGCCGTTGACGAGCAGGTTGGGGATCGCCGCGGGCAGGACCTCGGGCTGCTGGAGCTTGTTGTCGTAGTTCGGCACGAAGTCGACGACGTCCTCGTCGAGCCCGGCCGTCATCGCGAGCGACGGCGGCGCGAGGCGCGCCTCGGTGTACCGGGAGGCCGCGGGGCCGTCGTCGAGCGTGCCGAAGTTGCCGTGCCCGTCGACCAGCGGGAGCCGGAGCGAGAAGTCCTGGGAGAGGCGCACGAGCGCGTCGTAGATCGCGGCGTCGCCGTGCGGGTGCAGCTTGCCCATGACCTCGCCGACGACGCGCGCCGACTTCACGTGGGCCCGGTCGGGGCGCAGCCCCATGTCGGCCATCATGTAGAGGATGCGGCGCTGGACGGGCTTGAGGCCGTCCCGCGCGTCGGGCAGGGCGCGCGAGTAGATGACGGAGTAGGCGTACTCGAGGAACGACGTCTCCATCTCCGCCTGGACGTCGACGTCGACGATCTTCTCGTTCACCTCGGCCGGGTCGATCGAGGGGGTCGAGGACTTGCGCGCCATGGGCCTGCGGGCTCCTGCCGTTCGGTGCGCCGCGGTGGCGCGGGGTCTGTGCCGTCGTGGCCGGCGCTGTGCCGGCCGGGGTGCTGCGGTTGCGTGCCGCACGCGAGGGTACGCCACGGGTCCGACACGCGGTGCCACGGCGCCTGCCACGGCACGTGCCGGGACCGCCTGCCGGGACCATTGTCCTCCCGGCTCGGGCCGGGGTGGCGCAGGCGCACCGCGCGCGCGACCGCATAGCCTGGGGGCGTGGACGACGGCGCACCGGGGCGGGACCCGGACCGGTACCCGGTGGAGTGGGAGGCCGACGTCGTGCTGCGCGACGGGACCACCACCCACCTGCGGCCCATCCGCCCCGAGGACGCCGACGCGCTCCAGCGCTTCCACGTCGGCCAGTCCGAGCGCTCCACGTACCTGCGGTTCTTCGCGCCCATGGAGCGGCTGTCCGAGCGCGACCTCGAGCGCTTCACGCGCGTCGACCACGCGGACCGCGTCGCGCTCGTCGCCGTGCGACCGCGCGACGGCGCCCCCGGGGACGGCGGCGAGGACATCATCGGCGTCGCGCGGTTCGACCGCACCGGACCCGCCGAGGCGGAGGTCGCGTTCAACATCGCCGACTCCGCGCAGGGGCGGGGCCTCGGCTCCGTGCTGCTGGAGCACGTCGCCGCGGCGGCGCGCGAGCGCGGCGTGCGCCGCTTCACCGCCGAGGTGCTGCCGCAGAACGGCAAGATGCTCGCCGTGTTCCGCGAGGCCGGGTACGACGTGCGCCAGCAGATGGACGACGGCTTCGTCCAGGTCAGCGTCGACCTCGACCCCACGGAACGGTCCCGGGCCGTCATGGCGGACCGCGAGCACCGCGCGGAGGCCCGGAGCATGCAGGGGCTGCTGGGCGCCACGAGCGTCGTGCTCGTCGGTCCCGACGCCCCGCTCGACGCGGGCGCGGAGCACGACGGCGAGGCCCTCGACCGCCTGCTGGCGCAGCGCGCGCTCGCCGCGCTCGACCGGAGCGCCGTGACGGTCCACGTCGTGGGTGCCGCGCGCGCGCCGGGGGAGGAGCAGTCGTACGCCTCCCTCGCCGACGTGCCCGGCCCCGTCGACCTCGCCGTCGTCGCGCTGCCGCCGCCCGCGGCGATCGACGCGGTCCGCCGGCTCGCGCGCCTCGAGGTGCGCGGCGTCGTCGTGCTGTCGGCCGGCTTCGCCGAGACCGGGCCGGACGGGCTCGCGCTGCAGCGCGAGCTCCTGCGCGTCGCGCACACGGCGGGCCTGCGCGTGGTCGGGCCCGCGAGCTACGGGCTGCTGCGCACGGGCGACGCGCCCGACCGCCCCGCGCTCGCCGCGACCCTCGCCCACGACCTGCCGGCGCCCGGCGTGGTGGGCCTGTTCAGCCAGTCCGCGCCCATGGCCGTGACCCTCCTCGCGACGACGGCGCGGCGCGGCCTGGGCGTGTCGTCGTTCCTGTCCGCCGGGCACCGCGCGGACGTCTCCGGCAACGACCTCATGCAGTACTGGCAGGACGACGCGGCGACCCAGGTCGTGTGCCTCTACCTCGAGTCCATCGGCAACCCGCGCAAGTTCTCGCGCATCGCGCGCCGCCTCGCGTCGGTCAAGCCCGTCGTCGTGGTCACGGCCGGGCGCTCGGGGCACGTCGTGCCGCCGGGGCACGCGGTCCGCTCGACGCGCGCGCCGCGGCGGACGCTCGAGGAGATGCTCCGGCAGTCCGGCGTCATCCGTGCCGAGAACACGCACCACATGATCGACATGGCCCAGCTCCTCGCGCACCAGCCGCTCCCCGCCGGGCGTCGCGTCGGCATCCTCGCGAGCTCCGCGTCGCTCGCCGCGCTCGTCGCCGAGGCGTCGGCGTCGGCAGGTCTCGTCGTCGCACGCTCGGACTTCCTGCCCGAGGACGCGTCCGCGGACGAGCTCGCCGCCACGGTCGACGCGCTCTACGCGCCCGACGCGTGCGACGTCGTCGTGGTGGTGCAGGTCCCGGTCGTCGGGCCGCGGCGCACCGACGTCTCGCGCGCCGTCGCGGACGCGGCCGCGCGCACGGGGCGCACGACCGTGGCGAGCATGCTCGGCCTGCACGGCCTCACCGACGAGCTCTCGGCGCCCGCCCCCGCGGCGGAGGACGGGACCGGGGCCGCCCTCGTGCGCGTCCCCGCCTACTCGACGCCGGAGGACGCCGTCGCCGCGCTCGGCGCCGTCGTGCGCTACGCGCGCTGGCGCGAGGCCGACCACGGCACGCCCGTGCGCCCGGCCGGCGTCGACCCGGTGCGGGCGCGCGCGCTCGTCGAGGGCGCGCTCGCCGGCCAGGACGCCGTCGACCTCGACCCGACGACGACGGCGGAGCTGCTCGCGTGCTACGGCGTGCGGGTCTGGCCCGCGCGCCGGGTGCGCAGCGCCGACGAGGCCGTCGAGGCCGCGCGCGAGGTCGGCTGGCCCGTGGCGCTCAAGAGCACCGCCGCAGGCTTGCGGCACCGCGCCGACCTCGGGGGCGTGCGGCTGGACATCGCGGACGAGACCGAGCTGCGCACGGACTTCGCGCAGATGCGCGCGGCGCTCGCGGCGGTGCTGCCGGGCGCCGCGGACGAGCCGTTCGAGGTCCAGGCGATGGCCGACGCGGGCGTCGCGTGCGTGGTCCGCTCGACCGAGGACCAGCTCTTCGGGCCCGTCGTCTCGTTCGGGCTCGCGGGCGACGCCGTCGACCTCCTCGGCGACGTCGCCTACGGCGTGCCGCCCCTGACCGACGTCGACGTCGCGGCGATGGTCCGCTCGGTGCGCGCCGCGCCGCGCCTCTTCGGCTACATGGGCACGCACGTGGTCGCGACGGCCGCGCTCGAGGACGTCCTGGCGCGGGTGTCCGTGCTCGCGGACGACCTGCCCGAGGTCCGCAGCCTCGAGCTGTACCCCGTCGTCGTCTCGGAGCACGGGGCCGCGGTCCTCAGCGCGCGCGTCACGCTCGCCGACGCGCAGCGCGCCGACGCGCTCCGGCGGGCCCTGCCGGGCTGACGGGCCGAGCCCTGCCCGCCCAGGACCCGACGGCGGGTGGCCCCGGCCCGGCGCCGGATGGGACAATGCGCGGGTGCCCTCTGCTACCTCCAACGCCTGGACCGACCTGACGACCCAGCTCCACCGCGCCGGCTACTACCCGGAGCTCGTCGCGGACGTCCTCGACCTCGCGGTCGCGGGGGAGGAGATCGTCTCGCACCTCGTGCTCCCCGAGACGACGTTCGACGCGACCGAGGTGCGCCGCCACCTCACGGTGCTCGTCCTCACGCCCACGCGGCTCGTCACCGCGCACGTCGACGACCACCCGGCGGACAGCGAGAACCCGTCGGCCTCCGCCGCCGCCACGACCGAGGCGGTGCCCCTGTCCGAGGTGCGGTCCGTCTCGCTCACGCACGTCGTGGCGGAGCCGCACGAGCACCGTGCGGGCACCGCGCCCCTCGAGGTCACGCTCGCGCTCGGCTGGGGCGCGGTCTCGCGCGTCGACCTCGAGCCCGCCGGCTGCCCCGACCCCGCGTGCGACGCCGACCACGGGCTCACCGGCCAGATCACGCCCGACGACGTCGTCGTCCGGGTGAGCGCCGAGGCGGAGGGCCGGGACGCCGTGCGGGCCGCGGTGGACTTCGCGCGGGCCCTCTCGCGCTCCACGACGCGGCACAGCGCCCGGTGAGCGAGGCACCCGCGGACGCGCCGGCCCCGGTCGCCGACCCGGCGCTCCCTCCTGGTCTGCTCGCGCCCGAGCACGGGACGGGCGGCCTCGCGGCGGTCCTGCCCGCCGCCGCGGGCGCGCTCGGCGTGAGCCTGACGACGGCCACGGGGCTCGCGAGCGAGGCCGCGCGCAGCGCCCTCGACCTCCCGCGCGCCGAGCGCGTGTGCGTCGTGCTCGTCGACGGTCTCGGCCACCTCAACCTCGCCGAGCGCGCGGGCCACGCGCCGTTCCTGCGCTCTCTCCTGCCCGACGCGCGGCCCCTCACCTCGACGTTCCCCAGCACGACCGCCGCCGCGATCGGCGCGTTCGGCACGGGCACCGCGCCGGGCCGCACCGGCATGCTCGGGTACACGCAGCGCAACCCGGCGACGCGCGGCCTCGCCAACATGGTGTCGTGGGAGGGTGCGCCCGCGCCCGCCGAGCTCCAGCGCGAGGAGCCGGTGCTCGCGCGCCTGGCCGGGGCGGGTGTCGCGGTGACGTCGACGGGCCCGGCCCGGTTCGCCGGGTCGGGCATGACGGTCGCCGCGCTGCGCGGCGGCACGTACGCGTCCGCCGAGCCGCTGTCCGGGCGCGTCGACGCCGCCGTCCGCGCGCTGTCCCGGCCCGGGCTCGTCTACCTCTACTGGGGCGAGGTGGACAAGGCGGGCCACCACCACGGCAGCGCGTCGTGGCAGTGGGGCGACGAGCTCGAGGCGCTCGACCGCGAGCTCGCGCGCCTCGTACGGTCCGTGCCGCGGGGCACCCTCGTGCTCGTCACCGCGGACCACGGCATGGTCGACGTCGACCCGGCGCTGCGCCGCGACGTCGCGACCGACCCCGCGCTCTCACGTGGCGTCGAGCTCGTCGGCGGCGAGCCGCGCGCCGTCCACGTGTACACCGAGCCCGGCCAGACGGCGGCCGTCGCCGCGCGCTGGCGCGACGTCCTCGGCGACGACGCGCTCGTGCTGGCGCGGGAGGAGGTGCTGGCGCGGGGCTACCTCGGGCCCGACCCCCGGCCCGAGGCCGTCGCCGCGGCCGGCGACGTCATGGTCGCGCTGCGGGGGCGGGCGACCGTCGTCGACTCGCGCACCCAGACGCCCGCGTCGCTCACGCTCCTGGGCGTGCACGGCTCGCTCACCGAGCGCGAGATGCGCGTGCCGCTGCTCGTCGCGGCCACCTGACCCGACCGCGCCCGTCGCCCCGGCCCCACCGGCGCGACCGCACCGACCGACCTCGCGGAGGACCGCCGATGGCAGAGCTCGTCTTCTTCTCCGGGACCATGGACTGCGGCAAGTCCACCCTGGCGCTCCAGCTCGACCACAACCACGCCGCGCGCGGCCGGCGCGGGCTGATCTTCTCGCGCGACGACCGCGCCGGGTCCGACCGGCTCTCCTCGCGCCTCGGTCTCGAGGTCGTCGCGCGCGAGGTCCACGACCACACCGACTTCTGGTCGCTCGTCACCGCCGAGCCGGAGCCCGTGGACTACCTCGTGTGCGACGAGGCCCAGTTCTACTCCCCGGCGCAGGTCGAGCAGCTCGCGCGCCTCGTCGACGAGACGGAGATCGACGTCTTCGCGTTCGGCATCACGGCCGACTTCCGCACGCGCCTGTTCCCGGGGTCCGCGCGCCTCATCGAGCTCGCGGACCGCGTCGAGGTCCTCCAGGTCGAGTCGCTGTGCTGGTGCGGTCGGCGCGCCACGCACAACGCGCGCACGGTGGACGGGCGCATGGTCGTGGAGGGCGACCAGGTCGTCGTCGGGGACGTCCGGGCCGGCTCGGGGGAGATCGGCTACGAGGTGCTGTGCCGCCGCCACCACATGCGGCGCATGACGACGGCGGTCGCGCGCCGGCACGCGACGGAGGACGGGCTGCCGCTCGACCTGCCGCGCTGACGCGACCCGGTCGTCACTCGGGGCGGGCCCCGAACACGATCTCGTCCCAGCTCGGGACCTTCGCGCGCGACCGGTTCTTCCCCTTGCGGGCCTCGCGCGCGGCCTGGGGCCGCGCCGCGCTCGCGGAGCCGTCGGCGTCGGCGTCGGACGGCGACGGCGCGTCGTCCGCCGTGCCCGCCTGCCCGGGCGCGTCGGTCTCCGGGCGCGCGGGCTCGTCGTGACCGTCCGCGGACGCGTCGGCGACGACGGGGCTCTGCTGGGGCCGGATCGTCGGCAGGTGCACCACGGTCGCACCCGCGGGCAGGCCGCCGGAGAAGCCGCCCTCGGGCTCGTCCTGCGCACGGTTCCCCGGGGCGAGCGGCCCGAAGCCCTCGAACGGCTCCTGCCCCACGGTGTCGCCCGCCGGCGTCGGGTCCTTGCGCGGGCGCACGCCGCGCCGCTGGCTCAGGTCGTCGAGCAGCTCGGCCGTCCCGTCGTCGGCCGGCGGCGCGGACCGCAGGCCGCGGGTGCCACGAGCGGTCGCGTCCACGTCGAACACCGCGACGGCCCCGGGGGCCGGGTCGCGCGGGGCGTCCGTCCCGGAGAGCCAGCGGGCCTCGTCGTCGAGCGCCTGCAGCGCGCGCGTCGCCGGGTCGTAGGTCCAGCGGGCGGTGCGCTCGCCGGTCCCGGCCTCGAACGTCGCCGTCACGACCCACGGCGACCCGTGCGCGCGCGCGGCGCTCCACGCGACCGCGGCGGCGTCGACGTCGCGCGCGGCGAGCCGTTGCGCGACGAGCTCGCCCACCGTCGGGGAGTCCTCGTCGTGCCCCGGGCGCAGCCCGCGCACGCGTTCGACCACGTACTCCTGCTCGGCGACGACCGGACCGGCGAACCGGCGCACGTGCTCGACGCCGAGCCCCGCGGCCTCGGCGACCGCCTCCACGGAGTCCCCGGCGCGCAGGCGGGCCTGGATCTCGCGCGGGGCGAGGTTGCGCTCGCCCTCCGCGCGCAGGTGCTCCAGGTGCGGGCGGTCGCGCCGTACGGCCGCGCGCAGCGCCTCGGTGATGGGCAGCACGAACTGCGCGCCACCCGTCGCGCGCAGGACGAGGTGCTCCCCGTCCTCGTGCAGTCTCACCAGCTCCAGCTCGTCCATGGACCCTCCCGTGTCGCCGCGCCCGGTGGCGCTCGCGGTGCTGCTCGTGTGCCGCTCGTGCTGTCGCCCGGGGCCCGGCCGCGTGCCGGACCGCCGTGCGCCGTGGACCGCGACACCCGCGCCACCGCTCCCTCGAGGGTGCCATCGTCCCACCCCCGAGCGGCGCAGCACGCGCGGTGCGCCGCCCATTCGCACCGGTCCCGGCCCGGCCCCGGCCCGGCCCCGGCCCGGCCCCGGCGGGCCGCGGCTGGGATGATGCGGGGGTGATCCTCGACCTCGTGCCCGGTGACGCCCTCGAGCTCGCCGGCGTGTTCTTCGCGGCGCTGTCCGGCGGGCTCGCCGCGGTGCGCAAGCGGTTCGACCTCGTCGGCGTCCTCGTGCTCGCCTGGGCCGCCGGCCTGGGCGGCGGGCTCCTGCGCGACGTCCTCATCGGGGCGATCCCGCCCGTCGGGATCTCCGACTGGCGGCTCGTGGCGGTCGCAGCCCTCGCCGGCGTCGTCACGTTCTTCTGGCACCCGCGGCTCGAGCAGCTGCGGCGCAGCATCATCGTGCTCGACGCCGGCGCCCTGGCCCTCTTCGTGCTGTCCGGCACCATGAAGGCGCTCGAGTACGGCGTCGGCCCGCTCGCGGCGGTCTTCGCCGGGGTGCTGACCGGGGTGGGGGGCGGCATCCTGCGGGACCTGCTGACCAACGAGGTGCCGCTGCTGTTCCAGGACAAGCAGCTGTACGCCATCCCGGCGCTCGCGGGCGCCGCGCTCACGGCGGCGCTCGCCGAGGCGGGCATGCTCGGCCCGTTCTCGCAGGCGGCGGTGCTCGCGCTCGTGTTCGGCTTCCGCCTCGTCTCGCTCCGCCTCGGCTGGTCCGCGCCCGGGCCGTGGGAGGGTCGCCGGGCACGCCGCGGGTCGGGCAGGATGTGAGCCGTGCGCCTCTTCATCGACGACCCCCGGCAGCCCGACGACGTCACCGTGGCCGACCTGCGCGACCTGGCCGAGCGCCTCGCGCGCGAGGCCGGCGAGCTGGTCCGCTCCGGCCGCCCCGACCGCGTCGAGGTGGCGGCGACGAAGTCGACCGCGACCGACGTCGTGACGCGGATGGACGCCGACTCCGAGGCGCTGCTGCGCCGCGGCATCGCCGCCGCCCGCCCCGACGACGCGATCCTCGGCGAGGAGGAGGGCGCCTCGGCCGGGACCTCCGGCGTCACGTGGGTCATCGACCCCGTCGACGGGACCGTGAACTACCTCTACGGCGTCGCGTCGTACGCGGTGTCGGTCGCCGCGGTGGTCGGTCCGCCCGACCCGCTGGAGTGGACGGTGCTCGCCGGGGCGGTGCACTCCGTCGTCGACGACCGCACGTGGACGGCGGGGCTGGGCGCCGGCGCGACGCTCGACGGCCGCCCCGTGCACGTCAACGCCGAGACCGACCTCGGCCAGTGCCTCGTCGGCACCGGCTTCGGGTACGACGCCGACCGCCGTCGCGCGCAGGCCCGCGTGCTGCTCGACGTGCTGCCGCAGGTCCGCGACATCCGTCGGCTCGGCTCGGCCGCGATCGACCTGTGCCTCGTCGCCACGGGCGAGCTCGACCTCTACTACGAGCGCGGCCTCAACCCGTGGGACATGGCCGCGGGAGCGCTCGTCGCGCACGAGGCCGGGGCGCGCGTGACGGGCCTGCGGGGCCGGGCCGCGGACCGCGAGATGACGGTCGCGGGACCGCCCGAGGCGGTCGCGCGCCTGGTCCGGATCCTCGAGGACGCGGGCGCCGACTCCGACTCCTGAGGCGGCACCGCGCACCCGTGACCAACGACACCCGGTCGCGTGCCGCGACACAGGGTGCATCCCTCAGGGAAATGGTGCAGAATCCGGGGGCCCACTGGGAACAATTCCGGTGCGCCGCGCATTGATGAGCGTGCAGTGCCACGAACCCCCTCGGGGCACGTCACGTCACGGGGTGCCCCCGCACCCCGCACCCGTGCCGCCCGGCACGACCGGCCGTCGCCGGTGGTCCGGACGCGCACAGTCGCGATCGACGATATTCCGGAGAGTGACCCCACAGATGGCAACAGACTACGACGCCCCCCGCAAGAGTGAAGAGGAGCTCAGCGAGGACTCGCTCCAGGAGCTCCAGGCTCGTCGCTCCGACAAGAGCTCGGGCGTCGTTGACGAGGACGAGACCGAGGCGGCCGAAGGCTTCGAGCTGCCCGGTGCCGACCTGTCCGGCGAGGAGCTCTCCGTCCGGGTCCTTCCTCGTCAGGCGGACGAGTTCACGTGCGCGAGCTGTTTCCTCGTGCACCACCGCAGCCAGCTCGCCTACGAGAAGAACGGCCAGCAGATCTGCTCGGAGTGCGCTGCCTGACCCGCCGCGCACCACGGCCGACGGCCGCCGCCCCCTCCCCGGGACGGCGGCCGTCGGCGTTCGCGGGGCCTGCGCTCAGGCGGCGTGCGCGGCGCGGACCGCGTCGGCCAGGCGCTGCGGGTGCCGGGTCGAGACGAGCCAGTACGGCGTCGGGTCCTGCGGGTCCTCGAGCACCACGTGGACCCCGGTGCGCGCCCAGGCGCGCAGGCACACGTACGCGCGCGCGTCGAGGCGGGGGCCGAGCTGGACGCGCATCGCGTCGGCGTCGAGGGTCGTCACCTGGCCGAGCAGGGACGCCGGGACGTGGGCCCGCCCCGCCCGGAGCTCGCCGTCGGCGACCTCGACGACCGGCGACGTCCACCACAGCGCGACGACGCCCGCGACGGCGGCCAGGCCGCCGACGCCGAGCGCGATGGCGTGGCTCGCGGGCCACAGGGCGATCCCGAGGACGAGGGCGAAGCCGAGCGCCGCGGCCCAGCCGCCGACGCCCGGGACGAGGCGCTCGCGGTACGAGGCCGTGCTCGCGGCGCCGGAGGTCCCGGCGGGTCCGCGGGTCGGGGACGGGGTGCTGCGGTCGGCGGCGTCGGTCATGGGTCCATCATCCCAGCACCTCGTACCGTGGCCGACGTGCTCGCGGCGCTCCGCGCGCACTAGGCTCTGCGGGTGCCGAACCACCAGCAGCCCTCGACCGGCGACGTCGACGTCCTCATCACGCTCCTCGACGACGTCCCCCTGCCCGCCTACGCCCACCCGGGCGACGCGGGCGCGGACCTCGTGACGACCGTCGACGTCGAGCTGGCGCCGGGGGAGCGGGCCGTGGTCCCCACGGGCGTGTCGATCGCGCTGCCCGACGGCTACGCGGCGTTCGTGCACCCGCGCTCGGGTCTCGCGGCGAAGCACGGGCTCACGGTCGTCAACGCGCCGGGGACCGTGGACGCCGGGTACCGCGGCGAGATCAAGGTGACGCTGCTCAACACCGACGCGCGCGAGCCCGTCGTCCTGCGGCGCGGGGACCGGGTCGCCCAGCTCGTCGTCCAGAAGGTCGAGCGGGCGCGGTTCGTGCAGGCCGAGCGCCTGCCCGGGTCGCACCGCGGCGAGGGCGGGTTCGGGTCGAGCGGCGGGTGGACGCCCGCACCCTGACCGGCGCACCCCGACCGCCGCTGCGCGGGCTAGTGTGGAATCAGTGCGGGACGAGCGTCCCGTGAGGAGACCCGGCCGAGTGCCGGGCAGGTGAAGGAGTTCGTCCGTGGGTCTGTTCCGTCGCTCCAGGTCGTCCGAGCCGGCCGAGTCGCCCGAGCCGTCGGGCACGACGTCCGAGCAGGCCGGCGACGGCGCGCCCGCCCCGGAGGCGGCCGCCGAGGCCCCCGCACGCGGCCCGTACGACTCCTCCCAGGTGCCCGAGCGAGGCCCGCGCCTCGACCTCGGCGCGGTGTGGCTCCCCGGCGTGCCGGGCATGGAGCTGCGCATGGAGGTCGACAAGAAGACGCAGCGCATCACGGGCGTGGCCTGCGCGGTCGGCGGCTCCGGGCTCCAGGTGCAGGCGTTCGCCGCGCCGCGCACCGAGGGCATCTGGGACGAGATCCGCGGCGAGATCGCGGCGTCCGTCACCAAGCAGGGCGGCACGGTCGACGACCTGCCCGGCCCGTTCGGGCGCGAGCTGCTCGCGCGCATCCCCGCGCAGACGCCGGACGGCCGCCCGGGCGTCCGGCCCGCGCGCTTCGTGGGCGTCGACGGCCCGCGCTGGTTCCTGCGCGGCGTGCTCACGGGCAAGGCGGCGGTCGACCCGGCCGAGGCGCGACTGCTGGAGTCGGTGTTCGCCAACATCGTCGTCGTGCGCGACCAGAACCCGCGCCCGCCGCGCGACCTGCTCACCCTGCACCTGCCGGGCAAGGGCCCCGACGCCGCCGCGGCCCCGACCCCGGCCGGCGCCCCCGAGACGCCGTCGTTCGACCCGCTGACCCGTGGGCCGGAGATCACGGAGATCCGCTGACATGGTCCCCACCCTGCGTGACGCCTGGCGCACCGCGCTCGCCTCCCAGGAGGAGCTCGCGGCCGACGAGGAGCGGACCGAGGCGGCCCGGCAGAAGGGCTGCCGCGCCGTGGCCGAGCTGCCCAACCGTCGCCGCGCGAAGATCTCCGGCGTCCTGCGGTCCGTCGTGCTCCGCCCGCGCGAGGGCGTGCCGACCGTCGAGGTCGAGCTCTTCGACGGGTCCGGGGTCGTCGACCTCGTCTGGCTCGGGCGCCGCCGGATCGCCGGGATCGAGCCCGGGCGCCGCGCGCTCGTCGAGGGCCTCGTGTGCGACGTCGACGGCCGCCGCACCATCTTCAACCCGCGCTACGAGCTGCTGGCCAAGCCGGGGGAGTGACCGGGCGGCCGTCGTGCACGGCCGTGCCGTACGATCCTGCGCACCCGACCCGGCCGCACCGGCCCTCCCGCCGGCGCCGCCCCCCGAGCCCCCGAGGACGCCCCGACATGACGAGCAGCAGCGACGCGACCGGCGGCCCCGCGGGCGGGCGCCCCGACCCGGAGCGCGTTCCCGTGGCGCACGACGCCGAGGTGGTGGAGACCGTCGTCGACGACGTCGCGGCGCCCGAGGACGGCCGCGCCCGCGGCGTGCGCGCGCTCGCGGGCGAAGACTTCTCGGTGGCCGACGCGATCGGCGGTGTGCGGGGGCTCGTGGAGTCCGTCGCGCCCGGGCTCGTGTTCGTCGTCGTCTACGTCGCGACGACCAACCTGCGCTGGGCGCTCGTGACGTCCGTGGCGGCGGCCCTCGTGGCCGTCGCGGCGCGCCTCGTCCAGCGCACGCCCGTGACGCAGGCGTTCGGAGGTCTCCTGGGCGTGGGCATCGGCGTCCTGTGGGCGTGGCGCTCGGGGGAGGCGCAGGACTACTTCGCGTGGGGGCTGTGGACCAACGCCGCGTACCTCGTCGCGCTCCTCGTGTCCGTGGTGGTCCGCTGGCCGCTCGTCGGGCTCGTCGTCGAGGGCTTCCGCAGCGGCTTCGGCGTGGGGACGGCGTCGGGCGGCGCGGCCGCGGCCGACGGTGACGACCCCCGCGCGAGCGCGGGCGCTCCCGCGGAGCAGCCCGCCGAGCGGGCCGCCGGTGGCTCGGGAGAGCCCGGCGCGTTCGCGCGCTGGGCGCGGGCGTGGCGGTCGGACCGCGCGCTCGTGCGCCGCTACACCGCCGCGACGTGGCTGTGGATCGGGCTCTTCGGGGCGCGCCTCGCGGTCCAGGTACCGCTGTACCTCGACGGCGACGTCGGCTGGCTCGGCACCGCGCGCCTCGTCATGGGGATCCCGCTGTGGGCCCTCGTGCTGTGGCTCACGTGGATCCTGGTGCGCCGGCCGGCGACCGCCGGTCCCCGGCCCGCGGCATAGCCGCGGGGCGCGGGCGGGGCGCCGTCAGAGCAGGTCGCCGCCGAGCTCGGGGGGCTCGACGGGCGCGTCCGGCGCCGTCGGGCCGTCCTCGGCCTCCCCGGCGAGCAGCCGGGCCAGCGCGCCCTCGTCCGCCTCGTTCCCCGTGACGAGCAGGAGCTCGTCCCCGACCTCGAGCGTGTCGTCGGCGCTCGGCGCGATCGGGCGCGTGCCGCGCACGATCGCGGCGAGCACGGTGTCCGCCGGCCAGCGCACCTCGCCGACCCGGTGACCGAGGAGCGGCGACGACGGCGGCAGCGTCACCTCGAGGATGTCGGCGCCCGACTGGTGGAACGTGAAGATGCGCACGAGGTCGCCCACGGCGACGGCCTCCTCGACCATCGCCGTCATGATGCGCGGCGTGGACACCGCGACGTCGACGCCCCACGACTCGTCGAACATCCACTCGTTCTTCGGGTTGTTGACGCGCGCGACCGTGCGCGGGACGCCGAACTCGGTCTTGGCGAGGAGCGACACGACGAGGTTCACCTTGTCGTCGCCCGTCGCGGCCACGATGACGTCGCACTCGTCGACCTTCGCCTCGGCGAGCGACGACAGCTCGCACGCGTCGGCGAGGAGCCAGTCGGCCTCCGCGACCTGCGCGACGCGCATCGCGGCGGGCTGCTTGTCGACGAGCATGACCTCGTGGTCGTGGCTGAGGAGCTCGCGGGCGATCGAGCGGCCGACGGAGCCCGCCCCGGCGATGACGACGCGCATCACTCGGCCTCGACCTTCGGTGCGTGGGTGAGCCGGCGTTCGACGACGGCGGCCCGCTCGTCGTCCATGAGCACGTGCAGCACGTCGTTCTCCTGCAGGACGGTGCGGTCGGTGACGAGGACGCCGTCGCCGAAGCGGCTGACGAACGCGACGCGCGCCTCGGTCGCGTCCTCGATGGCGCGGACGGTGCGGCCGATCCAGCCGGGGTGGAAGTCGACCTGGGCGAGCCGCACGCGCCCGGACGGGTCGCGGTACTCGTCGGTCGCGCCGAACGGGAGCATGCGGCGCAGCACCTGGTCCGAGGTCCAGCGCACGGTCGCCACGGTCGGGATGCCGAGCCGCTGGTAGATCTCGGCGCGCTGCGGGTCGTAGATGCGCGCGACGACCTTCTCGACGCCGAACGTCTCGCGGACCACGCGCGCGGACAGGATGTTCGAGTTGTCGCCGTCGGAGACGGCGGCGAACGCGTAGGCGTCCTCGATGCCGGCCTGGACGAGCGTGTCGCGGTCGAACCCGACGCCGGTCACCTTCTTGCCCGTGAACTCCGCGGGCAGGCGCCGGAACGCGTCGGGGTTCTGGTCGACGACGGCGACCGAGTGGCCGCTCGACTCGAGGGACTGGGCGAGCGTCGCACCGACGCGCCCGCAGCCCATGATCACGAAGTGCACGCACCGAACGCTACCGCCCGCGGAGCCCGTGGGCGCGCACCAGCGCGACCGGGCGCCGTCGGGCATAGCATGTGTCCTCGTGTCGGAGATCGCTGATGCCGCGAAGCGGCTGCTGCTCGGGCGGCCTGTCCGTTCCGAGCACCTGGGGCACACGCTGCTCCCCAAGCGCGTCGCGCTGCCCGTCTTCGCGTCCGACGCGCTCTCGTCCGTCGCGTACGCCCCGGACGAGATCCTCCTGACGCTCGCCCTCGCCGGCCTCAGCGCGACGATGATCTCGCCGTGGGTCGGCCTCGCGGTCGTGGTCGTGCTGCTGACGGTCGTCGCGTCCTACCGCCAGAACGTGCGCGCGTACCCGTCGGGCGGCGGCGACTACGAGGTCGCGACGGTCAACCTCGGCCCGACGGCGGGCGTCGGCGTCGCGTCGGCCCTCATGGTCGACTACGTGCTCACGGTCGCGGTCTCGATCTCCTCGGGCGCGCAGTACGCCGCGAGCGCGATCCCGGCGCTGCGGGACCACGAGGCGGCGTTCGCGATCGGGCTCGTCGTGGTGCTCACGCTCGTCAACCTGCGCGGGGTGAAGGAGTCGGGCACCTTCTTCGCGATCCCCGTCTACCTCTTCATGCTCGCGATCGGCACGACGGCGGTCGTCGGCTTCTTCCAGTACGTCACCGGCAACCTCGGCCCGGCGGAGAGCGCGGAGTTCGAGCTCACCGCGGAGAGCGGGTTCGACCAGGGGCTCATGGGCATCGCGGGCGCCTTCCTCGTGGCGCGCGCGTTCGCGTCCGGGTGCGCCGCCCTCACGGGCGTCGAGGCCATCAGCAACGGCGTCCCCGCGTTCCGCAAGCCCAAGTCGCGCAACGCCGCCACGACGCTCGCCCTGCTGGGCGGCATCTCGGCGGCGATGATGCTCTCCATCCTCTTCCTCGCCCGCGCGACGGGCGTGCACTACGCGGAGGACCCGCACGCGCAGCTCTCGCTCAACGGCGAGCCGCTCCCGGTCGACTACGTGCAGCACCCCGTGATCGGGCAGCTCGCGGAGACGGTGTTCAGCGGCGCGCCGATCCTGTTCTACGTCGTGTCCGCCGTGACGGGGCTCATCCTCGTGCTCGCGGCGAACACCGCGTTCAACGGGTTCCCGGTGCTCGGCTCGATCCTCGCCAAGGACGGCTACCTCCCGCGCCAGCTCCACACGCGCGGCGACCGCCTCGCGTTCTCGAACGGGATCATCACGCTCGCCGTCGCGGCGATCGTGCTCATCTGGGCCTTCGACGCCGAGGTGACGCGCCTGATCCAGCTCTACATCGTGGGCGTGTTCGTGTCCTTCACGCTGTCCCAGCTGGGCATGGTGCGGCACTGGACCCGCGCGCTGCGCACCGAGCACCAGCCGCGCGAGCGGTCCCGCATGCGCCGCTCGCGCGTCGTGAACACCGTGGGCCTCGGCATGACCGGCACGGTCCTCGTCATCGTGCTCCTCACGAAGTTCACGCACGGCGCGTGGATCGCGATCCTCGCCATGGCGATCGTCTTCGTGCTCATGAAGTCGATCCGCAAGCACTACGACACGGTGCGCGACGAGCTCGCGCTCGGCGACGACGCCGCAGCCGCCCGCGCGCTGCCGAGCCGCGTGCACGCGATCGTGCTCGTCTCGAAGATCCACCGCCCGACGATGCGCGCGCTCGCGTACGCGCGGGCCTCGCGGCCGTCGGTCCTGGAGGCCGTCACCGTCGGCGTGGACGCCGAGGACGTGGAGGACCTCATGCGGCAGTGGGAGGCGCTCGACCTCCCGGTGCCGCTGCGCGTGCTGGACTCGCCGTTCCGCGAGATCACGCGGCCCGTGCTGTCGTACGTGCGGTCCGTGCGGCGCGAGTCCCCGCGCGACCTGGTGGTCGTGTACATCCCGGAGTACGTCGTCGGGCACTGGTGGGAGCAGCTGCTGCACAACCAGAGCGCGCTGCGCCTCAAGGGCCGCCTCCTCTTCACGCCGGGCGTCGTCGTGGCGTCGGTGCCGTGGCAGCTCTCCTCGACGGAGGGGCAGACGGGGCTCGAGGGCGAGGGCTTCCGCCAGCGCTTCACGGGCTACTGATCCCGCCGGCACGGCGTGCGCGGACGGCCCGGCCCCGACTCGGGGCCGGGCCGTCGTGCGCGCGGACCGGGACGGGCGACCGCGCTCGGGACGCGGACGGGGGAGCGTCCGGGATACTGGGGGCATGCCGTCCTCCTCGCGTGGTCCCGCCGTGCCCTCCGACCGTCCGTCCGACCCCGCCGCCGGACGTCCCGAGCGCGCGCCGCGACGCGGTGGCCGACGCCAGGGGCGCCAGAACCGGCAGTCGCCGCGCACGCTCCCTCGACCTGAGGTCGAGGTCGAGCTCGAGGTCGGTCCCGTCGCGCACGGCGGCCACTGCGTGGCCCGCCACGAGGGCCGGGTCGTCTTCGTGCGGCACGCGCTGCCGGGGGAGCGTGTGCGCGCCCGCGTCACCGAGGGCGGCGACGCGGCCAAGTTCTGGCGTGCCGACGCGGTCGAGGTGCTCGAGGCGTCGCCCGACCGGGTGCCGTCTGTCTGGCCCGAGGCGGGCCCGGGCGGCGTGGGCGGCGGGGAGCTCGCGCACGTCGCCCTGGGCGCGCAGCGGCGGTGGAAGCGCGACGTCCTGGCCGAGCAGCTGCGCCGGCTCGCACGCCTCGAGCTCGACGACCTTCACCCTCAGGTAGAGGTCGAGGGTCTGCCGGGCGACGACGAGCGCGGCGGCCTCGGGTACCGCACGCGCGTCGACCTCGTGGCCGACGGCGGCGGGCGCGCCGGCATGCACCGCTTCCGCTCGCACACCGTCCTCCCGCTCGACGCCATGCCGCTCGCGAGCGAGGACGTCGCCGACCTCGCGGCGCACGAGAAGGTCTTCACCCGCACGTGGCGCCCGGGCACCCGGATCGAGCTCGTCGCGCCCGTCGGGTCCGCGCCGGTCCTCCTCGTCGACGGCGAGCCCTGGCGCGGGGGGGCCCGACCACCGGCCCAACGCACGGCGCAGCGTCACCGAGCGGGTCGTGCTCGGCGACCGGGAGCACACGTACCGGGTCGCCGCCGACGGGTTCTGGCAGGTCCACCGGGAGGCGCCCGCGACGCTGACGCGCGCGGTGCTCGACGGCGTCGGCGACGTCGACGGCGCGCGCGTGCTCGACCTCTACTCCGGGGCCGGGCTGTTCACGTCACCGCTCGCGGCCGCGGTGGGGGACGACGGCACGGTCCTCGCCGTCGAGGGCGACGAGCGCGCCGTGCGCGACGCCCGGCGCAACGCGCACGGGCTCGACCGGGTCGAGCTGCGGCACGGGCCGGTCGAGCAGGTGCTCGCGCAGGACGGGAGCGGGGCGGACGTCGTCGTGCTCGACCCGCCCCGCGTCGGCGCCGGGCGTGCCGTCGTGGAGGCCGTGGCGGCCCGGCAGCCCTCGCGCGTCGTCTACGTCGCGTGCGACCCGGCCGCGCTCGCCCGCGACGTGTCGTACCTCGCGGAGCACGGCTACGGGCTCGCGTCGCTGCGCGCGTTCGACCTCTTCCCCATGACGCACCACCTCGAGGCGGTCGCCGTCCTCACGCGCTGACCGCGCGCCGGCGTGGACGCGGTCCGGGCCGCGGAGGGCGCATGATGAGGGGAGAACCCTGCGACGACGGGACGGTGGTGCGTGCATGACGGGCACGACGGGGACGGGGACCCGGGCGGACGTCCCGGCGGCGAGCGAGGACAGGACCGCCGGTGACCCGGGCGACGTCCGGGACGTCGTCGGCGTGGGCGTCCTGATGCCGAACGGGCGGCTCGCGGGCCGGAGCTTCGCGTCGCGCGCGGAGGCGGAGGCGTGGGCGCGGCCCGACGAGGGGGAGCAGGTCGTCGAGCTCAACGTCCTGTGCGACTGCGACCTCTGAGCCGTCGCCGACCCCATATATCTTGACGTCAAGATATATGGGGTATGCTGGTCGCGGTGCAGGTCGCGGGTCGTGGACGAGCCGCCGGCCACCGCCCCGCCCGTCCTCCGGGACGCGGACGGAGCGGCGCACCGGCCCGGCGTAGTCTGGGCGAAGCCCCCTGAACCATGGCATCCGTGCCACCGTCTCGCCACGAAGGAGCTACGAGTGAGCAGCGTCGACACGTTCGGGTCGAAGGGAACGCTGGAGGTCGGTGAGAACTCGTACGAGATCTTCCGCCTCTCCGCCGTCGAGGGTGTCGAGCGCCTCCCGTACAGCCTGAAGATCCTCGCCGAGAACCTCCTGCGCACGGAGGACGGCGCCAACATCACCGCGGACCACGTCCGCGCGCTCGCGTCCTGGGACCCGGCCGCGCAGCCGGACACCGAGATCCAGTTCACGCCGGCGCGCGTGATCATGCAGGACTTCACCGGTGTGCCGTGCGTCGTGGACCTCGCGACGATGCGCGAGGCCGTCGCGGAGCTCGGCGGCGACCCGTCGCGCATCAACCCGCTGGCGCCGGCCGAGATGGTCATCGACCACTCGGTCCAGATCGACGTCGCGGGCCGCTCGGACGCGTTCGAGCGCAACGTCGAGTTCGAGTACCAGCGCAACCACGAGCGCTACCAGTTCCTGCGCTGGGGCCAGACGGCCTTCGACGACTTCAAGGTCGTCCCCCCGGGCACCGGCATCGTGCACCAGGTCAACATCGAGTACCTCGCGCGCACCGTCATGACCCGTGAGGTCGGCGGCGTGCTGCGCGCCTACCCGGACACGTGCGTCGGCACCGACTCGCACACGACGATGGTCAACGGCCTCGGCGTGCTCGGCTGGGGCGTCGGCGGCATCGAGGCCGAGGCGGCCATGCTCGGCCAGCCCGTCTCGATGCTCATCCCGCGCGTCGTGGGCTTCAAGCTCAACGGCTCCATCCCGGCGGGCGTCACCGCGACCGACGTCGTGCTCACCATCACCCAGATGCTGCGCCAGCACGGCGTCGTCGGGAAGTTCGTCGAGTTCTACGGCGCGGGCGTGGCCCAGGTGCCGCTCGCGAACCGCGCGACCATCGGCAACATGAGCCCCGAGTTCGGCTCGACCGCCGCGATCTTCCCGATCGACGGCGTGACGATCGACTACCTGCGCCTCACGGGCCGCAGCGACGAGCAGCTCGCGCTCGTCGAGGCGTACGCCAAGGAGCAGGGCCTGTGGCTCGACCCGGAGGCCGACGGCTACGTCGAGCCGGTCTTCTCGGAGTACCTCGAGCTCGACCTCTCGACGGTCGTCCCGTCGATCGCCGGCCCGAAGCGCCCGCAGGACCGCATCGAGCTCGGCGAGGCGAAGGAGTCCTTCGCGTCCGCGATCCTCGACTACGTCGACGCCCAGGAGGCGGCACCGTTCACGGGTCTCGACGAGTCGGTCGAGGAGACGTTCCCGGCGTCCGACCCGATCGCCGCCGCCGCGCACGACGACCCGTCCGACCAGCCGGTCGCGCCGAGCCACGCCGACAGCGCGAAGCGCCCGCACAAGGTCGTCCCGGTGACGCTCGAGGACGGCACGACGACCGAGCTCGACCACGGGCACGTCGTCATCGCGTCGATCACGTCGTGCACCAACACGTCGAACCCGTCGGTCATGCTCGCGGCGGCCCTGCTCGCGAAGAAGGCGGTCGACCGCGGCCTCGCCTCGAAGCCGTGGGTCAAGACGTCGATGGCGCCCGGCTCGCAGGTCGTGACGAACTACTACGAGAAGGCCGGCCTGTGGCCGTACCTCGAGAAGCTCGGCTTCCACCTGGTCGGCTACGGCTGCGCCACGTGCATCGGCAACTCGGGCCCGCTCGCCGACGAGATCTCGGCGACGGTCAACGAGCACGACCTCTCGGTCGTCTCGGTCCTCTCGGGCAACCGCAACTTCGAGGGTCGCATCAACCCCGACGTGAAGATGAACTACCTCGCGTCGCCGCCCCTCGTCATCGCGTACGCGCTGGCCGGCACGATGGACTTCGACTTCGAGGGCGAGCCCCTCGGCACCGACCCGCACGGCGAGCCGGTCTTCCTCCAGGACATCTGGCCCTCCCCGGAGGAGGTCCAGGCGACGATCGACGCGTCGATCGACCGCGACATGTTCACGAAGGACTACGCGGACGTCTTCTCGGGTGACGACCGCTGGCGCGCGCTCGAGACGCCCGAGGGCGACACGTTCGCGTGGGACACCGAGTCGACCTACGTGCGCAAGCCCCCGTACTTCGAGGGCATGGGCATGGAGCCGTCGCCCGTCACGGACATCTCCGGCGCGCGCGTGCTCGCGAAGCTCGGCGACTCCGTGACGACCGACCACATCAGCCCCGCGGGCGCCATCAAGGTGGACTCGCCCGCCGGCAAGTACCTCGCGGAGCACGGCGTCGCGCGCCGCGACTTCAACTCCTACGGTTCGCGCCGCGGGAACCACGAGGTCATGATCCGTGGCACGTTCGCGAACATCCGCCTGCGCAACCAGCTCCTCGACAACGTCGAGGGCGGCTACACCTTCAACTTCGTGAAGGACGCGCAGGACACGATCTACGACGCCGCGCAGGACTACGCCGCGCAGGGCACCCCGCTCGTCATCCTCGGCGGCAAGGAGTACGGCTCCGGCTCGTCGCGCGACTGGGCGGCCAAGGGCACCGCGCTCCTGGGCGTCAAGGCCGTCATCACGGAGAGCTTCGAGCGCATCCACCGCTCGAACCTCATCGGCATGGGCGTCCTGCCGCTGCAGTTCCCGGCGGGCGAGAACGCCGAGTCGCTCGGCCTGGCGGGCACGGAGACCTTCGACATCGAGGGCATCACCGCGCTCAACGACGGCACCACGCCGTCGACGGTCAAGGTCACCGCCACGAAGCCCGACGGCACGAGCGTCGAGTTCGACGCCGTCGTGCGCATCGACACCCCGGGCGAGGCGGACTACTACCGCAACGGCGGCATCCTGCAGTACGTGCTGCGCTCGCTCGTCAGCGCCTGACGACGACGCGACCTCGACGGCGCGCCCACCCCGGCCGGGGTGGGCGCGCCGTCGCCGTTTTCCCGGGCAGGTCGTGCGCGGGGCCGGTGTCGGGGGCGCGGCGTAGCGTCGGCCGTATGACACAGCGGTCGTGGTCGGTCCTGGGCGTCCCGTCGAGCGCGGCGGCCCACGGCCCCGGTCTCGAGAAGGCACCGTCGGCGCTGCGGGCGGCCGGTCTCCTGGACGCGCTGCGGGGGCGCGGGCTCGCGGTCGTCGACCAGGGCGACGTCGAGACGGCCCGCTGGCGCGCGCACCACGAGCCCGGGCGCCTGAACGACGTCGAGCGCGTCGCCGGGGGCGTCGGTCGCGTCCGCGAGGCGGTGGGGCGCGAGCTCCGAGCGGGTCGTGTGCCGCTCGTGCTCGGCGGCGAGTGCACCGTGACGCTCGGTGTCGTCGCCGCGGCGGTGGACGTGCACGACGAGGTCGGGCTCGTCTACGTCGACGGCGGTCAGGACCTCTTCACGGTCGCGTCGCACCCCGAGGAGCCGATCGCCGACGCGACGGGCGTCGCGCACCTCCTCGACCTCCCGGGCGCGAGCCCGGAGCTGGCCGCCGTCGGGGCGCGGCGGCCGCTCCTGGACGCGCGGCGGCTCGCGTTCCTCGGCTTCTCCGACGCCGAGGAGGACGAGGACGGCCGCGTCGTCGCCACCCGGCTCACCGCCGCCGAGGTGTCCGCGGGCCCGGAGGCGGCGGCACGTCGCGCCGTGGACGGGGTGGGCAGCGGGCCGTTCGTCCTCCACGTGGACGTGGACGTCCTCGACTTCTTCGCGCTGCCCGCCGCGGACGTGCCCGTCTTCGGACGCGGGCTCGTGCCCGCCGAGCTGGAGCGCGTCGTGCGGGAGGTCGTCTCGGACCCGGACCTCGTCGCGGTCACCCTGGTGGAGTTCAACCCGGACCACGGCGGGCCGACGACGGCCCGCGCGCTCGTCGACCTGGTCACCGGAGCGCTCACGCCGGGCTGAGGCGCGCGCTGCGCACCCCCACGACCGGGCGGGTCGTCAGAGCGGGGCGTCGAGCGTGCGCGTCCGGTCCCACGGCTCGGTCCAGCCGAGCCGGTCGAACAGCGCGTCGAGGATCCCCCCCGTGAAGCCCCAGACGAGGTGCTCGCGCCCGTCGGCCTCCACGAGGAAGCCGGGGCTCTTGTGCACCCGGCGGTCGCGGCGGACCGTCACGGTGCGGCGTCGGCCGGGGTCGAGGAGGTCGGCCACGGGGACCCGGAACACGTGGGCCGACTCGGCGGCGTCGACGGCGCGGACCGGGGTGGGCCGGGCCCACCACCCGAGCACGGGCGTGACGACGTGGTTGCTCACCGGCACGGGCAGCCGGCCGAGCGTGCCGAGCACCTCGACGCCGCCCGGGTCGAGGCCCGTCTCCTCCTCGGCCTCGCGCAGCGCGCCGCCGACGGGGCCGTCGTCGTCGGGCTCGAGCCGGCCGCCCGGGAACGCGACCTGGCCGGGGTGGTGGCCGAGCGTCGTCGCGCGCGCGAGGAGGAGCACGTCGAGGTCGGCCGGGACGGCCGCGGCCGGGTGCTCGGCGGGCACGCCGTCGAGGACGCCGAAGAGCAGCAGCACGGCGGCGTCGCGCGCGTCCGGGCGCAGCGTGCCGACGGCGTGGCGCCACGGCTCGGGCCACGCGCCGCCGTCGCGCGCGAGCGTCGCGAGCTGCGCGCGCGCCGACGCGCCCGCGGCCCCTGGCGGCGCCGTCACCAGCTCACCGGGAGCGGGCGGCCCTCCTCGTAGCCCGCGGCGGACTGCACGCCCACGACGGCGCGGTCCGCGAACTCGGCGAGGCTCGACGCCCCGGCGTAGGTCGCGGAGCTGCGCAGCCCGGACGTGATCTGGTCGCGCAGGTCCTCGACGCCCGGCCGCTGGGGGTCGAGGAACATGCGGCC
>QAPD01000049.1 GCA_003052455.1 Sphaerisporangium cinnabarinum | reverse complement strand
GCGGACGCCCGCGCCGCGCCGGGGTGCGGGGGCGCCGTCGGCCGCCGTCGTGCGCGCCGCGGCCCGCTCGGGCGCGATCGCCGTCGCGGGCGCGATGAGGAGCGCGCGGGCCGCCGTGACGACGAGCGTGACGACGACGACCTGCGTGGCGATGCCCACGTGCGCCCACGAGAACGCGGCGGCGACGAGCGCCCCGCACGCCGCCCCGATGGAGAAGGCCGCGTGGAAGTGGGGGAGGATCGCCCGCCCGACGTGCTGCTCCACCGACGCCGCGCAGATGTTGATGGGGACGTTGGTCAGCGCGCCGCACATGCCGTTGAGGAACGCGCCCGCCGCGAACACGCCGACGCTGCCGGTCGCCGTGCCGAGCGCGACGAGGCCGAACCCGACGACGTTCGCGGACGTCGCGACGACGAGCGTCGTGCGGCTGCCGAAGCGCGCGACGACCGCGCCCGTCACGACGACGGCCGTGAGGGTGCCGACCCCGCCCACGACGAGCAGCGCGCCGAGCTGGCCCGAGCTCAGCCCGAGCGCCTCGCGCACCGACGGCAGGCGGCTCATCCACGACGTGCCGATGACGCCGAACAGCGCGAACTGCACCATGAGCGCCCACCGTGCGCGCGAGACCACGGCGCGGTCCGTCAGGGCGCGCGCCGTCCCGGAAACCGGAGGGTTTGTTGACACTTGCCCGAGTCTACGGAGCGGGCGGGCGCCCCGGCCTCCGTTTTCCGCGGCGACGACCCGTCAGAGGCGGACGGTCCCCGCGACGCACGTGACGCTCGACCCGCCGACCCAGACGGTCCCGGTGCCGTCGCGCTCGACGTGCACGCGCCCGGCCCGGCCGAGCGCGGCGCCCTGGGCGGCGACGTAGCGGCCGGGGAGGCGCCCGTCGCGCGTGAGCCACTGCCCGACGACGGCGTTGAGGCTCCCGGTGACCGGGTCCTCGGGGATGCCCATGGCGAGCGCGAACCCGCGCACCTCGACGGCCGTGCCGTCGGGGCCGCCGTCGTCCCCGTGCAGGCCGGCGACGCCCACCGAGAGGTCGGGGTGCTCGGCGCGCAGCCGGGACCAGTCGGGCGTCAGCCCGGTGACGCGTGCGGCGGAGTCGAGCAGGACGACGCGCCAGCCCGGGCCGTTGTCGAGCACGCGGTGGTCGAGGACGGCCTCGTCGGGCACGCCGAGCGCGGCGACGATCGCGGCGAGGTCGTCGGCCGGGACCGGCTCGTCGGTGAGCAGCGCGGGCGCGGCGAACGCGAGCCGCTCCGTGCCCTCCTCACGCCGGATCGGCACGAGCCCGACGCCGCACTCCTGCACGACGACGTCGCCCGAGCGCGGGGTGCCGCCCGCCTCGAGCCACGCGTGGCACGACCCGAGCGTCGGGTGGCCCGCGAACGGCAGCTCGCCCGCCGGGGTGAAGATCCGGAGGCGGTAGTCGGCGCCGCCGTCCGCGCCGTCGGGCGAGGGCGGCAGGAGGAACGTCGTCTCGGAGAGGTTGGTCCAGCGCGCGAAGGCGGCCATCTGCTCGTCCGTGAGGCCGACGGCGTCGAGGACGACCGCGACGGGGTTCCCGAGGGTCGGTGTGCGGGTGAAGACGTCGACCTGGGCGAACGGGCGGGACGCGGTCCGGTCGGCGACGTCGCCGTGGCGTGCGGTCATGCCGTGAGCGTACGACGCCGCAGGCGGGAGCACTTTTGTCGACGGTACGACGGAAGTTGTAGACACATCGATAGAACGCGGGCTAGCCTGTCCAGCGTTGTCATCGACGGGGCCAGGCAGGGGTTACGCTCCGTGGACTCGTAGTCCGACCGAGTAAGGAGCAACGATGCTCGAACGCACCAGCCTGCCGGTGTCCCGCCGGATCAGGTACCGACGCGGCGCGGCCGCCCTCACCCTCGGCGCCCTGGTCGTCGCGGGCTGGGCCGTCCCCGCCGCGGCCGATCTCCCCGAGCAGGAGCCCGGCGTCACGCTGCGGACCTTCCAGCTCGCGCAGAACCCCGGTGGGGTCTGCACCCTGAAGTCCGGGCAGACGCCCAACGTCGACAAGCTCATGCCGACCATCGACTGGTCGACGGCCGAGCAGTTCGGCGCGGAGGACAACTTCATCTCGCAGGTGAGCGCGAACCTGCACGTCCCCGCGGACGGCCAGTACCAGTTCCGCGTGACCAACGACGACGGCGCGCTCGTCTACATCGACGGCCAGCTCGTCCTCGAGAACGACGGCCCCAACGACTCGACCTCCGTCGAGGGCAGCGCGACCCTCACGGCGGGCGTGCACGACCTCCGCGTCGACTACTACGAGGGCGGCGACAAGCAGCGCCTCACGCTCGCGTGGAAGACGCCGGGCAGCTCCTCCTTCCAGGTGATCCCGACCTCGGCGCTCAGCACCGAGGCCGGCGTCGTGCGCGTGACGGCCCCCGGGTACAAGTACTGCGAGGGCGCGACCGACACGGCGGGCGACGGGCTGCGGCTCGACTCCGTCAACCCGAACTACGAGCTCGTCGACCTGCGCCCCGCGGGCTTCGAGCCGAAGGTCTCCGGCCTGGCGTTCACGCCGGACGAGCAGCTCGCCGTCGTGACGACGGGCGAGGTCAGCTCCGGCGGCTGGCGCCCCGACCCGGTGTCCGGCGAGGTCTACTTCCTCGACGGCGTCACCACGGCCGACGGCCCCGAGGACGTCACGGCGACGCTCGTCGCGGACGAGCTGCTCAACCCCATGGGCATCGAGGTCGTCGAGGACTCGATCTTCGTCTCGGAGCGGTACCAGCTCACGCAGCTCACCGACCCCGACGGCGACGGCTTCTACGACACCCACACGAAGATCGCGGAGTGGCCCGACGGCGGCAACTTCCACGAGTTCGCGTTCGGCCTGATCCATGACGAGGACTACTTCTACGTCAACCTCTCCGTGGCCATCAACAACGGCGGCGCGACGACGAACCCGCAGCCTGCGGCCAACCGCGGCACGTCGATCAAGATCGACCGCGAGACGGGCGAGGTGAGCTACGTCGCGGGCGGCCTCCGCACGCCGAACGGCATCGGCTTCGGCCCCGAGGGCGAGATCTTCGCGACGGACAACCAGGGTGCCTGGCTGCCGTCGAACAAGCTCATCCACATCCAGCAGGACAAGTTCTACAACCACTACACGAACCCGGCCGGGCCGTTCGACTCGAACCCCGTCGCCCCGCCGGCCGTGTGGCTGCCGCAGAACGAGATCGCCAACTCCCCGGGCAACCCGATCCTCGTCGAGGACGGCGAGTTCGCGGGCCAGATGCTGCTCGGCGACGTGACGTACGGCGGCATCCAGCGCGCGTTCCTCGAGAAGGTCGACGGCGAGTTCCAGGGTGCGGTCTTCCGCCACACCGCGGGCCTCGAGGTCGGTGTGAACCGCGTCATCTACGGTCCCGACGGCGCGCTCTACGCCGGCGGCACCGGTGAGGGCGGCAACTGGGGCGAGTCCGGCAAGCTCCGGTTCGGCCTCCAGAAGCTCGTCCCCGTCAACGAGGACTCCTTCGACATGAAGGAGATGCGCGTGGTCGAGGGCGGCTTCGAGATCGAGTACACCGACCCGGTCTCCGACGAGGTCGTCGAGAACCTCGCCGACGCGTACCAGATCAAGCAGTGGCGCTACGTGCCGACGCAGCAGTACGGCGGCCCGAAGGTCGACGAGCAGCCGCTCTTCGTCACGGACGCCCAGGTGTCCGAGGACCGCACGACCGTCACGCTGAAGATCGACGGACTCAAGCCCGGTCACGTGGTCCACGTCCGGTCCCCGCGGCCGTTCGCCTCGGCCGGCGGTGCGGAGCTCCTCAGCACCGAGGCCTGGTACACGCTCAACTCGCTGCCCGGCTACGTCGCCCCGGCCGACCGCGGCTGGTACGAGGCGGAGCTGGCCCAGCCCCTCGGCGGCTCGAGCATCGGCTCGGACCACAGCAACTACTCCGGCTCCGGCTTCGCCGCGGGCATGACGAGCGTCGGCTCCGGCCGCACGTTCTCCGTGACCGTCCCCGAGGCGGGCACCTACCCGGTGAACGTGCGCTACGCCAACGGCATCCACCCGTACACCGAGCTGCGGTCCAAGAACGTCTCGCTCCACGTGAACGGCCAGGACCTCGGCCAGTGGAACTTCCCGACGACGGGGAGCTGGAAGGACTGGGGCGTGCAGACGCGCGACCTCGAGCTCCAGGCAGGCACGAACACCATCACGCTCGCGTACGAGACGGGCGACCAGGGCAACATCAACATCGACGTGCTCTCGATCGGCGAGAACCCGGACATCTGCACCCCGGGCGAGGTCGAGGACGGCTACACCGCCCTCTTCGACGGCACCCTCGCGAGCCTCCAGGAGGGCTGGCGCATGGCCGGTCCGGGTGGCTTCGGCCGCCAGGAGGACTGCTCGATCCAGGGCGCGGGCGGCATGGGCCTGCTCTGGTACAACCAGGAGCTCGGGGACAGCTACAGCCTGAAGCTCGACTGGAAGCTCCTCAAGGACGACAACGGCGGTGTCTTCGTCGGGTTCCCGAACCCGGGCGACGACCCGTGGGTGGCCGTCAACAAGGGCTACGAGATCCAGATCGACGCGACCGACGCCGCCGACCGCACCACGGGCGCCGTCTACACGTTCCAGGGTGCCGACGCGGCGGCCGTCGAGGCCTCGCTCAAGCCGGTCGGCCAGTGGAACGCGTACGACATCCGGGTGGAGGGAGACCGCATCCGCATCTACCTCAACGACGTGCTGGTCAACGACTTCACGAGCACCGACCCGGCCCGCCTGGTCAACAGCTTCGTGGGGATCCAGAACCACGGCAACGGCGAGATGGTCAACTACCGGAACATCCG
This sequence comes from Sphaerisporangium cinnabarinum, assembly GCA_003052455.1. Lineage (GTDB taxonomy): Bacteria > Actinomycetota > Actinomycetes > Actinomycetales > Cellulomonadaceae > Cellulosimicrobium > Cellulosimicrobium cinnabarinum. The sequence continues at coordinate 40,509 of QAPD01000049.1, read as the reverse complement.
GTTCAAGGAGCTGACCGACGAGCCCGTCGAGGAGCTCGCGATCTCGACGACGGTCCAGACCCGCTGCCTCGCGGGCAAGGTCTACGTCGCGGTCCGTGCCACGAACGACGACACGGTGCCGGCGGACGTCACGCTCACGACGCCGTTCGGGACGAAGACGGTGACCGGCGTCCAGCCGGGTGCCTCCGCGTACCAGTCGTTCGCGACGCGTGCCACGTCGGTCGAGGCCGGCGTCGCGCAGGTCTCCGCGACCGGTGACGGCCGGACGTTCGAGGCGGACGCCGCCTACGAGGCCGCCAGCTGCGGCTGAGCCGATGACCCGGGGCGGGCGGCGTGAGCCGTCCGTCCCGGGTCGCACCGGGCGGGGGCGGCGGCACGAGCCGCCCCCGCCCGACCTGTCTCGTCCGGCGCCCGGCAGGGCGTCCCCGCAGGGCGGAGCGCGGTCCGACGGCGCTCCCACCCTCGCGTAGGGTGCTCACGTCCGCGCGCTGCCGCACGGACGCACCGCACGAACGTCGTGGGCGAGCCCGCCGAGGCCGACTCCACGACTCCCCGACGAGTTCCCGACGAGGGGAGCCCCCATGACGCTCGGACGCCTGCTGCACCGGACCGGACGGTTCGCCGCCCGCCGCCGGGGCGTGGTCCTCGTCGTCTGGGCCGTCCTCCTCGTGGCGGGCGCCGTGCTCGGCGGGGCGGTCTTCGACAAGACCTCCGACGTCGACCCCGCCCCGCCGGGCAGCGCGTCCGCCCTCGCGGCGCAGCGCCTCGAGGAGCTCGCCCCCGAGGGCGAGACCGTCGTCGCGGTGCTGTCCGGCCGCGACCACTTCTCCGCGGACCTCATCGCGAGCGCGAGCGAGGTCATGCACGACATCCGCGCGATGCCCGGCGTCGTCGAGCTCTCCGACGCCTACACCGGCGGCGGGCTCATCGCCGACGACGCGCAGGGCTCGCTCGTCGTCGTCGAGCTCGACCCCGCGCTGTCCGACGACGAGGCCCTCGCCCTCGCGCACCGCGTCGCCGACGCGCTGCACGCCGTCGACACCCCCGAGGTGCTCGTGGGCGGCGCGCTGCTCGCGGAGGAGGCGTTCGTCGAGCAGGCGATCACCGACGCCGCGGTCGGCGAGGGGATCGCGATCGCGGTGCTCCTCGTCGTGCTCGTCGTCGTCCTCGGCGGCCTGCGGGCCGGCCTGGTCCCGCTGCTCTCCGCGCTCGCCGCGATCGCGGTCGCGCTGCTCGTGCTCAGCGGGCTGCTCGGCGTGGTGCCCGTCAACGAGTTCGCCGTGAACGTCGTGACGCTGCTCGGCCTCGGCCTCACGGTCGACTACTCCCTGCTCGTGCTCGCGCGCTTCCGCGAGGAGCGCGCCGCGTCCCCGGGCCTCCCGCTCGACGAGCTCGTCGGGCGCACCCTCGCGACCGCCGGCCGGGCCGTGCTCGCCTCCGGCCTCGCCGTCGCCATCTCGCTCGCCGGGCTCCTCCTGCTCGGCGACTCCCTGCTCTCCGGCATGGCGGTGGGCGGCGCGATCGTCGTGCTCGTCGCGACCGCCGCCGGGCTCACGCTCGTCCCCGCGCTCGTCGCGACGTGGCACCGCGCGATCCCCGCGCCGGGCGCCCGCACCTGGTCCCACCCGTGGAGCGGCCGTGGCGGCGCCGGCACGCTCGGCCGGCTCGCGCGCACCGCGCAGCGCCACGCCGTGCTCGTCACGCTCGGCGCGACGGCGCTCCTGCTCGCGCTCGCCGCACCGCTCGGCTCGCTCACGCTCGGCAGCTCGGAGGTCCGCTCGCTGCCCGCCGACGCCGAGGCGCGCCTCGCCGCCGACGCCACCACCTCCCGCTTCGCCGACCTCGGCGTCGCGCCCGTCACCGTCCTCGTCGAGGGCCCGGTCGACGACCCGGCGGTGACCGACCTCCTCGACCGTGCCGCCGCCCTGCCCGGCGTCGAGGACGCCATGCAGGACACCGGCTACCCGCCCGAGGTCACCGTCGTCGACCTCACGCCCGACGTCGGCCCGGACGGCGACGCGACGGCCCAGGCGGCGCAGGACCTCGTGCACGCCGTGCGCGCCCTCGACACCGACCTGGAGGTGCGGGTCGCCGGACCGGCCGCCGAGGTCGTCGACACCCAGGAGCACCTCGCGCAGCGGCTCCCGCTCGCCGCCGGGGTCGTGGTGCTCGCGACCTTCGTGCTGCTCTTCCTGCTCACCGGCTCGCTCGTCGTGCCGCTCAAGGCCCTCGTGCTCAACCTCCTCACGCTCGCGGCGACGCTCGGCGTCCTCGTCTCCGTGTTCCAGCACGGCGTGGGCGCCTCGCTCCTCGGGTTCGAGCCGTGGGGCGCGCTCGATGTCACCACGCCCCTGCTGGTCGGCATGCTCGTGTTCGGCCTCTCGACCGACTACGAGGTCTTCCTGCTGTCCCGCACCGCGGAGGAGTGGCGCGCCCGCACGCCTGGCGAGGACCCGCGCGTCGCGAACGACCGGGCCGTGCTCCGCGGCATCACCGCGTCCGGCCCGGTCGTCACGACGGCGGCCGTCGCCATCGGCATCGTGTTCCTCGGCTTCGCGGCGGGCGAGCTCGTCGCGATGAAGGAGGTCGGCGTCGGCATGGCCGTCGCCGTGCTCCTCGACGTCACCGTCGTGCGCGGGCTGCTGCTGCCCGCGACGATGACGCTCCTGGGCCGGTGGAACTGGTGGCCCTCCTGGCGCGGGGGCGAGCTCAGGTCCGCCGAGGGAGAGCCCGGGTCCACCGAGGGAGAGCCCGGGTCCGCCGACGTGGAGCCGCGGTCGGTCACACGTCGCGCATGACCTCGGTGACGAAGCGCGCGGAGCGCTCGCGGAGGCCGTCGACGCGGAGCTCGACGAACAGCTCGCGCATCGACTCGTCGTCGCCCATCTCGGTGCGGGTGGGGGCCCGGCGGACGTTCTGCGAGCAGAGGAACTGCGTGCAGATGAGGGTGCCGACGGTGTTGCCGCGGCGCCCGGCGGCCCCGGCGCGGCGCGCCACGTAGAGGCTGACGTCGTCCGTCACGACGACGTCCTCGCACCACGCGCACACCGCGCGCTTGCGGCGTCCGCCCGTCTTGGCGTCGGTCGAGCGCAGCAGGACGCCGCGCGGCTCGTCGTCGACCTCCACGACGGCGTAGGCGAGGAGCGGGGACTTGCGGTCGCGCCACCCGAGGTAGTCGAGGCGGTCCCAGTCGAGCGTGTCGAGGTCGGGGAGGGTCGCCTGCGCGGCCTCGCGCTTGGACGCGTTGACGAACGACGCGCGGATCTGCTTCTCGGTCAGGGGGTTCATGGGTTCGCTGCTTCCGTGTCAGGACGGTCCGCAGCCCGGCGGGCGTGCACGACGGCGCCGCCGGGGGCGGGAGGACGGCATGCCCGCAGCCGTCGCGTCGTGACCGGCGCGGCCGGGCGACGACGGGGTCGTCGGACGGCGGTGCGCCCCGGAGGGAGACGGGCGTCGGGGACGACGGCCCGCGGCCCGGTGGTCTCAGCGGGTGACGGTGCGGGGGGAGAGGGCGCCCGAGCAGGCCGCCATGGCCACCTCGCAGCCTGCGGTGCCGTGCATCCGCGTCTCCTCGTCCCGTGCGGCGCGCCGTCGGCGCGATCCTGAACCGTGGTCGTGCCCGTCCGGCACGACGGACGGCTGCCCACGGCAACCGTCACCCTCGATGGTGCGCCTCGGCACCCGCCGTCGTCAACGTGATTGCCGCCCGGGTCGCCGCGCACCCCCGAATAGACGGCCGACGCCGTCCCTCAGGACGTCGCCCAGACGCCCAGCTCGTTGCCGCTCGGGTCGAGGAAGTGGAACCGACGGCCGCCGGGGAACTCGTACGGGCCCTCGACCACCTCGCCGCCCGCGCTCCGGACGGCGGCGAGCGTCGCGTCGAGGTCCGCGGAGAACAGCAGGACGAACGGACCGCCGCGCGTCACGTCGCCGGCTTCGGCCAGGCGCAGACCGCCGGCCTCGTCCGCGCCGGACTCCGCCGCCGTGCGGATCCCGGCGTACCCGGGGCCGTAGGAGACGAACTCCCAGCCGAAGGCCGCGCCGTAGAACGCCTGCGCGGCGGCGAGGTCGGTCACGGGGAGCTCGACGTAGTCGATCGAGTGGTGGATGCCGTGCGCGTGGTTGCTCATACACCCATCGTGACGTGGGCCACCCACGGTCGACGCGCGAGCTGATCGCAGGCACCACCTCGGCGGGTGGTTCCCGGTGACCTTCGACCCCGACCGGGTGACGAAGTGCCGGGCCCGGCGAGCAGGTCGCCCGGCCAGACTCGGAGGTTCCGCCGTCCACCGTCCGGGAGGAACTCCGTGCCCGTCGCCCTGCCGTCCCCGTCCGAGACCGCCGCACCCGCCGGGGAGCGGCTGGTGTCCGTGGAGGTGGTGGTGCCGTCCGGGGTGTTCTGGGCGGGGGAGGCGCGGAGCGTGACGGTCCCGGCGGCGTCGGGCACGCTGGGCATCCTGCCGCGGCACCAGCCGGTCGCGGCGTCGCTCACGGCGGGCCGGGTGCGGCTGCGCACCCCGGACCGGCCGACGGCCGAGCTGCGGATCGGGGGCGGGTTCGTCGTCGTCGACCAGGACGAGGTGACGATCCTCGCCGACGACGCGACGTGGGTGCGGGCTCGCTAGCCCGCTACGCGGGGTCGGTCGTCGTCCCGAGCTGCACGACGACGACCCGGTGCCCGTCGGGGTCGTGGACGTGCGCGAACCGGTCGCCGGTGTCGGCGTCGGCGTCGGGCCCGACGAACGGCTCGACCCCGGCCGCGGCGAGGCGTGCGAGGGTCGCGTCGAGGTCGTCGACGTAGAGCACGAGGTTGGGCAGGCCGTGCCGCACGAGCGGGGCGCCGCCCTCGGGGAGCGGCACGAGCCACAGGCCGGGCTCGTCGACGCGTCCGGGACCGACGTGGAGCAGCGGGAACCCCTCCGTCTCCCCCTGGAACAACGTGCGGAAGCCGAACCCGTCGGCCCAGAACGCGGCGCTCGCGTCGAGGTCGCGGCAGAGCAGGACCGTGCGCCCGATCGTCGTCGTCATGCGACGAGCCTAGGGCGCACCGCCGACGCCGCGCCCGCGTGGGGCCCGGTCTCCCGGGGCGCGCCCGCGCCGTCGGGCATACCGTGGACGGCATGACGACCGACGGCGGCATCCGCAGCACGATCAGCGAGCTCGTGGCGCAGGAGCACCGGCTCCGGGAGCAGCTCGCCCGGGGCGAGATCTCGGGCCCGCAGGAGCAGGAGCGGCTCCGCGCGATCGAGGTCGAGCTCGACCAGTGCTGGGACCTGCTGCGCCAGCGCGGCGCCGCGCGCGAGTTCGGCGGCGACCCCGATGCGGCGACGGTGCGAGACCCCGGTACGGTGGAGAACTACCTGGACTGATCGCCGACGGCGACGTCCGGCTCCCGTTCCGACCTCAGAAGGAGAACCCCATGACCACGTCCAGCGAGCAGGCGGCGCACAGCCCCCTCCCCACCGGGACCGAAGGGCGCGACATCCCCGGTCACGCGGGCGCGGTCGCACGGTTCGTCGTGGCGTTCGCGCTGTTCGTCGGCGGGCTCGTGCTCATGGGGTCCGGCATGTCCGGCGTCGACGGCGGCGTGTGGCTCTTCGTGGGCGGCCTCGCCGCGGCGACGCTCGCGTTCGCCCTCCCGATGGCGGGCACGGGCACGACCGAGCGCTGACACCTCGACACGGAGGCCGGGTCCCGACGGGACCCGGCCTCCGGTGTCTCCGGGGTTCAGCCGAGCGTGGCCCGGACGGCCTTCGCGGCGGTGACGAGGTGCTCGAGCGACGGCACGGTCTCCTCGTAGCGGCGGGTCTTCAGGCCGCAGTCGGGGTTGACCCAGACGACGCGCGGGTCGATCGACTTCACCGCGAGCTCCAGCAGCTCGGTGACCTCCTCCGTCGAGGGCACGCGCGGGCTGTGGATGTCGTAGACGCCCGGCCCGATGCCGCGCGAGTACCCGGCGTCGCGCAGCTCCGGCACGATCTCCATGCGCGAGCGCGCCGCCTCGACCGACGTCACGTCGGCGTCGAGGCCGTCGATCGCGCCGATGACCTCGCCGAACTCCGAGTAGCACAGGTGCGTGTGGATCTGCGTCGCCGCCTCCACGCCCGACGTCGCGAGCCGGAACGACCCGACGGACCAGTCGAGGTACGCCGGCTGGTCCGCGCGGCGCAGCGGCAGGAGCTCGCGCAGCGCGGGCTCGTCGACCTGGACGATCCCGATGCCGGCGGCCTCGAGGTCCGCGATCTCGTCGCGCAGCGCGAGGCCCACCTGGTTCGCCGTGTCGCCGAGCGGCTGGTCGTCGCGCACGAACGACCACGCGAGGATCGTCACGGGACCGGTGAGCATGCCCTTGACGGGCTTCTCGGTGAGCGACGCCGTGTACGCGGACCACTCGACCGTGATCGGCGCGGGCCGCGTGACGTCACCCCACAGGATCGGCGGGCGGACGCAGCGTGACCCGTACGACTGGACCCAGCCGTTCGCCGTGACGGCGAACCCGTCGAGGTGCTCCGCGAAGTACTGCACCATGTCGTTGCGCTCGGGCTCGCCGTGCACGAGGACGTCGAGGCCCAGCTCTTCCTGGATCGCGACGACGCGCGCGATCTCCTCACGCATCGCGGTCGTGTAGTCCGCGTCCGACAGCTCGCCCTTCGTCCACAGCGCGCGGGCGCGGCGGATCTCGGGCGTCTGCGGGAACGAGCCGATCGTCGTCGTGGGCAGCAGCGGCAGGTTCAGGCGTGCCTGCTGCGCCGCCGCGCGCTCGGCGTACGCGCCGCGCGCGAAGTCGGCGTCGCTCAGCGCGGCCGCGCGCTCGCGCACGGCGGGCACGACGACGCCGCTCGCCTCCGCGCGCGACGCCACCGCCGCGCGGGACGCCTCGATCTGGGCCGCGACGGCGTCGTGACCCTCCGTGAGCGCGCGGGCGAGCGTCGCGACCTCGCCGACCTTCTGGTCCGCGAACGCGAGCCAGTCGCGCAGGCGCGGGTCGAGCGTCGTGCCCGACGCCGTGCCGGGCTCGGCGAACGTCTCGTCCTCGATGTCGTGCGGCACGTGCAGCAGCGACGTCGACGTGCCGACGGCGACCGCGCCCGCGCCCAGGGCCCGGACGGCGTCGACGACGTCGAGCTTCGCCGCGAGGTCGGCGCGCCACACGTTGTGCCCGTCGATCACGCCCGCGACGAGCGTCTTGCCCGCGAGGCCGGGGACCCCGCCGTCGGCCGCCGCCGGGACCGCGCCCTTGACGAGGTCGATCGCGATCGCGTCCACGTCCGTGCCGGCGAGCAGCGCGAGACCGTCGCGGGCCGCGGCGCCGTCGTGCTCGGCGGCGGCCTGGAGGCCGCCGAACGGCGCGGCGACGAGGATCGCGGGACGCGCCTGCGCGGCGTCCACGGCATCGACGGAGAGCTCCGTCGCGAGCGTGCGGTACGCGGACCCCACGGCGGCGGCGAGCTCGGCGAACGGGACGTCGACGGAGTCGGTGACGAGGATCGGCTCGTCGAGCTGGACCCACGGCGCCCCCGCGGCGGCGAGCGCGCGCAGCAGGTCGGCGTAGGCGGCGACGACGTCGTCGAGGCGGTCGAGCGGCGCGAACCCGGCGGGCGCGTCGTCCGCGGCCTTGGACAGCGCGAGGAACGTCACCGGCCCGACGACGACGGGCCGCGTCACCACACCGGCCTCCTTCGCCTCGGCGAACTCGCGCACGGCGCGGTCGTCGACGAACCGGATCGGGGTGTCCGGGCCGATCTCGGGCACGAGGTAGTGGTAGTTCGTGTCGAACCACTTGGTCATCTCGAGCGGGGCGTCGTCCCCCTGGCCGCGCGCCACGGTGAAGTAGCCCGCGAGGTCGAGGCGGCCGGCGTCGTCGGTCAGCGACGCGAACCGCGACGGGACCGCCCCGAGGGCGGCGGCGACGTCGAGCACCTGGTCGTAGAAGGAGAACGAGCCGGGGACGGACGCGTCGTCGGCGCCGAGGCCGAGCTCGACGAGGCGGCGCACGGTCGCGAGGCGCAGCTCGCGGGCCGTGGCCTCGAGCTCCTCGGCCGACGTCTTGCCGGCCCAGAACGCCTCGACGGCCTTCTTGAGCTCGCGGCGGCGCCCGATGCGCGGGTAGCCGAGCACGGTCCCGGCGGGGAATCCGACCGGGTTCTGGGTAGGGGAGGGTACGGAAGTGGCCATGATCGAAACCTCTTGCTGGTCCGGAGGACCGGTCAGACGGGCGCGCCGTGCGTGGCGGCGCTCGTCGTGGGCAGGGAGGTGCCGGTGACCCACGGCCCGCTGGCCAGGTCCGGGACGAGCGGGGCGGCGGCGGCGCTGGCGCCGCCCCCGGTCCCGCCCGACCCGCCGCCGAGGTGGACACCCTCGAGCAGGTCAAGAGCGGCGCGGTGCTTGTTGAACGTGTACACGTGCAGACCGGGCGTGCCCGCGTCGAGGACGCGCTGCGCGAGGTCGACCGAGTACGCGATCCCGTAGGCGTGCTGCGCCTCCGGGTCGGGCAGGGCGTCGAGCGCGTCCAGCAGGTGCTGGGGCGCGCGCACGCCCGTGAGCTCCTCGACGCGACGGAGCCGCGCGGGCTCCGTCGTGGGCAGCAGCCCGGCGAGGATGGGGATCGTCACGCCGGCCGCACGGGCCTCGGCGACGAAGTCGGTGTACGACGACGCGTCGTAGAAGAGCTGCGTGATCGCGAAGCTCGCGCCGGCCTGCTGCTTCTGCCACAGGCGGCGCACCTCCTGGGTGCGGGTCGTTCCGGCGGCGGGGTTGCCGTCGCAGAACGTCGCGACGGCGATCGTCAGCGGCCGGGCCGCGCCGCGCAGCGCGACGGCCGGGTCGGACGCGCAGCGCGACGCCTCGACCTCGCGCAGCAGGGCGACGAGCTCGGTCGACGACCGGACGCCGTCGGGCGCGGGCTGCCAGTCCGGCTGGTCGCGCGGCGGGTCGCCCCGCAGCGCGAGGAAGCTCCGCACGCCCTCGTCGAGGAAGTCGGTGATGACCGACTCCACGTCCTCGCGCGACGCCCCGACGCACGTGAGGTGCGCGATCGGCAGCACGGGCGTGCCCTGGAGCAGCCGTCCGACGACCTGGCGCGCGGTCGCGCGGTCGGTGCCCGCCGCGCCGTACGTCACGGACACGAAGTCGGGGTGCGTCGCGACGAGACGGCGTGCCGTCTCCCAGAACTTCGGGGCCGCGTCCGGTCGCCGCGGGGGCATGAGCTCGAACGACACCGTCGGCCGCGGACGGCCCGGACGGTGCGCGAAGGGTGCCTCTGAGGTCATGCGTCACTCCATCGACCCTGGCGTTAGCACCTTTGTCCTCGGGAGGCTTCCGTCGGCGGGTTGCTGCGGTGTCGTCGAGCCAGGACTCTCGACCGCTCTGGATGGTTGCCACGATCCTACGACCCATCCGACATGCGGTCGAGAGCGCCCGCCAGGTGAGATGCGGAGGGATCAGTCGGAGGCGTACCGACGTCCCGCGCTACAGATCGCAGGCTCTCTACGCGACGAATCTCAGGTTTCCTCCGCTACAGATCTCAGGTGCTCGAGCGAGGTCCCAGACGCCGAGCGTGGCGACGGGTCGTCGTCGGCCTTCCGGGTCTCAAGCCCGACGGCGCTCGGGCACGTGCAGACGGCGGAGGAACCGGTCGGTGCGCAGCGGCGGGCCGCGCCGGTCGAGGAGCGACACGACGACGACGGTCGCCGTCGCGAGCGGGATGGTCCAGGCGGCGGGCTGGGCGAGCAGGGCGCGCACGACGCCGGGGACGCCGTCGGCCGTGTCGCCGGACGGGCTCCCGTACCCCGTGGCGACGAGCGCGGACGACGCGAGCAGCGCCGTCGCGCACAGGACGGCCCCCACGACCATGCCCGCCACCGCGCCGCGCGCGGTGAGGCCGCGCCACCAGACGCCGAGCAGGATGACGGGGGACAAGGCGGACGCGGCGAAGACGAACACCGTCCCGACGCTCGTCACGAGGCCCTGCGGGATGGTGACGAGCGCGAACGCGAGCGGGATGAGCGTGCACGCGACCGCCGACCACCGGAAGGACCGCACGGTGCCGCCGAACAGGTCCTGGCTCACGACGCCCGCCAGCGCTACCACGAGCCCGGACGACGTCCCGAGGAACGCGGCGAACGCCCCGGCGACGACGAGCGCGGCCAACAGCTCGCCGCCGAGCCCGGGCACGAGGCGGGTCGGCAGCGTGAGGACGACGGTGTCCGCGACGCCGGGCGCCGCGAGGTCGGGCGCGACGACCCGCGCCACGAGCCCGAGCGTGCTCGACACTATGTAGAACACGCTGATCATGACGAGCACGACGACGGTCGTGCGGCGGGCCGAGCCGCCGTCGGGCGAGGTGTAGAAGCGCACGAGGACGTGCGGCAGGCCGGTCGTGCCGAGCAGCAGGGCGAGCAGGAGCGAGACGGTCGCGTAGGCGTCGAGGCCGCCCGGCCCGGCCTCGTGGGGGAACACGGCGGCGGGGTCGAACGTGACGACGCCGCCGCCGGGCTCGAACGCCCCGCCGAGCGCCATGAGCACGACGACGAGCGGCACCGCGAGGGCGGTGAGCTTGACCCAGAACTGGAACGCCTGGACGAACGTGATGGAGCGCATCCCGCCCGCGGCGACGACGGCGCTCACCACGACCGCGATCCCCACCGAGCCGACCCACGGCGGCACCGGGGCCACGCTCGTGATGACGAGCGCCGCCCCGTGGAGCTGCGGCACCACGTAGAGCCACCCGATGACGAGCACGAGCACGCTCGTCACGCGGCGCGCGACCACGGAGTCGAGCCGGGCGTGCACGAAGTCGGGGATCGTGTACGCGCCGCTGCGCCGCAGGGGGCCCGCGACGAACAGCAGGACGAGCAGGTAGCCCGCCGCGTACCCCACGGGGAACCAGAACGCCTCCGCGCCGGACAGCAGCACGAGGCCCGAGAGCCCGAGGAACGTGCCCGCGGACAGGTACTCGCCGCTGATCGCCGACGCGTTCCAGACCGGCCGCACGGTGCGCGACGCGACGAAGAAGTCGCTCGTGGTGCGCGAGATCCGCAGGCCGTAGAACCCGATGAGACCGGTCGCGAGCAGGAGCAGCGCGATCGCGACGAGGGGCAGCGCGCTGGTCACGGCGCACCGCCGTCGTCGGGGCCGGGCTCGTCGGGCGCTCCCGCGCCCTCGGCGAGCGCGCGGTACCGGCGCTCGTTGCGCGCCGCCGCGACCGCGAAGACGACCGCGAACGCGACGATCACGGGGTAGAAGCCGTACGCGTGCACGAGCCACGGCAGCGGCACGCCGAGCACCACGACGTCGTCCAGCGCGGGCACGCCGCTCATCGTCACCGTGAGCAGCGTGACGACGGCGAGGAACGACGCCACGCACGCCAGCCCGAGCCGGAGCTGGGCCCGGACGAGCCCGCGCGTGTAGGCGGTCGCGGCGTCGTCCGGCTCGCCGGTCCGCGCCGTGCCCGACGCCGCCCCGCCCCCCGGGGACCCGTCCTCGCCGGGGCCCCGGCTCGTGGCGGGGACGTCCGTGGACCGGACGCGCACGCGTGCGTCGCGGCGCGGGTCGGTGCCCGTCACGGCGCGCCCCGGTGCGGCCCGAGGAGCGCCTCGCGGACCGCGGGCACCATGCGGCGGCTCACCGGGACCTCGTGCCCGGCGACGACGAGCGCGGGCTGCGCCCCGCCGAACCGCGCCGCGGTCACGGCCGCGCGGTCCACGAGGTACGACCGGTGCACGCGCAGGAACCCCGCGGGCGCCCACCGCTCCTCGAGGTCGGAGAGCGGCTCGCGCACGAGGAACTGCTCGGTGTCCGTGACGAGCCGGGAGTAGTCGCCCTGCGCCTGCACCCACCGCACCGCGCTGCGCCGGACGAGCCGCGTCGTCGTGCCGACCGTCACGACGAGCGTCTCGTCGGCCGGTGCGGCGCCTCCCACCGGGCCGTCGGCCGCCGGCGGGGGAGCGGCGGCGCTCGCGGGCGGTGCCGCCGCGTCGGTCGCGGGGGCGCGCCCCGCCGCGGTGCGCTCCGCGACCCGCTCGACGACGCGGTCGACGGCGCGCGCGAGCCGCTCGCGCCGCACGGGCTTGAGCACGTAGTCGACGGCCTCGACGTCGAACGCCTCCAGCGCGCGCGCCTCGTCGGCGGTGACGAACACGACCGCCGGGCGGTCGGCGAACCGGGAGAGCGCGCGGGCGAGGTCGAGGCCGGTCAGGCCCGGCATGTGGATGTCGAGGAACGCGGCGTCCACCGTGCGCGACGAGAGCTCGCGCAGCGCCTCGGAGCCGCTCGCGACCCCGCGCACGGTGCGCACGCGCGGGTCACGGCGCAGCAGGGCCACGAGCTCGTCGAGCACGGGCCGCTCGTCGTCGGCGACGAGCACGTCCAGCCCGACGGCGTCCCTCGCCCCGTCGGGGACGCCGCCGGCCGGGGCCGGGTCCGGGGCGGTCACGGCACGCTCACCTCCGTCTCGTGCAGCGGCTGCGACCGCGGGACGCGCAGGCGCACGAGCGTGCCCGAGCCGGGCGCGGTCTCGATGTCGAGCGCGTGGTCGTCGCCGTAGAGCTGGCGCACGCGCGTGTCGACGTTGCGCAGGCCCACGTGCGTCGTGTCGCGCGACGTGAGGAGCTCGCGCACGACGGCCGGGTCCATGCCGACGCCGTCGTCCTCGACCGTGATCTCCGTCTGGGTGCCCTCGTCGCGCGCGGTGATGACGATCGTGCCGCCGTGCTCGCGCGGCTCCAGGCCGTGGCGCACGGCGTTCTCGACGAGCGGCTGCACGGAGAGGAAGGGGATGACCGCCGTCAGCGACTCCGGCGCGATCTGCAGGGTGACGGCGAGGCGCTCGCCGAACCGGGCGCGCTCGAGCTCGACGTAGGAGTGGATCGAGCGCAGCTCGTCGGCGAGGGTCGTGAAGTCGCCGCGCCCGCGGAACGAGTAGCGCGTGAAGTCGGCGAAGTCGAGCACGAGGTCGCGCGCCCGCTCGGGGTCGGTGCTGATGAACGACGCGATGGCGCCGAGCGCGTTGTAGACGAAGTGCGGGCTGATCTGGGCGCGCAGCGCGCGGAGCTCGGCCTGGGCGAGCGCCGTGCGCGACGCCTCCAGCTCGGCGAGCTCGAGCTGCGCCGCGCACCACTGCGCCACCTCGCCCGTCGCGCGCACGAGCGGCGGCCGCACGGTGTCGGCGAACGCGACGACGACCCCGGCGACGCGCCCGCCCGCCACGACGGGCGCCCCGACGGCGTCCTCGACGTCGCCGCTCTCGACGTGGCGCCTTCCCGTCGCGAGGACGCGCTCGGCGACGCGTCGCGCGTCCGGCTCGAGCGTCGAGCTCCCGTCGAGGGCGACCGCGCCGTCGGCCGTGACGACGGCGAGCGCGTCGGCGCCGAGGAGCTGGCGCAGGGAGCGCGCCGCGCGGCCGACGTCGTCGCCGTCGAGGCCGTCGCGCAGGTGCGTCGCGGCGCGCGACGCGAGGTGGAGGGTGCGGAACGTCGCCCGGTCGGAGTCGCTCCCGAGCTCGCGCGACCCGCGCGCGAGCCGCCAGGCGAGCACGAGCCCGAGGGTGAGCAGGACGCCCACGACGAGACCGGCGGCGGCGCCGGCGAACACGGGCCCGGACATGCAGTGATCGTATCCAGCGCGGCGGCACCCACCCCGGGCAGCCAGGTAAGGTAAGGCAGTCCTATCCCACGACGAAGGAACCTCCTGTGCCGATCTCCCGGACCACGTCGAGCCCGCGCGTGCGCCGCAGCGTCACCACCACCGCCCTCGTGCTCGCCGCCACCCTCCTCGCGGCGTGCTCGTCCGACCCCGAGCCCGCGGCGACCGGTGCGCCGGCGCCGGACGACACCGCGGCGGGATACGCCGTCGAGCACGCGCGGGGGACCGCCGAGCTCGACGCGGCGCCGCAGCGTGTCGTGACGCTCGAGCCCGTCGAGACGGACACCGCCGTCGCGCTCGGCGTCGTCCCCGTGGGCGCCGCCGTGCTGAGCGTCGAGGCGGGCGTGCCCGCGTACCTCGGCGAGGAGGCGCAGGCGATCGAGGTCGTCGGGACCGTCCCCGAGCCGAACCTCGAGGCCATCGCGGCGCTCGAGCCGGACCTCATCCTCGGCACGGAGTCGCGCCACTCCGACCTGTACGACCAGCTCGCGAGCGTCGCGCCGACCGTCTTCATGGCGACCCAGACCGACCCGTGGCAGGAGAATGTGCTGCTCGTCGGCCGCGCGCTCGGCCGCGAGGCGGACGCCCAGGCCCTGCTCGACGCCTACGACGCCCGGTGCGCCCAGCTCCAGGAGGACCACGACGTCTCCGGGACGGCGCAGCTCCTGCGCCCGCGCGACGGCATCGTGTCCGCGTACGGGCCGCGGTCGTTCGCGGGCAGCACGCTCGAGTGCGTCGGGTTCACGACGCCGGCGCAGGAGTGGGGCGAGGACATCTCCGTCGACCTGTCCCCGGAGCGCGTGACCGAGGCCGCCGCCGACCTCGTGCTCGTCTCGGCCGCCGACCCCGACGACGCGTCCGCGATCCCCGCGGAGATCCCGCTCAACGCCGCGTCGTTCCCCGACGTGCGCGTCGTGGACCAGTCGTACTGGATCAGCGGCGTGGGGCCGCTCGGCGGGCAGGCCGTGCTCGACGACGTCGAGCGCTTCCTGCAGGACCGTGCCGGCTCCTGACGGGGCGGCCGGGCCCCCGGCGACGGCCGGGGGCCCGGCCGGGTGCCGGTTCCACCGGTCGCCCAACGTGCTCTTCCCGACGACGGTCGCCCGCGTGCACGACGTCGGCCCGCGCCTCGCGCGCGTGACGCTCGCCGGGCCGGACCTGGCCGGGTGCGCCGACGTCGGGCTCGACCAGCGCGTGAAGATCCTGCTCCCGGGTCCGGGCACGGACCGTCTCGCGCGCCGGGCGCGCCTCGCGGACGAGAGCACGTGGCGCCGCGAGTGGTCCGCGCTCGACGACGACGTGCGACCCGTCATGCGCTCGTACACGCCCGTGGCCGTGCGTCCGGAGGTCGCCGAGGTCGACCTCGACCTGTACCTGCACGAGCCCGCGGGCCCGGCGAGCGCCTGGGCGCGGCGGGCGGCGGTCGGGGACCGCGTCCTGCTGTCCGCGCCGCACGCGCGGTTCGGCGTGACCGACCACGGCACGCAGTGGGACCCGGGGCCCGCCGTCGGGCACGTGCTCCTCGTCGCGGACGAGACGTCCGCGCCCGCGGTGCGCGGGATCCTCGCGAGCCTCGGCCCCGACGTCCGGGCGCACGCGCTCGTCGAGGCTGACGACCCGGCGGACGCCCCGCTCGGGGACGTGCCCGCGACCGTGCGCGTCGAGCACGTGCCCCGCGCGCGACGCCGCGGCGCCGAGCGGGCGGTGCTGGGCGCCGTCCGCGACTGGGTGGCGGAGCACGGCCGGTCCGCTGCCTCTGCGGGCGACGGGTTCTACGCGTGGTGCGCGACGGAGAGCGCCACGGTCGCGCGCGTCCGGGCCGAGCTCGTGGCGGCGGGCGTGGCGCGGTCGCGCGTGCACGCGCAGGGCTACTGGCACGACCGCGCCCGGCCGGACGCGGCGGTCAGACGATGAGCGCGACCATGACGACGAACGCGACCAGGAAGAACAGCAGCACCCCGAGCCCGACGAGCAGGCCCAGCGCGACCGGGTGCGCCTGACGCCACGGCACGAGCCGCGGGTCCATCGCCCGCAGCTGCACGGGCGTGATCGGCTGGTGGATCGGGTTGAGCGGGACGCCGCGGTGCGCGAGGTCGAGCGCGAGGGCCGAGAGCTGGTCGCGGTCCCACATCTGCCCGACGAGCAGGGCCAGGCGCTTCGTCGGCCCCACGACGATGAGGTGGTGCGTCGGCGTCGTGCCCCCGAACCCCATGCTGTCGACCGTGACGACGCGCTCGATCTCGGCGACCGTGAACCGCCGCGGCCGGCCCCACCCCTGGACCGTCACGGACCCGTCGCCGAACGTGACGCGGGAGCGGTCGGTGAACCGGCGCGCGAGCACGTACGTCAGCGGGATCATCGCGAGCACGACGCACGCGTAGCCCAGCGCGAGGGCGAGATTGCGCGTGCTGATCCCCAGGGAGAGCGCCGTCAGCCCGAGGATCGGCACGAGGACCGCGGCGTACGTGAGGTTGGCGCGCAGCACACGGCGCTTGGCGTCGTCGTCCAGGGTCAGCTCCGTCACGGGCGGCATCGTCCCACGGCACCCCACCCCCGCGCCGGGCGGCCCGCCCGGACGGTCGGTGCAAGGTTCGACCGCCGGGCGACACGATCGAGACATGACCCGACGACGTCCCCTGTGCAGGACGACGGCCCTCCCGGTGCTCGCCGTGGCGCTCCTCGCCTCGTGCGCCGGGCCGGGCGCCGACGCGCCCGCCCGCCCCGGGGAGACGCCCGGGCCCGTGCGCACGACGGCCGCCGAGCCCGTCCCCTTGCCCGACGGCGCAGAGCCCGCCA
Organism: Sphaerisporangium cinnabarinum; assembly: GCA_003052455.1. GTDB lineage: Bacteria > Actinomycetota > Actinomycetes > Actinomycetales > Cellulomonadaceae > Cellulosimicrobium > Cellulosimicrobium cinnabarinum. The sequence goes on along the minus strand of QAPD01000049.1, from coordinate 24,072 downwards.
CCGCGGGGGACCTGGTCGGCCGCTGGCAGCCCGAGACCGTCTACGCGACGGACCCGCACGTCGTGCTCGCGGAGGACGGCACGTGGACCGGGACCGACGGGTGCAACGTCGCGGACGGCACCTGGCGCGTCGGCGCCGAGGGGCGCCTGGTCGTCACCTCGGGCGGGCACACCGAGATCGGCTGCGAGGGCGAGCCGGTGCCGTACCTCCTGGCACTCTCCTCTCGCGCCGGGCTCGACGGTGACGTGCTCGTGCTCGTCGACCACGACGGCGTCGAGCTCGCGCGGCTGGAACGGGGCTGACTCTCGTGCCGCCCGTCCTGGGCTACCGGTAGGCGTCGGCGCGGTAGGCCATCCGCATCACGGTGACCAGTCGCTGGTCGTCGTCGATGCGGACCAGGACGCGGAACCCGATCCCGACGTACCCGGCGCGCTGGCCGGCGAGCTCGGCCCCGAGCGCTTTCGTCACCCGGTAGGGGTTCGACGCGAGTGGTTCGTCGCAGAAGCGGATCACGGCGTCGGCCAGGCGTGGTGGGAGCTGGTAGAGCATGCGTGCGGCCGGTGGGCTCAGGCGCACCTCCCACCGACCGTCGACGTCGGTCACCGGCGCGAGGCGAGCTGCTCGCGCACCTCGGCGAGGCTCAGGGTGCGGCCCTGCGCCACCGCCTCCTCGGCCTCGGCCATCTCGGCCGCGTGGTCAGGGTCGGACAGCCATGCCAGCGTCTCCATGAGCGTCGCCAGGTCTTCTGGCGCGATCAGCACCGCCGCCGCCTTCCCGTGACGGGTGATCGTCACCGGTTGGTGGGTGCTCTCCACCTCGTCGACCAGGGCGGACAGGTTGGTCTTCGCTTCGCTCATGGGATAGGTCTGCACCCCACGATTCTAGTCTTTATTCCGACTCGAAATCTAGTCGAAAGATGAGGCGTGCCCTCGCGTCCACCGGGTTGGGGGTGCTCAGGAGCCGTGGAAGAGGCGCTTGCGCGACCGCGGGTCGCCGGGAGAGCCGGCAGGTAGGTCGTAGGCGCTCGTCCACACCGGGACGTCGTCGGGCGGGAGCGCCCCGGCGCGGACCGCGGCCTCGTGCAGGTGCCGCGCGACGGCACCGAAGCTCTCGCGGCAGGAGGACTGGCCCTCGACGAGGGAGAGCGTGACGACGGTGCGGTGCGCGGCGCCGTCGGGCTGGACCGTCGCGACGGCCCGCCCGTGGGAGAAGAACGCCGCCGCGCGCGGGGTGACGAGGCGGAGCACGTCGAGGTCGTCGAGGAAGAACGCGCGGGCCGCGCCCCCGACCTCCCACAGCGACGCGCCCTCGCGGTGCGCGACGTCGGACGCCCGCCGCTTCCAGCGCAGCGCGCCGAACGCGGCGGCGACCCGCTCGGCCGCCGTCCCGGGGTCGGTCGCGAGCACGAGGGTGCACGCGGAGAACGTCCCCCGCGGCGGGTCGGACGTGATGCGGACGGGAGGGCGGGCCACGCCCGTCACCGTAGCCCGTGGGGGTCGGGCCCCTCGCCGAGGCCGGTGAGCGCCCGCAGCAGCACGTCGTGACCGGACCGGGCGGCCCCGGGCAGCCAGGCGGCGAAGACGGCGCCGAACGCGAGGGGGAGGAGCGCGACGAGCCACGCGACCCCGTTCTGGTAGACGGCGCCGAGCGCCGCGATCCCGCCCGCCGCGGCGAACCAGATCGCGACCAGGACGAGGTCCAGCCCGCTCGGGGCGACCGCACCCCGGATGCGGACGCCGTCGGGCTCCTCGGTGAGACGGGCGCGCAGCACGCTGTGCCCGCTCGCGTGCGCGCCGGGGGCCCAGCGGCGCGCGACGAGCACGTCGTCGCGCACGCGGACCCGGACCTCGTGCCTGCGGCGGGGGAGCTCCGCGATGCGCCGCCGGACGTCGGCGGTCGAGACCCGCGGCAGGAGCAGGTCGACGGGGACGCGGAGCACGGCGCCGAGCCTAGGCCGTCAGCAGCAGCGCGACCCCGGGTTGGCGTCCTGCTCGGCGTGCCGCATGCGCCAGAACTCGCGCTCGGTCATGACGACGCCACCCGGGTGCACCGCGCGCTGGTGCGCGGCGTAGGTCGCGTACGCGTCGTCGCCCATCACCTGCCGCACGTACCAGCGGACGTGGGCCGCGCCGTCGTGCACGCGGGTCGCGGCACTGCGGAGCCCCGCCACGACGGTCGCGCGGACCGTCGTGGCGGGACCCTGCGTCCCCTGCCGCACCGTCACCGGTGCCCCGTCGCGGCAGGGCGCTTCTCGGGCGGCAGCGCCGCCCACTCCTTCTGGATCGCCTTCTCGGCCTTCGTCGCGAACAGGTCGGCCGGGGCGAACCGGCGGGACGCGACGGGCGGGTCCTCGTGGTTGGCGCCGCCGCCGTCGCGCAGCGCCTTCGCGGTCACGAGGACCGACGCGACGATGACGACGATCGCGAGGACGACGAACACGATCGAGAGCGTGCCCTGGACGAACGTGTTGCGGACGACCGCCTCCATGGCCTCGACCGAGCCGGCGGTGCCGAACGACGTCTCGCCCGCGGCGAGCGCGTCCTTGAACGCGTTGTGGTTGGCCCAGTACCCGACCGCGGGGACGGGGGAGAAGATCTTCTCGATCGACGCCCAGATCGTGATGACCGCGGTGAACGCGAGCGGCGCCGCGACGATCCACAGCCAGCGCTGGTAGCTGCGCCCGCGCTTGGCGACGATCGCCAGCACGACGGCGAGCGCGATGGCCGCGAGGAGCTGGTTCGCGATGCCGAACAGCGGGAAGAACGTGTTGATCCCGCCGAGCGGGTCGGTGACGCCGAGGTAGAGGATGCTGCCCCACCCGGCGACCATGATCGCGGTGCACAACCACACGCCCGGCCGCCACGTCACGTCGCGGAACCTCGGCGACACGTTGCCGAGCGTGTCCTGGAGCATGAACCGCGCGACACGCGTGCCGGCGTCGACGGCGGTGAGGATGAACAGCGCCTCGAACATGATGGCGAAGTGGTACCAGAAGCCCATCATCGCGGTGCCGCCCACGAGCTGCTGCATGATGTGCGCGAGGCCGAGCGCGAGCGTCGGGGCGCCGCCCGTGCGGGACACGATCGACGGCTCGCCGACGGCCTCCGCGGTGGACGTGAGCATGTCCGGCGTGAGGTGGACGCCCATGAGGCCGAGCCCGTTGACGAACGCGACCGCGCCCTCGACCGTGCCGCCCGTGGCGGCGGCGGACGAGTTCATCGCGAAGTAGATGCCGCGGTCGATGGAGATCGCGGCGACGAGCGCCATGATCGCGACGAACGACTCCATGAGCATGCCGCCGTAGCCGATGAAGCGCGTCTGGCGCTCCTTCTCGACGAGCTTCGGCGTCGTGCCCGACGCGATGAGCGCGTGGAAGCCGGACAACGCACCGCACGCGATCGTGACGAAGAGGAAGGGGAACAACGCCCCGGACACGACCGGGCCCGTCTCGCCGCTCGCGAACTCGCTGATCGCGGGCACCGTGATCTCGGGCCGCACGACGATCACCGCGACCGCGAGGACGACGATGACGCCGACCTTCATGAACGTCGAGAGGTAGTCGCGGGGCGCGAGCAGGAGCCACACGGGCAGGACGGCGGCGACGAAGCCGTACACGATGACGCCGACCGCGATGGTCGTGCGGTCGAGGTGGAAGAGCTCGGCGCCCCAGGCGGTGTCCGCGATCCAGCCGCCGCCGACGATCGCGGCGAGCAGCAGGACGAAGCCGATGACCGAGACCTCGGTGATCTTCCCGGGCCGGATGTACCGCAGGTACACGCCCATGAACAGCGCGATGGGGATCGTCATCGACACGGAGAACACGCCCCACGGGCTCTCGCCGAGCGCGTTGACGACGACGAGCGCGAGGATCGCGACGATGATGATCATGATGAGCAGCGACGCGACGATCGCGGCGGTGCCGCCCACGCGGCCGAGCTCCTGGCGCGCCATCTGGCCGATGGTCCGCCCGCCGCGGCGCATGGAGAAGAACAGGACGAGGTAGTCCTGCACCGCGCCGGCGAGCACGACGCCGACGATGATCCAGATCGTGCCGGGCAGGTAGCCCATCTGGGCGGCGAGCACCGGGCCGACGAGCGGGCCCGCCCCGGCGATCGCGGCGAAGTGGTGGCCGAACAGCACGTGGCGATCGGTCGGGACGTAGTCCTTGCCGTCCTCGCGGGCCTCGGCGGGCGTGGCGCGGCGGTCGTCGGGGCGCGTGATGTAGCGCTCGATGACCTTGGAGTAGAAGCGGTACCCGATGAGGTACGTGCACACGGCGGCGAACACGAACCAGATCGCGTTCACGGTCTCGCCGCGGACGACCGCGAGCATGACCCACGCGATGCCGCCGAGCAGCGAGATCGCGGCCCACAGGGCGATCTTCTGCGGCGTCCAGCGGGTGCGCGCCTGTGCCCCGGGAAGCTCCTCGGGCACCGCGGTGGGGGGCAGGGACGGGTCCGGCACGATCTCCGGGTCGTCGTCCGCGGCGTTCCGCGCCGCGCGGGTGTCTGTCGTCATCGAGCCTCTCCAGGGTCGCGTCGTTGCGGTCCGACCACGGAAGGCTAGGAACCGCGGTGGACCGTGATCCACGTCACGGCGGCGGGCGGTCGAGGTGTGCGACGAACGGTGGTCGGTGTGCGACGAACGGCGCGCCGTCGGGCCGTCCGGGTCGCCGGGCGCCGCGGGTCGGGCCGGGTTAGCGTCGGTGACGACCGCGCCCCGAGCTCGCAGGAGTGTCCGTGCACACGTCCCCTCGCTCCGTCGCCCGCGTGCGCGCGACCGCCCCCGCCCTCGCCGCCCTGCTCGTGCTCGCCGTGGCCGTCGTGCTCGGTGTCACGGGTGCGCGAGCCGACGCGGCGCAGGCCGAGACCGGTCGCCTGTCGTTGTTCAAGCGGATCGAGAACCTCGACACCGGCGCCTCGGAGGGGCGGCGCGAGCTGTGGACGATGCACGCGGTGAACGTCGCGACGGGCGCCACGATCGAGGGCGACGGCCTCAACGGCGTGCAGTCGCTGGAGGTCCCGGCGGGCACGTACCGCATCTCGGAGTCCGGGGGAGTGCCGGGCTACCGGTTCCAGAACTGGAGCTGTGGCGGCGACGACATCCTCGACCCGACGCCGGAGGTCGTCGTCCCGCCCGGCGGCACCGTCCAGTGCACGGTCGACAACGAGGCGATCCGACCAGGGCTCACGCTCGTCAAGGAGGTCGTGGGCGGCGTCGCGTCGCCCGCGGACTGGACGCTGCGCGCGCAGGGACCCGAGTCGATCGCCGGTCCGTCGGGCAGCGCCGCCGTGACCGACGTGCGGATGCGGGTCGGGCAGTACACGCTCTCGGAGGAGGGCGGGGCCCCCGGCTACCGCAGCGAGGGCTGGACGTGCGACGGCGCGCCGCTGTCCGGCGACGTCGTGACGCTCGACCTCGGCCGGTCGGTCACGTGCACCGTGCGCAACGTGTTCGACGGCGGCGGGGGCGGCTCGCCGGAGCCGAGGCTCACGCTCGTCAAGGAGGTCGTCGGCGGTCCGTCCGCCGTCGCCGACTGGACGCTCACCGCCGACGGGCCGGAGCAGGTGTCCGGGGTGACCGGCGACCCGGCCGTGACGGCGGTCGGCGTCGAGCCGGGCGAGTACGCGCTGGGGGAGCAGGGCCCCGCGGGCTACACGGCGGCGTGGTCGTGCACGGGCGCGGCGGCGGGCGACGGGAGCAGCGGCAGCGTGACCCTCGCGCTCGAGGAGGACGTCACGTGCACCGCGACCAACACGTGGCAGGGCGGCACCCTCACGCTCGTCAAGCAGCTCGAGGGCACGACGACGGCCGTCCCCGCGGACTGGACCCTCACCGCCGCGGGTGACGGCACCACGGTCACCGGGCCGAGCGGCTCGCCCGCGGTCACGGGCGTGCCTGTCCCGCCCGGCGGCTACACGCTGTCCGAGGCCGGGTGGACCGGGTTCGACCCGGGTCCGTGGCAGTGCACCGGGGGCGCGCTGGACGGCGCGGTCGTCACCGTGGCACCCGGCGCGACGGTCGTGTGCACCGTGACGAACGCCGTCGTCCTGCCGCACCTCACGCTCGTCAAGGAGCTCACCGGCGGGCCGACCCAGCCCGCCGACTGGGAGCTCGCCGCGACGGGGCCGCAGCCCGACGGCGGGACGGGGACGATCAGCGGTCGCTCCGGCGGGGTCGAGGTGTCGCACGTGCACGTCGGCGCCGGCGACCACGCGCTCGCCGAGCTCACGGAGCAGGCCGACCACGAGGCGGGCGAGTGGGCGTGCGACGGGGCGACGGGGCAGTCCGGGTCCGTCGTCACGATCGCGCCCGACGACGACGTGGTCTGCCGCGTGACGAACACCTACGTCGGCGCGACGCTGACGCTCGTCAAGGACGTGGAGGGCGGGTCCGCGGACCCGGCCGCGTGGACGCTGACCGCGACGAGCGCCGGGGGCGTCGTCGTCGTCGAGGGCGCGAGCGGCACGCCCGCGACGACGAGCCGGTACGTGCCCGCGGGCGACTACGACCTCGCGGAGACGGGCGGGTTCAGCGGCTACGACAGCGCGGGCTGGACGTGCACGGGCGACGCGACGCTCACCGGCTCGACGGTCTCGCTGCCGCGCGGCGGCGTCGCCACGTGCACGGTGACGAACGTCGCGCGGCTCCCGCACCTCACGCTCGTCAAGGCGCTCGACGACCGCGGCTTCACCGGCGAGGTCGACGTCACCGACTGGACCCTGTCCGCGGAGGGTGCGGGGCTCGCGGCCTCGGGCCCGAGCGGGAGCGCCGACGTCTCGCACCTGGGCGTCGGGGCCGGGCGCTACGTGCTCGCGGAGAGCGGCGGCCCGGACGGCTGGACGGCGCTCGGCTGGCAGTGCGAGGGGGCTCGCGTCGCCGGGTCGACCGTGATCGTGCCGCCCGGGGCGGACGTCGTGTGCACGGTGACGAACCACTGGCTCGCGGGCACGCTCACCCTCCACAAGGACGTGGTCGACGACGTGGCACCCGCCGACGACTGGGAGCTCACCGCCGTCGGGCCCACGCCCCTCTCCGGCCACGACGGCAGCCCCGACGTGACGGCCGTGCCCGTCGCCGCGGGCACGTACCGCCTGTCCGAGTCCGACAGCGCCTGGGACTACGACCAGGTCGGATGGGCGTGCGACGGGGCCGAGCTCGTCGACGGCGCGACGATCCGGGTCGACGACGGGGCCGACGCGGTCTGCACCGTGACGAACACCGTCCTCGACACCTCGACCCCGACGCCGACCGACCCGCCGACCCCGACCGGTCCTCCGACCCCGCCCACCGACGGGTCGACGCCGGGCGCGCCCGGGGGCGACGGACCGTCGGCCCCCGCCGCGGCCCCCGACGACGGCCTCGCCACGACGGGCTCCTCCGTCGCGGCGCTGCTCGCCGTGGCGCTCGTCGCGCTGGTCCTGGGCGGGGTGCTGCTGGGCGTGCGGCGTCGCCGCGCGGACCCCTGAGCGGAGGGCGAACGCCCTGCCTGCGCCGAGCGGGCCGGACGCCCTCGTAGCCTGGGCCGATGCAGACGCTGACGACGCCCCGACTGATCCTCCGCCCCTGGCAGCCCGACGACGCCGACGCCGTCCTCGACATCTACTCCCGCTGGGACGTGATGCGGTACGTCGGTACGACGCCGCGCGTCCTGGAGCACCGGGACGAGGCGCTCGCGCGCGTCGCCGCGTGGGTCGAGGTCGACGACGGCACGCACGGCGTCTGGGCGGTCGTCCCGCGCGAGGACGACGGCGCCGGTCTGCCCGACGGCGTGCCGGTGGGGACGATCCTGCTCAAGCCGATCCCGGCGTCGGGCACGGGCGACCCGTTGCAGCCCTCCGGGGACACGGAGATCGGGTGGCACTTCCACCCCGACGCGTGGGGCCGCGGGTACGCGTCGGAGGCGGCCTCGGCCGTCCTCGCGCACGCGTTCGCGCGAGGTCTCGACCGGGTCGTCGCGGTGACGCACCCCGACAACGCGGCGTCCCAGGCGGTGTGCCGACGGATCGGCATGACCCCCCGCGGCAGGACCGACGCGTACTACGGCGTGACGTGCGAGCTGTTCGACGTCACCGCTGCGGAGGGGGCGCGGGCGGCCCGACCCGCGTGAGGCGGCGGACCGCGCCGAGGACGTCGACGTCGTCGTGCGGCTCGGTGTCGAGGGCGCGGTGGATCGTCATGCCCTCGATGAACGCGTCGAGCACGCGGCACGTCGCGGGGTCGAAGTGGCGGCCCAGCGCGGCGCGGCTGCGGTGCATCCAGTCGTTGGTGAGCGTCCGGTAGGCCGGGTCCCGCGCCGCGAGCGTGTAGAGCTCGTGCGACAGGACGAGGTCGCGCTGCGTCGCGAAGACGTCGTGCGTGATGAGGGTCGTGACGGCCTGGACGGCCTCCTCGGGCGTGCGCGCGTCGCCCATGCGGCGCTCGAACTGCGCGGCGGCCTCGCGCGTGAAGCGGCCGAACGCCTCGCGCAGCAGGTCGTCCATCCCGGCGAAGTGGTACGTCATGGAGCCGAGCGGGACGTCGGCCGCCGCCGCGACGCGCCGGTGCGAGGTCCCTTCGACCCCGTGCTCCGCGATCACGTCGAGGCACGCGTCGATGATGCGGTCGCGGCGCTCCGGGTCGTGGCGGCGCGCGCGGCCCGTCGGGCCGGGAGGCACGGGGGTCTCGGTCACGGCTCAGATGTTCTCGCGGATCACGCGCGCCGGGTTGCCGACGGCCACGACGTTCGCGGGCAGGTCGCGGGTGACCACGGACCCCGCCCCCACGACGGTGTTGTCGCCGATCGTCACGCCCGGGCACACGACGACGCCGCCGCCGAGCCACACGTTGTCGCCGAGCGTGATGGGCTCGGCGGCTTCGAGCTTGTCGCGCCGCGGCTGGGGGTCGACGGGGTGCGTGGGGGTGAGGAGCTGGACGTTGGGGCCGATGAGGCAGTCGTCGCCGACGGTGATCGCCGCGACGTCGAGCGCGGTGAGCCCGGAGTTGACGAAGGTCCGGTCGCCGAGGTGCACGTTGCTGCCGAAGTCGACCGCGAGCGGGGGCTTCACCGACGCGCCCTCGCCGAGCGAGCCGAGCAGGTCGGTGAGGATCTCGCGGGCGCCGTCGTCGTCGCCGTCGAGCACCGCCCGATGGTAGGCGTCGACGAGGCGCAGACCGCGGTGGACGCCGCGCGCGATCTCCGGGTCGTCGGCGACGTACAGGTCGCCCGCGGCCATGCGCTCGTAGCTGGTGCGGTCGTCGCCGGCGAAGTAGTCGGTGGTCATGCGCGGGTCTCCTGGGTCTCGGGGGTGCGGTCGTGCGGGGCGGGGTGGTGGGACGAGGCGGTGGTGCGGCGTGGCGCGAGGACGCCGGCGAGCAGCACGACGACGACGCCCGCGAGCGGCAGCACGAGCAGGCCGGTCCGCAGGCTCGTGGCGTCGGCGACGAGCCCGACGATCGGCGGCGACAGGAGGAACCCGAGCCGCATGAGCCACGAGACGAGCGTCAGGCCGGTGCCCGCGCGCAGGCCGGGGAGCTCGTCCGCCTGCTGCATCGCGGCGGGGACGAGCGTCGCGACGCCGAACCCGGCGGCGGCGAACCCGGCGATCGTGCCGGGCACGGACGGGAACGCGAGCGCGAGGCCCGTGCCGAGCGCGACGAGCGCGCCTCCGGTCCGCGCGACGGCGCGCTGGCCGAAGCGGTCCACGAGGCGGTCCCCGACGAGGCGCCCGACGAACTGGGCGCCGACGAGCGCGACGAAGCCGGCGGCGGCGATCGTCGCGGGGGCGCCGAGCGACCCGGACAGGTAGACCGCGGCCCACGTGCTGCCCGCGTCCTCGACGAGGGTGCCCGCGACGGCGACGAGCACGAGCGCAGCGAGGACGGCGGCGGTGCGGCCCCGGGACGCGCGCGCGAGGGCGGCGCCGGGCTCCGCGCTCGCCGTGGTGCCGGACGCCGCACCCGCCCCGGCCTCGGCCGGGACGGCGTCGGGCGCCTCGCCGTCGAGCCCCGGCAGGCACCAGCGCAGCGCGACGAGCGCGACCACCGCGAAGAGGGCGCCCGTGATCGCGAGGTGGACGCCGAGGGGCAGGCCGAGCGCGATGGCGGCGGCCGCCATGCCCCCGCCGACGACGGCGCCGACCGACCACAGCGCGTGGAAGCCGTTGATGATGGAGCGGCCGTAGCGACGCTGCACGCGCAGCCCGTGCGCGTTCTGCGCGACGTCGGTGAACGCGTCCATCGCTCCCGCCGCGAACAGCGCGACGACGAGCAGCGGCAGGGCGGGCGCCAGGCCCGCGAGCAGCAGCCCGGCCGCGGTGAGCACGGTGCCCGCGACCGCGACGCGCGCCGAGCCGAACCGGCGGACGAGCGCCGCGGCCGCGAGCCCGGCGGTGATGGCTCCCGCGGGGAACGCCGCGACGGCGAGCCCGTACGTCGCGTTGCCCAGGTCGAGCCCGGCCTTGATCTCGGGGTAGCGCGGCACGAGGTTCGCGAACAGCGCGCCGTTCGTGAGGAACAGCGCGGCGACGGCGACCCGCGCGCGCCGGACGTCCGGCGCCGGGCGCGCGAGGGTGGGAGACGACATGCGGACGATCGTACACATCGTGCGTACGGTCGTACATATCTCGGGTCAGCGCCCGGTCAGCAGCCTGTCGGCGAAGGCGTCCCATTCGGTGACCAGGTCCACGGTCGCGGGGGAGCGCAGCCAGCGCAGCTGCAGGCCGTCCATGGCGGCGAGCGTCTCGCGGGCCGTCGTGGCGACGGCCGCCCCCAGGAGGCCGTCGGTTCGGGCCGCCCGGGAGAACAGGTCCATGACCCATTCCTCGCGCTGCTGGAAGTAGGCGTAGGCGGGATGCGACTCGTCGAGGGACTCGCCCTGGAGCACCGTGTACAGGCGCACGATCTCCGGTTGGGTGGCGTTGCGGGCGACGAGCGCGGCGCACAGGTCGCGGAGCCCGACGGGGAGCGGATCGTCGTCGATGGCGGTCACGGGGACCGCGAGACGTTCGGCGAGCGCGGCCATGTCGACCGCGTCGCGGTGCTCGAGCACCGCGACCAGCAGGCCGTCCTTCGACCCCGCGTGGTGCAGGACCCCGGCCTCGGTGATGCCGCAGTCGAGCGCCACGTCGCGCAGGGTGAGGCCCCAGAACCCGCGCTCGGCGATGAGCCGGCTCGCGGATGCCAGGATCTGCGCGCGGCGGTCTGCCGCGGCCATGCGCGTGCGGGGTCGTGCGCTCCAGGGGGCTGTGGTCATCGCTCCTCGTCGGGTCGTCGTTCGCCACTCTACGCCGGGGCGACGCGGCTGGTCAGGCGCGTGCCGGTCCCCGCTCCGGCGGGCAGGAGCGCGGCCCGGGACGAAGGGCCCCTTGCTCGGGCGGCTGCCACGACCTATCTTACTGAACACCTACTAGGTACTCAGTACCACTCACGACTCACGGACGAGGTGTGCAGGATGACGAGCGACGACGCCGCCGGGACGACGACCGTCCCGACCGACACCGGGGCCTTCGGCCTCGCGACCGACGAGGTGCGCGCAGGCGCAGACCCCGTCGCGCAGGCCACGGGCCTGTACGACCGGCTCACCGACGACGAGCGGCTCTGGCTCCTCGACGGCGACCTGGAGTTCTGGAAGGGGATGCGCTCGTTCGTGGAGGACGGCTACAACGTCTTCCCCTACGTGATGGGCGCCGTGGACCGGCTCGGCATCCCCGGGATCCGGTTCGTCGACGGACCGCGCGGGTGCGTCGTCGGCCGTTCGACGGCGTTTCCGGTCTCCATGGCGCGCGGCGCCACGTGGGACGTCGAGCTCGAGGAGCGAGTGGGGCGCGCGATCGGCGCGGAGATCCGCGAGCAGGGCGGCAACTTCTTCGGTGGCGTGTGCATCAACCTGCCCCGCCACCCGGCGTGGGGCCGCTCGCAGGAGACGTACTCCGACCAGCCCCTGCTGCTCGGCGCGCTCGGGGCCGCGCTCACGCGCGGCGTGCAGCACCACGCGATGGCGTGCATGAAGCACTACGCGCTCAACTCGATGGAGAACGCGCGCTTCTCGGTCGACGTCACCGTCGACGAGGCCACCCTCCACGAGGTCTACCTCCCGCACTTCAAGCACGTCTCGGACGCGGGCGTAGCGGCCGTCATGAGCTCCTACAACTCGGTGAACGGCGAGTGGGGCGGTCAGAACCCGTACACCCTCACCACGGTCCTGCGCGAGGACTGGGGCTTCGAGGGCACCGTCGTCACGGACTTCATCTGGGGCATGCGCGACGGGGCGAAGGCGCTCGCCGCCGGGCTCGACGTCGAGGCGCCGTTCCGCCAGCAGCGTGGTGCATGGCTGCGTGATGCCCTCGAGGACGGCCGTGCCACCTGGGCGGACGTCGAGCGCGCGGGCGTGCGCATCCTCGCGACGCAGCTGCGCCACCACGCCGGGCGCGACGCCGACGAGCCTCGCGGCACCGTCGTGAGCGCCGAGCACGTCGACCTGGCGCGCGAGGCGGCGCGCCGCGCCGTCGTGCTCCTCAAGAACGACGAGGCGTCCGGTGCGCCCGCGCTCCCGCTGGATCCGGCCTCCCTGCGTCGCCTGGCCGTCGTCGGCCGTCTCGCGGACGTCGCCAACACCGGGGACCACGGGTCGTCCGACGTCCGGGCCCCGTATGTCGTCACCGCGGTGGAGGGCCTGCGCGCCGCGCTCCCGGAGGCCGAGATCGTCACGGCGGACCCGCAGCAGGGTGCCCCGGCGGCTGCGGACGCGGCCCGCGGTGCCGACGCGGCCGTCGTCGTCGTCGGGTACACCGCGGCCGACGAGGGCGAGTTCGTCGACGGCTCCGTCGCGACGCGCGAGGACCTCCTGCGCCTCTACCCGGACCCCGTCGACGACGCCCAGCGCGCCGACCGCGACGCCGTCATGGCCGCGATGGGCCAGGGGCTGAGCGTCGTGGGCAGCGGGACCGCGGGCGGCGACCGCCGCGACCTGCACCTGCGGCCCGAGGACGTCGAGACCGTCCGTGCGGTCGCGGCGGCCAACCCGCGCACCGTCGTCGTCGTGGTCAGCGCCGGTGCCGTGCTCATGGAGGACTGGGTCGACGACGTCCCGGCCGTCCTGCTCGGCTGGTACGCCGGCATGGAGGGCGGCAACGCGCTCGCCGACGTGCTGCTCGGCGCCCACAACCCGTCCGGGCGTCTTCCCTACCCGATCCCGGCGTCGGCGGACCACCTGCCGCCCCTCGACATCGACGCGACCGTGATCACGTACGACCGCTGGTACGGGCAGCGGCTGCTGCAGCGCGACGGCGTCGACGCCCTCTTCCCCCTGGGCCACGGGCTGGCGTACACGACGTACGAGGTGACGGGGATCGACGTCGGCACGGTCGACCGCGCGGCGCGCCACGCCGAGGTGCGCGCGACCGTGCGCAACACGGGCGACCGCGACGGCCGCCACGTCGTCCAGGTGTACGGCTCGCGGGCCGACGGCGACCGTGCGGGCGAGCGCGAGCTGCTGGGCTTCGCCGTGGCGGACGTCCCGGCGGGGTCGAGCGTCACGGTGCCGGTGGCGCTCGACCTCACGCCCTTCGGGCGCTGGGACGAGCGCACCCGAGCGGTCGCCGTCGCGGCGGGGCCGGTCGTGCTCGAGGCGGCGTCGTGCTGGGGCGACGCGGGCGCGGCACGGGCGGAGGCCGAGCTGTGACCGCGACCGGACCCGGCGCCGTCGCGCCCGAGGTCGTCAGCGAGTGGTCCGGCACCGTCGAGGACGGTCAGCAGCCGCGCCGGCCGCTGCGCGTCGGCGTCGCCCTCGCGCTGGGCGTGGTGCTGTGGCTCGGCCCCTACCTGGGCGTCAACGCCGTCCTGCTCCCCGCGCGCGTCGCAGAGATCGCTCCGGCGAACAAGGAGGCGGTCGTCGCGCTCCTCGCCACGAGCGCGATGGTGGTCGCCACGATCGCGAACATCCTGTTCGGCGCGCTCTCCGACCTCACTCGCTCGCGCTGGGGGAGGCGCACGCCGTGGATCGTCGTCGGGTCGGTCGCGTCCGCGGCGATGCTGCTCGGCGTGGGCTCGGTGCGCAGCGTCGGGCTGCTGGTCGTCGCGTGGTGCGTCTACCAGTTCTTCCTCAACGCGATCGTCGCGCCGCTCATCGCCGTGATCTCCGACCGGGTCGCCCCGCGTCACCGCGGCACGATCTCGTCCGTCTACGCCCTCGGGTACTCCGCGGGCCTCTACGGCGGGCAGATCGTGGGCGCGCAGTTCCTCGGCTCGCTCACCGGCGGTTTCACGGTCCTGGCCGCCCTGACCCTGCTCTCGGGCCCGGTCGCCGCCCTGCTCATGCGCGAGGGCTCGAGCCTGGGCATGGCTCGACGCCGCCTCGACAAGCGGATGCTGCTGGACAACTTCTCGTTCCCCCGGCGCGGTGCGCGCGACTACTACCTCGCGCTGTTCGGGAAGTTCCTCATCATCGCCGCGACGTTCGCGATCTCCGGCTACCAGCTCTACATCCTCACGGACTACATGCGCCTCGGCGAGGACGAGACCTCGCGGTACGTCTCGCTCGTGTCCTTGTTCCTCATGATCACGGCGCTCGTGATGTCGGCCGTGGCGGGCCCGGTCTCGGACCGCCTGCGCCGACGACGCCTGCCGGTGGTCGTGGCGGCCGTGCTCGTCGCGATCGGCGCGTTCGTGCCGTTCGTGTCCGCCGAGCCCTGGACGATGCTCGTCTACGGGCTCGTCGCCGGCATCGGCATGGGCGCCTTCAACGCCGTCGACCAGGCGCTCAACGTCGAGGTGCTGCCCAATCCGGAGACGGCCGCGAAGGACCTGGGCATCCTCAACCTCGCCAACACGGGCGGGCAGATCCTCGGACCGGTCCTCGCGGCCGCCGCGATCACGGCGCTGGGCTACCACGCGATGTTCCCCGTCGCGGCCGTGCTGGCCCTCGTCGGTGCGGTCCTCATCCTGCTCATCCGGTCCGTCCGCTGAACGGAGGAGCTCTTCCGGCCGGCTCGTGCGTCACGTGCGCAGGCGCGTGACGCACGACGCCGGCGCTCGAGGGCGCGGCGCCGTGGTCTGCGCCTAGGCTGGCGGGCATGGACACCGAGGAGCGCCTGGCCGTCTTCATCGACTACGAGAACCTCGCGCTCGGGGCGCGCGAGCACCTGGGCGGCATGACGTTCGACTTCGGCCCGATCGCCGACGCGCTCGCCGTGCGCGGGCGCGTCGTCGTGCGGCGGGCGTACGCGGACTGGTCGTACTTCGACGAGGACCGTCGCTCGCTCACGCGGCACCAGGTCGAGCTCATCGAGATGCCCCAGCGCATGGGGGCGTCCCGCAAGAACGCCGCCGACATCAAGATGGTGGTCGACGCGATCGAGATGGCGTTCGAGCGCGACTACATCTCGACGTTCGTCATGTGCACGGGGGACAGCGACTTCTCCCCGCTCGTCCACAAGCTGCGCGAGCTGAACAAGCGCGTGATCGGCGTGGGCGTCGAGAAGTCGACGTCGCGCCTCCTGCCGCCCGCGTGCGACGAGTTCCTCTTCTACGACCGGCTCGAGGGCGTCGACGTGCCCGACGAGCCGGAGCCCCGCTCGGTCCGCGGCGCGCGCGCCGGGGCGACGTCGGGCGGTGCGAAGACGAAGCGCACCGGCGGCCGCACGTCCGGGCGCCGCAAGGCGACCGAGATCGCCGAGCCGGAGGTCGAGACGCCCGCGGCGGCGGCGCTCGCTGAGCTGGGCGAGGCCGTCGGGCGCTCGTCGCGGCGGGGCGAGCCCGTCGTGACCGAGAACGCCGAGGTCGACGGCGAGACGACGCCCGTCGAGCAGCCGGTCGACGAGCCCGCGCTCGTCGCGACGACCGCCGAGGCCGACGACGAGGCGCCGTCGGGCGAGGACCTCCCGATGGAGGTGCGCGTCGCGCAGACGCTGGCCGACCTCGAGGCGTCCACGAGCGGCCCGGTCACGGCGTCGGTGCTCAAGCGCACGCTGCTGCGCAAGGATCCGACGTTCAGCGAGGCGGACTACGGGTTCCGCAACTTCGGCGAGTTCCTGCGGTTCCTCGCCGACCGGAGCTTCATCGAGCTCGCGCCCGGCCCCGCGACGGGCGACCCGGAGGTGTCGCTGCCCGCGCAGGGCGACACGGACCAGGCGTTCGCGCTCGTGCGCGACGTGGTCCGCGAGGAGGGCGGCTCGACGGTCCTGTCCGGGCTGAAGAACGCGATCCGCAAGAAGCGCCCCGACTTCAGCGAGAAGGCGCTCGGGTACCGCGGGTTCCTGCAGTTCTGCAAGGCGGCGCAGGCCGCCGGCGCCGTCGACCTCGCGTGGGACGACGACGCCGACGACTACCGCGTGACGGTCGCCTGACGCTGCCGCCCGGCCGGGGTGCCGGGCGCCGGGGATCACCCCGGCGCCCGGACGCGGCGCCCGGACCTGCTGTCCGGCGCCGCGGTCAGCGGCCGACGAAGGCGAGCAGCGCCTCGTTGACCTCGGCCGCGTGCGTGACGAGCAGGCCGTGGGGGGCGCCCTCGACCTCGACGTACTCGGCGTCCGGCACGAGCTGGCGGAAGCGGCGCCCGGTCGCGTCGATCGGCAGGATGTTGTCCTTCGTGCCGTGCAGGATCAGGGTCGGCTTGCCGGCCGCGCGGACGGCCTCGACGTCGGCCCGGAAGTCCTCGATCCAGGTCGGCACGACCGCGTACGCGGCGACGGGCGCGGAGCCGATCGCGGTGATCCAGCTCGCGTGCACGGCGTCCTCGCTGATGCGGGTCCCGAGGTTCTCGTCGAGGTTGTAGAAGTCCTTGTAGAACTGCGTGTACCAGGCGTAGCGGTCGGAGCGCGCGGCCTCGACGATGCCGTCGAACACGGACTGCGGGACGCCCTCCGGGTTGTCGTCGCGCTGGACGAGGAAGGGCTCGAGCGAGGCGAGGAACGCGAGCTTGGCGACGCGCTCGTGGCCGTGGTTCTTCACGTAGCGGGCGAGCTCGCCGGTGCCCATGGAGAAGCCGACGAGGATCACGTCGCGCAGGTCGAGCGTCTCGAGGACGGTGTCGAGGTCGGCCGCGAACGTGTCGTAGTCGTAGCCGCTGCCGACCTTGCTCGACGCGCCGAACCCGCGGCGGTCGTACGTGATGACGCGGTGGCCGGCGTCGAGCAGCTCGCGCTTCTGCAGCTCCCAGCTGTGGCCGTCGAGGGGGTAGCCGTGGATGAGGACGACCGGCTGCCCGGCGCCCTGGTCCTCGTAGTAGAGCTCGATGTCGGTGGAGTTCTCCTGCCCGACGGTGATGTACCCCATGGTCGTGCCCCTTTCGCGAGGTCGGGAGAACGGTCGTTCTCTCGTTGGTCGCTACACTAGAGAACGATGGTTCTCCGCGCAAGCGGTACGACGTGAACAGGAGATGAGCGATGCTCGACGACGCGAGCGCCCGCGCGGCCGTGGTGGCCGCGGCCGACCGGCTGTTCTACGCCCAGGGCGTGCAGGCCGTCGGGATGGATGCCGTCCGTGCGGAGGCCGGGGTGTCGCTCAAGCGCATCTACTCGCTCTTCCCGTCCAAGGACGACCTCGTCGTGGCCGTGCTGCGCCAGCGCACCCGCCGGTGGGACGACGGGATCGCCCAGGCTGCCGCCGGAGCCGCCACGCCCCGGGAGCGGCTCCTCGCCGTGTTCGACTTCCTCGACGCGTGGTTCCGCGAGGACGGCTTCCGCGGGTGCGCGTTCATCAACTCGTTCGGCGAGCTCGGCGCGACGTCGCCCGGGGTCGCCGCCGCGGTGCGCGAGCACAAGGAGTCGTTCCAGCAGTACGCGCGCGACGTCGTGCGCGAGGCAGGCCTGCCCGACGACGTCGCGCTCCAGGTCGTGCTGCTCGCCGAGGGGGCGCAGACGACGGCGGCGATCACGCAGGACCTCGACGTCGCGCGCCAGGCGCGCCGGGCGGCCGAGGCGATCCTCGACGCGGCGGTCCCCGCGACCGCCTGACGTCCCGGCGCTTCCACCGGCGGCGGGCGCCCTGCCCGTGCGCGGGGGGTCGCGGGAGGGAAGATGGGAGCGATCCCACGACACGCCGAGAGAGCGCTTGCTCGGCGTGTTCGCGCCACCGTAGGGTCGCGGACGGAGGGCCGAGGAACGCCCCCCGCCCGGTGCAGAGTCGCGCCGAGAGCATGTCCCGCACCGTGGCGAGACGCAGGCGGCACCGCCGCCGGACCTGGAGGAACGATGGACCTCGCACGTCACCGCTCCCTGACCCCGCCCTGCACCCTGGCCGGGCGCCGACCACGCGCCCGGCGGCGCCTCGCGGGTGCGCTCGTCGCCGCGCTCACGGCCGCCGCGGCAGCGCTCGCCGTCACCGTGCCCGCGACGTCGGCCGCCGCCGCGCCCGGCGACCTCCTGTGGTCCGACGGTTCGACGGCGCGGCGGGCTCGGCGCCGAACCCGGCCGTCTGGAACCACGAGACCGGCGCGCACGGGTGGGGCAACGCCGAGCTCCAGAACTACACGGCCTCGCGCGCCAACTCCGCGCTCGACGGCCAGGGCAACCTCGTCATCACCGCGCGCCGCGAGGGCGACGGGTCGTACACGTCGGCGCGCATGACGACCCAGGGGAAGTACCAGCCGCAGTACGGGCGCATCGAGGCGCGGATCCAGATCCCGCGCGGCCAGGGGATCTGGCCGGCGTTCTGGATGCTCGGCGGGAGCTTCCCCGGCACGCCGTGGCCGTCGTCGGGCGAGATCGACATCATGGAGAACGTCGGGTTCGAGCCGCACCGCGTGCACGGCACGGTGCACGGCCCCGGGTACTCCGGTGGCTCCGGCATCACGGGCATGTACCAGCACCCGCAGGGCTGGTCGTTCGCGGACACGTTCCACACGTTCGCGGTCGACCGGAAGCCGGGGGAGATCACCTGGTTCGTCGACGGCCAGCAGTTCCACCGGGTGACGCGCGCGAGCGTCGGCGCGAACGCCTGGGTGTTCGACCAGCCGTTCTTCCTCATCCTCAACGTCGCGGTCGGCGGGCAGTGGCCCGGCTACCCCGACGGCACGACCCAGCTCCCGCAGCAGATGAAGGTCGACTACGTGCGCGTCTACGACAACGGCTCGGGCTCGTCGAACCCGGGGAACCCCGGGACCGGCCTGCCGACGGGCACCGGCCCGGTGCGCGCCGCGAACGGCATGTGCGTCGACGTCCCGTGGGCGGACCCGACCGACGGCAACCCGGTGCAGATCGTCACGTGCAGCGGCAACGCCGCACAGACCTGGACGCGCGGCTCCGACGGGACCGTCCGTGCGCTCGGGAAGTGCCTCGACGTGCGCGACGGCTCGACGACGCGCGGCGCCGCCGTCCAGGTCTGGACGTGCAACGGGACGGGCGCGCAGAAGTGGGCGTACGACGCGGGGAGCAAGGCGCTGCGCAACCCGCAGTCCGGGCTCTGCCTCGACGCCACGGGCGGCGCACCCCTGCACGACGGCCAGCGGCTCCAGACCTGGACGTGCAACGGCACCGCGGCCCAGCAGTGGACGCTCTGACGGCCGCCTGATCCGGCGACCGCGGCGACCGGCCGCGCGGGCGGGGCACCCCCGGGTGCGTCACCCGCGCGCGGTCGCCGCGTCGTCGGGCGGGTCGACGCGCGGGCCCGGCTCGCGCTGCGGCTCCTGCTCGCCCGGTCCGTGCGGGCGGGCGCCCGGCTCGCGCGGCCCGAGCCGGCTCGCGACCATGGGCAGCACGATCACCGACAGCACGCCCGCGCCGACGAGCGCCGCCCCGACCTGCGACGTCATGGCGCCCTGCTCGACGGCGATCTCCGTGAGCGCGACGAGCAGCGGCAGCGCGGTCGCCGCGTAGAGCGCCGTCTGGACCCGCTCGACCGACGGCAGCTCGCGCCGGAACCACAGGAGCACCGGCCCGCCCCGCACGACCACCATGAGTGCGAAGAACGTCAGCGGCAGCAGCGGGGACCCGACGATGGAGTCGATGTCCAGGCCCATGCCGGAGCTCACGAAGAACACCGGCACGAACACGCCCCACGCGACCGCGTCGAGCTTCTTCTCCAGCGCCTCGACGTCGCCAGGCGCCCAGCGCCGCAGCACCATGCCGCCGACGAACGCGCCGAGCACCGCGTCGAAACCCAGGCCCGCGGCGAGCGCGAGCAGCACGACGAGCAGCAGCACCGTGAGGCGCAGCGTGCTCTGGCCGGTCCCGTGCTCCGCCGCGCTGAAGAGGCGGTCGCCACCGAGGGCCTTGAGGCGCCCCAGCCGGCCGGGCAGCGCGGACAGCGCGACCGCGACGACCGCGAACAGGGCGAGCAGGATCGCCGCGACCCCGCTCTCGCGCGTCCCGAGCAGCACGGCCATGGCGACGATCGGGCCGAGCTCGCCCACCGCGCCCACCACGAGCACCGCGCGGCCGAGTCGCGAGCCGAGCTGACCGCCGTCGCGCAGGATCGGGAGCACCACGCCGAGCGCCGTCGTCGTCAGCGCGATCGCCCCCGCCGCGACGGCGTGCGGCGAGTCGTGACCCACGATCATGAGGACGAGCACGGCGCCGACGACGAGGGACGTCAGCCACGCGGCTCCGGCCCGCCGGCCGACGCGCTCGCGCAGGAGGCTCGGCTCGAGCTCGTACCCGGCCAGCAGGAAGAGGAAGCCCATGCCGAGGTCCGAGAGGAGCGTGACGTCGTCGGGCGCCGCGAGATCGAGAGCGGCGGGCCCGATGAGGATGCCGCCCAGCAGCAGCACGACGACCTGCGGGACGCGCGACCGCACGGGCATGAGGCCCGTGAGCAGCGGCGCCAGCAGGGCGACGACGAACACCGGCACGAGCGGGGCGTAGACGTTCACGGTCGGCTCCCGGGTTCGGCGGCGGCGGCGAGCACCAGGATGGCGCAGCGGTCGAGGTCGCGCGCGGGAAGCCCCGCGGGCGGGGCACGCCTTGACGACGGTCGCGGCCCGGCCTAGCGTCGGCCGGGCCGCGTGACGCGCGGCGCCTGGATCGGCAGACAGGACCACTGAGCCGGCGCACCGTGGCGCCGGAGCCGCGCCCCGGTGAGCGACGAGCCACCAGGAGGCACCATGACCAGCACCGACGCAGCGACCCGGACGTGGGTCCGCGACCCGCTCGGCGTGTTCACCGCCGACGACACCCCGGACGCCCCGGACGCGCGCGGCGGCCTCGTCGTCGAGGGCGGGGTGATCGTCGAGCTCGTCGCGGCCGGCGCGCAGCCGTCCGCTCCCGTCGACGAGACGTTCGACGCGTCGCAGCACGTGCTCACGCCGGGCCTGATCAACACGCACCACCACTTCTACCAGACGCTCACGCGGGCCTGGGGGCCGGTCGCCGACGCCCCGCTCTTCCCCTGGTTGCAGCGCCTGTACCCGGTCTGGGCGCGCCTCACGCCGCGCGACCACGAGCTCGCGACGACCGTCGCCCTCGCCGAGCTGCTGCTCTCCGGCTGCACGACGGCGGCCGACCACCACTACGTGTTCCCCGCCGGTCTCGACGACGCGATCGACCTCCAGGTCGCGGCGGTCCGGCGGCTCGGGATGCGCGCCACGCTCACGCGCGGGTCCATGACGCTCGGCCAGGACGACGGCGGCCTGCCGCCGCAGTCGGTCGTCCAGGACCTCGACACGATCCTCGCGGACTCGCGGCGGCTCGTGGACACGTACCACGAGCGGGGTGCCGGGGCGCAGGTGCAGATCGCGCTCGCGCCCTGCTCGCCGTTCTCCGTGACGACCGACGCGATGCGCGAGAGCGCGGCGCTCGCGGAGGAGCTCGACGTCCGCCTGCACACGCACCTCGCCGAGACGGTCGACGAGGAGGACTTCTGCCGCGAGCGCTTCGGGATGCGCACGGTCGACTACCTCGACTCCGTCGGCTGGCTCACGGACCGCGCCTGGCTCGGCCACGGCATCCACCTCGACGACGACGAGGTGCGCCGCCTCGGGGCGGCGGGGACCGGCGTCGCGCACTGCCCGACGTCGAACATGCGCCTCGCGTCCGGCATCGCCCGGGCCGTGGAGCTGGAGGACGCGGGCGCGCCCGTCGGGCTCGGGGTCGACGGCTCGGCGTCGAACGACGCCTCGACGATGATCCTCGAGGCGCGCCAGGCGCTCTATCTTCAACGCCTCAGGTACGGCGCGGACATCCCCGTGACGCGCGCGCTCGGCTGGGGCACGCGCGGGTCGGCGCGCGTGCTGGGCCGGGACGACGTCGGCGTCCTCGCGGTCGGCAAGCAGGCCGACCTGGCGCTGTGGCGGCTCGACGAGCTGCGCTTCTCGGGCGCCCACGACCCGGTCGCCGCGCTCCTGCTGTGCGGCGCCGACCGCGCGGACCGCGTCATGGTGGGCGGCGCGTGGCGCGTCGTCGACGGCGCGATCCCCGGGCTCGACCTCGGCGCCCTGGCGGCGGAGCACTCGGCGGCGGCCCGCCGCCTCGTCGCGGGCTGAGCCGTCCCCCTGACCGCGGACGAGTTGTCGTGGGGGACTTGACACAGGTCACACTTGGCGTTCGAATAGTGGAAGTAGTTTTCCGCCAAGCGGAACGATAGCTGACGAGGAGGTCCGCTATGAACGCGCGAGCCACGAGGGCCACGGACGGCGCCGAACGGCGTCCGGTACGCCCTGAGGACGAGCGGCTGCCCATCGGGTCGACGTTCGGGTACGGGTTCCAGCACGTGCTCACGATGTACGGCGGCATCATCGCCCCGCCGCTCATCGTGGGGAGCGCCGCGGGCCTGACCGGTGCCGAGATCGGGACGCTCGTCGCGGCGTCCCTCTTCATCGGCGGCCTCGCGACGATCCTGCAGACGGTGGGCATCCCCTTCTTCGGGTCCCAGCTGCCGCTGGTCCAGGGCGTGTCCTTCGCGGGCGTCTCCACGATGGTCGCGATCGTCAACGGCGGGGGAGGGATCCCGGGCGTCCTGGGCGCGGTGCTCGTCGCCTCCGTGATCGGCCTGCTCATCACGCCGTTCTTCGCGCAGATCATCCGGTTCTTCCCACCCGTGGTCACGGGCGTCGTCATCACGACGATCGGGCTCACGCTCATGCCCGTCGCGGCCAACTGGGCGATGGGCGGCAACGCGAGCGCGCCCGACTACGGCTCGGTGAGCAACATCGGCCTCGCCGCCCTGACGTTCGCGATCGTCATCCTGCTGTCCAAGGTCGGCAGCGGCACGATCTCGCGCCTGTCGATCCTCATCGCGATCGTCGTCGGGACGCTCATCGCCCTCGCGCTCGGCAAGGCCGACTTCTCCGGCGTGGGCGACGGCCCCGTCGCCGCGTTCCCGTCGTTCCTCGGCTTCGGGGCGCCGACGTTCGAGATCGCCGCGATCATCTCCATGCTCATCGTCATCCTCGTGACCCTCACCGAGACGACGGCCGACATCATCGCCGTCGGCGAGATCGTCGGCACCAAGGTGAACCGCAAGCGCATCGCCGACGGCCTCCGGGCCGACATGGCGTCGTCCATCGTGTCGCCGTTCTTCGGGTCCTTCACGCAGTCGGCGTTCGCGCAGAACGTCGGTCTCGTCGCCATCACGGGCGTGAAGTCGAGGTTCGTCGTGGGGGCGGGCGGAGCGATCCTCGTGATCCTCGGCCTGCTGCCGGTCCTCGGCCGCGTCGTCGCCGCGGTCCCGACGCCGGTCCTCGGCGGTGCGGGCGTCGTCCTGTTCGGCTCGGTCGCGGCGTCGGGCATCCGCACGCTCGCCAAGGTCGACTACTCGCGCCCGATGAACCTCATCATCGTCGCGGCGTCGATCTCGTTCGGGATGATCCCCATCGCCAAGCCCGACTTCTACGACCAGTTCCCCACGTGGTTCGGGATCATCTTCCACTCGGGCATCAGCTCGGCCGCGGTCATGGCGATCCTGCTCAACCTGCTCTTCAACCACCTGAAGTTCGGCACGCCGCCCGACCCGTCGGTGTTCGCGGCCGGGGCGGAGCACGGCGCGAACGCCGTGGACGACGAGGACCTGGAGGACCTCCAGGACGACGGCGTCCTCAACGGATCGACGCGCCGCCCGGTCGCCGTCGAGGCCGCCGCGCCGTCCCCCGAGGCCGCAGCGCCCGACGGCGACGGCCGGCAGACCGGCACCGGCGCCGGTGCGGGCGACCGCGCCGACGACCCG
>QAPD01000048.1 GCA_003052455.1 Sphaerisporangium cinnabarinum | reverse complement strand
CGCCTCGGGCTGGCCGAACGCGCTCAGCCGCTCCCAGGGGTCCGTGGGCCCCGCGCTCGAGGATTCCGCGGGCGCGGGCACCGCGGGCGGCGGCGGGACCGGTCCCGGACCGTGCGGGGGCGCGACGTGCCCCGACGCAGCGCCCTCGGCGGGCCGTGGCGCCTCGGCGGACGGCGGGAGGGGCACGCTGCGGTAGGCCGACGGCGGCGCGAACGGGTTCGGCGCGGCGTCGCGCGGACCGGGCTGCTCCGGTCCGGTCTGGGGGTCGGTCATGAGGTGCCGAGCGCTCCTGTCATGGTCGTCCAGCCCCGGGAGATGCGCGCCGGGACCCCGGCATCGTAGTCACGGGCCGGGAACGCCGCCACGAGGGCGGCGACCGTCTCCTGCTCGGTGTCGGCGACGACGTCGATCACCGTGTCGCCCGACTGCCACACCACGTGCCACGGCTCCTCCGACAGCACGTGCACCCGACGGCCGTCCACGTCCCACGTCTCGCTGCCGGCGAGCGCCGACGTGTCGAGCAGTCCCGTCTGCTCGCGCACGACCGCCTCCCCGCCGGGCGCCTCGAGGTCGATCTCCAGCACCCCGCGCGTCGCGTCGTCGCGCACGTCCGCCACGCGGAAGCCGTCCGGGAGCGGGGTGGGGCAGGACCAGCCCTGCGCCGCGAGGGCCGCGAGCGCGGACGCGCCGCCGTCGGCGACCGTCGCGGCGCCCGTGCCGCTGTCCGGGCCGTCGGTGCGCACCCCGCCGACGACGAGCGCGCCGGTGGTCCGGGGCGCCGCCTGCGCGAGCACGGTGAGCGGGTCGCTGCGGTGCAGGTCGGGCGTCACGAGAGGGCTCTCCCCCAGCGCGAAGAGGCCGACCGCGGCGACCCCGACGCCGCCGACGACGAGACCGACGACGCGCCGCCGGAGCGAGCCCCGGCGCACGTCGCCGCTCCAGGCGCCGCGCGGGAGCGTCGCGGAGGCGGCCCAGGGGTCGCTCGGTGCGGGTGCCGCACGCAGCGGGTCGCCGTCCGTCGGCGGGATCTCGGCGGAGAGCGCGAGCAGGCGTGCCGCGAGGTCCGGCGCCGGCTCCACCGGTCCGGCCGCGCTCAGCGCGCGCCGGGCCGCCCGGGCCGCGGAGAGCTCGGCCGCGCACCGCGGGCAGCAGGCCACGTGCTCCAGGGCGCGCTCCGCCTCGGCGGGCGACAGCTGCCCGTCCACGAGCGCGGAGAGCCGCGAGCCGAGATGGGTCACGCCACCCCCCGGGCGCCCACGGCGGTCGGTGCGTCGTCCGACGCCGGGCGCTCCGCGGGGTCGCGGTGCGGCAGGGCGGCACGGAGCTGGGAGCGCGCGCGGTGGATCCGCGAGCGGACCGTGCCGAGCTTGATGCCGAGCGTCACGGCGATCTCCTCGTAGGACAGGCCCTCGATGTCGCACAGCACGACGGCGGCCCGGTACTCGGGCGAGAGCGCGTCGAGCGCGCGCTGGACGTCGTGGTCGAGGTTCGCGTGCTCGAACCCGCGCTCCGGCTGGGCCTCGGCGCGCGCCGGGTAGTGCCCGTCGTCGTCGCCCATGGCCTCCATCCGGATGCGCTGCTTGCGCCGGACCTGGTCGAGGAAGAGGTTGGTCGTGATCCGGTGGAGCCAGCCCTCGAACGTGCCCGGGGTGTAGCTCGACAGCGAGCGGAACACCCGGACGAACGTCTCCTGCGTGAGGTCCTCCGCGTCCTGGCGGTTGCCCGTCAGGCGGTAGGCGAGCCGGTAGACCCGCGCCGAGTGCTCCCGCACGATCGCGTCCCACGACGGCGGCACCCACGTGCCCGCGTCCTGCGTGCCGTGCGTGCCGGTCCTGGGTCGTGCGTCGTCCACGTGGTCCATCGTCCCAGAAGAACGCGCCACGCCTGGCGCGTGTTCCCCGCCCCGCGCGGGACGTGCGCGCGACGTCCACCGCCCGTGCACACGCGCGCGGCGCGGGAACGGGCCGGTGTGGGAGGGGACGGGTACGATCCGAGACAGCGCCCGGCCCGGCCCCCGGGGCCGGACGACGGACCACCAGGAGGACCCGATCACCAGCGACGTCGGCACCCACCGCAGCGCGAAGGCGGCGAGCTGGGTGTACAGCGAGGAGTTCGTCCCCGAGGACGAGGTCCTCCTGCGGGCACGCGACCGTGCGGCCGAGCTCGGCTGCCCCGCGGTCCTCCCCGGCGTCGGGGCCGTGCTCCAGGTCCTCGCCGCGTCCCTCGCGGCCCGCGCGGTGGTCGAGATCGGCACCGGCACGGGCGTCGCCTCGATCTGGCTCCTGCGTGGCATGCCGACCGACGGCGTGCTGACGACCATCGACGTCGAGGTCGAGCACCAGCGCGCGGCGAAGGCCGCGTTCGCGGAGGAGCGCGTGCCCGCGTCCCGCACGCGCACGATCCCGGGCCGGGCGAGCGACGTGCTCCCCCGCCTCACCGACGGCGCGTACGACCTGGTCCTCGTCGGGGCCGACAAGCACAGCTACCCCGAGTACGTGGAGCAGGGGCTGCGCCTCCTGCGCCCGGGCGGCGTGCTGGCGGTCGACGGCGCGCTGTCGCACGACCGCGTCGCCGACCCCGCGCGGCGCGACGAGGTCACGACGATCGTCCGGGAGGTCGGCCGGTCGCTCCGGTCCGACGAGCGCGTGCTGCCGGCGCTGCTGCCCAGCGGCGACGGCCTCCTGCTCGCCGTCCGCCGCTGACCCGCCAGCGTCAGAGCCCCTCGAGCGCCTCGAGCAGCAGCCGGGCGCCGAAGCCCGTCGCCCCGGCCACGACCTCGTGGCGGTCGGCCGTCGCGCGCGCGGGCCCCGCGACGTCGAGGTGGGCCCAGGGCACGTCGCCCACGAACTCCCGCAGGAACAGGGCCGCGGTGATCGCCCCGCCGCCGGGGCTCTCGACCGGGACGTGCCGCAGGTCGGCGACGTCGGAGCGGAGCGCACCCGCGTAGTCCTCGACGAGCGGCATGCGCCACACCCGCTCGCCCGTGGTGAGGGCGGCGCCCTCGAGCGCGTCGGCCACCCCGTCGTCGGTGGCGAACAGCGCGCCGTGGCCCCGGCCCAGGCCCACGCTCGCGGCGCCGGTCAGGGTCGCGACGTCCACGAGCACGTCGGGGGCGAGCTCCTGCACGGCGTACGCGACGGCGTCGGCGAGGACGAGACGGCCCTCGGCGTCCGTGTTCGCGACCTCCACCGTGCGGCCCGACCACGTGCGCAGCACGTCGCCCGGGCGGTACGACGCCGCGCCGACGTGGTTCTCCGCGAGCGGCAGCACGGCGGTCACGCGCCGGTCCGAGCGCGCACGGGCGGCCCCGAGCACGACGGCGAGCGCGACGGCGGCACCTGCCATGTCGGTCTTCATGGGCACCATCGCCTCGCGCGGCTTGATGGACAGGCCGCCCGTGTCGTAGGTGATGCCCTTGCCGACGACGACCACGTGCCGCGGCGCGGCGCGGCCCTTCGCCGGGGTCACGCCGTGGTCCGCGGGGTCGTAGGTGACGGTGAGGAGCCGGGGCCCGCGCGCCGAGCCGGCGCCCACGGCGAGGAGCGCGCCGAAGCCCTCCGTGGCGAGCTCGGCGGGGCCGCGGAGAGTGGTGTCGAGGCCGAGCTCGTCGGCCAGCCCGAGCGCGCGCTCGGCGAACCAGGCGGGGTCCTTGACGTCGGAGGGCGTGTTCGCGAGGTCGCGCACGAGCCACGTCGCGGTAGCCGCGCGGGTCGCTGCCTCGATCGGTGCCGCGACGTCGGGACGGTCGGGCGGCGTGAGCAGCACGAGCTGCGCGGCGGCGGTCTCCGTGCCTGCCGGTGCGTCGCCCCGTCGCGGCTGGGCGTACGCGGCGAGCAGGTAGCCCTCGACGTAGGCGCGGACCTCGGCCGCACCGGCGTCCGCGGTCACGGCGCTCACGACCCGCTCGAGGCCGCGGGACGCCCGGGCCAGCGCGGCACCGGCGCGGCGCAGGTCCGTCGTGGTCCCGGCGCCGACGCCGAGCAGCAGGAGACGGGGCGGCAGGCCCGCCCACGGCAGCCGGGTCGTCGACCCGACGTGCGCGCGCGGCAGGTCCACGCGCACGACCTCGCCGGCCGCGCCGCGGAAGCCCGGCCCGCCCGCCCGCTCGGCCAGCTCGGCGAGGTCGACTCCGTACCGCACGGTGGCGTCGACCGTGCCGGCACGCGGCTGGAGCCCGTCCTCCGCCTCGCGCGGCGGAGCGACGGCGACCACGACCGCGTCGGCCTGTGACTCGTCGACGAGCGGGGCGTCGCTCAGCGTGCCCCGTGCGCCGACCACCTCCGGCAGCGCGCGCGGGATCTCCGAGGTTCCGGAGACCCGGCGCTCACGTGCGGGCAATCAGCCCACCACGGCCTGGAGCGCCTCACCCAGCTCGCTGGCCTCGGTCGCGTTGAGCTCGACCACCAGACGCCCGCCACCCTCGAGCGGGACCCGCATGACGATGCCTCGCCCTTCCTTGGTGACCTCCAGCGGTCCGTCACCCGTCCGCGGCTTCATCGCAGCCATCGATGGCACTCCATTTCCGTTTGTCCCGAGTCCACCCCGCACGCGCGAGGAGGGGCGTCCGACCTCGGACGACGCCCGGAGGACAGTCTAGTTCACGCGTGCCGACATCCCGGGCGTCCCGGTCACGGCGGCCACCCCGACGGCGGGACCAGCCGCCACAGCGACCACACCCACCACACCTGCCCCACGACGCACGCGACGGTCACCGCCGCGAGCCACGTGCGCGACCGCGTCCACCCGACCGTCACCGCGCCGAGCGGGAACGCCAGCAGGAGGAAGCGCACGAGGGACGTGCCCGGCTGGACGGTCGCCACGAGGTAGGCCAGGTACGCCCCGGACCACGCGTGCATCTCCGGGCCGAGGCGCGCCGCGACCGGGTTGAGGACGAGCGCGGCGGCCGCCACGAGGACGAGCGCGAGGAGCCACGGTCCGGCGTCGCCCGCGAGCCACCGCGAGACGTCCACCCACGGCACGAACGGGACGACCTCCGCGCCGCCGCGCCAGGCCTCCTGGGTGCGGAAGTACGCCTGGTGCACGCCCGTCACCGCGCCGCACAACCATGGCCACACGAGCCCGCTCCCGAGGGCGACGACGAGCAGGCCGCCCAGCCGGGCGGCGTCGGGCCCGCGCAGGTCCCCGCGGCGCCACCGCACGAACCCGTGCCACAGCACGACCGCCGCCATCGGCAGCGCGACCGCGCGGCAGAAGCCGAGGAGGACGACGACGAGCGCCGTCCAGGCGTAGCGACGGCGGGCGAGCAGGAGCAGCGCACCCGCCACGAGGAGCAGGGCGAGGGACTCGGTGTACGCGACCTGGAGGACCGGGCTGGAGGGGAACACGCTCACGAGCAGCACGGTCGCGAGCGGGAGGCCCGGGCGGCGCTCGACGGCGGCGGCCCCCGCCGTCGCGACGAGCCGGTGGACCACGAGCACCGCGCCCGCCCCGCACACCAGCGCGAGGATCGGGGCCAGCACCTCCCACCCGAGCCCTGTGACCGTGTCGAGCGCGCGCACGAGCGCCGGGAACAACGGGAAGAAGGCCCACACGTTCTGCTGCACGGCGCCGTCGGGACCCACCGGGAGCGTGTCCGGGTAGCCGGACCGGTAGATCTGCTCGTACCAGCTCGCGTCCCACATCCGGCCGACGTAGGCGAGGTAGGAGGGCGCGGCGTCCGTCCACAGGTTCTGCTCCTGGGACCGCGCGGTGACGAGCAGGACGACGGCGCTCACCACCCGGGCGAGGGCGTAGACCGCGAGCACCTGGACCCACCACCGCCAGGTCGCGGGCCGCAGCAGCCGCGCCCGTGCCGGGGGCAGGGCGGCCGCGCGCGGCGTCGTCACGCGAGGCCCCGCAGCGCCGCCGCCGGGGCCGTCTCGTCGCGGACGGCGGAGACCAGGTCGAGGACGCGACGTGTCGCGGCGACGTCGTGCGCGCGGAAGACGCGCGCCCCGAGCCACGCGGCGACGGCCGTCGCCGCGAGCGTGCCCTCGAGGCGCTCGTCGGCCGGGAGGTCGAGCGTCTCCCCCACGAAGTCCTTGCGCGACAGCGCCATGAGGAGCGGGAACCCGAGCCCGGCGAGCACCTCGGTGCGGCGCAGCAGGTGCAGGGAGTGCCACGTGTTCTTGCCGAAGTCGTGGGTCGGGTCGACGAGCACCGACGCGCGCGGGACGCCGCACGACACCGCCCGCTCGGCCGCGGCCCGGAGCGTCGTCACGACGTCCTGCACCACGCCGTCCCGCGGGTCGGCCGCTCCGGGGCGGGCCGGGTAGGCGACGCGGACGGGGTCCGTGCGCGGCCGCGCTCCCCCGGTGTGGGAGCACACGACGCCGATCCCGTGCTGCCCGGCGACCTCGACGAGCCGCGGGTCGTGCCCGGCCCACGTGTCGTTGACGAGGTCCGCGCCCGCGAGCGCCGCCTCGTGCGCGACCTCGGCGCGCCACGTGTCCACGCTGACGAGGAGGTCCGGGAACTCCGACCGCACCCGTGAGACGAACGGGACGACGCGGCGGATCTCCTCCGCCGGGGTCACCTCCGGGCCGACCCCGGCGCGCACCCCGCCCACGTCGAGGATCTCGGCGCCCTCCGTGACGGCGCGCTCGACGGCGGCGAGCGCCTGGCGGTCGTCGAGCTGGCGCGCCCCGGCGTAGAACGAGTCGTCGGTGCGGTTGACGATGGCCATCACCGCGGGCCGGTCGAGCTCGCGCCCGCGCAGCACGAGCGACGAGCCGCGCGGGGGCACCCCGAGGGGCGGCAGCGGGACGGGCGCGCCCTCGCCGGGCGTGGGCGCCCCGCGCTCGCCCGCGCCGGAGCCGGGCGCGCCCGGACCTGCGGTCATCGCGCCGCGCCCGTCAGCTCGCGTCGCCGGCCTGCGCCCGGGCGAGCTCCTCGGTCGCCTCGCGCTCCTCCGCCCGCAGCTCGGCGCCGCGGTCGCACACGTACTCGACAGCCTCGGCCGGGTCGTCGCACAGGTGGACGAGGTCGAGGTCGTGCTCGCTGATCATGCCGCGGCCCACGACGGCGGTGCGCGCCCAGTCGAGCAGCCCGGTCCAGTAGTCCGTCCCGACGAGCGCGACGGGGAACTCGGTGATCTTGTGCGTCTGGACGAGCGTCAGCGCCTCGAACAGCTCGTCGAACGTGCCGAAGCCGCCCGGCAGCACGACGAAGCCCTGCGCGTACTTGACGAACATCGTCTTGCGGGCGAAGAAGTAGCGGAAGTTCACGCCGAGGTTGACGTAGCGGTTCATGCCCTGCTCGAACGGCAGCTCGATCCCGAGGCCGATCGACAGGCCGCCGGCGTCCGACGCACCCTTGTTGGCCGCCTCCATGATGCCGGGGCCGCCGCCCGTGATGACGGCGAAGCCCTCGTCCACGAGGAGGCGCCCCACCTCCTCGGCGAGCGTGTAGTCCGGGTGGTCCGGCTTGGTGCGCGCCGAGCCGAACACGGAGACGGCCGGACCGACCTCCGCGAGCGCCCCGAAGCCCTCGACGAACTCGCTCTGGATCCGCATGACGCGCCACGGGTCGGAGTGGACCCAGTCCGCGTTGCCCCGCGAGTCGAGGAGCCGCTGGTCCGTCGTCTGGCCCGGGATCTGGTCGCCGCGCAGCAGGACCGGCCCCTTGCGGTACCCGGTGCCGGTCTGGGGCACGCCGTCGTCGGAACCTGGCTGGTCACGCACCGTGTCGCTCATGGTCACGAGCCTATGCCGCAGGTACGGCCGTGAGCCACGCACGGAGCGCGTCGCGGCACAGCGCGAGCTGCCCGACGGGGCACCGCTCGTCGTCCTTGTGCGCCAGCAGCGGGTTCCCGGGCCCGAAGTTCACCGCCGGGACGCCGAGCTCGGCGAACCGCGCGACGTCGGTCCAGCCGTACTTCGGGGCCGGCGCGCCTCCCGTCACGCCGAGGACGGCCGCCGCGAAGTCCGCCGCGAGCGGGTCGTCGAGCCCGGGCCGCGCGCCGGGCGCCGCGTCGGTGAGCGTCACCGCGAAGCCGGTGAAGAGGTCGCGGACGTGCTGCTCGGCCTCGGCCACGCTCCGGGAGGGGGCGAACCGGTAGTTCACCGTGACCACGCACTCGTCCGGGACGACGTTCCCCGCGATCCCGCCCGCGATCCCGACGGCGTTCATCCCCTCCCGGTAGACGAGGCCGTCGACCTCGACGTCCTGGGGGACGTACGCGGCCAGACGGTCGAGCACCTCGTGCGCGGCGTGGATCGCGTTCGTCCCGGTCCAGGAGCGCGCGGAGTGGGCGGCGACGCCCGGCACGCGCACCTCGGCGCGCAGCGTCCCGTTGCACCCGCCCTCGAGGCCCGCCGAGGTGGGCTCCCCGAGCACGGCGAAGTCCGCCGCCAGCAGGTCCGGACGGTTCCGCGCGAGGCGCCCGAGCCCGTTGAGGTCCGCAGCGACCTCCTCGTTGTCGTAGAAGACCCACGTGACGTCCTGGGCCGGGGCGTCGAGCTCCGCGGCCAGCGCGAGCGCGACCGCGACACCGCCCTTCATGTCCACCGTGCCCCGGCCCCAGACCTCGGCGTGCGCGCCCTCGCCGACGACGCGCGTCGGCAGGTTCGGCGGGTCCGTGAGCGGCACCGTGTCGAGGTGGCCCGCGACCACGACGCGCCGCTCGCGGCCGAGCGTCGTGCGCGCGACGACCGTGTCGCCGTCGCGCACGACCTCCAGGTGCGGGAGCGCACGCAGCGCCGCCTCGACCGCGTCCGCGAGCGCACGCTCGTCCCCGCTCACGGACGGCAGGTCGCACACCGCGCGGAACAGGGCGACGAGGTCGCCGCGGAGGTCGAGCACGGGTCCGGTACCAGGGGTGGGAGAGGTCACGCCAGCACCCTACCGGCGCCGGATAGGGTGGGGCGCATGACTTCTGCGACCCCCGCGCCCGCCTCGTCGGCGGGCGCGTCCGAGCCGCGTACGGCGTGGGGCTACGGCCTGGCGACCGTCACCGACGACGGCACGACCCTCGACGTCTGGTACCCCGCACCGGAGCTCGGCGCCGCCCCGGCGGACGCCGCCGTCCCCGCGTCGCTCGACGCGCTCGCGGAGCGCGACGAGCTGCGCGGCGTGGACGTCGTCGTGGTGCGGACCGAGATCGACCTCGACGCCGCCCCCGCCGACACCGCCGACGCCTACCTGCGCCTGCACCTGCTCTCCCACCGCCTCGTCGTGCCGCACGGCCTGAACCTCGACGGCCTCTTCGGCGTGCTGGCGAACGTCGTGTGGACGAACCACGGCCCGTGCGCCGTCGACGGCTTCGAGGAGACGCGCCTGCGCCTGCGCGCGACGGGTCAGCCCGTGACCGTGCTCGGCGTCGACAAGTTCCCGCGCATGGTGGACTACGTCGTCCCGTCCGGCGTCCGCATCGCCGACGCGGACCGCGTGCGCCTCGGGGCGCACCTCGCGGCGGGCACCACGGTGATGCACGAGGGCTTCGTGAACTTCAACGCGGGCACCCTCGGGACGTCCATGGTCGAGGGGCGCATCTCGGCGGGCGTCGTCGTGGGCGACGGCTCCGACGTCGGGGGCGGCGCGTCCATCATGGGCACGCTGTCCGGCGGTGGCCGCGAGGTCATCTCGGTCGGTCAGCGCTCCCTGCTCGGCGCCAACGCCGGCCTCGGCATCCCGCTCGGGGACGACTGCGTCGTGGAGTCCGGCCTGTACGTCACCGCGGGGACCAAGGTGACGGTCGTCGGGCAGCAGGACGCCGCGGGCGAGCCGCTCGTGGTCAAGGCGCGCGACCTCGCCGGGCGGTCGGGCATCCTCTTCCGGCGCAACTCGCTGACCGGCGGGGTCGAGGCGGTCTCGCGGACCGGCGCGGGCGTCGAGCTCAACGCCGCGCTGCACGCGAACTGACCGGCCCTCCCGAGCACGCCCCGCCTCGGCGATGACGACGACGCAGCCCCCGCGCTCCCCCGACGCCCCGGCGCCGGGGCGCGTCCGGCCGCGCCGACGACCCCTGCGCACCGCGGTCACCCTCGTCACGGTGGCCGCGGTGGGGGTCGGCGCGGTCGTGGTCGCGCTCAACCGGCTCGACGACGCGACGCCCGTCGCGGAGCGCTGCGCCGCGACCGCCGACGGCCGCACGTGGTACCTCTCCGTGACGCAGGCGGACAACGCGGCACTGATCACCGGGGCCACGGTGCGGCGCGGGCTCCCCGCCCGTGCCGCCACCATCGGGCTCGCGACCGCGCTGCAGGAGTCGCGGCTCGTCAACATCGACTACGGCGACCGCGACTCCGTCGGCCTGTTCCAGCAGCGCCCCTCCCAGGGGTGGGGCACCGTCGCGGAGATCATGGACCCCGTCTACTCGACCAACACGTTCTACGACGCGCTCGAGACGGTCGAGGGCTACGAGGGCATGGAGGTCACCGTCGCCGCGCAGACCGTCCAGCGGTCCGCGTTCCCCGACGCGTACGCGCAGCACGAGCCCCGCTCGCGCGCGTGGGCGTCCGCGCTGACCGGCTGGTCGCCCGCGTCGCTCACGTGCGACCTCGCTGCGGTGCCCATGGCGGAGATGCCGGAGGACGGCGACCCGACCGAGCCGTTCCGGGAGCGCGCCGCGCGCGACCTCGGCGACGCGGTCCGCGTCGCACCGTTCGACGGCGGGACCGGGGGCGCGGTCGCCGTCGACGCGTCCGCGCTCCCCGCGGCCGCGGAGGACGGCGGCGTCGAGCGCTCGGCGTGGGCCGTCGCCCAGTGGGCCGTCGCGACCGCGGACGCCACGAACGTCGTCGCCGTCGAGGTGGGTGACCGCCGCTGGTCGCGCGACGGCTCGACGTGGACGACCCCCGACCCGGCCGACCTCGCCCCGCTCGACCCGGGCACCCTGCGCGTCCACGTCGCCGTCCCCGACGCGTCCTGACCGACCGCCGCGGGACTGCGTCGGGCGCAAGGCCACAGACGGCGAACGCCGCGCCGCTCACCGAGGGTGAGGGGCGCGGCGTCCGGAGGAGGGATCGTCAGCGGTCGGAGACGGCGACGTAGTCGCGCTCGGTCTCGCCGACGTAGACCTGGCGCGGGCGGCCGATCTTGGTCTGCGGGTCCTTCATCATCTCGCGCCACTGCGCGATCCAGCCGGGCATGCGGCCCAGCGCGAAGAGCGGCGTGAACATGGCGGGCGAGAAGCCCATGGCCTTGTAGATGAGGCCCGTGTAGAAGTCCACGTTCGGGTAGAGCTTGCGCTCGATGAAGTAGTCGTCGTTGAGCGCGATCTCCTCGAGGCCCATGGCGATGTCGAGGAGCTGGTCCTTCTTGCCGAGGGTGGAGAGCACGGCGTCGGCCGACTTCTTGACGATCGCCGCGCGCGGGTCGTAGTTCTTGTAGACCCGGTGGCCGAAGCCCATGAGGCGGACGCCGTCCTCCTTGTTCTTCACCTTCTTCATGAAGGTGTCGACGTCGTACTCCGCGCCCGCGATCTTGTCGAGCATGGTGAGCACCGACTCGTTCGCGCCGCCGTGCAGCGGGCCCGAGAGCGCGTTGACCCCGGCCGCGACGGACGCGTAGAGGTTCGCGTGCGAGGACCCGACGACGCGGACCGTCGACGTGGAGCAGTTCTGCTCGTGGTCGGCGTGCAGGATGAGCAGCTTGTCGAGCGCGTCGACCACGACCGGGTCCGCCTCGTACTGCTGGTACGGCGTCGCGAACGTCATGCGCAGGAAGTCGTCGACGTACCCGCGCGAGTAGTCCGGGTAGAGCAGCGGCTCGCCGACGCGGCGGCGGTGCAGGTAGGACGTGATGGTGCGCGACTTCGCGAGGAGCAGGACGGTCGCGAGCTCGACCGTCTCGTCGTCGAACGGGTCGAGCGACTCGGGGTAGAACGTGGACAGCGCGTTGATCGCGGACGACAGCACCGCCATGGGGTGCGCGTTGCGCGGGAACGTGCCCATGAACGTGCGGAAGTCCTCGTGCACGAGCGTGTGGCGGTTGACGCGCTCGACGAACGCGTCGAGGGTCGCGGCGTCGGGGAGCTCGCCGTGGATGAGGAGGTACGCGACCTCGAGGAAGCTCGACCGCTCGGCGAGCTGCTCGATCGGGTACCCGCGGTACCGGAGGATGCCGGCCTCGCCGTCGATGTACGTGATGCTCGACTCGCACGACGCGGTGTTCATGAAGCCGGGGTCGACGGTCACGAGGCCGGTCGACTTGAGCAAGGAGGACACGACGATGCCGTCGTTGCCCTCGGTCGCCGCGACCACGGGCAGGTCCTGCGCCTGGTCGTCGACGAGGAGGCGGACCTTCGCCTGCTGAGTGGTGGTCATGGTTCCCTTCCTGCTGCTGCTCGCGCCGTTGCCGCGCGGTCGACCGTACCCCGCCTCACCCGCACGTGACCAATCAGGAACCGTCACGAGAACACCACACCCGCTGTGATCCAGGTCACGCCAGCGGGAGGCCTCCGGAGAGTCGAGCGGCGGCCTCGTGGACCCGCTCGTCGGTCGCGGTGAGGGCGACGCGCACGTGCCCCGCGCCCTCGGTCCCGTAGAACGCCCCGGGTCCGACGAGGACGCCTCGGTCGGCGAGCGCGGCGACCGTCCGCCAGCAGTCGCCCCCGGCCTCTCGGGCGGGGCGCGACCACAGGTAGAGGCCCGCCTCGGAGTGGTCGATCGCGAGGCCCGCGCCGGTGAGCGCGGCGACGAGCACCTCGCGGCGGCGGGCGTACACGTCGCGCTGCGCGGCGACGTGCGCGTCGTCGGACAGGGCGGCGACCATCGCGGCCTGGACCGGCGCGGGGACGATCATGCCGAGGTGCTTGCGCGTCGCGAGCAGGTCGGCGACGAGCGCGGCGTCCCCGGCGACGAACGCCGCGCGGTAGCCCGCCATGCTCGACTGCTTGGAGAGCGAGTAGGTGACGAGCAGACCCTCGTGCGAGCCGCCGCACACCGCCGGGTCGAGCAGGCTCGGGACGCCGGTCGTCGTGAAGGGCTCCGTCCACGCGAGCTCCGCGTAGCACTCGTCGCTCGCGACGACCGCGCCGATCTCGCGGGCCGCGGCGACGACGCGCGCGAGGTGCGCGGCGTCGAGGACCCGGCCCGTCGGGTTGCTCGGGGAGTTGACCCAGACCAGCCGCACGTCGTCGCGGCCCGCCCACGCGTCGACGTCGTCCGTCGCGAGGGGCGTCGCGCCGGCGAGGCGCGCACCGACGTCGTAGGTGGGGTAGGCCGTCCGCGGGTGCACCACCACGTCGCCCGGGCCGAGCCGCAGGAGCGCGGGCAGCAGCCCCACGAGCTCCTTGCTCCCGACGGTGGGGAGCACGGCGTCGGGGTCGAGGCCGGGGACGCCGCGACGGCGGGCGAACCACGCGGAGACCGCCTCGCGCAGGGCGGGCGTCCCGTGCGTCGTCGGGTAGCCGTGCGCGTCGGACGCGGCGGCGAGCGCGTCGCGCACCACGGCGGGCGTCGGGTCCACCGGGGTGCCGATGGAGAGGTCGACCACGCCGCGGGGGTGCGCTCGCGCGCGCTCCGCGTACGGGGTCAGCGTGTCCCAGGGATAGGCGAGACCGGAGAGGTCGGCGAGTCCCACGAGCGCCGGCGCCGAGGGCTCAGGCCTGCGGCGGCAGGGCGGCGATCATCGGGTCGTCCTTCTCGATGAGACCCATCTTCGCGGCGCCGCCGGGCGAGCCGAGGTCGTCGAAGAACTCGACGTTGGCGCGGTAGTAGTCGCTCCACTCCGTCGGCACGTCGTCCTCGTAGTAGATCGCCTCGACGGGGCAGACCGGCTCGCACGCGCCGCAGTCGACGCACTCGTCCGGGTGGATGTAGAGCGACCGCTTGCCCTCGTAGATGCAGTCGACAGGACATTCCTCGATGCACGCCTTGTCCTTGACGTCCACGCACGGCTGGGCGATCACGTAAGTCACGACCGAGTACCTTTCTGGTTCGTCCGGACCCGGCCCGGCGAGGGGCGAGGTCATGACAGGGGCATGCACGACTAGTATCGCTCAGGTCGGGCGGTGCCCGACCCTCTCTGACCAGCCCGTGGACGAACGTCACACGACCCGAGGAGCCGCCGCGTGCCCGACTCGCCCTGGACGACGTGGGCGCCGGGGACGCGGGTCGTCGTCCGCCGCAGGCTCTCGCCCGACGACGCCGCCGCCGCGGGCAAGCCCCTCACCGACGTGATCGGGGTGGTCGTGGAGACCACCGCGACCACGCTCGTCCTGCGCGAGGACGCGGGCGGCAGCGCTCCGCCGCACCGCGGCCACGGCCCGCGCGACGACGCCCCTCCCCTGGTGTCCGTACCGCTCGCCGCGATCGTCGCCGGCAAGCCGGTCCCGCCGCGGCCGCCACGGCGTCCCGCGTCACGCCCGGACTGACGACCGGGCCGACCGACGACCGGAACGATCGACCCGGCCCGCCACGGGGCGGGACCGGGATCCAGGGGCCGGCCCTCAGGCGACGACGACCGCCCGGTCCTCGACGCCCACGACGACGGCGCCCCGTGCCCCGGCCGCCGTGAGGGTCTCGCGCCAGGTGCCCGCGTCGTCGAGGTCGACGCGCACGGGCTCGCCGGTGCCGCCTGCCGCGGCCCGCACCGGGTCGGGCCGGTCGAAGAACTCGCCCACGGGCGCGTTGGACTCGAGCGCGCGGACGAGCTGCTCGAGGTCGCGCACGACGACGCGCAGCGCGGACGCCACCCAGGCGGCGTTGTCCGTGACCATGGCCTCGGTCCGGCGCGGGTCGGTGCGCCCCACGCGCGTCGCGTCGCGGAAGCTGCCCGCGGCGAGCCCCAGCGCGACGTCGCGCACGGGGGCGTCGGCGACGACGCCCAGGAGCTCGGTGGCCAGCACGTGCGGGACGTGGCTGACGAGCGCGGTGGACTCGTCGTGGACGTCGTCGGTGAGCACGTGCACCGTGCCGCCGAGCGGGCCCATGACGAGCCGCAGCACGGCCGTGAACGCATCCGGCCGCGTGCTGGCGTCCACCGTCACGGCCCAGCGCGCGCCCGCGAGCATCGCCGGGTCGGACGCCTCGAAGCCCGAGTGCTCGGTCCCGGCCATGGGGTGCGCCCCGACGTACCGGGCGTCGAGCCCGGCCGCCCGGACGGCGTCGCGCACCGCGCCCTTGACGCTGCCGACGTCCGTGACGACCGTCGCGCCCCGCACGTGCCGGGCGACGTCGGTCGCGACCGCCCGCATGGCGCGCAGGGGCACGGCGAGCACGAGGACGTCCGGCTCCTCGGCGCAGACCTCCGCGACGTCGCCGACGACCCGGAGCCCCGCGGCCCGCGCCGCCGCGCGCGTGGTCGCCGTGGCGTCGTAGCCGGTCACCTCGACGCCCTCCTCGTGCAGGAGCCGCGCGACCGAGCCGCCGACGAGCCCGAGGCCGACGACGCCGACCCGGACCACCGGGCGCGGCGCGCCCGGCTCCGGCACGGCTCCCGCGGCGGTCACCACAGGAGCCCTGTCGCGCGGTCCGCCGTGCCGGTCGACGCGTCGACGCTCCCGACCGGGACGTGCGCGGCGTCGACGTCGGCGTGGACCGACTCGTCGAGCTCGCCGCGCGCCGGCACGACCCCGAGCGTCTTGAGCGCGTCCCCGGCCCGGACGAGGTCCTCCAGGACGGCGCGCACCGGCGCGTCCCACGGTGCGCCGTCGACGGTGAGGACGAAGACGTACGTCCCCGCGACGGCCTTGAGCGGTCGCGTGATGAGGCTCGACAGGTTGACGCCCCGCGCGCCGAAGGCCTGCGTGATGCGCGCCAGCACGCCGGGTCCCGTGACGACGGGCGTCACCGCGAGCATCGTGCGCCACGACGTCTCGCCGCGACCCCGTGCCCGGCCGAGCGCCGCGGCGGCCTCCGCGCGCGGCGCCAGCACGAGGAACCGGGTGCGCGCGCCCGCGAAGTCCTCGACCGCGCGCTCGACCGTCTCCAGGCCGTAGAGCTCGCCGCAGATCGTCGGGCCGAGGGCGACCTGGTGCGGCCCGGCGTCACGGCACGCTGCGGCGTTCGACGACGCCGCGACCGGCGCGAGGTCCGTCCGGCGCACGAAGCCCTGGCACTGCGCGAGGCCGTGCGGGTGCGCGGTGACCTCGGTGAGCTCGCCGTGGCCCGGGCGCGCGAACGCGTCGAACGAGATGTCGAGCACGACCTCGTCGACGGCGACGACGCTGGCGCTCCCGACGATCGCGTCGAGCGAGGGCACCACGTACCCCTCGACCGTGTTCTCGATCGCGACGACGCCCCGCTCGTGCTCGCCCGCGGCCACGCCCGCGAAGACGTCCGCGACGGTCGTGCGCGCCGCGAGCCCGAGCCCGGTCCGGCCGTGCGCCGACGACCACGCGGCCGCCGCCTGGTGGGTGAACGACCCCTCGGGGCCGAGGTACCCGACGCTCACGCGTGGACGGGGTCAGGGGCGGTCGCCCAGCGCGGCTCGAGCGCGTCGGGGCCGGGCACGAACTCCTGCCCGGGCAGGACCGCGAGGACCCGGTGCGCGACGCCCCGCTCGCCGAACCCCGCGACGAGGCCGTCGAGCGTCGTCGCGTCGGGGCACGAGAACGCGCAGAAGAAGATGTGCGGTCCGGCCTGCGAGCGGTGGCTGCGCAGGTGCTGCAGGTCGATCCCGGCGGCGGCGACCAGCGCGAGCGTCTCCTGGAGCGAGCCGCGGTGGTCGTCCCGGGGACCGAACGCGAGCCACACCTGGGCGACGCCCTCGGCCCGAGGCGCCGCGTCGCGGCTCTCCAGGAGGCCGTACCAGACGGGCGCGCCCTCCCCGAGGAGCTCGCTGCCCGGGAGCTCTGCGTAGCCGAGCGCGGCGAGCGGCCCGTGGGCCACCGAGCGCTCCACGACGAGGCTGCCGTCGGCGCCGGCGAGCGCGACGCGCTCCTCCAGCGTGGTCCGGGTCGGGACGAGCGACGGGCTGACACCCATCGTGCGCAGCAC
Organism: Sphaerisporangium cinnabarinum; assembly: GCA_003052455.1. Taxonomy (GTDB): domain Bacteria; phylum Actinomycetota; class Actinomycetes; order Actinomycetales; family Cellulomonadaceae; genus Cellulosimicrobium; species Cellulosimicrobium cinnabarinum. The sequence continues at coordinate 35,757 of QAPD01000048.1, read as the reverse complement.
GTGGCGCCGGTCGCGCATGCCCGCCTCGTCGACGACGACGTGCCCCGTCAGGTCGCGGGCCGCCGTCGACCGGCCGACCCAGACCCACTGCGACGGCACCGCCGACGCGCCGGTCAGCACGAGCGACGGCGGCGCCGCGAGCAGCGCGCGCTCGAGCTCGTGCGACGGCTGCGCGGGGTGGCCCAGGTGCACGACGGCGGCCAGCGCGTCGATGCTCGCGACGGTCGACAGCGTCGCCGTCGTCGACCCGAGGTCGAGCAGCGCCTCCGTCGGGTCGCCGTCGACCCATCCCGCCGCCGTGGCCGCGAGCAGCGCCTGCGCTCCCGACTCCCGTTCGCTGCGTCCGAGCATGGGACCTCCGTGGTGTGTGGGTGGGCCGGCCTACTCGCAGACGACCGCGTTGTCCGGCTTGTAGGTCCACCGGTAGGACTCGTCCTTGACGAGCTCGCCCTCGCGGTAGACCTTGCGGTAGTTCGTGATGGAGAAGCCGGGGCTGCCCGCGGGCGTCGGGGCGCAGTCCGCGCCCGAGTGCGTGACGGTCGTCGGCTGGACCACGTTCGACTTGCCGCTCGACGACGTCTCGACGTCGTAGTACTTGGTGCTCCAGATCGCGACGTGCAGCTGACCGCCGCCGACCCAGGACTGCATGAGGACGCCGTACGGGGTGTCGTTCTTGAACTTCATGTCGATCGACCCGACGAAGATCGTCGCCTCGCGACCCGCCGGGTAGCGCTCGAACCAGTAGCTGTGCGGCCGGTGCTCGACGTCCTCGAGCCCCGCGAAGAAGCCCGCGTTGTACGTGGTCGTGGCCATCTGCGACAGCCCGCCGCCGACGCCCTCGGTGTGGCGCCCGCTCTCGACGATGCCGGCCGCGAAGTAGCCGCCCTCGAGCGTGATGGGCGACAGCGTGTCGACGAGGGAGAAGGTCTCCCCCGGCTTGACGAGGGTCCCGTTCACCTTCTCCGCCCCCCGCTGCAGGTTCGCGGTGCGGACGGGGACGTTGGGCACGACCGTCGAGAACTCCGACACCTTCTCCTTGATCCCCAGCGCCTCGAGCGCCGCGACGGACTGCTCCGGGTCCGACTCGACGAGATCGACCGTGACCGTGCGCTCGTCGCCCGAGGCGGCCGTCGTGACGGCCGTCGCGATGGCGGTCGGGTCGATCGTCGTGCCGGGCTCGCCCCCCTCGATGACCGGCGCGCCGTCGCGGAAGACGAAGTGCGCGTCGTCCGCCGCGGTGAGCAGGTCGTTCGTCCGGTCGACCACGGACTGGACCAGCGCCGGACCGTCGAAGGTCAGCGTGAGGACGCCGTCCGTCGCCGCGAAGGAGGCCGCCGCCGCGAGCGCCTCGGGGGGCAGCTCGGGCGACTGGCCGCCGACGGACACGACGACGGGCGCGGACACGACCTTTTCCGCCAGGGCGAGCGCGGCGTCCGTCTCGTCCTGCGTGATCGTGGGCTCGACGGGCTCGGTGGGCAGCTCGACCGGGCCGTCGGTGACGAGCCAGCTCTCCGTGATGGTCGCGGGCACCTCGTCGGTGACCAGCGCCGAGCCGTCGGCGGCCGGCGTGCTCGTGGGCGCGCCGTCGACGAACTGCACGGCCCCGTCCACGGGCTCGATCTCCAAGGTGCCGCGCAACGCCTCGACCTGCCCCTCGAGGGCCGCGTCGTCGACCGTGACGAGGGGCTCCGCGTCCTTGCCGCCGAACAGGTGCTGCCAGAGGCGCGCCGGGTTCATCGAGAACGACGTGAGCTCCTCGGCCGTCCCCGCGGCGTCGAAGGTCAGGCCCGCCGTCGCCGGGTCGAGCGTCGTGCTCGCCTCACCCGCCGAGAGGGTGATCGGCTCGGCCGCACGCGGCCCGAGCTCGGACTCGAGCCGGTCCTCGGCCGCCGTCCGGGACAGGCCCCCGACGTCGACGCCGGCGACGCTCGTCCCGCTCGGGACCTTGTCGGAGAAGAACCACTGGGCACCCGTGTACAGGCCGCCCAGGACCAGGACGGCGACCCCCGTCCACAGCAGCCCGCGGGCCCAGCCGCGCCGCGGCCCGTCCTCGTCGAAGCCCTCGAAGGGAGAGGCCTCGCGCGAGTCGTCGGGCGGGACCGGCGTGAACGCGCTGGGTGCGGCGGTCGCCGCGGTGCCCGACGGCGCGGTCGTGCCGGGGCCGTCGGCCGGGCCGGTGGCACCCGCAGGAGCGGCAGCGTCCGGCATCTGGCCCGCGGCCGTGGGCTCGTCGGGCGAGGCCGGCGAGAGGATCGAGGTGCGCACGACGGGCGCGGGCCGGGACCACGGGTCGACGGGCGGGATCACCTGCGTCGCGTCGGGCGCGGTGCCGCTCCCCCCGTCCGCGGGCCGGCCCTGGTCGCCCTCCTGCGCGGGGACCACGGGCACGACGGCGGTCCGCTCGGCCGCGCGCTCGTCGGCCGGGTCTCCCCCGGCCGGGGCGGCCGGCCGGTCGGTCGGCATCGCGTCGTCGGACGGGCCGCCCGCGGACGGCGCTCCGGACGCCGTGGCGTCGGCCGCGGCCGCGGCCGCCGGGACGTCGGACGCGGGAGCGTCCTGGTCCACGTCGCCCGCCGGCGCGGCGGCCGAGGGATCGGCCTGCGCGCCCGGGGACGGGACGAGCACGGCCGGGACGTTCGGGTCGAACGCGAACACGCGCGGGACGTACGGCTCCTCGTCGCCGTCGTCCGCACCGGCGTCGGTCCTGCCCGACCCGCCGGCCTGCGCGTCCGGGCCGGCGGCGTCGTCCGCGGTGCCGGCGTGCCCCGGGGCCTCGGCAGCGCCGGCCGCCGGCACGTCCGCGACCGTGGCGTCGGGGGTGGTCGGCGTCGGCGCGCCGGGCGCCTCGACGGGGTCGACCCGCGGCACGTCCGGCGCCGGGGCGTCCACGACGGACGCGTCCGTCCCGCTCTCGGCCCGCGTGCCCGCGCCGGGCTCGACGGCGGGGCTCGCCGCAGCACCGGCGAGTGCGCCCGTACCGGTGGCCGCGTCGGTCCCGGCAGCCTCGTCGGCCGCAGCGGCAGGGGTCGAGACGTCGGCACCCGGACGCGCGTCCGCGTCGGCCGGGAACGGGGCCGACGTCGGGGTCGGGGTCGCTGCGTCCGGCGCCACCGCGCCGTGCTCCGAGGCACCGGCGGGCTGCGCGGACTCCTGCTGCGGGGTCGCAGCCGGCTCCGGGGCGGCGGCCGGCTCCGAGGGAACGTCCGCCGAGCGATCCTGCGCGGCGGCGTCGACGGCGGGTGCGTCACCCGTGGTCGCGGCGGTGCCGGTCGCGGCGGTGCCGGTCGCGTCGGTGCCGGTCGCAGCCCCGGTCGCGGTGCCCTGCGGTTCCGCGGGGGCCGGCACGTCGTCCGTCGGGGTCACGCCGGGGTCCTCGGCCGCAGGGCCGGGCTCGACCGGTTCCACGCCCGCCGGACCGGGGTCCACGGGCGAGGTCGGGGCGGAGGCGTCCGGGACGGTGTCCGCCGGTCCGTCCGTCGGCGTGGTCGCGGGGACGTCGCCGGGAGCGTCGGTCGCCTGCGCGTCGGGGCCGGGCACCGTCTCGGGAGCCGAGGGCTCGACCGTCTCGGCGGGCTCCGGCACGGCGTCCTGAGGGGAGTCGAGATCGGCGTCTCGGTCGGTCGGCTGACCCATCCACTGTCTCCGTGACGAAAGGCGCGCGGCGGTCCGCGCGACGACGAGGGGTGTGCGGGGATCCGCACGGCGAATACTAGCGGGACGCGAGGGGGTTCTCGGGTCCGTCGTGCCTGGTGGGACGCCCGTGCTGGGCCGTGCGGACCGGGCGGTCGCTGAACCACGACCGGGGCAGGAAGGCCGCCGCGGCGACCACGAGCATGCCGCCGTAGATCCACACGTACCCGACGGGCTCGCTCGGCACGAGCACGTCGCCCCCCGGCCCCTCGAGCGAGAGGAGCTGCACGACGACGACCCACCCGACACCGAACCCCAGGAGACCCGCCGTCCCGCCGCAGGCGCGGGCGAGCGTGGCCGCCGCGAGGACGGTCAGCAGGGCGAGCACGATGCCGAGCCCGGCCCCGCCCGGGAGGTCGACGCCCAGGAGGTGCGCCCGGTGCGCGACCGTGCCGACGAGACCGACGAGCGCGCCCACGAGCGCGCACGCCACCCTGCGGCCCACGAGCCGCCCCATACCGGTCTCCACGGGTCCCAGGCTAACGGGTGGGTCCGGGGCGGACCTGGTCGCCCGGGAGAGCCGGGCCGGAGGGAGCGTAGAACTCGTGTGAAGGGACGGGCGCCAGCACGTCGTTGCTCAGGGCGTACCACCCGAGCAGCACCGGCTCCTCCCCGGCACGCGCGCGGGCCGACGTCACGTGCTGGACCTGTGTCGCGTGCGCGCGCATCGCGGCGAGCAGGTCGTCGAGCACGGGACCCACCGGCACGCCGACGAGCACGCGCAGCGACGCGTCGGGACGCGCGAGCGGGGGCAGCTCCTCGTCCGGGTCCGGGAGCGTGAGCCGCGCGTCGGCCGCGACCAGCTCGCGCGCACCGGGGTGCTCCGCGAGGGCTCGGCGCGCGGCGCGCACCGTGGTCTCGGGGGCGACGACCTCCCACAGCGCGGGCACCGGCTCGCCGTCCGCGGCGAGGAGCTCGAGCGCGCGCACCGCGACGTCGTGGGCCCGGACGTGGTCGGGGTGGCCGTAGCCGCCGCCCGCCTCGTACGTCGCCACGACGGCGGGGCGCCGGTCCCGCACCACCGCGGCCAGGCGCACGGCGGCCTCGTCGAGCGGGACGCCGACGAACGCGCGCGGCGGGAGCTGCCCGGCCGCGACGCCTCCGGCCACGCCCGGCGCGACCCAGGCCATCCCGGAGTCCTCGAACCGCGCGGGCGCGCCGCCGTCGGACGGCTCCCCCGGGCTCGCGACCGTGTCGAGGAAGACGTGGTCCCGCACGCCGAGCGCGGCGAGCGCGCGGGCGAGCTCGGTCTCGCGGAACGCGGCGAGCGCGGGCCCGTCGCCCTCGAGGTGCCCGACGCCCGTCGGGTGCGCAGGGGTGTCGATCACCTCGCCCCGCTCGCCCCGCGTGCACGTCACGACGGTGACCGGCTCGCCCGCGCGGGCCCAGGTCGCGAGCAGCGCGCCCGTCGCCAGGGTCTCGTCGTCGGGGTGGGCGTGGACGGCCAGCAGGCCGCCGTCGGGCACGACGGCGGCCTGCGGGCTCTGCGGGACGGTCACCCGGTGGGCGGCGTCAGGCGCGCTTGGCGCGCGAGACCGCGCGGGCGCGCTCGGTCTGGTCGAGGACGACCTTGCGGATGCGGACGACCTCGGGCGTGACCTCGACGCACTCGTCCTCGCGCGCGAACTCCAGCGACTCCTCGAGCGTGAGGTGGCGCGGCGGGACGAGGTTCTCGAAGTTGTCGGCCGTCGAGGACCGCATGTTCGTGAGCTTCTTCTCCTTGGTGATGTTCACGTCCATGTCCTCGTTGCGCGAGTTCTCGCCGACGATCATGCCCTCGTAGACCTCCTGCGTGGGGTCGACGAAGAACGAGCCGCGCTCCTGGAGGTTGATCATCGCGAACGGCGTCACCTTGCCCGCACGGTCGGCGACGAGCGAGCCCGTGGTGCGGGTCTCGATGGGGCCGGCCCACGGCTCGTAACCCTCGGAGATCGACGACGCGATGCCGGTGCCGCGCGTCTCGGTGAGGAACCGCGTGCGGAACCCGATGAGACCGCGCGCCGGGACCATGAACTCCATGCGGATCCAGCCCGTGCCGTGGTTCGACATGGTCTCCATGCGGCCCTTGCGCTGGGCGAGGAGCTGGGTGACCGCGCCGAGGTACTCCTCGGGGACGTCGATCGTCATGCGCTCCATGGGCTCGTGCGTCTTGCCGTCGATCGTGCGCGTGACGACCTGCGGCTTGCCGACCGTGAGCTCGAAGCCCTCGCGGCGCATCTGCTCGACGAGGATCGCCAGCGCGAGCTCGCCACGGCCCTGGACCTCCCACGCGTCGGGGCGGTCGGTCGGGAGCACGCGCAGCGACACGTTGCCCACGAGCTCGGCGTCGAGGCGGTCCTTGACCTGGCGGGCCGTGACCTTGTGGCCCTTGCCGCCCTTGCCCGCGAGCGGCGAGGTGTTGATGCCGATGGTCATCGAGATGGCCGGGTCGTCGACCGTGATGAGCGGCAGCGGGCGCGGGTCGTCGGGGTCGGTGAGCGTCTCGCCGATCGTGATGTCCGCGATGCCCGCGACCGCGACGATGTCGCCGGGCCGGGCCTTGTCCGTGGGCACGCGGTCGAGCGCCTTCGTCTCCAGCAGCTCGGTGATCTTCACGCTCTGGAGCGTGCCGTCGTGGCGCGCCCACGCGACGACCTGGCCCTTGCGCAGCTCGCCGTTGAAGATGCGCAGGAGCGCGAGGCGACCGAGGAACGGCGACGCGTCGAGGTTCGTCACGTGCGCCTGGAGCGGCGCGCCCTCGTCGTACGTCGGGGCGGGGATCTTCTCGAGGATCGTCGTGAAGAGCGGCTCGAGGTCCTCGTTCGAGGGGAGCTGGCCGTCCAGCGGCTGGTCGAGCGAGGCGCGACCGGCCTTCGCGGACGCGTAGACGACCGGGACGTCGAGGATCGCGTCGAGGTCGAGGTCGGGCACCTCGTCCGCGAGGTCGGACGCGAGGCCCAGCAGCAGGTCGGTCGCCTCGGCGACGACCTCGGTGATGCGCGAGTCGGGTCGGTCGACCTTGTTGACGACGATGATCACCGGGAGCTTCGCGGCGAGCGCCTTGCGGAGCACGAACCGGGTCTGCGGGAGCGGGCCCTCGCTCGCGTCCACGAGCAGCACGACGCCGTCGACCATGGACAGGCCGCGCTCGACCTCGCCACCGAAGTCGGCGTGGCCCGGGGTGTCGATGACGTTGATCGTGATGCCGTCGGGCTCGCCCACCGCGGCGGCCGCCGGGCCGGCGTACCGCACCGCGGTGTTCTTCGCGAGGATGGTGATGCCCTTCTCGCGCTCGAGGTCACCGGAGTCCATGACGCGCTCGTCCACGTGCTGGTGCGCGGAGAAGGCGCCGGACTGGCGCAGCATCGCGTCGACGAGCGTGGTCTTGCCGTGGTCGACGTGGGCGACGATCGCCACGTTGCGCAGGTCGGAGCGCACAGACATCTACGGTTCTCATTTCGTGGGGTACGAGGGGCGACGACGGCCGGCCACCTCAGCGCGCACGACGGCGGGCTCGGCCCGCCGCAGCATCACGGAGCACGGGCCGTCACCCGGGCTCGGCTATCCTACCGGGTCCGCGCTCGGGACACCATGCCCGCCGTCGTGCGCCCTCTGGACGGCCCCCTCAGGAGGGCGTCTTGCGCCGCGGTCGGCGCACGAGCGCGCGCCACCGGTCGGGGCGGTCGGGGTACAGCTCCTCCCACTGCTCGGAGATCGACTCCGAGACGCGCGTCGTCACGTGCTCCGTGAGCGCGGCGCGCGCCGCGCGGCGCTCTGCCCGCAGGATCGCGGCGTGCTCGACCCGCAGCGCGCGCACCGTGGACACGGCCATGCCGATCATGACCACGGAGAACGGCAGCGCGATGAGGATCGCCGCCGTCTGCAACGCCTGGAGGCCGCCCGCGAGCAGGAGCGCGATGGCCAGCAGCCCCGAGGTGCCCGCCCAGAAGATGCGGCTCCAGGTGGGCGGGTTCGGGTTCCCCCCGCTCGCGAGCATGTCGACGACGAGCGAGCCCGAGTCCGACGACGTCACGAAGAAGATGACGATGAGCACGATCCCCACCACCGCCAGGACGTTCCCGAGGGGCAGGCCGTCGAACAGCTGGAAGAGCGCGGTGTCCGTGTCGACCTCCCCGTCCACGAGCATGCTCCCGGGCTCCATGAGCTCGCGGTACAGCGCCGACCCGCCGAACACGGAGAACCAGAGCGTCGTGACGATCGTCGGGACGAGGAGGGTGCCGAGGACGAACTCGCGCACCGTGCGCCCGCGCGAGATCCGGGCGATGAACACCCCGACGAAGGGAGCCCAGGAGATCCACCAGCCCCAGTAGAAGATCGTCCACTGCGACTGCCACTCGAGGCCGGCCTGGCCCTGGAAGGCGGTGGTGTCGAACGTGAGACGCACGACGTTCTGCAGGTAGTAGCCGAGCGACTGGACCCACTCGCGCAGGAGGAACAGCGTCGGGCCGAGGACGAGCACGAGCGCCAGGACCACGCCGGCCAGGATCATGTTGCCGTTCGACAGCCACTTGATGCCCTTGCCGAGGCCGGACACGACCGACAGCGTCGCGAGCGCCGAGATCGCCACGATGAGCCCGATCTGCAGCGCCGTGCTCGGCTCGACCACGTCGAGATAGCCGAGCCCGGCGGAGATCTGGAGCACGCCGAACCCGAGGGACGTCGCGACCCCGAAGACGGTGCCGATGATCGCGACGACGTCGATGACGTCGCCGAGGCGTCCCTTCACACGGTCGCCGAACAGCGGCTCGAGGGCCCACCGGATCGAGACGGGGCGACCCTTGCGGTGGATCGCGTACGCGAGCGCGAGACCCGCGACGACGTAGATCGCCCACGCGTGGATGCCCCAGTGCAGGTAGCTCTGCCCCATCGCGGCCTGCGCGAGCGACGCGTCGCTCCCGTCGACGCCGGGCTTCGGGCTCACGTAGTGCGAGAGCGGCTCGGCGACACCCCAGTAGACGAGCCCGATGCCCATCCCGGTGGCGAACAGCATCGCGAACCACACGGGCAGCCGGAAGAGGGGGGTCTCCTCGTCCTTGCCGAGCACGATGTCGCCGAAGCGGCTCAGCCCCATCCACAGCGAGAAGACGACGAACCCCGCGACGACGATCACGTAGTACCAGCCGAAGGCGCCGATGACGTCGGTCTGGAGCGTGTCCAGCACGGCCGTGACGGTGTCCGTGAAGAGCACCGTGAGCAGGACGAAGACCAGGATGATGCCCGCCGCCGGGTAGAAGACGCGCGGGTCGGGACGGCCCGTCCGGGGGGCGTCGGGATCGTGCGCGGACACGACCGGGGCGGCGGCGGTCTCCGGGCCGACGGCGTCCGTCGCCCCGGCGTCCGTCGTCACTGCCCCCTCGTCTCGGGGCGCGTCGGCCCCTCCCCCGTCGGGCGCCGGTGCGGCCTCCTCGTCACGTGCTGGCTCGCGGGGCGTCTCGTGGTGCGGGGCGTTCATGGCCTCAAGGCTTGTCGGACGCGCGGACCCCGGCAACCGGAGCGCGGGCTCCGACGCCCGGAGCGCCCGTGCTGGCAGCCGGAACGCCCCGGGGGCGGCCGCGTGCGCGGCCGCCCCCGGGGCGTCGTGATGGCTCGGCGAGCCGTGGAGCGTGCGGTCAGAAGCCGGCGCCCGCGGTGGGCGGGGCGCTGCGCTCGTGGTCCACGTCCTCGCGCGCCGCCGCGAGCGCGCGCTCCTCGTCCGCCAGCGAGGACACCTCGTCGTTCGCGATGTCGCGGGCGGCGGCTTCGAGGAGGGCGTCGCGAGCGGCGCGCCGCTCGCGCTGCGCGGCCGGGTCCGGCACGGGGACGGCGGCGAGCAGGCGCTGCGTGTACGCGTGCTTCGGCTCGTGCACGATCTGCGACGTGTCGCCCACCTCGACGAGCTTGCCCTTGTGCATCACGGCGATGCGGTCGGACAGGAGCTCCACGACCGCGAGGTCGTGCGAGATGAACAGGCACGCGAACCCGTGCTCGCGCTGCAGGTCGGTGAACAGGTCGAGGACCCTCGCCTGGACCGACACGTCGAGGGCCGACGTCGGCTCGTCCGCGACGAGCAGCTTCGGCTCGAGCGAGAGCGCCCGCGCGATGCCGACGCGCTGGCGCTGACCGCCCGAGAGCTCGTGCGGGTAGCGGTTGCGCATCGCGCGGGGAAGCTCGACCTGGTCGAGCAGGCGCTCGACCTCACGGCTGAGCTCCTTGCCCTTGACGCCCTTGTGCAGCATGAGCGGCTCGCCGATCGACTCGCCGATCGGCAGGCGCGGGTTGAGCGACGACCCCGGGTCCTGGAACACGATGCCGACCTCGGTGCGCAGCGGCTTGAGGTCCTTGGGCCGGGCACCCACCATGTCCGTCCCGACGATCTTCAGCGAGCCGCCCGTGACGGGCAGCAGCCCGACGGCCGCGCGGCCGATCGTCGTCTTGCCGGAGCCGGACTCGCCGACCAAGCCGACGACCTCGCCCTGGTGGATCTGGAGCGAGACCTCGTCGACCGCCCGGAACGCCGCCTGCCGCCCGCGGCCCGGGTACTCGATGATCATGTCCTGCGCGTCGAGCACGAGCGGCCGCTCCGGGACCGGCGCGCCCGCGGGCACGCGGTCCGTGGCGGTCGTCGTGCCGCGCTTGGAGCCGAGGTGCGGCACGGCCTCGAGGAGGCGCACCGTGTACGGGTGCTGCGGGTTGCCGAAGATCTCGGCCGACGTGCCGCGCTCGACGACCTGGCCGTCCTTCATGACCATGATCGAGTCCGCCATGTCGGCGACCACGCCCATGTCGTGCGTGATGAGGATGATCGCCGCGTCGACGCGGTAGCGCAGGTCGCGCAGGAGCTTGAGGATCTCCGCCTGGACCGTGACGTCGAGCGCCGTGGTCGGCTCGTCCGCGACGAGGAGCTTCGGGTCGCACGCGAGCGCCTGCGCGATCATCGCGCGCTGGCGCTGACCGCCGGAGAGCTGGTGCGGGTACGCGTCGAAGCGGCGCTCGGGCTCGGGGATCTCGACGAGTCGCAGGAGCTCGATCGCGCGCTTCTTCGCGTCGGCGGGGCCGACGTTGAAGTGCGTCCGGATGGTCTCGACGATCTGGAAGCCCACCGTGTAGACGGGGTTCAGCGCCGTCATCGGCTCCTGGAAGATCATGGAGATCTCCTTGCCGCGGACGTGCCGCAGCGAGCCGTGCGACATGCCGATGAGCTCGCGGTCGCCGAGCTTCGCCGAGCCGCTCGCGCGGCCGTTCGGCGGGAGCAGGCCCAGCAGCGCGAGCGACGACTGGGACTTGCCCGAGCCGGACTCGCCGACGATCGCGAGGACCTCACCGGAGTGGAGGTCGTAGCTCACGTCCGCGGCCGCGGGGTACCAGACCTTGTCGACGTAGAAGTCCACGCCGAGGTTGCGCACGGTCAGCACAGGGCTGCCCTGGCGCGCGGCCGGGGCCGCGGGAGACGTCTCGATGGCCACGCTGATCAGTGTCCTTCCTGCTGGAGCGGGCGCTCGTGGCGCCGCGACTCTGCGAGCATGGGCGCATGGGTCCCACGCTGGTCTTCCGTTCGACGTACGGCCGAGTTCTCACGGTGGCGACGGGCGTCGTCGCCGTCGCCCTGATCGTGGTCACGGCCGTGACGGGGGACGTCGCCGCGGTCCTGGGAGCTCTGCTCCCCGCCGCGCTCGTCACGTACCTCGTCTGGATGCTGTTCTGGCGTCCCGCTGTGGAGGTCTCCGACGGCGGGGTCGAGGTCCGCAACGTCACGCGCACCGTGCACGTGCCGTGGACCGCGTACGAGGGCGTCGACACCCGCTACTCGCTCGAGGTGCGCTACGCGGGCGGACGCGTGACCGCGTGGTCCGCACCCCGGTCGAGCGGCACGGCCCGCTGGTTGCGCAGCTCGCGACGACGCGCCGTCGGCCAGGAGCAGGTGGTCACCGGCGCGAGCGCCGAGGCCGTGGCCGACGCCGTGACGCAGCGCCACGCGATGCTCGCGGCGGCCGGCCACCTCGACCGGGCCGCCCAGGGAGCTCCCGGCGCGCGCTCGACGTGGCACGTCGTGCAGCTCGCCGTGCTGGCCGCGCTCGCGGTGGGGACGGTCGTGGCGCTCACCGCCTGACCGCGGCGCGCCGCGCCGCCCGAGAGGTCCACGACCTCCCGGGCGGGCGGCGACGACGGCGGTCATCAGCTGGCCCCGGCCTCGCCGGTCGCGCTCGGCGCCGTGGCCGCCGTCGGGCGGGCGACGCGCTGGGCGCGGGCCATCTTGCGCTCGGAGGGGATGCGCTTCTGGCGCGGGTCGAACGCGTCACGCAGGCCGTCGCCGATGAAGTTGACGCACAGCGCGATGGCGACGATGAACAGACCCGGCCACCAGAACAGCCACGGGCGCGTGGCGAACGCCTCCTGGTAGTCGCTGATGAGCTTGCCGAGCGAGGTCGCCGGCGCCTGGATGCCGACGCCGAGGTAGCTCAGCGCGGTCTCCAGCAGGATCGCCGAGCTCATGAGGAGCGTGACGTTGACGATGATCACGCCGACCGCGTTCGGCAGCATGTGCTTGAAGATGATCCGCGTGTCGCTCGCGCCCGCGACGCGGGCGGCGTCGACGAACTCGCGCTCGCGCAGCGAGAGGAACTCGCCGCGCACGAGACGCGCGAGCGGCGGCCACAGCACGAGCCCGAGGAACGCCCCGAGGATGAGCGCGTTGCTGCCGCCGGAGAGCAGGGCCAGCACGGCGCCGATAACGATGACGGGCATCGTGATGATGAGGTCCGTGAACCGCATGAGCCACGAGTCGGTACGACCGCGGTAGTACCCGGAGAGCGCCCCGACCAGCACGCCCGCGATCGTCGCGATGACGCCGACGGAGAGCACCACGAGGAGCGAGGTCTGCGTGCCCTGCATGACGCGCGCGAACACGTCGCGACCCGCCTCGTCCTGGCCGAAGATGTGCGCCTCGGACGGTGCACCGCCGTTGACCAGGGGGTACGTGGACCCCTGCCCGGACGGCTTGTAGGCGTACCAGCCCTGCCAGCCGCCGATGCCGATCGAGGTGATCGCGAGCGCGACGATGCCGATGAGCACGACGAGCGCGACCACGGCGCCCTTGTGGTGGAAGAAGCGCCGCCGGACGATCTGGCCCTGGGACAGGCCCTCGACCTCGCGCAGCTCGATCTGGTTCTCGACCGCGCCGCTCTGCGACGCGTCGTTCGGTGTGTTGGTCATGCGTTCACCCGGATCCGCGGGTCGAGGGCTGCGTAGATGAGGTCAGCCACGATGTTGGCGATGATGGCGAGGGCCGCGACGATGACGAGGTACGCCATGACGGGGTCGATCTCGCCGCGTTGCAGCGCGTTGAGGAAGAGCAGGCCCATGCCTGGCCGGGCGAAGACCTTCTCGGTGATGATGGCGCCGCCCAGGAGCGTGATGACGTCGATGGGGACGATCGTCGCGAGCGGGATCAGCGTGTTGCGGAACCCGTGGCGCATGACGACGGTCCGCTCGGGGAGCCCCTTGGCCCGCGCCGTGCGGATGTAGTCCTGGCTCATCACCTCGAGCATGCTGGCGCGCGAGTAGCGCGTGTACCCGGCGAACTGGATGAGCACGAGCGCGATCGTCGGGAGCAGCAGGTGGGTGTACTGGTCGAGGACCTGCACCCAGAAGTTGCCGCCGAGGTTCGGCGTGCTGTTGCCGATCGTCGGGATGGGCCGGCCGTTGATCGCCGGTGCGCCGAAGTACGCGGGCCAGACCGACATCACCTTGTCGACGAAGACCATGGACCCGACGAGGAACGCGGTGATGGCCGCGGCACGCGCGGACACGCCCTTGTCGGGGCCGCCCCAGGCGTACCCGACCCCGATGCCGACGCCGACGGTGACCACGGCGAGCACCAGCACGATCCACCAGTTGTCGACCTGCTTGAGGACCGACTGGATCGGGAAGTAGACGACGACCCCGATCAGGACGGTGGTGAGCGACGCATAGAGCGCGCGGCGGTTCTTCAGCCCCGAGACGAGCGCGGTGATGGCGAAGGCCAGCGCGGCACCCGTGACGACGATGATGACCGGGCCGAGGTTCGGCTTCTCCCACCAGCCGGAGAGCTGCAGGTAGAGCAGCGCGAGCGCGCTCGCCGCGAAGCCCAGGCCGAAGACCGTGAGCCGCCGCCGCGCGGTCCCGCCGAAGGCGAGGGACCACAGCAGGCCGGAGATCGCGCCGATGCCGACGATCACGAGGATCGAGAGGTTCGGGTCGCGGAGGAAGTCGTTGAAGCCGATCGCGCCCCACTGCTTGAGCAGGACGGCGACCCAGAAGGCCGGGAGGGAGTACAGCACGAACGAGACGAAGATCGTCAGGTAGTCGAAGGTGCTGTACTGCCGCAGCGCGCTGACGATGCCGACCATGACGCCGAAGACCACGGCGAGGACGGTCGCGGCGGCGACGAGCTGGATCGTCGAGATGACGGCGCCCTGGAGCAGCGTCGAGACGGACTGGCCACTCTGCCAGGCCGTGCCGAGGTCGCCGGTGACGAAGTCGCCGAGCCACTTGAAGTAGCGGATCACCGACGGGGTGTCGAGATCGAGGTCGGCGGTGCGCTGGGCGATCAGCTCGGCCTTGTTGGGCTTCGTGCTCGACTCGAGATCCGCGAAGATGTACGGCCGGATCGCGGCGTCGACGAGCAGGTACATCGCGAACGTGGACACGAGGAGGGTCGCCAACCCTGCCAGCACACGCCGCGAGATGAAGGAGAACATCGGAGGTCTTACCTCGCTGGTCGGTAGGGACCCCGGGTCAGGGGCCGGTCGATTCTACGCGCGGGTCTCGCGTGGTCGTGAACCGAGGGCCCGGGACGCCGCGGGTCTGGGCGTCGGGGCGGGTGCACGCGAGGACCGGGGGCCCCGGGCGGACAGCCGCCGGGACCCCCGGTCTCACACCTGGACGGCCCTGCCGCCGCGCGGGGCAGCGGCAGGGCGCGTCAGGGACTCAGGGCACTCAGCCCTCGAACGTCCAGTTCCAGAACCCGTGGAAGATCGTCGGGCTGATCGTGATCGACTCGACGCCCTTCAGGTTCTCGTCCCAGCCCTGGATGGCGGGGAACTGGAAGATCGTCACGCCGAAGCCGTCGGCCCAGAGGTTCTTCTCGACCTCGAGCTGGAGCTGGAACTGCTCCTCCGGGTCGGTCGAGACCTGGAGCTTGTCGAGCGCGGCGTCCACGGCGGGGTTGTTGTACTTGCCGTAGTTGTTGACGCCCGGGTTCGGCGCCCAGCGGAAGTTCGCGTCCGACTCGGTGACCGCGGTCGAGGTCGACTGCCAGCCGAACAGCGACGCGTCGTACTGGTCCTGACCGGAGGCGAGGAGCGTGCCCCACTCCGCGGCCGGGCGGCCCGTGTCCTCGATCGTGAAACCGGCCTGCAACGCGGTGTCCGTGATGAGCGCGACCTCGTTCACGCGACGCGTGTTCTCGTTGTTGTACGCGAAGCGGACCTTGACCGGGGTTTCGACCCCGGCGTCGGCGAGCAGCTGCTTCGCCTTCTCCAGGTTCTCGGCCGCCTTGGAGGCGTCGTAGAAGTCGGAGCCGTTCTCGGCGACCATCTCGTCGTAGTTCGGCGAGCCCGGGAGCAGGATGTTCGAGTTGCGCACCTCCGCGTCCGGGTTCAGCGGCTTGATGAGGTTGTCGACGATCGTCTGGCGCGGGATCGTCAGCAGGAACGCCTGGCGCACGGCCTTGGCCTTCTCGGCGTCGCCGCCGTACGTGGCCGGGTCGAACGGGCCGCCGTTCTGGAAGACCAGGTCGACGTGCTCGTACGTGCCCTCGATGCCCGAGTGGGTCTCGACGCCGTCGAGGCCCTCGAGCGCCGTGCGGACGTCCGCGGAGGCCTGCGGACCGATGAGGTCGACCTCACCGTTCTCGAGCGCCTGGACCTGGGCCATCGGGTCGTCGATGTACCGAACCGTGATGGTCTCGACCGAGCCCTTGTTCTTGCCCTTGAAGTCAGGGTTCGCCTTGAGCGTGAGGTACTGGTTCTCCTTGTACTCCTCGAGCGTGTAGGCGCCGTTGGAGACGTAGAGCGAGGGGTCCTCGGGGAGCGAGGTGAACTCGAAGCCCTCGTTCCAGAACTTCGAGATCTTCGCCAGCGCCGCGGTGTCGTTGTTGAGGATCGCGTCGCGGACGGCGGCCTTGGCCTCCTCCGGGTCCTCGATCTCGAGCGCCTTCTGGCCCACGACGTGCGCCGGGACGAACTCGTTCGTCCAGCTGAGCTCCCAGTCGCCGAACGGCTTGTCGTACACGACGGTGATCGACTTGTTGTCGTCCGAGATCTCGGGGTTCTGCGAGATGAGCGCGACGCCCGGGTCCGAGCCGTCGAAGTAGACACCGGCGTCCACCTCGGCCTGGTTCGTGACGTTGCCCTCTTCGTCCGTCTGGGCCTCGACCGTGTTGAACTTGCCGGACTGACCGGCCCAGTCCAGCAGGATCTCCGTCGCGTCGACCGGCGTGCCGTCCGACCACTTGGTGTCGTCGCCGAACGTGTACTTCACCGTCAGCGGGTCGTCCGAGATCTTCTCGTACGTGCCGAACGACTCGTCCTTGACGATGTTCAGGTCGGCGTCGTAGTAGCTGAAGCCCGAGTTGAGCATGTAGTTGATGACGGCGTTCTGCGTCGCGTTGCCGTTCTGCGAGCTCAGGTTGAGCTCGTTGAGCGGAGCCTCCCACGCGACCGTGACGGCGGTCGCGGTGTTGATGCCCGCGTCGTCGCCGCCGTCGGTCTCGCCCTCACCCGACGTGCCGCTGCACGCCGAGAACAGCAGCGCCCCCGTGACCGTCACGGCCAGGGCGGCACTCGTGCGCCTGATCTTCAATGTTCCTCCTCCAAGGGATGGTGGGCGCGGACGAGCGGACGTCGATCGCCCCTCGGCCGCCCCGTCCGTGCACGCTCGCCCTGCGGCCGGCGCGCGTGGACGGGCATGCCCACCACGGTTTGGGCCCACGCTACCCAGCAAGTTGCGAAGGATCTCCCCCTTGCCCGGTTGCGGCAGGTGATCGTTACCGAGTTGATACTGGCCGGTACGGGCGCGTTTCCGGGCCGCGACGGCCGGGAAACATGCGCGAAACCTCCGGCCCCGGACGCACGGACGCCCGCCGCGTCTCACGATGCGGCGGGCGTCCAGGGCTGTGACCTGCGTCTCAGACGTTGAAGCGGAACTCCACCACGTCGCCGTCGGCCATGACGTAGTCCTTGCCCTCGACGCGCGCCTTGCCCGCGGCGCGCGCCGCGGCGACGGAGCCGGTCTCGACGAGGTCCTCGAACGAGACGACCTCCGCCTTGATGAAGCCGCGCTCGAAGTCGGTGTGGATGACCCCGGCCGCCTGGGGCGCAGTCCACCCCTTGCGGATGGTCCACGCGCGCGCCTCCTTGGGCCCGGCGGTGAGGTACGTCTGCAGACCGAGCGTGTCGAACCCGACGCGCGCGAGCTGGTCGAGGCCGGCCTCCGCCTGACCCGACTCCGCGAGCATCTCCTTCGCCTCGTCGGGCTCGAGCTCGACGAGCTCGGACTCGAACTTCGCGTCGAGGAAGATCGCCTGGGCGGGCGCGACGAGCGCGCGCAGGCGCGCCTGGAGGTCCTCGTCGGCGAGGCCCGCGTCGTCGGTGTTGAACACGTAGATGAACGGCTTCGCCGTGAGGAGCTGCAGGCCCGCGACGTCCGCGAGGTCGAGGCCCGCCGCGGCGGCGCCCTGGAAGAGGGTCGTGCCGGACTCGAGGACCGCCTGCGCCTTCTGGGCCGCATCGAGGAGGGCGGCGTCGCCCTTCTTGATCCGGACCTCCTTCTCGAGGCGCGGGACCGTCTTCTCGAGCGTCTGGAGGTCGGCGAGGATCAGCTCGGTGCTGATCGTCTCGATGTCGCCCTCGGCGTCCGTCGAGCCCTCGACGCGGACGACGTCCGGGTCGGAGAACGCGCGCGTCACCTGGCAGATGGCGTCGGCCTCGCGGATGTTCGCGAGGAACTTGTTGCCGAGCCCCTCCCCCTCGCTCGCGCCCTTGACGATGCCCGCGATGTCGACGAACGACACCGTGGCGGGCAGGACGCGCTGGCTGCCGAAGATCTCGGCGAGCTTGTCGAGGCGCGGGTCCGGGAGGGACACGACGCCGACGTTGGGGTCGATCGTCGCGAACGGGTAGTTCGCGGCGAGGACCTGGTTGCGCGTCAGGGCGTTGAAGAGGGTGGACTTGCCGACGTTGGGCAGGCCGACGATGCCGATAGTGAGTGCCACGTCGGCCGAGTCTACGGGCCGGGACCGCGGCGCGCGGTCCCGGCCCGCGCGTCAGGCGTACGACAGCACGCGCTGGAGGAGCTCGGGCGCCCGGCGGTCGTAGGTGCGTGCGCCCCACCGCACGCCGATCACGAGGACGACGGCACCCACGACCACGCCGACCGCGAGGGTGACCCACCCGAGCACGGGCAGGTCGGCGACGATCGCGATGACGCCCGGGACGAGGAACGGGAGCGACAGCGCCAGAACGAGGAGCATCGCGACCGTCTGGGCGGCGAGGGTGGCCATCGCGGCGCCCTGCGGCTGCTTGAACGGGCTGTCGCCCGGCTTGGGCACCGGGTAGAGCAGGCGCGCCGACGTCGCGCTCGAGATGCCCGTCGAGGTGAGCAGCGTGCCCGCGGTGAGACCGAGCAGGGCGGGCAGCGCGTCCCAGCGTCCGGCCACCGCGACGGAGACCAGCGCGAAGAGGAGGGTCACGGCCCCGCCGGCGACGAGCACGGGGAGCGCCCGGCCCCAGCGGTCCGCCCGCCCCGGGACGCCCGACGACACGTGCAGCGCGAACGCGGTGTGGTCGTAGGCGATGTCCGCCGAGATGGAGAACCCGAGGATCCACGCCGTGAAGGGCGCGAGCGCGAGGAAGATCTCCGAGCCGGTGCCGCCGCCGACGACGAGCAGCACGACGGGGATGAGCGGGACGACCGCGATCGACCCGGAGTAGCGCGGGTCGCGCAGCCAGTAGGTGGCCGTGCGCGCCGCGACGGCACCCGTGGGCGTCGCGGGAAGACGTGAGAAGAAGCCGAGGCCCTTGGCACGGCCGCCCCCGCCGGAGGTGGGCGGCGTGACGAGGGCGCGTGCGAGCGACTTGTCCCACACGACCCACGCGACCGCGAGGGTCGCCAGCGCGACGACGAGCCGCGCGAGCGCGAGGCCCCACGCGCCGTCGTGCACCGCGGCGCCGAGGCCCCACGGCGCGCCGAACGGCGTCCAGGCCGCGACGTCGGCGAGGCTCGTCACCATGCCGCGCACCGCGTCGCCGTCGACCGGGCCCTCGCCCAGCTGGGACCCCAGCCACGCGAACGCGGGCCCGATGAGGACGAGCGGCACGAACGCGGCGATCGTCACGACCTCGCGGTAGCGCCGCGACTCGAGCAGGGGCGCGAGCGCCGTCGTCGTCGCGCGCGAGCCGACGACGCAGAGCGCGACCGCGACGACGGCGCCCACGAGCGCGGCGAGGACCGCGAGCGGCGTGCGCCACCACGCGAACGACGCGCCGAGCGCCGCGAGGGCCGTGACGATGCCCGGGATCGAGACGACGCCCGCGACGGCGAGGCCGGCGAGCAGCCGGCGCTGCGGGATGCCGAACAGCACGAAGCGCTGCGGGTCGAGGGTCGCGTCCACGCCGAACGCGAAGAGCGGGATCACCCACCACCCGAGGACGGCGAGCGCCCCGGCGAGGATCGTGATCGACCCCGCCAGCGCGGCGTCCTCGGTGCCGAGGACGACCATCCCGACGACGAGCATCCCGACGACGAACAGCCCGTAGAGGACGCCCACGACGAAGCCGATGGTCTGCCACACGCTCCGGCGGAACGAGTTCCCCATGAGCGTGAGCTTGAGCCTTACGAACTGCGCAACCACGCGAGGCCCTCCGTGCTCTGCCGACCGCCCACGAGCTCGACGAACCGGTCCTCCAGGCTCTGGTCGCCGCGCACCGCGTCGACGGTGCCCGCGGCGAGCACGTGCCCGCCCGCGACGACCGCCACGTGGTCGCACATGCGCTGGACGAGGTCCATGACGTGCGACGACACCACGACCGTCCCGCCGCTGGCGACGTAGCCGGCCAGGATGTCGCGGATGTTCGCCGCGGAGACCGGGTCGACGGCCTCGAACGGCTCATCGAGCACGAGCGTGCGCGGCGCGTGGATGAGCGCGGTCGCGAGCGCGATCTTCTTCGTCATGCCCGCGGAGTAGTCGACGACGAACGTGTTGGCGTCCTTCGCGAGGTCGAGGGCCGCGAGCAGCTCCGTGGTGCGCTCGGCCACCGTGTCGCGGTCCATGCCGCGCAGCAGGCCCGCGTAGGTGACGAGCTGGGCGCCGGTGAGGCGGTCGAAGAGGCGGACGCCGTCGGGCAGGACGCCGAGCTGGCGCTTGCCCGCGGCCGGGTCGGCCCACAGGTCCGTCCCGTGGACGTGCGCGGAGCCGGCGTCGGGCCGCAGGAGGCCCGTCGCCATGGAGAGCGTCGTCGTCTTGCCGGCACCGTTGGGGCCCACGAGGCCGTAGAACGAGCCGGCCGGGACGTCCAGGTCGATGCCGGCGACCGCGATCTTCTCCCCGAAGCGCTTCCACAGCGCGCGCAGGGACAGCGCGGCGGTGGGGTCCGGGGGTGCGGGCTGCCCGGGGGGAGCCGCGGGCCGGGGGTCGGGCGCGACGCCCGGCGCGAGGCCGGGGACGGGCGCACCGGAGGGCGCGACGGGTGGCACGGGGTGGGGATCGACCATGCCGCCAAGGTAGCGGAGCCCCCGGGCGCACGGCCGTGCCTTTTGTCACGACCTGCGCGACGACGTCCGTCCCGCGCGCCGACCGGCCGTGCTGTCGGTGCCCCGTGGGAGGGTGCGGCCATGGACTCCTCGGGATGGTTGCTCTTCGCCGTCGGACTCGTGCTGGGGCTGGTGGTCGGCGCCGCGCTCGTGCTCGCGGTGCGCCGCGCCTCGCCCGACGCCGCGGCCGCGGAGGTCCGCCGTCTCACCCAGCTCCTGGGCCAGGCGCAGCAGGACGCCGCGCGCGGCGCGGGCCTCGCCGAGCGGCTCGAGGCGGAGCGGGAGGGCTTCGCGCGCCAGCTCGGCGCGGCCCAGCGCAGCGCCGACGAGCGACTCGACCTCGCCCGGGCCACCCACGAGCAGCAGCTCGCGGAGCTGCGTTCCGCGGCCGAGCGCCGCGTCGCGGAGGTCCAGGGCGACCACCGGCGGCTCGAGGCCCAGTTCGAGGCGCTCTCGCGCAAGGTGCTCGCCGCGGGCACGGAGCAGTTCCTCGTGCAGGCGGAGGAGCGCATGCGACGCAGCCAGGAGCAGGGGGCGGCCGAGCTCGCGCGCCGCGAGGAGGCCGTGCGCCACCTGGTCGAGCCGCTCGCCGGCGCGCTGGAGAAGGTGCGCGCGGAGGTCGCCGAGGCCGAGCGCGCCCGCCTCGCCGCGCACGGGAGCCTCACGGAGCAGGTGCGCGGGGTGCGCGACGCGTCCGAGCTGCTGCGCGCCGAGACGTCGCAGCTCGTGACGGCACTGCGGTCGTCGCAGGTGCGCGGCGCGTGGGGCGAGCTCCAGCTCCGGCGCGTGGTCGAGGCCGCGGGCATGCTCCCCCACGTCGACTTCGTCGAGCAGGACCAGGTCGCGACCGACGACGGCGCGCTGCGCCCGGACATGGTCGTGCGGCTCGCGGGCGGCAAGCAGGTCGTGGTGGACGCGAAGGTCGCGTTCCTCGGCTACCTCGACGCCCAGGGCGCCACCGACCCGGTCGTGCGCGCCGACCGCCTGGCCGCGCACGCCCGCCACATGCGCAAGCACGTCGACGACCTCGGCGCCAAGCGCTACTGGGACCAGTTCGGCCCCGCGCCGGAGTTCGTCGTCATGTTCGTCCCGGCGGAGTCGTTCCTCTCGGCCGCGGTCGAGCAGGACCCGTCGCTCCTCGAGCACGCGGTGTCGAAGAACGTCGTCATCGCGACGCCCATGACGATGGTCGCGATGCTGCGGACGATCGCCTACGCGTGGCGGCAGGACGCCCTCGCGACGAACGCGCAGCAGGTCCTCACGCTCGGCAAGGAGCTCCACGGGCGGCTGGCAGTCATGGGGTCGCACCTGGCGAAGCTCGGGCGCCAGCTCCAGAGCGCCGCGGACTCCTACAACCGGACCGTCGGCTCGCTCGAGACGCGCGTGCTCGTCAGCGCGCGGCGGTTCGCGGACCTGCACGTGGTCGACGACGAGCTGACGACGCCCCCGACGGTGAACCCGCAGCTCAGCGCCGTGAGCGCGCCCGAGCTGCTCGCGTCCGTCAACGAGTCCGTGGTCGCGATCGACGAGCGCCCCGAGGACCGCGACGAGCCCCGGCGGGAGCCGTCGGCCGGAGGGGCGAGCGCCTGACCGCTCCCCCGGGGCCGACCGCGACGGGCCGACCGCCGCAGCCGACGCCGGCGTCAGACGGGCTGGACGGAGAGCGAGGTGCGGCCGCCGCGGGCGGGGCGCCCGCCGTCGGCCGTCGAGCCCTTGAGATCGGCACGCAGCTCGCGCGGCAGCGAGAACATGAGGTCCTCCGTGGCCGTGCGGACCTCCTCGACCGCGCCGAACCCGCGCTCCGCGAGGTAGGCGAGCACGTCGTCCACGAGGATCTCCGGCACGGACGCACCCGAGGTCACGCCCACGGTCGTCGCGCCGTCGAGCCAGCTCGGGTCGATCTCCTTCGCGTGGTCGACGCGGTACGACGCCCCGGCCCCCGCCTGGAGCGCGACCTCGACGAGGCGCACCGAGTTGGACGAGTTCGCCGAGCCGACGACGATGACCACGTCGGCGTCGGGAGCGAGCTTCTTCACCGCGACCTGGCGGTTCTGCGTCGCGTAGCAGATGTCGTCGCTCGGCGGGTCCTGGAGGGTCGGGAACTTCTCCCGCAGCCGACGGACCGTCTCCATCGTCTCGTCGACGGAGAGCGTCGTCTGGGAGATCCACACGACCTTGTCCGGGTCGCGGACCACGACGTCGTCCACGTGGTCGGGCGAGTCGACGACCTGCACGTGGTCGGGCGCCTCCCCCGCGGTGCCCTCGACCTCCTCGTGGCCCGTGTGGCCGATGAGCAGGATGTCGTAGTCGTCCTTCGCGAAGCGCACGGCCTCCTTGTGCACCTTCGTCACGAGCGGGCACGTGGCGTCGATCGTGTCGAGGTTGCGCGCGGCCGCGGCCGCCTTCACGGCGGGCGACACGCCATGGGCGGAGAACACGACGCGCGCGCCCTCCGGCACCTCGTCCGTCTCGTCGACGAAGATCGCGCCGCGATCGCTGAGCGTCTCGACGACGTACTTGTTGTGCACGATCTCCTTGCGCACGTAGACCGGCGCGCCGTAGTGCTCGAGCGCCTTCTCGACCGCGACGACGGCGCGGTCGACGCCCGCGCAGTAGCCGCGCGGCGCCGCCAGCAGGACGCGCTTGCGGGTCCCGTCGACGGCAGGGGTCGCGACGGGGCGGTCGGTCGGGGACGCGGACGAGCCGGCGGGGAGGACGCTCACGCTCCCGAGTCTAGGCGAGCGGCGGTCTCCCGACCCCGGTGAGGCCGGTCACCCACCGCCCGACCTCGACGTCGTCACGAGCCGCGCGCGAGGAGCACACAGACCCTCCGCAGCCTCGGCCCGCCGCACGCGTGTCTCGCCCGCCCGCCGGGCGCGTCGGGTCGACGTCCGTGCCACCGCCCCCCAAGATCGAGGGCATGAGCGACGACCCGGGCGGCACGACGTCACCCGCGCCCGACGCGCCCCGACGGCGCCGCCGGGTGTGGTGGTGGCTCGTCCCGCTGCTGCTCGTCGTCGTCGCGGCGGCCGTGGTGGTCGTCGGGACGCTGGAGCACCGCGCCTGGGTCGCCGCGGTCGAGCGCTACGACGCCGACGTCGCGCGCGTGACGCAGGACGCGACGGACGGCCGCGCGCGGGCCGAGGCGGCGTACCTCACGCGGCTCGTCCCGACGAGCGCCGCCGAGGTCGCGGGTGCGGCGCTGCTCGCCGCGAGCGCGGGCCAGGTGGACGACCCGGCGGTCCGCGAGCCCTTGGCCACGGCGCTCCAGGAGGCCACCGCGCTCCGCACGACCCCGGTGGCCTACCCGGAGGAGGACCGCACCGTGGACGCGCTGTCCCGCCCGAACCCGCTGCACCCGGGCTCGCGTCCCGCCGTCCACGTCGAGGTCGTGACGGGCTCCGAGCCCACGGCGGACGCCCTGCACGAGGCCGCCTCCGCCGTCGTCGAGGCGGCGGAGCCCGTCGCGACGGCGCAGCGGCAGTGGGCGTACGACGGCCTCGACGCGGCGGCGGCCGAGGGTCGGCCCGTCCTCACGGAGTCGGCCGGCCTCGTCACGGACGAGGGCACGCGCACGACGCTCGACGGGCTGCTGGCGCAGGCGACGACGACGCTCGACGCCGGCCCGGGCGGCGCCCCGGTCGCCGAGACCGTGGCGCTGCGCGACGCGGTGCTCGCCGCGACGGAGGCCGTCTGGTCGGACCGGCTGGCGCTCCAGCTCGCCCAGCGGCGCGACCAGGCCCGGGCGACGGGCGTGGACTGCGCGGTCGAGCGGTGCGTGGCGCTCACGTTCGACGACGGCCCGGGGCCCGACACCGAGCGGCTCCTGCAGGTGCTCGCGGAGAAGCACGTCTCGGCCACCTTCTTCCTCGTCGGGAGCAACGTCGAGCAACGCCCCGGGGTCGTGCGCGACACGGCGGCCGCGGGCCACCTGCTCGCGAACCACACCTGGGACCACCCGCAGCTCACGACCCTCGACGACGACGCCGTCCGCGACGAGCTCGCGCGCACCCAGGCGGCGATCGAGAGCGCCGCGGGGATCACCCCGACGCTCCTGCGGCCCCCGTACGGCGACGTCGACGACCGCGTGCGGTCGCTCGCGCTCCGCTCCGGGCTCCAGGTGGTGCTGTGGAACCTCGACACGCTCGACTGGAAGACGCGCGACGCCACGGAGACGCGACGCCGCGCGGTGGAGGGCGCGCGCCCGGGCAGCCTGGTGCTCATGCACGACATCCACGCCTCGACCGTCGACGCCGTGCCCGGCATCGTCGACGACCTGCGCGCGCAGGGCTACCGGCTCGTCACCGTCGACCTGCTCGCGCCCTGACCGCCCGAGCGGCGCGCTCGTCGGCGCGCTCGGCGGCGTGCTCGGCATCGTGGCGCGTTGGGTGGGCGTGGGTGGGGTGCGGCAGGCTGGTCCCGTGACCGCCTCCGTCCCGCTGCCCGACGACGCTCCGCGCCCGGGTGCCGCGTCCGCCGGTCCGGCGGCGCGCGGCCCCCTCCCGGCGCGTGCGCTCGAGACGAGCGCGGAGCACCCGTGGCCGGTCCGGCTCCTGTCGCGCAAGATCGAGCAGTACGTCGAGCGGATGGCGCCGGTCTGGGTCGAGGGCCAGGTGGTCCAGCTCAACCGGCGCCCGGGCACGTCGACGGCGTTCCTCACGCTGCGCGACACGGACCTCGACATGTCGCTCCCGGTGTCGGCGGCGTCCCGCGTGCTGCAGGGCGCGTCGGTGGAGGAGGGCGCGCACGTCGTCGTGCACGCGAAGCCGGTGTTCTGGACGCGGCGCGGCACGCTCCAGCTCCAGGCGCGCGAGATCCGCCCCGTCGGCGTGGGCGAGCTGCTCGCGCGGATCGAGCACCTCAAGCGCGTGCTCGCGGCGGAGGGCCTGTTCGACGCCGACCGCAAGCGACCCCTGCCGTTCCTCCCGGCCGTCGTGGGGCTGGTGTGCGGGCGCGAGTCCAAGGCGGAGCACGACGTGGTGGTCAACGCGCGCGCCCGCTGGCCCCAGGTCCGGTTCGAGATCCGCGAGGTGGCCGTCCAGGGCGCGCACGCGGTGCAGCAGGTGGGCGATGCGATCCGCGCGCTCGACGCGGACCCGGCGGTGGAGGTCATCGTCGTCGCGCGCGGCGGGGGCGCCGTCGAGGACCTCCTGCCCTTCTCGAACGAGGCGCTCGTGCGCGTCGCGGCGGCGTGCCGCACGCCCCTCGTGAGCGCGATCGGCCACGAGACCGACTGCCCGCTGCTCGACCTCGTCGCGGACTACCGCGCCTCCACCCCGACGGCGGCGGCCAAGCGGGTGGTGCCCGACGTGACGGAGGAGCGCGCCCGCGTGGCGCAGGGCCGTCAGCGCCTGCGCAGCGCGGTCGCGGGGCGCGTGTCCCGCGAGCAGGCGGGCCTCGACGCGCTGCGGTCCCGGCCCGTGCTCGCCGACCCCGGGCGGATGCTCACGGACCGGCAGGAGCGGGTCGGCGCCCTGCGGGACCGGGCACGCCGGGCGCTCGACGCGCGGCTCGTGCGCGCGGCGGGCGAGGTCGGCCGGCTCGAGGCCCAGGTGCGGGCCCTGTCCCCGGCCTCGACGCTCGAGCGGGGGTACGCCGTCGTGCAGCGGGCCGACGGGCACGTGGTCCGCTCCCCCGCCGACGTCGCGACGGGCGACGCCGTGCGCGTGCGACTCGCGCACGGCGCGCTGGACGCGGCGGTCACCGGCACGCACGACGACGGACCCGCTCCCGGCCGGGAGGCGTCGTGAGGCGCCCGCGCCGGTTCCCGACCGCCCGCCGGACGACCGGTCGGGCCATGACGCACAGATGGGGTTGAATACTGCCGTGACTTCCTTTGACAACGCTGTCACGCCCGACGTGTCGACGCTCTCCTACGAGCAGGCGCGCGACGAGCTCGTGCAGGTCGTCGCCCGGCTCGAGGCCGGGGGCGAGCCGCTCGAGGACTCGCTCGCGCTCTGGGAGCGGGGCGAGGCGCTCGCCGCGCGCTGCCAGGAGTGGCTCGACGGTGCACGCGCCCGCCTCGACGCCGCACGCTCGCAGGACGAGGCGCCGGCACGCGGCACGACCGACCCCGACGACCCGACCGGAGACGACGCATGAGCACCAGCACGGACCCCGCCCAGCCCGCCGCCGCGGCGCCCACCGAGCACGTCCTCGTCGTGGGCGAGGCGCTCGTCGACGTCGTGCACCGCGCGGACGGCAGCGTCGCGGAGCACCCCGGGGGCAGCCTCGCGAACGTCGCGCTCACGCTCGGGCGCCTCGGTCGCGACGCCCGGCTGGCCACGTGGCTCGGGCAGGACGCGCGCGGCGAGGCGGTGCGGGCGTGGCTCGACGACTCCGCCGTGACCCTCACGCCCGGCAGCACCGACGCCCCCACGACGAGCGTCGCCACCGCGCACCTCGACGCGCACGGGGCGGCCACGTACGAGTTCGACCTGGAGTGGCGCGTCCCGGCGGGCACGGCTCCCGACGCCGGCACGCTCGCCGTGCACACGGGCTCCATCGCCGCGGTGCTGGAGCCCGGCGCGTCCGACGTCCGCGCGCTCGTCGCCGCGGCGCGCGACACCGCGACGATCACCTACGACCCCAACGCCCGGCCCGCCCTCATGGGCGACCCCGCCGACGCGCGCACCCGGATCGAGGCGCTCGTCGCGCTCGCCGACGTCGTCAAGGTGAGCGACGAGGACGTGGCGTGGCTCGTGCCGGGCGCGGACCCGGTCGCCGTCGCGCGCGAGTGGCTCGCCCTCGGTCCGGCGCTCGTCGTCGTGACGTTCGGCGGCGAGGGCGCGGTCGCCGTCACCGCGGCGGGCGAGCAGCGCGTCACGGCCCCGCGCGTCGAGGTCGTCGACACCGTCGGCGCGGGCGACTCGTTCATGGGTGCGCTCCTCGACGGCCTGTGGGACGCCGGGCTGCTCGGCGCGGACCGGCGCGAGGCGCTGCGCGCGATCGACGCCGCCGTGCTCGCGGACGTGCTGCGCCGCTGCGTCGCGGTCGCCGCCGTCACCGTCTCGCGCGCCGGGGCCAACCCGCCGCGACGCGCGGAGCTCGCCTCCGCCTGAGCCGGAGCCCCGTGCGGAGGCCCGTCCACGAGCCCGGACACGGCTCGGCCGCCCGGGCGACAGCCCGGGCGGCCGAGACCCGCGTCAGACCTGCGCGTCCTGCTTCTGCGCCCGCTCGAGCGACCGCTTGCGGTCCTCGACGTTCTCCTGCTCGATGCGCTCGGCCTCCGCGTCGTCGCGCGTGAGGTTCTCGCTCGTCTCCGGGTCGAAGATCATCATCTTCGTCGGGTCGAACCACAGGTCGGTCACGTCGCCGTCGCGCGCGCGCGACGCCGAGTCGAGCGCCACGACGAACTGCGTGCGCACGCCCTCGCCGTCGAGCTCGCGGTCCAGCTCGTCGAGCTGGCCCTTCACGGACTCGTGCATCTCGAACGGGACGTAGGCGTAGAGCTCCGCGCCGAGCCACTCGGTGACGTCGATCTGGGCCTCGAACGTGTGGCCCCGGTCCTTCTTCGCCGGGTCGACGAGCCGCGCGTCCTCGAAGTGCTCGGGCCGCAGGCCGACGATCACCAGGCCGCGGTCGCCGACGGCCGTCGCGATGCTCTCCGGCATGTCGAACTCACCGAACGGCAGCGTGATCTTCCCGCCCGAGACCTCGCCGGGCAGGAAGTTCATGGGCGGCGTGCCGATGAACCCCGCGACGAACAGGTTGACCGGCTGCTCGTAGAGGCCGCGCGGGCTCGCGACCTGCTGGAGCACGCCGCGGCGCAGGACGGCGACGCGGTCGCCGAGGGTCATCGCCTCGGTCTGGTCGTGCGTGACGTAGACGGTCGTCGTGCCGAGGCGGCGCTGGAGGCGCGCGATCTCGGTGCGGGTCTGCCCGCGCAGCTTGGCGTCGAGGTTCGACAGCGGCTCGTCGAAGAGGAACGCCTTCGCGTCGCGCACGATCGCCCGGCCCATCGCGACGCGCTGCCGCTGGCCGCCCGAGAGGTTCGCGGGCTTGCGGTCGAGGTGCTCGCGCAGGTCGAGCATGTCGGCCGCGCGCTCGACCTTGCCCCGGATCTCCTCCTCGCTGTGCTTGCCCTTCGCGAGGCGCAGCGGGAACGCGATGTTCTCCGCGACCGTGAGGTGCGGGTAGAGCGCGTAGTTCTGGAACACCATCGCGAGGTCGCGCTCGCGCGGTGCCTTCTCGTTGACGCGCACGCCGTCGATCTCGAGCTCGCCCGCCGTGATGTCCTCGAGCCCGACGATCATGCGCAGGACGGTCGACTTCCCCGAGCCGGACGGGCCGACGAGGATGACGAACTCGCCGTCCGCGATGTCGAGGTTCACGTTGTCCACGGCGAGGAACCCGTCGCCGTAGCGCTTGACGATGTCCTTGAGGGTGATCGACGCCATCAGCTCTCTCCTCGGGTGCGGCGTGCGGCACGGTGCCCGGCGGACCGGGACGGCGTGCGGTGGTGGACGGGGCGGGCCGGGGACGCGGTGCTCATCCCTTCACCGCCCCCTGGGTCAGGCCCGAGACGATCTGGCGCTGGAACAGCACGACGAGGATCACCACGGGGATGGTCACGACGACCGCGGCCGCGGAGATCGCCCCCGTCGGCTCCTCGAAGTAGGACGCGCCGGTGAAGAACGCGAGCGCCGCCGGGACCGGTCGGGCCGCGCTCGTCGACGTGAGCGAGATGCCGTAGACGAAGTCGTTCCACGCGATGAAGAACGCGATGAGCGCGGTGGTGAACACGCCCGGCGCGGCGAGCGGGACGATCGCCTTGCGGAACGCCTGCCACGGCGTCGCGCCGTCGACCTGCGCGGCCTGCTCGAGCTCCCACGGGATCTGGCGGAAGAACGCCGCGAGCGTCCAGATGGAGATCGGGAGGGTGAGCGACAGGTACGGGATGATCAGGCCGAGCCAGGTGTCGTAGAGGCCGATGTTGCGCCAGAGGTTGAACAGCGGCGTGACGATCGACACGACGGGGAAGATCGAGACGCCGAGCGCCGTCGTGAGGATGAGGCGCTTGCCCGGGAAGTCGAGGCGGGCGATCGCGTACGCGCACAGCGTCGCGAGCACGACGGCGATGACCGTCGCGATGAGCGAGATGCCGATCGAGTTGCGCAGCGCGGACAGGAACAGCTCCTGCGCGGACCCGCCGGACGCGAGGATCTGCTCGTAGTTGGCGGTGCTCCACTGCGGCGGCAGGAACGTCCCGGAGTTGATGTCGCTGGGCCCCTTGAAGCTCGTCATGAAGATCGAGAGCACGGGGAACAGCGCGCCGACGAGGACGACGACCGTGATGACGGCCCACCAGATCTTGGCCTTGGTGCTGAGGACGCTGCCCATCACTTCTCCCCCCTCGCGCCGGCGAGATCCACCTTGAAGAGCTTGATCGCGATGAAGCAGATGAGCACGACGCACAGGAACAGCAGGACCGAGATCGCGGAGCCCATGCCGATCTGGAGCTGGCCGATCGAGGTGCGGTAGGCCAGCAGGGACAGCACCTCGGTGCCGTTCGCGCCGTTCGTCATGATGAAGACGTTGTCGAAGATCCGGAACGCGTCGAGCGCGCGGAACAGGACGGCCACCATGATCGCGGCCTTCATGTTCGGCACGATGACGCGCGCGAACCGCTGCCAGGCGGTCGCGCCGTCGACCTTCGCGGCCTCCTCCAGGTCGCCCGGCACCTGCGCCAGGCCGGCGAGGAGCAGGAGCGAGATGAACGGCGTCGTCTTCCAGACCTCGGACGCGATGATGACGAACAGGCTGGTGCCCTGCTGCGCGAACCAGTTGAGGTCGGGACCGACGCCGGGCACCCAGTCGAACCAGTGGTTGACGTACCCGGACGTGATGTCGAACGCGTAGAACCACGCGAACGCCGAGACGACCGTGATGATGCCGTAGGGCACGAGGATCGCGGTGCGCAGGAGCCCGCGCAGGCGCTTGATCGCGCGGTGCATGACGAGCGCGAGCGCGAACCCGAGGATCAGCTCGATGACGACCGTGACGACCGTGATGAAGAGCGTCACCCCGAGGTCCCGCCACCACACGGAGTCCGTGAGGATCACGACGTAGTTGTTGAGCCCGACGAACGCCCGGTCGTCGGGCGCGGTGAGCTTGTAGTTGAAGAGCGAGTCGTAGACGGCCTGGAGGATCGGGTACAGCGTCACGGCGAGCATGACGACGAACGCCGGCCCGGCGAGGTACCAGCCGAGGCGGGCCTCGGCCCGCGAGCGGTCGCTGCGCGCGGCCTTCGCCGCGGCGTCCGGCGTGCCGCGGGTCCCCGACCGGGAGGCGGCCCCGCCGCGCGGCGGGTCGGCCTCGGTCGTGGTCGACGGCGTGGTGGCGTGCCGGCCGCGGGGCGCGGGCTCGGTAGGAGGTCCGGCGTTCACAGGAGTCGCTCCCCTCGCAGGACGGCGGTGATGAACTCGGTGGACTCCTGCGGCGTCGTGTCGGGGTCGACCGACGCGGGCGGGTACCACGTCTGCTGGAGGCCCGTGGAGACCTCGTTGTAGAACGGCGTCTGCGGCCGCGGCGCCGCCTGGTCGAGCGAGTCGCGGATGACGTCGTACATGGGGAACGCCTTCTGGACGTCCGGGTCGTCGTAGGCCTTGATGCTCGCGGCCGGGTTGCCGTTGGTGACGAAGTACTCGGCCTGGTTCTCGGGGCTCACGATGCACTGCGCGGCCTCGTACGCGAGGTCGGTGTGCTTGCCGAACGCCCCGATGCCGAGCGAGATGCCGCCGTAGGGGGGCCGGGCGTCCTCGCCCTCCGTCGTGCGGGGGTACAGCGCCCAGCCGATGTCGTCGAGGAGCGCCTGGTCGAGCGACCCGGCCTCGACGGCGCCCTGGGTGGACGACCAGACGAACGGCCAGTTCACCATGAACGACCCACGGTCGCCCTGGAACTTGGTGAGCGACGCGGGCTCGTCCTCGCTCGGCAGGCCCGGCCCGCCGACGCCCGAGGTGCCGATGCCCCCGATGATCTCCGCGGCGGCCTTGCCCGCGTCCGTGTCGAGGCCGAGCTTCACCTCGTCCGCCGGGGCCTCCGGGTTGTCGATGATGTGGCCGCCCGCGCCCTCGACGAGCGCGTTGATCCACACGGTGAGCGACTCGGCCTTGGCGCCCTGGACGGCCAGGAGCTTGTCCTGGTCCTGGGCCGCCTGCATGATCTGCTCCCACGTGACGGGCTGCGACATGTCGAGCCCGGCCGCCTCGGCCACGGACTTGCGGTACCAGAGGAGCTGCGTGTTCGCCCAGAACGGGATGGCGACCAGCTCGTCCTTCCACGTCGAGGCGTCGATCGCGCCCTGCACCACGTCCTGCGTCGTCGCCTGCGCGACGTCGTCGGGCACGGGGGCCAGGAAGTCGGCCTCGGCGAACTCGGCGATGAAGACCGGGTCGAGGCTCATGATGTCGATCGACGAGTCCTTCGCCGCGAGGCGGCGCGCGAGCTGCTCGCGCTGCGACGCGGCGTCGCGCGGCAGCAGCTCGGTCGTGATGCGGTACGCGCCCCCGGCGGCCTCGGTGCAGGCCGCCGCGATGTCGGCCTGGCCCCCGTTGTCCGGGTTGATGTACCACGTGAGCTCCGGCGTCCCGTCGTCGCCCGGGCCGCACGCGGCGAGCGGCGCCACGAGCCCCGCGGCGACCAGGACGGCGAGCGCTCGGGTGCGTCGGCGCACGTCAGCTCCCCTCGGTCGCGGCTTCCCCGAGTACCGGGGGTGTCACCCTCCATGGATACCGCCCCCCGGCCGGGCCCGCCATGCGAACGGGCACGCGGGGCACGCCCCGACCTGCGCGATGATGGGAGCCATGACCTCTCCCGCCCCCGCACAGCCGGTCCGTTCGCTCACCCCCGCCGAGGCGTGGGCGACGCTGCGGACCGGGAACGACCGCTTCGTCGCCGACGCCCCCCTGCACCCGTCGCAGGGCGCGGACCGCCGACGCGAGACGTCGGCCGCGCAGCACCCGCACACGGTCCTGTTCGGCTGCTCCGACTCCCGCGTCGCGGCGGAGATCATCTTCGACCAGGGTCTCGGGGACATGTTCGTCGTGCGGACGGCGGGGCACGTGGTGGACACGACGGTGCTCGGCTCGATCGAGTACGGCGTCGAGGTGCTGTCCGCTCCGCTCGTCGTGGTGCTCGGGCACGACTCGTGCGGCGCCGTCGGCGCGGCGGTCGAGACCCTGCGGACGGGCGCGCAGGCGAACGGGTTCGTCCGGGCCGTCGTCGACCGCGTCATCCCCTCCGTGGCGAAGATCACCGGCGCCGGGAACGGCACCCTGGAGAGCCTCGACCCCGCCGTGCTGCGGCGCGAGCACGTGCGCAACACGGTCGACATGCTGCACTCCTACTCGGCCGGCCTCGCCGCGGCCGTCGCCGAGGGCCGCTGCGCGATCGTCGGTGTCGAGTACGACTTCGCCGAGGGCCGCGCGCACCTGGTCGACGTCGTGGGCGACGTCGGCGAGCAGCCCCGCGCCGACGCCTGACCCCACGGCCCGGACCGCTCCGGCGGTCCCGGCGCGGTCGCGGAGGACGCGCTCCCGCGACCCGCGTGACCTCGCTCACGCGGGTTGCGGGCGCCCGCGCGCGGTGCGGCAGGATGGCCCCATGACTGCATCTCCCGAGGCTCCCGGCGCCGCCGCCGGCGCGGCCGCACCGACGACCGAGTACCGCATCGAGCACGACACCATGGGCGAGGTGCGCGTGCCCGCGCAGGCCCTCTACCGCGCGCAGACGCAGCGGGCGGTGGAGAACTTCCCCATCTCGGGCACCCCGCTCGAGCGCGGCCACATCGAGGCGCTCGCCCGCGTGAAGAAGGCCGCGGCCCGCGCGAACGCCGAGCTCGGCGTGCTCGACGAGGACGTCGCCGCCGCCATCGTCGCCGCGGCCGACGAGGTCGCGTCGGGCGCGCACGACGCGCACTTCCCGGTGGACGTCTACCAGACGGGGTCCGGGACGTCGTCGAACATGAACACCAACGAGGTCCTCGCGACGCTCGCGACGCGCTCGCTCGGGCGCGACGTGCACCCGAACGACCACGTCAACGCGTCGCAGTCGTCGAACGACGTGTTCCCCACGTCGGTCCACGTCGCCGCGACGGCCGGGGTCGTGCACGACCTCGTGCCCGCGCTGGGCCACCTCGCCGAGGCGCTCGAGGCGAAGTCGGCCGAGTTCGCGACGGTCGTGAAGTCGGGCCGCACGCACCTCATGGACGCCACGCCCGTGACGCTCGGCCAGGAGTTCGGCGGGTACGCCGCCGCGATCCGCTACGGCATCGAGCGGCTGGAGTCGGCGCTCCCCCGCGCCGCGGAGGTCCCGCTCGGCGGCACCGCCGTCGGCACCGGCATCAACACGCCCGCCGGGTTCCCCCAGCGCGTCATCGCGCTGCTGGTCGAGGACACGGGCCTGCCCCTCACCGAGGCGCGCGACCACTTCGAGGCGCAGTCCTCGCGCGACGGCCTCGTCGAGCTGTCGGGCGCGCTGCGCACGATCGCCGTCTCGCTCACCAAGATCTGCAACGACCTGCGCTGGATGGGCTCAGGCCCGAACACCGGCCTCGGCGAGATCTTCATCCCGGACCTGCAGCCGGGCAGCTCGATCATGCCGGGCAAGGTCAACCCCGTCGTGCCCGAGGCCGTCCTCATGGTCGCCGCGCGCGTGATCGGCAACGACGCGACCGTCGCCTGGGCCGGCGCGTCGGGCTCGTTCGAGCTCAACGTGCAGATCCCCGTGATCGCGCAGGGCGTCCTCGAGTCGATCCGGCTCCTCGCGAACGCGTCGCGCGTCCTCGCGGACAAGACCGTCGCGGGCATCACGGCCAACGTCGAGCGGGCCCTCGCGCTGGCCGAGTCGTCGCCGTCGATCGTCACGCCGCTCAACCGCGTCATCGGCTACGAGGCGGCGGCGAAGGTCGCGAAGCACTCCGTCAAGGAGGGCCTCACGGTCCGCCAGGCCGTGATCGACCTGGGCTTCGTCGAGCGCGGCGAGGTCACCGAGGCGCAGCTCGACGAGGCGCTCGACGTCCTGTCGATGACGCGCCCGCCGCAGGCCTGAGCGACCAGCCGGAGGCCGGGCGGAGCGGGGACGACCCGCTCCGCCCGGCCTTCGTCGTCCCCGGCGTCGCGGGGGGGGGAGGAGGTCAGTAGTCGACGGGGTCGAGGCGGCGCAGCACGACGGCGAGCAGGCGCGCGAGCTCCGCGTGCTCGGCCTCGTCGAGGTCGACCAGCGCGGCGCGCTCGCGGTCGAGCTGCTGCGGGAAGACCTCGTCGACGAGCGCCGTCCCGGCGTCCGTGAGCGCGACGAGGACGCCGCGCCGGTCGCGCTCCGCGACGGTGCGCTCGACGAGGCCGGCGCGCTCGAGCCGGTCGAGACGCTTGGTGATCGAGGCGCCGGGGGCGCCGGTCATCGTGGTGACCTCGCCCGCACGCAGCGGCCGCCCGGCGCGGCGCAGCGCCGCGAGCACGTCGAACTCCGCGCGCGAGACGTCGTGCCGCGCCGCCGAGCGTTCCAGCGCCGCCTCGAGCAGCGCGGCGACGCGCCGCAGCCGGGCACCGACCGCCGACGTCGCGGTGTCGAGGTCCGGCCGCTGCTCAGCCCACTCCGCGCGCACGCGGTCGACGTAGTCCACGGACCCAGGATAGGGCGAGGCTCACAGTCTTTCACCGGTGAAACACCAAGGAATAACCGGTAGGCTGGTCCGTCGATGCCCCTCTCCTCCCCCGCCCGCCCGGCGCTCGCGCCCGTGCGCGCCGCCGCCCAGGACGTCCTCGACCCCGCCCACCTCCGCGCCGCCCTGCGCGTGAGCCCCGCCGACGCGACGGTCGCCGCCGCGCTGCGCTGCGGCGCCGCGGTCGCGCTCGCGATCGCCGTCCCGGGCCTCCTCGGGCGTCCCGACCTCGCGGCGTTCGCGTCGCTCGGCGCGCTCACGTCGCTCTACGGCCGGTACGACCCGTACCGCCGTCGGGCCGCGCTCCTCGCCACCGTCGGCACCCTCATGACCGGCACGATCGCGGCGTTCACGCTCCTCGCCGCGGCGGGCACGCCCGCGCTCGTCACGACCGCCGCCGTCGCGCTCCTCGCCGCCGGGGCCACGGCCTTCTGCCTCCTCGTCCGCACGGGCCCGCCCGGGGCGACGATCGTCGTCTTCGCCGCGGGCGCGGGCCTCGCGGGCGCACCGACGCTCGCCGACGTCGGTCCGCGCGCGCTCGCGGCCGCGTGCGGCGCGCTCCTCGCGTGGCTCGTGTGCACGGCCGGCGTGCTCGTCCGCCCGCCGGCGCCCGCACGCCTCGCGGTCCGCCGCGC
>QAPD01000047.1 GCA_003052455.1 Sphaerisporangium cinnabarinum | reverse complement strand
GACCGGTGAGGGCTCGGCGGGCTGCGGCGGTCGCGGCGCGGGCGGCGGCACGGTCGCGGGCAGCGGGCCACCCGTCGTCGCGGCGGCCCCGCCCGGGCCGACCGGCGCTGCGCCCGGGCGGCCGCCCGGGATGAACAGCGTGTCGCACAGCAGGCGGTAGGTCCGGTCGGGGCGCGCGACCCAGTCGATCTGGCGCAGCGCCTGGTCCTGCCCGGCGGACTCGAGCAGGAACTGCCCGTAGCCCAGCACGCGCCCGACGAGCGAGCGCCCGTAGTTCATGTCCGTCACCTTGGTCAGCGGCATCATCGCCACCTTGTGCGTGATGAGGCCGTAGAGCAGGAGCAGGCGCTTGTCCGTGGCGACGAACCACTCGTTGCGCCACTCGAAGACCTTCCACACCAGGCGCGCGGCGAGGATCAGCCACAGCCACCACAGCACGAGCACGCCGTCGCCCACCGCGGGGCCGGCCTGCACGACGAGCCAGGCGATCACGACCGCGCCCGCGACCGTCGTCGCGGCGGGCTCGAGGAGCATCCCCCAGTGGTGGCGCGTCGCGATGACGACCCGCTCGCCGTTGAGCACGTAGCGGTCCAGGATCCTGCTGCGAGGTCCGCCGCGGGCCACGGTCAGTCCAGGAGCGAGCTGAAGAACTGGCCGATCGAGCGGAACGCCCCGACGATCACGTCCCACACGCCCTCGACGATGTCGGCCGCGCGGTCCGGGCTCGTGACGATCGCGTACACGGCGAAGATCACGAGGACCCAGATCAGGGCTGCCTTCAGCTTCGGGTGCATCGGAACTCCTCGTGTCTCGGGATCGGACGGTCAGCGGTCGCCCCCGCGACCACTGCGCTGTCCGGGCGTCGGGGCACGCACAGCATGGCAGCAGCCGGGGACATTTTGACAGGGCGCGTCCCGTTTGCGGCCCGCGGCACGCCGACGCCGGCCCGGTACGGGCCGGCGTCGGCCCAGGTCACTCGCCGGCGCGGCGGAGGACCTCGGTGAGGCGGTTCGCGGCGGCCACGACGGAGCCGGAGTGCAGCCGCCCGGGCTGGCGGCTCAGGCGCTCGACCGGGCCCGAGATGGAGACGGCGGCCACGACCCGGCCGGACGGGCCGCGCACGGGCGCCGACACCGACGCGACGCCGAGCTCGCGCTCGGAGACGGACTGGGCCCACCCGCGGCGTCGGACGCCGGAGAGGATCGTGGCGGTGAAGACGGCCTCGCGCAGCCCGCGGTGCAGCCGGTCCGGCTCCTCCCACGCGAGGAGGACCTGGGCGGCGGAGCCGGCGTTCATCGTGAGCGTCGCGCCGACGGGGATCGAGTCGCGCAGACCGACCGGGCGCTCGGCGGCCGCGACGCAGATGCGGTGGTCGCCCTGTCGGCGGTAGAGCTGGGCGCTCTCGCCCGTGTGGTCGCGCAGCGCCGTCAGCACGGGGTTCGCGGCGGCGAGCAGGCGGTCCTCGCCGGCCGCGGTCGCGAGCTCGTTGAGCCGGGGGCCGAGGACGAACCGGCCCTGCATGTCGCGCGCGACCATGCGGTGGTGCTCGAGGGCGACGGCGAGGCGGTGCGCCGTCGGGCGGGCCAGGCCCGTGGCCGTGACGAGCTGGGCGAGGGTGGCAGGTCCGGACTCCAGGGCGCCCAGGACGGAGGCCGCCTTGTCCAGCACTCCGACTCCGCTAGTATTGTCCATAGGTCGATATTGACGTCTCACGCACTGAGATGCAAGTCCGGCACGGATGTTCCACCCGCTGGACGTCTTCCCCGGCAGGATGCCGGACGGCGGACCATCGACCCAGGCGGCTCTCCGTACCCCCCAGGAGGACCGTGACAGACGACGAGGAGATGAGCTACATGGCCGGCACGCTGGCGGAGAAGGTCTGGGACGCGCACCTGGTGCGACGAGGCACCGACGGGTCGCCCGACCTCCTCTACATCGACCTCCACCTCGTGCACGAGGTCACCAGCCCCCAGGCGTTCGAGGGGCTGCGCCTCGCGGGCCGCCCGGTCCGCCGCCCCGACCTCACCATCGCGACCGAGGACCACAACACCCCGACGCTCGACATCGACCTGCCGATCGCGGACCTCACGAGCCGCACGCAGATCGACACGCTGCGCAACAACGCGCGCGAGTTCGGCGTCCGCATCCACTCGCTCGGCGACGCCGACCAGGGCATCGTGCACCAGGTCGGGCCGCAGCTCGGGCTCACCATGCCCGGCCTGACGGTCGTGTGCGGCGACTCGCACACCTCGACGCACGGCGCGTTCGGCGCGCTGGCGTTCGGCATCGGCACGTCCGAGGTCGAGCACGTGCTCGCCACGCAGACGCTCCCGCTCGCCCCGTTCAAGACCATGGCGATCAACGTCGACGGCGAGCTGCCGCCCGGCGCCACGAGCAAGGACATCATCCTCGCGATCATCGCCAAGATCGGGACCGGCGGCGGCCAGGGCTACGTCCTGGAGTACCGCGGCGAGGCCATCCGCAAGCTCTCCATGGAGGCGCGGATGACGATCTGCAACATGTCGATCGAGGCGGGCGCGCGCGCCGGCATGATCGCCCCGGACGACACGACGTTCGAGTACCTCAAGGGCCGCCCGCACGCGCCCGAGGGTGCCGACTGGGACGCGGCCGTCGAGTACTGGCGCACGCTGCGCTCCGACGACGACGCCGTGTTCGACACCGAGGTCACGCTCCGCGCGTCCGACCTCGAGCCCTTCGTCACGTGGGGCACCAACCCCGGCCAGGGCCTGCCCATCTCCGCGACCGTGCCCGTCCCCGAGCAGATCGCGGACGAGAACGAGCGCGTCGCCGCCGAGCGCGCGATCGAGTACATGGGCCTCACGCCGGGCCAGCCGCTGCGCGAGATCCCCGTCGACACCGTGTTCATCGGGTCGTGCACCAACGGCCGCATCGAGGACCTGCGCTCGGTCGCGAAGGTCGTGCAGGGCAAGAAGAAGGCCGACGGCGTCCGCGTCCTCGTCGTCCCGGCGTCCGCACGCGTGCGCCTCCAGGCCGAGGCCGAGGGCCTCGACCAGATCTTCCTCGACTTCGGTGCGGAGTGGCGCAACGCCGGCTGCTCGATGTGCCTCGGCATGAACCCCGACCAGCTCCAGCCGGGCGAGCGCGCCGCCTCGACGTCCAACCGCAACTTCGAGGGGCGCCAGGGCAAGGGCGGCCGTACCCACCTCGTGTCGCCGCTCGTCGCCGCGGCCACCGCGCTGCGGGGCACGCTGTCGTCGCTCAGCGACCTCGACCTGCCCGAGGGCACCGACATCACGTCCTTCGACGGCACGCCGCTCGCGCCGCTCGACCCGCGCGTCCTCGTGCAGGTCTGAGCCCGCCGCACCGCGCCGCCCACCCGTCGCCCCGAAGACCCGAAGAGGTTCCCGCCATGGAGAAGTTCACGACCCACACCGGCGTCGGCGTCCCGCTGCGTCGCAGCAACGTCGACACCGACCAGATCATCCCCGCCGTCTACCTCAAGCGCGTGACGCGCACCGGGTTCGAGGACGCGCTGTTCGCCGCGTGGCGCGGCGACCCCACGTTCGTCCTCAACCAGGACGCCTACCGCGCGGGCTCCGTGCTCGTCGCCGGCCCCGACTTCGGCACGGGCTCGTCGCGCGAGCACGCCGTCTGGGCGCTCAAGGACTACGGCTTCCGCGTCGTCCTCGCTTCCCGCTTCGCCGACATCTTCCGCGGCAACTCCGGCAAGCAGGGCCTCGTCGCGGGCATCGTCGCGCAGGAGGACGTCGAGCTCCTGTGGAAGATCCTCGAGACCAACCCGGGCACCGAGGTGACCGTCGACCTGGTCGCCCGCACCGCGTCGGCGCTCGACGTCACCGTGCCGTTCCAGATCGACGACTACACGCGCTGGCGCCTCATGGAGGGCCTCGACGACATCGGCCTCACGCTCCAGCACGCGGACGAGATCTCCGCGTTCGAGGCGACGCGCGCGTCGTGGCGGCCGAAGACGCTGCCGGCGAAGACGCTGCCCAAGGTCGAGATCGAGGCGGCGCGGCCGGTCTGATTCTTCGGGTCTGTGGTCGTGGTCGGGGGGCGGGGCCTGCGGAGGTGACGACGGGTCTACCATCCGCAGGGCTCGTCCCTCGCCCTGCTCCCGCCAGGCCCGCCACGACCCGTCGTCACCTCCGCAGACCCCACCCGCTGTCGACCCACCGACACCAGGGCACCCCGTGGCGGCTTCAGCGCGCCCCTCGCCGCGCGGATGGCGTCAAGGACGCGGGGGCCCGGCGCTGATCGCGGCGAGCAACGAGTTCGGGGTCGCGGTCTCGGGGTTCCACCGGGACTCGACCCACCAGGTCGCTCCGGCGTCGGCGAGGCCCGCGAGCTGGTCGGCCGCCGCGGAGCGGTCCGCCGGGAGCTCGCCCTGGACGACGACGTCGAACGGCCGGGCCGCGTCGAGGCCCAGCTCGGAGCGACGCGTGGTGAGCCACGCGACGAGGGCGGAGACGTCGTCGGGCGTGGGCACGTCGAAGCCGCGGTCGCCGCGGAGCTGGAGCACGATCCCGTCGGCGCGCAGGGTGCGGTCGAGCGAGCGCACCGGCGGGCGCTCGGCGTCCCACACGCCGACCGGCCACACCGGCACGTGGTGGCCGACGACGGGGCGCTCCACCGGCCGCGGCAGGAACTGCATCTCCCCGGTCCGCACGTGCGTGCCCTCGAACGTGAACCGCTCGCCGGTCCACGCGCGGTCGAGGTAGGCGAGCGCG
The DNA here is from genome assembly GCA_003052455.1 of Sphaerisporangium cinnabarinum. GTDB lineage: Bacteria > Actinomycetota > Actinomycetes > Actinomycetales > Cellulomonadaceae > Cellulosimicrobium > Cellulosimicrobium cinnabarinum. Next base: position 26,938 of record QAPD01000047.1, on the reverse strand, counting down.
TCGTCGAGCAGCTCGGCCCGCTCACGCAGCGACTGCGGCTGACCCGGCACCGCGGAGAACCCGCCGTCGTCGAGCACGCCGACGCCGACCGGCAGCACGAGGCGGCCGCCCGACAGGTGGTCGACCGTCAGCGCCTGGCGCACCACCTCCCACGGCTTGCGGCGGGGGAGCGCGAAGACCATCGCGCCCAGCGTGATCCGCTCGGTCCGGACCGCCGCCGCCGCGAGCACCGCCCACGGGTCGAACGTGTCGACCGGCATGGACAGCAGGCTCAGGCCGTCCCACGAGAAGAACCCGTCCCAGCCGGCGTCCTCCGCACCGACCGCCATCTCCAGCACCTGGGCGGCAGAGCCGAAGCTCCCGACCACCCCGACCTTGATCCCTGTCCCCGTCGTCGCTGCGCTCATCCACCGGACGCTACGCGCCCCCACCCACACCCCTGAGTGCAGGAAACAGTCGCGTCCGAGGTGCCGGGACGCGACTGTTTCCTGCACTCAGCGTCGTGCGTTCGGCGGTCAGGGGAGCGGCACGACGTCGACGCGCACGATGCGGCGCCGCGCGACGTCGGTCACCGTGAGGCGGTGGCTGTCCGCGTCGACGTGGTCGCCCACGACGGCGAGGCGTCCGAGCTGCGCCAGGACGAAGCCGGCGACGGTCTCGTACGGGCCGTCGGGCAGCTCGACGCCCGTGCGGCGGGCGAACTCCTCGATCGTCTGGCCGGCGTCGACGCTCGTCGTCGCGCCGCGCTCGCGCGCGGGCGACGGCTCGTCGGCGTCGTACTCGTCGCGGATGTCGCCCACGAGCTCCTCGACGAGGTCCTCGAGCGTGACGATCCCGTCGGTGCCGCCGTACTCGTCCACGACGACGGCGATGTGCACGCCCTCGCGCCGCATCTGCGACATCGCGGGCAGCACGGTGTTCGTCGCGGGCAGCGCGAGGATGGGCCGCACGACGTCGCGCACGGTGAGGGCGCGCCCCGTCGTCGGGTCCGTCGGCGGGTGGTCGGGGCAGTCCCGCCCGAGCAGGTCGCGCACGTGGAGGAAGCCGACGACGTCGTCGAAGTCGTCGCCCGTCACCGGGTAGCGCGAGTACGGGCCCGCCGCGACCGTCTGGGCGGCGTCCGCGAGGGGGGTGTCGGCCGCGAGGAACGCGACCTCGCCGCGCGGCGTCATCGCCTCGGCGAGCGAGCGGTCGCCCGCGGCGAACACGTCGTCGAGGATGCGGCGCTCGTCCTCGGGCAGCGACTCGTGCGCGAGCACGATCTCGCGCAGCTCCTCCTCGCTCATCTCCTCGCTGCGCGCCGTGGGGTCGCCGCCGAGCAGCCGCACGACGCCGTCGGTCGAGCGCGACAGCAGCCAGATGACGGGCCGCATGAGGGTCGCGAAGCGGTCCAGGGGAGGAGCGACGACGAGTGCGACGCCCGCCGAGCGCTGGAGCGCGATGCGCTTGGGCACGAGCTCGCCGAGCACCAGGGAGAGGTACGCGATGACGAGCGTGAGCCCCACCAGCGCGACGGTGTCCGCGAGCCCGCTCGACAGCCCCAGGTCCTCGAGCGCGGGCGCGAGGTCCGGTGCGAGCGTCGACGCGCCGTACGCGGCCGAGAAGAAGCCCGCGACGGTGACGCCGATCTGCACGGCGGCGAGGAAGCGGTTGGGGTCGCGCGCGACCGCCGCGACCCGCGCGCCGCGCGCCGACTGCTTCTCGATGCGGGCGACCTGGCTCTCTCGCAGCGAGACGAGCGCGATCTCGGTCCCGGCGAACACGCCGCCGACGAGGATGAAGAGCAGGACGAGGCCGATGTTGGTCCAGGTGCCGGAGTCCATGCCTCATCCAACCAAACCGCCCGGCCCGGCGTGGGCTCAGCCGGCGGTCGGGGCGGGGCCCTCGGGCGTCGTCGGCTCCGTCGTGGCGGGCTCACCGTGCTTGCGGCGCGGGACGAGGTGCGCCACGAGGACCACCACGCCGCCGACCACGATCCCGACGACGGCGGAGCACGCAGTGTTGACGAGCCAGCCGAGGAACCCGCCCACGCCCGCGACGCCGGTCACCGCGTGCTCGAGGTGGTGCACGACGTCGTACGGGCCGTGCCAGCCGAGGTCGTACGTGCCCTGGAGCAGGATGTGCCCGCCCACCCAGAGCATCGCGACGATCCCGACGATCGAGATGACGGACATGACCTTCGGCATCGCGCCCACGAGCCCGCGCCCGAACGACTGGACCCACGGCGTGTCACGCTTCGCGAGGTGCAGGCCGATGTCGTCCATCTTCACGATGAGCGCCACGACGCCGTACACGAGGACCGTGATGAGGATCGCGACGATCACGAGGATGATCAGACGCGACCAGAAGCTCTCCGACGCGACCTCGTTGAGCGCGATGACCATGATCTCCGCGCTGAGGATGAAGTCGGTGCGGACCGCGCTCGACACCACCGAGTCCTCGTCGACCGCCTTCTTCTCCGTCTTCGTCTCGACCTCGGCGTGGTGGCGCCCCGAGACGAGCTCCCACAGCTTCTCCGCGCCCTCGAACGCGAGGTACGTGCCGCCCAGCATGAGCAGCGGCGTGAGCAGGAAGGGCAGGAACTGGCTCAGCAGCAGGATCGCCGGGAGGATGAAGAGCAGCTTGTTGCGCAGCGACCCCGTCGCGATGCGCTTGATGACCGGCAGCTCGCGCTTGGCCGCCAGGCCCTCGACGTAGCGGGGCGTGACGGCGGTGTCGTCGATGACGACGCCCGTCGCCTTCGCGCTCGCACGCCCGGCGGCGGCACCGACGTCGTCGATCGAGGCGGCCGCGAGCTTGGCGAACGCCGCGATGTCGTCCAGGAGGGCAGCGAGTCCGAAAGCCATGGGTGGGTGCTCCGTGCGCCGGCCCGTGTCGCCGCGCACGGGCCGCTGGTCGAGTGGACGCGGCCGCAGCATCGTAGCGACTCCGCCCCCACCACGCGTCGCTTGATCCACACGCGGCGAGGCCGAGACGCCGAGCACGGGGTCCGCGACCAGATCGCGGTGATCTCGGTCGCCAACCCCGTGCTCGGCGGTGGTTCACCTGGCCAGGGGCCGGGTCACCACGTTCACCACGTGCGGTGGGCGGACGACGACGCGCACGACGTCGCGCCCCGCCGTCGCCCGGGCGGCACCCGTCGTGGCGAGCGCGAGGTCGTGCAGCGTGCGCTCGTCGACGTCCGCGGGCACGCGCACCCGGTCACGGACCTTCCCGTCGACCTGGACGGCTGCCACGACCTCGTCCGCGGCGAGCAGCGTCGGGTCGACGGTGGGCCAGGCCGCGTCGGCCACCGACGGCTCGCGCCCGAGGCGGTGCCACGCCTCCTCCGCCGTGTGCGGCGCGACGAGGCCCAGCAGCACGACGGCGGCCTGGACGGCCTCGCGCACGGCGGCGGCGTGCGCGCCAGCGTCCTCGTCGGACGCAGGCCCGGCGTCGGACGCGCGCCGCGCGGCGCTCACGAGCTCCATGACGCGCGCGACGACCACGTTGAACCGGCTCCGCTCGAGCAGGTCCTCCGCCTCGTGCACGGTCAGGTGCGTGGCTCGGCGCAGCGCGTGCGCCCGCGACCCGGGCGCGACGGCGTCCAGCACCTCGGGGCCGGGCGCCCGCGTCCTGGCGGCCGGTCCGACGGCGTCCGCGAGCCGCAGCACGCGCGCGCAGAACCGTCGCATCGCGCCCGCGTCGACGTCGGCCCAGTCGACGTCGTCCTCCGGCGGTCCCGCGAAAACCAGGGCGAGGCGCACCGCGTCGGCGCCGTGCCGGTCGAGCTGCTCGCCGAGGTCGACGCCGTTCCCGAGCGACTTGCTCATGGCCCGCCCGCCGTTGCGCACCTGGCCCTGGTTGAGCAGCGTCGCGAACGGCTCGACGACGTCCACCCAGTCCGCGTCGTGCAGGAACTTCGTGACGAACCGGCTGTACAGCAGGTGCAGGATCGCGTGCTCGACGCCGCCCACGTACTGCGCCGCGGGCATCCACCGCCGCGCGTCCTCGGGGCGGAACGGGACGTCGTCGGGCGGGCCGTCGTCGCCCGGCGAGCAGTACCGCAGGAAGTACCACGACGAGTCGACGAACGTGTCGAGCGTGTCCGGGTCGCGCTCGGCGTCGGCGCCGCACCGGGGGCACGGCACGTGCCGCCACGCCTCGGCGGCGGGTGAGGCCAGCGGCGAGCGACCGCGGGGGAGGAGGTCGTCGCCGGCCAGGTCGGGGAGCCGCACGGGCAGGTCCTCGTCCGGGACGGGCACGACGCCGCAGCCCGGGCAGTGCACGACCGGCACGGGGGCGCCCCAGTAGCGCTGCCGCGAGACCAGCCAGTCGCGCAGCCGGTACGACGTCGCGCGCCCGCCTGCGCCGTCGGCCTCCAGCTCCGCGATCGCCTCTTCCACGCCCGGCCACGTCTCGCCCGACCCCGTCGGCAGGCCGTGGGCGGCGGCGAAGCGCGCGTCGCGGTCGTCGTGCGCGGGCACGCCCATGACCGCACCCGTCCCGTAGTGGGGCAGCACGTGGTCGGCGGCCCAGACCGGCAGCCGCTCGTCGCTGCCAGGACGGCGGACCCAGGCGCCCAGGAACGTCCCGGCGCTCGGGCGCTGCGCGCTCGTCCGCTCGATCTCCCCGGACGCCAGCGCGGCCTCGCGGTGCCGGGCCAGCGCCTCCGCGTGCTCCGGGACGCACAGCGCCGCCGCGAGCGGGCCGTCCGGCGCGACCGCGACGAACGTCGCGCCGGGCAGGGTGTCGGGGCGCGTCGTGAAGACCTCGACGTGCTCGGGGCGTCCACCCGGCCCGTGCGAGGGGCTCGCGGGGGCGCGGGGGGCGTCGTCGGGCACGACGGGGAAGCGCACGCGCGCACCGGCGCTGCGCCCGATCCAGTTCCGCTGCATCGTCAGCACGCGTGCGGGCCACGCGCCCTCGAGCGCGGACATGTCGTCGAGCAGGCGGTCCGCGTACGCGGTGACGCGCACGAACCACTGCGTGAGCTCGCGCTGCCCGACGGCGGCCCCGCACCGCTCGCACCGCCCGCCCACGACCTGCTCGTTCGCGAGCACGGTCCGGTCGACCGGGCACCAGTTCACCGACGCCGTCGCTCGGTAGGCGAGGCCGCGCTCCAGCAGCCGCAGGAACAGCCACTGCGTCCAGCGGTAGTACTCCGGCCGGTGGGTCTCGAGGCGGCGCGACCAGTCGAACGACACCCCGTACCGGCGCGCGGTGGCGGCCTGCGTCGCGATGTTCGTCTCGGTGAAGACGGCGGGGTTCTCGCCGCGGCGGATCGCCGCGTTCTCGGCGGGCAGCCCGAACGAGTCCCAGCCGATCGGGTTGAGGACGTCGTACCCGCGCAGGCGCCAGTACCGCGCGACGACGTCCTCCAGCGCGAACACCTCGGCGTGACCCATGTGCAGGTCGCCCGAGGGGTAGGGGAACATCGTCAGCAGGTACCGGCGGGGGCGCGAGCCGTCGTCGCGCGCGCGGAACGTGCCGTGCTCGGCCCAGTACCGCTGCCAGCGGTCCTCGATCTCTCGCGACGACGCGCCGAGCATGCGGCTGTCGCCCGAGATCGGCTCGACATGGTCGATACCCGCATGGTCGGCGGGGACGGGAGAGACAGTGGGGGCGTCAGGGTGGGGTGGGGGTGCGGCGTGCATCGGGAGGGCTCCTCGAGGAGGTGGGCTCGTCGTCGGGCACTCGCCGTGCGGCCCCACGGGGACGCGCAGGCACCGCCGCGCTGAGCGTGCCCGCCCGGCGGGCTCAGCGCGGCCGACGAAGGAGGAGCCGCAGGTGTCGCATCCCGGCCATCGTCGCCCGGGCGCCGACGCGCGGTCAACACCGGGACGGCGCGGGGCCGGGTGTGGCGGACGTCGCGCACGCGGGCGCGCCACGGCCGATGCTGCGCCAGTAGGCTTGAGGCCATGGCATCCCACTACGACGTCGTCGTCCTCGGTGCAGGTCCCGGTGGTTACGTGGCCGCGATCCGTGCAGCCCAGCTGGGTCTGTCGGTCGCGGTCGTGGAGGAGAAGTACTGGGGTGGGGTGTGCCTCAACGTGGGCTGCATCCCGTCCAAGGCGCTCCTGCGCAACGCCGAGCTCGCGCACATCTTCCAGCACGACGCGAAGACCTTCGGCATCTCCGGAGAGGTCAGCTTCGACTTCGGCGCGGCGTTCGACCGCTCGCGCACCGTCGCGGAGGGGCGCGTCAAGGGCGTGCACTTCCTCATGAAGAAGAACAAGATCACCGAGTACGACGGCCGCGGCACGTTCCGCGACGCGCACACGCTCGACGTGAAGCTCGCCGACGGCTCGACCGACCAGGTGACGTTCGACAACGTCATCATCGCGACCGGCTCGAAGGTCCGTCTGCTCCCGGGCGTCGAGCTGTCCGAGAACGTCGTCACGTACGAGAAGCAGATCCTCACGCGCGACCTGCCCCGCTCCATCGCCATCGTCGGCGCCGGCGCGATCGGCATGGAGTTCGGCTACGTCCTCAAGAACTACGGCGTGGACGTGACGATCATCGAGTTCCTCGACCGCGCGCTGCCCAACGAGGACGCCGACGTGTCGAAGGAGATCGCCAAGCAGTACAAGAAGCTCGGCGTCAACCTGCTCACCTCGACCGCCGTCCAGACGGTCAAGGACAACGGCGCCGACGGCGTCACCGTCAGCTACAAGGGCGTCAAGGACGACAAGCCGGGCGAGCTCGTCGTCGACAAGGTCCTCATGGCCGTCGGCTTCGCGCCCAACGTCGAGGGCTTCGGCCTGGAGAACACCGGCGTCCAGCTCACCGAGCGCGGCGCCATCGCGATCGACGACGTCATGCGCACCAACGTCGAGCACATCTACGCCATCGGCGACGTCACCGCGAAGCTCATGCTCGCGCACGTCGCGGAGGCGCAGGGCGTCGTCGCGGCCGAGACCATCGGCGGCGCCGAGACGCTCACGCTCGGCGACTACCGCATGATGCCGCGCGCGACGTTCTGCCAGCCGCAGGTCGCGAGCTTCGGCCTCACCGAGCAGCAGGCGCGCGACGAGGGCTACCAGGTCAAGGTCGCGTCGTTCCCGTTCATGGCGAACGGCAAGGCGCACGGCCTCGGGGACCCGGTCGGCTTCGTCAAGCTCATCTCCGACGAGACCTACGGCGAGCTCCTCGGCGGCCACCTCATCGGCCCCGACGTCTCCGAGATGCTGCCCGAGCTCACGCTCGCGCAGAAGTGGGACCTCACGGTCAACGAGGTGGCGCGCAACGTGCACACCCACCCGACGCTGTCCGAGGCCGTCCAGGAGTCGATCCACGGCCTCGCGGGGCACATGATCAACTTCTGACCGGGCGGTCGCCCGGTCGGGCGGCCACCGGTGCCGAGGCCCGGACCTGCGCTCCGCAGGTCCGGGCCTTCGTGCGTCCCGCCGCGGGCCGACGACGTACCGGCGGCCGAGCGTCCCGGTGCCCCGGGGGGCGTGCCCACCGGGACGTGCCGCCGCGGGCGCTCGGCCCCGCTGCGAGGGCCGTCAGCACGGCGCACAGTTGTCCCATGAGCGAGCAGAGGTTCGGCACGGGCGACGACGTGACCTGGTCGAGCCACGGGCACACCGTGCACGGCGAGGTGGTCGAGAAGATCACGGAGGACACGGAGGCAGCAGGCCGGACCGTCCGCGCGTCGGACGACGACCCGCAGTACCGCGTCCGGAGCGACGCGAGCGGCAAGGACGCCGTGCACAAGCCGTCCGCGCTGCGCGACGACTCCTGAGCGGCCGTCCGCCGTCCGCCGTCGCGGTTCTCCGCAGCCCGGGCGCCGGGCGTCCCGCAGGCGGCGCGCTGCGAGCGCGCGCGGACGCCCTCATGCTGGACGTTCCGCCGAACGACGACAGGGGAGTTGCCACATGTCCGACCAGACCACGCCGCAGGACCCCACGACGCAGGAGCCGCAGCCGGAGCAGCCCGCGGACCAGCTCCAGCCGCCGGGACGCACGGGCGACATGTCGCAGGAGCCGGACCACGGGGAGACCACCTACCGGGGGTCGGGCCGGCTCGACGGGAAGCGGGCGCTGATCACCGGCGGCGACTCGGGGATCGGCCGGGCGGTCGCGATCGCGTTCGCGCGCGAGGGCGCGGACGTCGCGATCTCGTACCTCCCGGAAGAGGAGGAGGACGCCCGCACGACGGCCCGGTGGGTCGAGGACGCGGGCCGCACGGCCGTGCTGCTGCCCGGCGACATCCGCGACGAGGAGTTCTGCCAGCAGCTCGTCGCGGACGCCGTCGCGGGCCTCGGCGGGCTCGACGTGCTGGTGAACAACGCCGCGTACCAGATGGCGCAGGACGAGGGCCTGCGGGGGATCACGACCGAGCAGCTCGACCGCGTCCTCAAGACCAACGTCTACGCGCTGTTCTGGATCACGCAGGCGGCGCTGGACCACCTGCCCCGCGGCGGCACGATCATCAACACCACCTCCGTGCAGGCGTTCGACCCGAGCCCTCCGCTGCTCGACTACGCCACCACCAAGGCGGCGATCCTCAACTTCACCAAGGGGCTGGCGCAGCAGCTCGCGCCCGAGGGCATCCGCGTCAACGCCGTGGCGCCCGGGCCGATCTGGACGCCCCTCATCCCGGCCACGATGCCGGAGGAGAAGGTCGAGCAGTTCGGCGCCGACACGCCGCTCGGCCGCGCCGGGCAGCCCGCCGAGCTCGCGCCGGCGTACGTGTTCTTCGCCTCGCAGGAGTCGAGCTACATCACGGGCGACCGCATCGGCGTGACCGGCGGCCGGCTGCTCTGACGGCGCTCGTCCCCGGCGCGACCAGGCGGCGGCCACCCACCCGGGTGCGCCGCCGTCGTCGTGCCCGGGAGAAGATGGTCCCGGGGGACACCGACCGAGAAGGAGACCCATGCCCGCGCCCACGACGCCCACCCGCGAGTTCGTCACCGGCCTGCCGAAGGCGGAGCTGCACCTGCACCTGGAGGGCACGCTCGAGCCCGACCTCAAGCTGCGCCTCGCGCAGCGCAACGGCATCGACATCGGCCAGTCGACGGTCGAGGAGGTGCGCGCGACGTACGCGTTCGACTCCCTGACGAGCTTCCTCGCCGTGTACTACCCGGCGATGGAGGTGCTGCAGACCGCGGACGACTTCTACGAGCTCGCCGACGCCTACCTCGCGCGCGCGGCGGCGGACGGCGTGAAGCACGCCGAGATGTTCTTCGACCCGCAGGCGCACACGTCCCGCGGCGTGCCGTTCGAGGCGGTCGTGACCGGGTACCACCGCGCCGCGGCCGAGGCGCCGAGCAAGCACGGCATCGACGCGCACCTCATCCTGTGCTTCCTGCGCGACCACTCCGCGCAGAGCGCGGCCGAGACGCTCGAGGCGTCGGTGCCGTTCCGCGACAAGATCCTGGGCGTGGGGCTCGACTCCGACGAGCGTGACAACCCGCCGCAGAAGTTCGCCGACGTGTTCGCGCGCGCCCGTGAGCTCGGCTACCGGCTGACGATGCACTGCGACATCGACCAGGTCGGCAGCATCGACAACATCCGGACCGTGCTCGACGAGATCGGCGTGGACCGCGTGGACCACGGCACGAACGTCGTGGAGGACCCGGTGCTCGTCGACGTCGTGCGCGAGCGGGGGCTCGGCCTCACCACCTGCCCGATCTCGAACTCGTTCGTGACCGACGACATGAAGGCGACCGAGATCGCGGGCCTGCTGCGCTCGGGCGTGCGCGTCACCGTGAACTCCGACGACCCGGCGTACTTCGGCGGCTACGTGGCAGAGAACTACGTCGCGCTCGCGGAGGCGGCCGGTCTCACGACGGAGGAGGTCGTGCAGCTCGCGAGGAACTCGTTCGAGGCGTCGTGGCTCGGCGACTCGCAGCGCGCGGCCTACCTCGCCGAGATCGACCGGTACGTCGCGGCGTTCGACGCGACCGCCGTCTGACCCGGCCACCCACCCCGCCGAGGCAGAGCCCCGGTCCGCCGAGGTAGAGCCCCGTCCGCCGAGGGAAAGGTGTGGTCACGACCATGCCTCTCCCTCGCGCGACCGGGGCTCCACCTCGCGGTTCTGGGCGGTCGTCCCGCGGGGACGTACCGGGGAGTAACGTGTCGGGGACGGCCGCCGCCGTCGGCTCGGCGGCGAGCACCCCCGCAGGGGGTGAATAATCTCCGGGTGCCGCACGTTGGCACGCACGGGACCCGCGCGCGCGGAACGGCCGTCCGCGGCCCCGCACGCGGGCCCCTGCCCGCAGGGGCACCACGACCACCGGCTTGGCGAGAGGGCGACCAGAGCTCATGAAGGATGTGCTGTACGTCGACGGCGGGACCCCGCTGGACGGGACGATCACCGTGCGCGGCGCGAAGAACTTCGTGTCGAAGGCGATGGTGGCGTCGTTGCTGGGGGAGTCGCCGAGCGTGCTGCGCAACGTGCCGCAGATCCGCGACGTCGGCGTCGTGACGGGGCTGCTGGAGCTGCACGGCGTGACCGTGAAGTCCGACCCGGACGCGGGGATCCTCGACCTGGACCCGTCGAACGTCGAGTCGGCGCACGTCGCGGACATCGACGCGCACGCGGGCTCGAGCCGCATCCCCATCCTGTTCTGCGGCCCGCTGCTGCACCGTCTCGGTGAGGCGTTCATCCCCGACCTGGGCGGCTGCCGGATCGGCGACCGGCCGATCAACTACCACCTGGACATCCTGCGCCAGTTCGGCGCGGTGGTGGACAAGCGGGAGAACGGCATCCACATCCGCGCCCCGCGCCGCCTCCAGGGCACGAAGATCGCGCTGCCGTACCCGTCCGTGGGCGCGACCGAGCAGCTCCTGCTGACGGCCGTGCGCGCCGAGGGCATCACGGAGCTCGCGAACGCCGCGATCGAGCCCGAGATCATGGACCTCATCGCGGTGCTCCAGAAGATGGGCGCGATCATCTCGGTCGACACCGACCGCGTGATCCGCATCGAGGGCGTCGACCGCCTCGACGGCTACACGCACACCGCGCTCGGCGACCGCATCGAGGCGGCCTCGTGGGCGTCGGCCGCGCTGGCGACGGGCGGCGACATCACGGTCAAGGGCGCGACGCAGCCCGAGATGATGATGTTCCTCAACACGTTCCGGAAGGTCGGCGGCCGGTTCGACGTCCAGGACGACGGCATCCGGTTCTGGCACCCGGGCGGCGACCTGTCGCCGATCGTGCTGGAGACGGACGTGCACCCGGGCTTCATGACGGACTGGCAGCAGCCGCTCGTCGTCGCGCTCACGCAGGCGAAGGGCCTGTCGATCGTGCACGAGACGGTCTACGAGAACCGCTTCGGCTTCACGGACGCGCTGCGCGGCATGGGCGCGACCATCCAGGTCTACAAGGAGTGCCTGGGCGGGCGCGACTGCCGGTTCGGGCAGCGCAACTTCCACCACTCCGCGGTCATCTCGGGCCCGACGCCGCTCACCGCGGCCGACATCGAGGTGCCCGACCTGCGCGGCGGCTTCTCCCACCTCATCGCCGCGCTCGCCGCGAAGGGCACGTCGACGGTGCGCGGCATCAGCCTCATCGACCGCGGCTACGAGAACTTCCAGGACAAGCTGGTCGCGCTCGGCGCGGACGTCCGCCGGGACTGACGCCGCCACGGGTGCCCTGGGCACCCACCTCATGACGACTGTCACGGCCTCGCACGCGGTCCGCGTGCGAGGCTGGGCGTCGTGATCACCCGACCGCGCACGTTCCTCGACGTGTGGAGCCGTCGGACCGGCCCCGAGCGGTTCGACTCCTACACCCGATGGTCGCTCTACTTCCTCTCGGGGACCGAGCCGTTCCTCGCGCTGGCCCTCATCGGGAGCGACCGGACGTTCGAGCCGTCGGTGGCGCGGTTCTGGCTGCCGCTCGTCGTCGTGCACACGGTGGTCTGCCTCCTGACGCTGCGCGCCGGGATCGGGCACTTCCTCGGGGGGCGCCGCGTCCACCCGGTGCTGCTCACGCTCCTCGGGGTTCTCTCGCTCGTGGTCGCCGCGCTCGCCGTCGGCACCTTCCCCGTGGACGGCGCCGACGACGTCGCCGCGAGCGGTCGCTACTACGCGATGCTCATGGGGCTCGGTTTCGGGGTGCTCGCGCTCGTGCCCCTGCTCACCTTCCGGCGGATCGCGCTCGTCGCGCTCGTCCTCGGCGCCGTCACCGGGTGCTCCGTGTGGGTCGGCACCGGGCCCTTGACCGCGACCACCGTGGGCATGGCGGTGGGCCTCGGCCTCTCGGTCCTCATCATGCTGCTCGGCGTCTTCGGCTCGTACCGCGCCTCGGTCTGGATGCTCGGCGTCGTGTGGGAGCAGGAGCGCACGCGCGTGCTCCACGCCCGCCTCGCCGTCGCCGAGGAGCGGCTGCGGTTCTCGCGCGACCTGCACGACGTCTTCGGGCGCACCCTGTCCGTGGTCGCCGTGAAGAGCGAGCTCGCCGCGGAGCTCGCGGCCCGCGGCCGTCCCGGCGCGGAGGAGCAGATGCTCGAGGTCCGCCGCATCGCGCAGGACGCGCTGCGCGAGGTGCGCGCCGTCGTCGCGGGCTACCGCACGGCCGACCTGGGCGCCGAGCTGGCCGGCGCGCGGTCCGTCCTGCGGTCCGCCGGGATCGAGACGACCGTGCACGGCGACGAGACCCCCGTCGGCGAGGACGCGCAGGAGGCCCTCGCGTGGGCGGTCCGGGAGGCCGTCACGAACGTCGTGCGCCACTCCACCGCCCGCACGTGCATCATCACCGTCCACCGCGACGGCGCATGGAGCGTCGTGGAGGTCGTCAACGACGGCGTCCCCACGACGCCGCGCACCGGCGGCGGGTCGGGCCTCGTCGGGCTCCGCGAACGGCTGGAGGGCGCCGGCGGTCGCCTCGAGACGTGGGTCGACGACGGCCGCTTCGGGCTCGTGGCCCGCGTGCCCGACGCCACCCGGCCCCACCGCTCGTCCCCGTCCCCGCTCCCCGAGAGGACCACCCCGGCGTGATCCGCATCCTCCTCGCCGACGACGAGAACCTCATCCGCGACGCCGTCGCGTCGCTCCTCGCGCTCGAGGACGACCTCGAGATCGTGGCGCAGGCGGCGTCCGGCCCCGAGGCCGTCGCCGCCGCGCTCAAGCTCCGGCCCGACGTCGCCGTGCTCGACCTCCAGATGCCGGGGCTCGACGGCGTCGAGGTCGCGCAGCGGCTCGCCGGCGAGCTGCCGTCGTGCGGCGTCGTCATCGTCACGAGCCACGGCCGCCCGGGCTACCTCAAGCGCGCGCTCGAGGCGGGGGCGCGGGGCTTCCTGCCGAAGACCGTCTCGGCGCGCGTCCTCGCGGACGTCGTGCGCCAGGTGCGCGACGGCGGCCGGTACGTGGACCCGGAGCTCGCCGCGGAGGCGATCGCCGCGGGCGCGAGCCCGCTCACGCCGCGCGAGGCCGACGTGCTCGAGCTCGCCGCCGACGGCGCCCCCGTCGAGGAGATCGCGACGCGCGCCCACCTCGCGCCCGGCACGGTGCGCAACTACCTCTCGTCCGCGGCGGCCAAGCTGGGCGCCGCGAACCGGCACGAGGCCGCGCACGCCGCACGGCGGCACGGCTGGATCTGAGGGCGGGCTCCGCCCGGTAGGCTCGGTGACCGTGCCGAGCCAGCCCCAGACCCCGCGCGCGTACAAGACCCTGGCGTTCCTGCTGCGCCCGATCCTGTTCGCGATCACCCGACGCGACTGGCGGGGTGCCGAGAACCTGCCCGACGGCGGATTCATCGCCGCGGCGAACCACGTCACCGAGGTCGACCCGGTGACGCTCGCCCACTTCCTCTACGACCAGGGCCGCGCCCCCAAGATCACGGCGAAGGCCTCGCTCTGGAAGGTGCCCGTGCTCGGCGGCCTCCTCACCCGCACCGGGATGATCCCCGTGCACCGCGGGACCGCGGGCGCCGCGCAGTCGCTCGTGGACTCCACCGCGCGGCTCAAGGAGGGCGAGTGCGTCGTGTTCTTCCCCGAGGGCACGCTCACGCGCGACCCGGACGGCTGGCCCATGGTCGGCAAGACGGGCGTCGCGCGCCTCGCGCTCACGAGCCGGGCTCCCGTCGTCCCCATCGCCCAGTGGGGCGCGCACCGGCTCCTGGCGCCCTACGGCAAGGTGTTCAAGCCGATCCCGCCCAAGCGGGTCGCGGTCCACGCCGGGCCGCCCGTCGACCTCTCCGACCTCTACGACCGTCCGCAGGACACCGCGACGCTGCGCGAGGCGACCGAGCGCATCATGGCCGCGATCACGAGCCAGCTCGAGGAGATCCGCGGGGAGCAGGCGCCCGCCGAGCGGTTCGACCTGCGCCGTCGGCCCGGGACGGAGGACCGCGCGTGAGCGCCGAGCGCATCGTCGCCACCGTCCTCGGGTCCGGCAGCTGGGGCACCACGTTCGCCGCCGTGCTGGCCGACGCCGGGTGCGAGGTGCGGCTCTGGGGCCGTGACGCGGAGGTCGCCGAGCAGGTGAACTCGGCCCGCCGCAACGAGAAGCGGCTGCCGGGCATCGACCTGCCGGAGGGCATCCGGGCCACGACCGACGCGGCCGAGGCGCTCGCGGGCGCCGGACTCGTCGTCGTCGCGGTGCCGTCCCAGGTCGCGCGCGACACGCTCACGGAGCTCCGCCCGCACGTGGCGCCCGACGCCGTCGCGGTGTCGCTCATGAAGGGCGTCGAGCTGAGCACCGACCGGCGCATGAGCGAGGTCGTCGCGGAGTCGCTCGGCCTGCCGCCCGAGCGCGTCGCCGTCGTCTCGGGGCCGAACCTCGCGCGCGAGATCGCGCACCGGCAGCCGACCGCGACCGTCGTGTCGTGCGTCGACGACGACGTAGCCCGCTACGTGGCGCGCGCGTGCTCGTCGTCGTACTTCCGCCCGTACACCAACCGCGACGTGGTCGGCGTCGAGCTGTGCGGCGCGGTGAAGAACGTCATCGCGCTCGCCGTCGGCATCGCCCAGGGCCGCGGCTTCGGCTACAACACGACGGCCACCGTCATCACCCGCGGCCTGGTCGAGATCACGCGCCTCGGGCTCGCGCTCGGCGCCGACGCCGAGACGTTCCCCGGCCTCGCGGGCATGGGCGACCTCGTCGCGACGTGCTCGTCGCCGCTCTCGCGCAACCACACGCTCGGCAAGCACATCGGTCAGGGCCTGAGCCTCGACGACGCGATCGCCGCGACCGGCGGCACCGCGGAGGGCGTGAAGTCGTGCCGCTCGGTGCTCGAGCTCGCGCGCAAGGTCGGCGTCGACATGCCCATCACGGCAGGGGTCGTCGCGGTGCTCCACGAGGGCATGCCCGTCGACGAGATGGCGCGCGGCCTGCTGTCCCGGCCGCAGAAGGCCGAGGGCATCGCGGCGGAGCGCTGAGGCCCTCGGCCTGCTGCGGCGGGCCGTCAGCCGTCGTCGCGGACGTCGACGACGACGCGGGCCGGGTCCTCGAGCGAGAACACCCGGAACGGGCGCCGCTCGTCGTCGACCCCGACGAAAGCCTGCGTGTACCCCTCGAACACGCCGCGCAGCAGGACCTCCTCGACCTCGCCGTCGTCCCCCGCCCGGACGGGGTTGGGGCCTGCGTACAGGTCGACGCCGGTGTCCGTCGGGTATCCCGAGCCGGAGATCATGACCTGCAGGTAGGCGTCGCCGTCGACCGTCGCGACGTTGCCGCTGGCGTCGTCGACCGGCTGGTCGACGTACTCCACCCGCCACCCGGGGGTGCCCGTGCCGCCGAGCTCGAACACGACCCGGTCGAACCCGTCGTGGTGGCCGACGCGGACGTCCGTCACCGTGAGCGCGGCGTCCGCGGACGGGTCCTGCGTGTCCGGGTCGGTGTTCGCGGGGAACGGCAGCGGCGCCTCGGTCGCGTCGTCCGACGGCGTCGACGCGTCGTCGGTCGGCTCCGTGCCGGGCTCCTGGGGGGTCGGGGAGTCGGTGGGGCTGGGCGACGCGCTCGTCGCGGTGCTCGACGGCGAGGGGGACTCGTCCGTCCCGCCGGGGCTGCACGCGGCGAGGGCGAGGACGAGCAGCCCGACGGCGACTGCCGCCGGCCGGCCGGTCGCCGCGCCGCCCGTCGTTCGTGCCCGCCGCGTCCGCACCGCTCGTCGTGTCGTCATGGCCCTGATCCTAGGAAGGCCGGATCACGCGCGCGCGGCGGGTGGGCCACGGTCCGGCGACGGTCGTGTCACGGCCCGGTCTCGCACCTCGGGCTCCCTGTCCCGGCGGCGTCCCTGCCGCTACCCTCGGGGGATGCTGCAGGGGATCGGCGGTGCGTTCTTCGCGGTCGCGCTCACGGGACTGGTCGTGGTGGGGATCGTCCGCTTCACGTCCGGGGCGGAGGCGCGTGCTCGGCGTTCCGAGGGGACGGGGGAGAGCGCGTCGTCCGGCATGTTCGGCGAGATCGTCGAGATCTTCCAGCCGAGCCGCACGCACCTCACCGAGGAGAAGGAACGTCAGCGGCTCGACGTCGTCCAGCGCCCGGCGGAGGGTCGACCGTTCGACGTCGACCTGGACGGCGGAGTCTTCTACGTGCCCCGGGAGCAGCACCCCGGTGCCACCGCGGTGCCGGGCACAGACGCGCGCCAGGCTGCGCGGACTCCCGTGTCGCGGAGCCGTCACGGCCTGCGCGGAGAGGACCCTGGGCGTGCGTGACGAGCACCCGTTCGGTTTCCGCCTGCACCCGGTGGCACCCAGGACGGACGCCGTCTCCGGGACCCGCGAGATCGGCACCGTCCACGACGGGGAGCTCGTGGTCGTGGAGCACGAGGACGGGTCGACCTGGGTGCGGGACGTCGCGACGGGAGACTCGTCCCCTCTCAACCGCGACCGGGGTGCCACCGAGGGGTTCCTGGAGGCGTTCGCGGAGTACCTGAGCTCCGGGCCGCCTGCTCCGGGGCCGACGACGATGACGGCCGAGCAGGCCGCGGAGCGTCTCCGTGCCTTCCGGGCGGGGGAGGTCCGTCCTCCCTCCCGCCCGTCCGGACGCAGGGCTCCTTCGCACCGCGCTCGGCTGAGGACGCTCCGTCAGAGGCTGGGCGCCATCGACCGCGCCGCGACCGGGCCGGACTCGTGGTGGAGCGGCCTCGTCGAACAGGCGGAGGACGACCTGCTCTGAGGCGGCGTCGGAGCGTGCGGGTGCGAAGCCGGGCACGCGTGTCCGACCGCGTGCCGATCGAGCGCCGCCGCGTGCGTCGACGTCAGCCGACCGCGCTGCGCAGCGCCCGGTCCAGGTCGCGCCAGAGGTCCTCGACGTCCTCGACGCCGACCGAGAGCCGCAGCAGGTCCTCCGGGACCGTGCGCGACTCCGTCGCGAACCGGCGTCGGCGCTCGAGGCTCGACTCGACGCCGCCGAGGCTCGTCGCGGGCACCCACAGCCGGACCGCCGCGACGACGGCGTCCGCGCCTGCCGCGCCGCCCCGCGGGCGGACGCCGAGGATCGAGCCGTACCCGGTCATGAGGCGCGTCGCGCGCTCGTGGCCGGGGTCGTCCGGGAGGCTCGGGTGCCGCACCTCGACGACGTCCGGGTGCTCGGCGAGCCGACGCGCGAGCTCCGCCGCGTTCTGCTGGGAGCGCTCGACGCGCAGGGCGAGCGTGCGCAGGCCGCGCAGCGCGAGCCACACCTCGAACGGCCCGGGGATCGAGCCGTGGAGCGTGCGGTAGGCACGCAGCGCCGTCGTGAGCTCCGCGGTGCGCGCGACGGCCGCCCCGAGCACGACGTCGGAGTGCCCGGCGAGGTACTTCGTCACCGAGTGCACGACGACGTCCGCGCCGTGCGCCAGGGGCTGCTGACCCAGCGGCGTCGCGAACGTGTTGTCGACGGCGGAGAGGACCCCGCGCTCGCGCGCCGCCGCGAGGAGGGCGGGCAGGTCGGCGACCTCGAGCATGGGGTTCGTCGGGGACTCGACGAGGAGGAGCGACGCGCCGTCGAGGGCCGCGACGACCTCGTCGGTGTCGGCGACGTCGACGCGCACGACCTCGACGCCGGCCCGGGCCGCGAGGTCGTCCGCGAAGCCGAGCGACACCTGGTAGGCGTGCCGCGGCAGCACGACCTTCCCGCCCGCGGGCACGGACGAGAACACCGCGGCGATCGCCGCCATCCCGGAGCCGAACACCACGCCCGGGTGCTCCGCGCCCTCGAGCGCGGCGAGCGCCTCCTCGAAGGGGTGCCACGTCTCGGTGTCCATGCGGGTGTACAGGAGCTCGCCCGGCTGCTGGACCCCCTGCGACACGTACGTCGAGGACAGCACGATCGGGGGGTTCACGGGCGCGCCCTGCGACCGCTCGGGGCGCCCTGCGGCGACGGCGACGGTCGCGGGCGACAGGGCGTCGGGCACGTGCGGGTCGGTCATGGCGGCAGCGTACGCCCGGCCGCGCGACGAGTGCCCCGGGCGACCGCCACCTGACCGCGCGACCAGGCGGTCACGGTCGGTCGAGCAGGTGGTCCTGGCTCGTCCTGCGGCCGGGACGAACCAGGACCACCTGCTCGGCGTCCGGCGGGGCGTCGGGCGGGGCGGTCAGGCGAGGGGGCCGAGGAGTGACTGGGCGACGGTCGAGTGGGCGGACTCGTCGTCGGACGGGTGGAAGATCCCGGCGAGGACGTCGCGGTAGAGGCGGCCGAGCTCGTTGCCGGCGAAGTAGCTGGACCCGCCCGCGACCCGCACCATCTGGTCGACGACGGTCTTCGCCGTCTCCGTCGCGCGCACCTTGAGCCCCGCGGTCGCGCGGAACCAGCCCGCGCCACGGTCGACGAGGGCGTCGAGCTCGGCCGCGACGGTGTCGATCTGCGGCCAGACGGCGTCGAGCGCGAGCGCGGCGTCCGCGAGTCGCCAGCGGATGTCCGGGTCCTCGGAGAGCGGTGCACCGTCGTTCTTCATCGAGGTGCGACGGCGGGCCGCGGCGACGCCGAGCTCGAGCGCGCGCTCCGCGATGCCCGTGTACACCGACGCGAGCAGCGTCTCGAACGTCGTGAAGATCCCGACGACGAGGGGGTCCAGCGTCGGGCCCGGCGGGAGGCGGCGGACGACCCGCTCGACGGGAGCGAACGCGCCGTCGAGCACGGTGGAGCGCGACTGCGACGCGCGCATGCCCATCGTGTCCCAGTCGTCGAGCACCTGGACCCCGGCGTCGCGCGGGACGAACGCGTGCACGAGGCGCGGGGCGTCGGCCGACATGGTGTCGAGACCCAGCACGCCGAGCCGCGTCCACGCGGGCGAGTTCGAGGTGAAGATCTTGCGGCCGTGGAACGTGTACCCGCCCCGCTCGTCGGGACGGGCCTCGGTGCGCGAGCCCAGCAGCACGAGGTCGTTGCCGCCCTCGGAGTACCCGAACCCGAAGACGTCCCCGCGGACGGCGTCCTCGAGCAGCCAGTCGAGCGACGCGTCACCGCGCAGGTGGAGGTAGCGCGCGACGCCCGTCCACACGTGGTGCATGTTCACGGCGAGCGCCGTCGCGGGGGCGGCACCCGCGAGCCGCGCCTGCTCGTGCGCCAGCTCGCGCAGGGTGAGGCCCGCGCCGCCGAACGACTCCGGCACGAGCGCGCGCAGGTACCCGGCCTCGGTGAGCGCGGCGAGGTCCTCGGTGAAGAACGCGTTGTCGCGGTCGTAGCCCGCGGCCCGGCCGCGGATCTGCTCCAGCAGCTCGTCGGAGAGCAGCGTGCGCGGCGTGGGGAACGGGGCGGGGGACGGGACGGGCGTGGGCATGGCCTGCCTTCGGTCTCGGGACGGACGGTGGAGGGGTGGACGGGGAAGGGCCCCGGCGACGTACGTCGCCGGGGCCCCTCCACCGTACGGCGGCCGGTGGCCGGCCGTCAGCCCACGAGGACGGGCACCGGGTCCTCCGGGTGGGGGAGGATGCGGCGCAGGACGTCCGCGAGCGTCACGACGCCGACGAACCGCTCGCCGTCCATGACGACCGCGAGCTGCTCGCTCGACTCGCGCATGCGCGCGAGCGCGGCGTGCACCGTGGTGCCGGACTCCAGGACGAACCCGGGGCGCGCGAGCTCCTTGGCCAGCCGGTCGTCCGGCTCGAGGAGCGTGTCGCGCACGTGCACGACCTTCGGGACCACGCTCCCGTTCTGGACGAGGATGCGCAGGTGGCCCGAGCGGGCCGACGCGTGTCGCACGTCGGCCGCGGTCGCGTCGGCGGGGACCGACGTGGGCCGGCTCCCGGTCGGCACGAGCGCGTCGACCGTGAGGGTCTCGAGCTCGATCACGCCCGAGATCTGCGCCCGGTACGACGCCTCGAGCGCGCCGACGTTCGCCGAGTGCTCGACCAGGTGCCGCAGGGTCGCGGCGTCCTGCCCGCCACCCTCGACGTTCTCCACCGGCTCGACGCCCACGGCCCGCACGCAGCGGTTCGCGAGCTCGTTGAGCCAGCGCAGGAGCGGGCGGAACGCCCACATGAACCCGCGCATCGGCAGCGCGAGGAGCGTGGCCGACCGCTCGGGGTGGGCGATGGCCCACGACTTCGGTGCCATCTCGCCGACGACGAGGTGCAGGAACGTCACGACGATCAGCGCGAGCACGAAGCCCGCGACGTCCGCGGCCCACAGGGGCGCGCCCCACGTCTCGAAGACGGGCGTGAGCCAGTGGTGGACGGCGGGCTTGGTGATGGCACCGAGCGCCAGCGTGCACGCGGTGATGCCGAGCTGGGCGCCGGCCATGAGGAGCGTGAGCTCGTTCGAGCTGCGCAGTGCGGCGCGCGCGGCGCGGCTCGTGGGGGCGGCGTCCTCGAGGCGGTGCCTCTTGGCGCCGAGGAGCGCGAACTCCACGGCGACGAAGAACGCGCTGAGCGCGATGATCGCGACGGTCGCCGTGACGACGACCCAGGGGTTGCTCATCGGGTCTCCTCCGCGGCGTCGGTCGGGTGCGCTGCCTCGCGCGCGGTCGGGTGCACGACGACGTCGACGGGGACGTCGCCCCGCCGCTCGACGAGCCGGACGCGCACGAGGCGCGGCACGTGCCGCTCGACCGACAGGACGTCGACGAGGAGGGCGCGGTGCACCGGCTCGTCGTGCACGAGGTCGGCCGGGTCGTCCGGGAGCGGCACCTCGATCTGGTCGCCCGCGCGCGGCAGGGCGCCGTGCTGGGCGATGAGGAGCCCGGAGACCGTCTCGTGGTCACCGCGGGGCAGGTCGTGCCCGAGGGCGCGCTCCGCCTCGTCGACGTGGACGTCGCCGCCCATGACCCACACGCCGTCCTCCTCGGCCGTGACCGTGGCGGGCTGCTCGGGGTCGTGCTCGTCGGTGATCTCGCCGACGAGCTCCTCGGCGAGGTCCTCGACGGTCAGCACGCCGGTGAAGCCGCCGTACTCGTCGATGACGCACGCGAGCTGGTTGCGCGTGGAGTTGAGCTGCGCGAGGGCGTCCGGGAGCGTCATGGCCGTCGGCAGCACCACGGCCTGGCGCATGAGCGCCGTGACGGGGGCGTCCGCGGGCAGGTCGGTCGCGAGGACGTCGGCGAGCTGGACGACGCCGAGCGGCTGGTCCGTGTCGTCGACCACCGGGTACCGCGTGTGGGCCCGGGCCATGAGCTCGCGCACCTCGGCGACGGTCGCCTCGGGGCGGACGGTGCCCACGCGCGAGCGCGGGATCATCGCGTGCTCGACGTCGCGCTGCGGGAAGTCCAGCACGCGGTCGAGGAGCACGGACAGCTCGTCGGGCAGGTCCCCGCTCTCCCGGGAGTCGGCCACGATGTGCTCGAGGTCGCGCGCGGTCGCGGTGTTGTCGACGTCGTGGACGGGCTCGATCTTGAGCATCCGCAGCAGCGCGTTGGACGCCTTGTCGAACACCGCGATGAGCCAGCCGAACACCGTGAGGTACGCCGACGTCGAGCGCGCCAGGCCCTTCGCGAGCGGCTCGGGCCGCGCGATGGCGAGGTTCTTGGGGAACAGCTCGCCGAAGAGCATCTGGATGATCGTCGACAGCACGAGCGCCAGGACGGTGCCCACCGCGACCCCGACGCCCGTCGGGACGCCGACGCCGCCGAGCATGGTGCCCAGCGACCGGCCGATGAGGGGCTCGGCCACGTACCCGACGAGCAGGCCCGTCACCGTGATGCCGAGCTGCGCGCCGGACAGGACGAAGGAGGTGCGCCGGGTGACGGCGAGCGCGCGCCGTGCCGACTCGTCGCCGGCCTCCGCCTTGGCCCCCAGCCGGGAGCGGTCGACGGTCATGTAGGCGAACTCCTGCGCGACGAAGTAGGCCGTCGCCGCCGTGATCGCGAGGACCACGAGGAGCCCGAGGAGGAGGGAGAGGAAGGTCGTCATCGTGCCCGCACCGCCCTTCGGTCGTCGGGGACGCGTGGGTGCGTCCGCTCGCTGCCGGGGCCGGTGCGGCCGGGACTATGGTCGGGGTCGTCGGCCGCGGGGGCCTCGAGAGTCGTGTCTTCCACGGCACTCCCAACGCCGGAGCCTCCCGGATCGTTCCCGGGATCTCGCACCGGCGCGCGTCCGCGCGCGAGCAGGCGTCCGGTAGGGTCGTCGGCGATGTCCAGCCAGAGCCCCGACCGGTCCGTGCCGTCCACCGACGAGCACCCCACCGGCGCCCCCCGCAAGCCCCGCGTCCTCGTGCTGTTCGGCGGGCGCTCGGGCGAGCACGCCATCTCCGCCGCGACCGCCGCAGGCGTCCTGCGCGCCATCGACCGGTCGCGCTACGACGTCGTCCCGGTCGGGATCACGCCGTCGGGCGAGTGGGTCCTCGCGGCCGACGAGCCCGCGCGCTGGGAGATCACCGCGGGCCGGCTGCCGCAGGTCGAGCCGACGGGCGAGGAGGTCCTCCTCCCGCTGTCGACCGGCCGTCGGGACCTGCGCGTGCTCGCGCCGGGCGAGGTGCCGCGCGTGCTGGGCGAGGTCGACGTCGTCTTCCCGCTCCTGCACGGCCCCTACGGCGAGGACGGCACCCTCCAGGGCATGCTCGAGCTCGCGGACGTGCGCTACGTGGGCGCCGGCGTGCTCGCGTCGGCGGTCGGCATGGACAAGCACTTCATGAAGCTCGTGCTCGCGGGCGAGGGCCTGCCGATCGCGCCGTACACCGTCGTCAAGCCGGGGGCGTTCGAGCGCGACCCGGAGGCCGTGACGCAGGCGGTGGCCGCGCTCGGCCTGCCCGTCTTCGTCAAGCCCGCGCGCGCCGGGTCGAGCCTCGGCATCTCCAAGGTCGACGACCTCGCCGACCTTCCCGCGGCGATCGCGGCGGCGCAGGAGCACGACCCGAAGGTCGTCGTCGAGGCCGGCGTCGTCGGCCGAGAGATCGAGTGCGCCGTCCTCGGCGGCCGCGGGGGAGGGCGCCCCCGGGCGTCCCTGCCGGGGGAGATCGTCGTCACGGGCGAGCAGCACGACTTCTACGACTTCGAGGCCAAGTACCTCGACGAGGCAGGGGTCGAGCTGTCGTGCCCGGCGGACCTGCCGGAGCACCTCGTCGAGCGCGTGCGCGAGATCGCGGTCCGCACGTTCGAGGCGGTCGGCGCGGAGGGCCTCTCGCGCGTCGACGTGTTCGTCACGCCCGACGAGCAGGTCGTCGTCAACGAGATCAACACCATGCCCGGCTTCACGCCGTTCTCGATGTACCCCCGCATGTGGGAGAAGTCGGGGCTCAGCTACCCCGACCTCATCGACGAGCTCGTCGCCCTCGCGCTCGAGCGGCCCACCGGCCTGCGCTGAGCGCGCCGGAGACGGGCCGGAGGCCCGCCTCGGGACGGGCGCCGGCTCAGCCGGCGTCGCCCGCCCCGACGCACGCGCGCGTCTGCGGGACCTCCATGACCGCGCGGCCCAGGTCCGCGATGAACGACGTCGAGTGCCCCTCCGTCACGGCGGGCGGGACGACGACCTGCACCGCGGGGTCGCGCCCGTAGGTCGTGAACGACCACGTGCCCTCGTCCTCCACGACGAGCCAGTCGACGCTGCCCCCCTCGGACACGACGCTCTGGCACGTCGTCGTCGTGGGCCCGGGCACCTCGACGCCGCACCGCAGCGTCACCGCGGCACCCGGCTCGCCCCACGCCGCCGTGGCCTGGCTCGTCGTGCCGACCTTCGGCAGGTCCTCGCCCAGCGAGTCGGGCAGCGCGAGCACGACGTCCGCGCACAGCGGGTTCTGGGCGTCGTCCGCCACGGGCACGCCGACGCGCGGCGCGCACGCGGCGGTGGCGGCCACGACGCCGAGCAGCGCGGGCACCGCGAGGGCGCGCACGAGCCGGCGCCCCGACGGCCGGGGGGACCCCGGGAGGGTGGAGGGGGAGCGGGGAGGGACGACGTCGAGCACGCGACCACCGTAGCGGCCCGCGACAGGTGCCCGTGACCGCCCGGGCGGCGACTAGGGTGGCCGCGTGAGCGAGACGCCCCTGCTGGTCCGCGACGTGCCCGAGGAGGCGCTCCTCGCCCGGATCCTCCCCCTGCTGCCCACGGCCCCCTCGACGCTCGTCGGGCCCGGGGACGACTGCGCGGTCGTCGCCGCTCCGGACGGCCGCTACGTCGTGTCCACGGACGTCCTCGTCGAGGACCGGCACTTCCGTCGGCGCTGGTCGACGGGGTACGACGTCGGTCGGCGCGCGGCGGTGCAGAACCTCGCCGACGTGGTGTCCATGGGCGCGCGCCCCGCGGCGCTCGTCGTCTCGCTCGTCATGCCGGGCGACCTGCCGGTCGACTGGGTCACGGGGCTCGCGCGCGGGCTGGCCGACGCGTGCAGCCCGCTCGGGGCAGCGGTCGTCGGCGGCGACCTGTCCGGAGGGGACCAGGTCGTGGTCGCCGTGACCGTCCACGGGGACCTGGAGGGCCGGGAGCCGGTGCTGCGCGGCGGGGCCCGTGCGGGCGACGTCGTCGCGCTCGCCGGGACCCTCGGACGGTCCGCCGCGGGGCTCGCGCTGCTCGACGCCGGTCGCCCGGACGTCGACGACGCGCTCGTGGCCGCCTACCTGCGCCCCGACCCGCCGCTCGCCGCCGGCCCGGTCGCGGCCGACGCCGGGGCCACGGCGATGATGGACGTCTCGGACGGCCTGCTGCGCGACGCGGGGCGGGTCGCGCGGGCGAGCGGCGTCGTCGTCGACCTCGACACGGGCGCGCTCGACGCCGACCGTTCCCGGCTGCGTGACGCGGCCGCCGTGCTCGCGGGCGAGGGCGACGGGGCGGGACTGGTCGACGGGTGGGTCCTGTCCGGGGGAGAGGACCACGGCCTGCTCGCCACGTTCCCCGCGACGGCGCCGCTCCCTGCCGGGTTCCGACCGCTCGGCACGGTGCGTCCGGCGGACGACGACGGCCCGGGCGCGCGCCTGGACGGCGCGGTGCCGCGCCGGTCGTCGGGGTGGGACCACTTCCGCGCCTGAGCGCGGGCGTCAGCTCCGGCGGTAGCGCACCGCGGTGAGGTCCTTGCCGCCGATGTCGTCGCGGCGCTCGACCCCGTCCGGGCTGAACCCGTGCCGGCGGTAGAACCGGCGAGCGCGCTCGGCGTCCTCGAGGACCCAGAGCGTCACGGTGGTACCCGGTCCCACCTCGCCGAGCATGGTGCGCATCAGGTCGCGCGCGACACCGCGCCCCCAGGACTCGGGGTCGAGGTAGATGGCGTAGATCTCCAGGTCCCCGGGCTCGGCGTCCTCGTCGCGGCCGGGACCGAGGGTGGCGAAGCCGATGGTGCGGCCGTCGGCGTCGGCGAGCCACGTGCGCGCGCCGGCGGTGCCGAGGCTCTGGACCCAGTGCTTCTCGCGCTGGTCGTGGTCGAGCGAGGCGAGATACTCGTCCGGCACGATGCCGGCGTAGGCGCCGCGCCACGACGCGATGTGCACGGCCGCGATGGCGCGCGCGTCCGCGGGGCCGGCCGGGCGGATCGTTACCTCGCTCAGTTCCGTCACCATGTACAAAGACTGCCACCCGGGCGGAGATACACCAAGCCCGTTTGTCCGGATCTTCAGGAGATCTCCGGAGGTCGGGCGACCGCTCGACGGGCGCGCAGACGACGAGAGCGCCCGCCGGGGACCGGCAGGCGCTCTCGTGGAGGAGTCGCGCGACTCAGGCGGGGCGGGTGACCTTGCCGGCCTTGAGGCACGAGGTGCACACGTTGAGGCGCTTGGGCGTCCCCGCGACCACGGCGCGCACGCGCTGGATGTTCGGGTTCCAGCGGCGCTTCGTGCGGATGTGGGAGTGCGAGATGCTGTGCCCGAAGCCCGGGCCCTTGCCGCAGACGTCGCAGTTGGCAGCCACGGTTTCTCCTGATCGTCGTGCACGTCGCGCACGCAGCCGCGACGTCCTGAATGGTCTGTAGGGTGTCCGGCCCGGTGTCCCTCGGCGGCTCCTCGACGGTGTCGAGGGCGCGCGAAGCACCCGGGCAACCTCGTCAGGGTAGCCGATCCGAGGGCCTCAGCTCAAACCGGGTCCGCGTCGCACGGATCACGCCGGACCCGGGGCGCCTCCGCCCACGACCGCGGGCCGCGTTGACTACCGTGGTCCCGACGGCCGCCCGGTCGTCCGACCCGCCGCGCGCGGCCGGGCCGTCCCCAGCGTACGAGGAGCCGTCCCGACGTGAGCCCCGGAGCCGACGTGGTCGACGCCGCCGTCGTCGTCGCGTGGGGTCGTGGTGGTGTCCACGCCCTCGCCCAGGCGCGTGCGTCGCTCGACCGCGTGAACGTCTTCCCCGTGGCCGACGCGGACACCGGCACGAACATGTACCTCACGCTGCTCGACGCCGTCCGGGCGCTCCCTGCCGGGGCGGCGGCCGGGGGTGGCGCGGGCGACCTCCTCGTACGTCTCGCGCGCGGGGCGCTCGTCGGGGCCCGCGGCAACTCCGGCGTGATCCTCAGCGAGTACCTGCGCGGGCTCGCGCTCGAGCTCGCCGAGCACCGGAGCGTCTCGGGCGCGGCGCTCGCCGCCGGCCTGGACCGCGCCGCGCGCACGGCCCGGGGCGCTGTCGCGCGCCCGGCGCCGGGCACGATCCTCACGGCAGCGGACGCGGCTGCCGAGGCGGCGGCCGGCGCGGTCGCCGCAGCGGCACCCGACGGCGTGGTCTCGCCCGGGGCGGTCGCG
>QAPD01000046.1 GCA_003052455.1 Sphaerisporangium cinnabarinum | reverse complement strand
GCCGCCGCGCCCGCCGCCGTGCCGGCGGCCGCACCGCCGGGGCCGTCCGGCGCCGCGGGGCGCGGGCGGCCGGTGAAGAACGCGTCGGGGCGCAGCGCGGCGTGCTCGCGCCGCAGGGCGAGGAGGTGGCGGGCGGTCGCCAGCAGGTCCTTGCGCCACGGGGACAGGTCCCACGAGACCCACGACGTCTCGTCGTCCTGCACGTAGGCGTTGTTGTTGCCGCGCTGGGTGCGGCCCATCTCGTCGCCCGCGGTGAGCATCGGGGTGCCCGCGGCGAGCACGAGCGTCGCGAGCAGGTTGCGGATCGAGCGGCGCCGGAGCGGGGCGATCTCGACGCCGGGGCCGGCGAGCCCCCGGCCCGTGGTGGCGTCGGGCGCGACCGGGCCCTCGAGCCCGTGGTTCCAGGACCGGTTGTCGTCGGTCCCGTCGCGGTTGTCCTCGCCGTTCGCGAGGTTGTGCTTGTGGTCGTACGCGACGAGGTCGGCGAGCGTGAAGCCGTCGTGCGCGGTCACGTAGCTCACGGACGCGACGGGGCCGCGCACGAGCGGCGGGTCCGAGCGGCCGAACAGGTCGGCCGAGCCCGCGAGGCGCGTCGCGAGGTCCCGGACGCCGTGGCCCGGCCGCCCGTGCGACGCCTCGCGCGCGTCCGCGAGCCAGAACTGGCGGGCGGCGTCGCGGAAGCGGTCGTTCCACTCGGCGAGCGGCGGCGGGAACTGTCCGGTGCGCCACCCGCCGGGGCCCACGTCCCAGGGCTCGGCGACGAGCTTGAGCCCGCACAGCACCGGGTCCGTCTGGAGCGCGACGAGGAACGGGTGGTCCGGGTCGAACCCGGTGGGGCCCCGGCCGAGCGTGACGGCGAGGTCGAACCGGAACCCGTCCACCCCGACGACCTCGGCCCAGTACCGCAGCGAGTCGAGCGCCGCCCGCACGACCGCGGGGCGCCGGAAGTCGAGCGAGTTGCCCGTCCCGGTGACGTCCGCGAGACGCGCGGGGGAGCCGCCGTCGTGCAGGTAGTACCCGGCGTTGTCGAGGCCGCGCCACGACAGGTGGTACCCGTCGGCCCCGCCCTCGCACGTGTGGTTGTGCACGACGTCGAGCAGCACCTCGATCCCCGCCTCGTGCAGCAGGTGCACCATGCCGCGCACCTCGTCGAGGACGGCGCCCGGCCCGGCCTCCTGCGCGGCGCGCGTGGCGTACGCGGCGTGGGGCGCGAAGAACCCGAGGGTCGAGTAGCCCCAGTAGTTCGTGCGGCCGCTCGCGAGCAGGTGCGGCTCCGGCACGTTCGCGTGCACCGGGAGGAGCTCGACGGTGGTCACGCCGAGGCTCTGCAGGTGCTCGATCGTCACCGGGTGCGCGACGCCCGCGTACGTGCCGCGCAGGTGCTCGGGCAGCGCGTCCAGACGCTGCGTGAGCCCGCGCACGTGCGCCTCGTAGACCACGGTGTCGCGCCACGGGACGCGCGGGCGGGGAGCGAGCGTCCCGGTCGGCTCGGCGACGACGACGGCGTGAGGCACGAACGGCAGCGAGTCGCGCGGGTCCGGCGGGCCGTACGGGTCGCCGCCGACCTGGCCGCGGATCGCCGGGTCGTCCACGAGGTCGCCGGCGAGGCCCCGGGCGTACGGGTCGACGAGCAGCTTCGCGGGGTTGTGCCGCAGGCCGGCGGCGGGGTCCCACGTCCCGTGGACGCGGAAGCCGTAGCGCTGGCCGGCGCCGACGCCCGGGACGTGGCCGTGCCACACGCCGTAGGCGGGGCCGGCGAGCGGGACCCGGCGCTCGCGGTAGCGCGCCGGGTCGTGCGCGGGGAGCGCCGCGTCCACCACGTCCACGAGGCACAGCTCGACCGCGGTCGCGTGCGACGCGAGCACCGCGACGTCGACGCCGTCGCCGGCGAGGCGGACCCCGAGCGGTGGGACGAGGGCGTGCCGGTCGACGCTCCCGGGGGCGATCGGCGGGACGGGTCTCGGGTCGGGCGACGGCTCGTGCACCCGTCCATTGTGGCGGGTGTCACCGGCTCCTCCGGTCGCCCGCCGGTAGGCTTCGGCGGAGCGGGCCGGGTACCTCTCCGGCCGACCGCCCAGCGCACAGGGAGAGCAGCCGATGCGGATCGTCGTCGCCGTGAAGTACGTCCCGGACATCCACGCCGACCGGGGCTTCGAGGCCGGCCGCGTGGTGCGCCGGGCCGACGAGGGCACGCTCAACGAGCTCGACGAGAACGCGGTCGAGGCCGCGCTGCGCCTCAAGGAGGCGCTGCCCGAGGAGGAGCGCGAGACCAGCGAGGTGGTCGTGCTCACCGTCGCCGGGCCGGACGCCGACGGCGCCGTGCGCCGCTCCTACCAGCTCGGTGCCGACCGCGGGGTGCGCGTGAGCGACGACGCGATCGCGGGCTCCGACTACTTCGGCACCGCACGCGTCCTCGCCGCCGCGGTGCGCCGCCTCGCCGACGAGGCCCCGGTGGACGTCGTCGTGACGGGCATGGCCGCGCTCGACGGGCTGGGCTCCGTCGTCCCGGCGCTCCTGTCGGCCGAGCTCGGGCTGCCGCAGCTCACGCTCGCCGGGAAGCTCGAGGTCGAGGGCGAGCCGGGCGCACGCACCGCCCGCGTCACGCGCGAGCTCGACGGCGTCGAGGAGGTCCTCGAGGCGCCGCTCCCCGCCGTCGTGTCGGTGACCGACCACGCGAACGACCCGCGCATGCCGAACTTCAAGCTCATCATGGCGGCGCGCACGCGCCCCGTGGAGGCGTGGAGCCTCGCCGACCTCGGCGTCGACGCGGCGCTCGTCGGCGACGCGGGCGCCCGCACGCGCGTGCTCGACGCGTCGCCGCGGCCGCCGCGCCCCGATGCCGAGATCGTCGTCGACAAGGGCGAGGGCGGCCGCGCCCTCGCCGAGTTCCTCATCCGCAACGACCTGGTCTGAGAGGCGTCCGCACATGAGCACCCCCGGGGCCCGTACCGTCCTCGTCCTCCTCGACTCCGCGGCCACCGAGCTGCGGTCGCCCGTGCTGGAGCTGATCACCCTCGGCCGCGCGCTGGGACGCGTGGAGGCCGTCGCGCTCGAGGCGCCGAGCGTCGGCGTCCTCGCCCAGCTCGGCGCGCACGGCGTCGCGCTCGTGCGCCAGGCCGAGCCGTCGTCGGGCGGCGAGGTCGTCACCGGCGACGCGCTGCACCTGACGCCCGTCGTCGCGGAGGTCCTCGCGGCGGCCGCGCGCGCGTCGCACGCCGACGCCGTCCTGCTGACGTCGTCGTTCCCGAACAAGGAGGCCGCGGCGCGCCTCGCGTTCCTCACGGGGGCCGGTCTCGTCATTGACGCGTCCGCGCTGCACGACGACGGCACCCACCTCGTGGCCGACAAGCGCGTCTTCGCGGGCTCGTGGGACGTGCGCAGCGAGATCCTCACCGACCCGGCGGTGCTGACGCTCCGCGCGAACTCGGTCGTGCCGCAGCCGGCGGACGCCGCCGTCGCGACCGAGGTCGAGGCGCTGCGCGTCGAGCTGACCCCCGCGGCGACCGCGGCGCGCGTCGTGTCCCGCACGGTCGACGCGTCCGCGGGCGCGGGCCGTCCCGCGCTCGGGGAGGCCGCGATCGTCGTGGCGGGGGGCCGGGGCACGAACGGCGACTTCGGCCCCGTGGTCGAGCTCGCCGACGCGCTGGGCGCCGCCGTGGGCGCGACGCGCGACGCGGTCTACGAGGGCTGGCACGACCAGTTCGTCGGGCAGACGGGCGTCACCGTGGCACCGCGCGTGTACATCGGCGCGGGCATCTCCGGCGCCCCGCACCACCGCGGCGGCATGCAGGCGTCGCAGGTGATCGTCGCGGTGAACAACGACCCGGAGTGCCCGCTGTTCGAGATCTCGGACTTCGCGGTCGTGGGCGACCTCGCGGACGTGCTGCCGCAGGCGGCCGAGGTGCTGCGGGAGCACCGGGCGTCGCAGGGCTGACCGCCCGGTCGGCGCCGAGAGTTCACCCGGTGTCCTCCGGGCGGTGACCGGCCGGTCACCGATCGTTCCTAGCGTCGGGCCGACTCCCCGGTGACGGGGAGGCCCCCCGACCCGTGGAGACGACCGATGACGATCACGCCTGTCCCCGAGCATCGCCCCCTGCTCTCCGTCGCGCCGCACGCGCGCGGCAAGCGCAGCCCCGTCACCTGCCGGCTGAAGTGCGCGGACGCGTGCTCGCACCCGGTCCCCAACGAGAGCGCGAACGAGACGTTCCGCGACGTCGTCGCCGGCGCGCTGTCGCGCCGCGCGCTGCTCGGCGGGCTCGCGGTGGGAGCCGCGGCCGTCGTGCTCGGCGCGCAGACGGTCACCGCGCCGTCCGCCGCCGCCCAGGGCGTCGCGGCGCACGGCGGCCACGGCGGTGGCCGCCCGCAGAAGGGCCTCGCGTTCGGCGCGATCTCGCCCCAGCCCGCCACGCGGGACGCGCTCGTCGTCCCGGAGGGCTACCGGTGGCGCCCGGTGATCCGCTGGGGC
The DNA here is from genome assembly GCA_003052455.1 of Sphaerisporangium cinnabarinum. Lineage (GTDB taxonomy): Bacteria > Actinomycetota > Actinomycetes > Actinomycetales > Cellulomonadaceae > Cellulosimicrobium > Cellulosimicrobium cinnabarinum. The sequence continues at coordinate 57,188 of QAPD01000046.1, read as the reverse complement.
GACCCGATCCTGCGCGGCGGTGCGCCGTTCGACGTCTCGCGCCAGACCCCGGAGCAGCAGGCGCGGCAGTTCGGCTACAACAACGACTACCTCGACATCCTGCCGTTCGAGCGCCAGCACGCCCTCGCCGGCGGCCGCGGCGCGGGGAAGGGGCCGGGCCGCGGGACGCGCGGGCTGCTCGTCGCGAACCACGAGTACACGAACCCCGCCATCATGTTCGACGCCTCGTACGACGCCCCGACCCGCCGGGCGATCGAGCGCGCGGCGCACGGGATGTCCGTCGTCGAGGTGGGTCGTCGTCGGACCGGGACGCCGTGGGACTACGTGGCGGACAGCCGGTACAACCGCCGCGTGCACCTCGGGACCGAGTTCCGCCTCACCGGGCCGGTCGCGGGGTCCGACCTCGTCAGGACCGTCGCCGACCCGTCGGGGACGCGCGTGCTCGGCACCCTCAACAACTGCGCGGGCGGCACCACGCCGTGGGGCACGGTGCTCTCGGGCGAGGAGAACTACAACGGGTACTTCCGCACGTCGGGCACGGGCCACGACGCCCGCTACGGCCTGCGCGACGCCGCGACGGGGTACGGCTGGGAGCTCGACGACCCGCGCTTCGACGCCCGCAACCCCGGGTACGAGAACGAGCCGAACCGGTTCGGCTGGATCGTCGAGATCGACCCGTACGCGCCCGACGAGCCGCCGGTGAAGCACACCGCGCTCGGCCGGTTCAAGCACGAGGGCGCCAACGTCATCCTGTCGCGCCGCGGGAACGCGGTCGCGTACATGGGCGACGACGAGCGCTTCGACTACGTGTACAAGTTCGTCTCCTCGCGCACGATGCGCCCGGGGAACAGCGAGGGCGCCCGCCGCCACAACAAGACGCTGCTCACCGAGGGCTCGCTGTACGTCGCGCGGTTCCGCGGCGACTCGCCGGCGTCCGAGATCGACGGGTCGGGCGCGGTGCCGTCCGACGGCGCGTTCGACGGCCGCGGCGAGTGGCTGCCGCTCGTCGTCGACGGGCGCAGCGCCGTCCCGGGCATGAGCGTCGAGGAGGTGCTCGTCTACACCCGCGTCGCGGCCGACAAGGTCGGGGCGACGAAGATGGACCGCCCCGAGGACGTCGAGCCCAACCCCGTCACGGGCCGCGTGTACGTCGCGTGCACGAACAACACCTCGCGCGGCCCGGGCGCAGCCGAGGGCGCGACCGAGCCGAACCCGCGCACCACGAACCGCGACGGGCACGTGGTGGAGATCGTCGAGGACCGCGACGACGCCGCGGCGCTGACGTTCCGCTGGAACCTCCTGCTCGTCGCGGGCGACCCCGCGACGAACCCCTCCACCTACTTCTCGGGCTACCCGAGGGAGAAGGTCTCCCCGATCTCGTGCCCGGACAACCTCGCGTTCGACGCCGAGGGCAACCTGTGGATCTCGACCGACGGCCAGCCGAGCACGATCCAGAAGTGCGACGGGCTGTTCAAGGTCACGCTCGACGGCCGCGAGCGCGGGAGGGTCGAGCAGTTCCTCTCGGTACCGCGCGGCGCCGAGACGTGCGGGCCGCTCGTCGACTCGACGGACCGCATGGTCTACGTCGCGGTGCAGCACCCCGGGGAGGACGGCACGTTCGACGCCCAGGTGTCGTCCTTCCCGGACTACCTGACCCCGGGGGCTCCGGTGCCCCCGGGAGCCTTCGCCGGGCCGCGGCCCGCGGTGGTGCAGGTCTGGCAGGACTGACGCCCGGGCCCCGGCGCCACGGCGGCGCCGGGGCCCGCGCGCTCAGAGCCCCAGGTGCTCCAGCCACGCGACGGCCGCGACGCCCTGGGCGCGCTGGAACGGTCGCAGGCGGGGGATGGTCGGGATCGCGGGCTGCCGCGCGGAGTGCAGGAAGTACCCGGCGATCCCCGCGACGACGGCACGCAGGTCCGTGGGGTGCACGTCCTGGCCGAGCGGGTGCGCGGCGAACGTCGCGGCCGCCCAGGCGCCCCCGCGCGCGCGTCGAGCCGGGTCGGCGCTCACCGTGACGGGCTCGCACACGTCCCGGACGCCCTGCATGACGACGCTCGGCAGGAGCATCGCCAGGTCGAGCCACGCCGCACCGCGCGACGCGTACGGCCAGTCCACGAGGTAGACCTTCTCCGGGGTCAGCAGCACGTTGTCGGCGCGCAGGTCGCCGTGCACGAACGACTCGCCCTCGCACGCGACGAGCGCGCCGCGCTCGGCCTCCGCGAGCGCGTCGAGGTGCGCCGCCGCCCAGGGCACGAGCGCGGCCAGGCCGGGGTCCGGGTCGGCCCGCAGGGCGCGCCAGCCCGTGGCCATGCCGGCGAAGTCCGGGCCGGTGGGCGGCAGGCGCATGGCCCGTGCCCCGGGCACGGACGCGACCCGGACGAGCGCGGCGAGCACGCGGTCGAGCTCGTGCGGGTCCCACGGCGTGCCGGGCGAGCGCCCGTCGACCGCCTCGTACGCGAGCGCGACCCAGTCGCCGTCGCCGTGCCCCCAGGCGAAGCGTGGTGCGGGGACGGCGCGCGGCAGCCGCGTCGCGACCTTCGCCTCGGCGCGGTGCAGGTCGGCGGCCACGGGCTCGTCGGCGGTCCGGGCCGCCTTGACGAAGAGGTGGCTGCCGTCGTCGAGCGTGAGGACGGACGCGAGGCCCGGGCTGAACCCGGCCGGGACCGAGCGCTCGTGCACGACCCTGCCCCCGGCGACGGCCTCCAGCTCGTCGCGCAGCGCGAGCGGCAGGTCGGCCCAGAGCAGGCGTCGGCCGCCGGAGGCGACCGGGACGTCCCCGGTGGTCTCGACGGCGGGCGGCGCGACGTCCTCGGGCATCGAGAGGCCACTTCCCCTGTCGGTGGCTGGCGGTCCCGCCCGCGGCACGTTCCCGTCCCGCGGCGACGTGTGGCGCGCGACGGCGGTCCTGCGACCGGGCGAGCGCCCGGCGACGGCCGGGCGTAGATGTCCCACAACCTAGCGCTTTCCACCGGGATGTCCAGCGCCGCCCACCCCTCGGACCGCGAGCGTCGCCCCGCGGTTCGTAGACTGGGTGACCGTGACCCCTGCTCCCGGCCCCGTGACCGGCGTCGGCCCCGGTGCGCCCGGTGGGCCGGCCCCCGTCCCCGTGACGGCCTACCTCGACCACGCCGCCACGACGCCGCTGTCCCCGGCGGCGCGCGACGCGTTCGTCGACGAGCTGACCCGTACGGGCAACCCGTCGTCGCTGCACGCCGCGGGCCGGGCCGCGCGGCGCACGGTCGAGGAGGCGCGCGAGTCGGTGGCGGCCGCGCTCGGCGCCCGCCCGAGCGAGGTCGTCTTCACGGCAGGCGGCACCGAGGCCGACAACCTCGCGGTCAAGGGCCTGTTCTGGGGCCGCCGGACCACCGACCCGCGCCGTCGGCGCATCGTGGTGTCCGCCGTCGAGCACCACGCGGTGCTCGACCCCGCGTTCTGGATGGCGGAGCACGCGGGCGCCGAGATCGTCCTGCTGCCCGTGGACGCCGAGGGGCGCGTGGACCTCGACGCCCTGCGGGCCGAGATCGCGGAGCACGCCGACGAGATCGCCCTGATCTCCGTCATGTGGGCGAACAACGAGGTGGGGACGCTGCAGCCCGTGCCGGAGGTCGTGCAGCTCGCGCGTCCGCACGGCATCCCGGTGCACTCCGACGCCGTGCAGGCCGTCGGGCAGGTGCCCGTCGACTTCGCCGCGAGCGGGCTCGACGCGATGACGGTGTCGGGCCACAAGGTCGGCGGGCCCGTCGGGGTCGGCGCGCTCCTCGCGCGGCGCGACGCCCCGCTCACGCCCGTGCTGCACGGCGGGGGGCAGGAGCGCGGCGTGCGCTCGGGGACGCTCGACGCCCCCGCGATCCGCGCGTTCGGCGTCGCGGTCACCGAGGCGGTCGCGCACCGGGCCGAGCGGGCCGCGCACCTCGCCGCGCTGCGCGACGAGCTCGTCGCGGGCGTGCGCGAGCGCGTCCCGGACGCGGTGCTCAGCGGACCCGAGCCCGGCGCGCACGACGACGTCGTCCGGCTTCCCGGCAACGCGCACTTCACCTTCCCCGGTGCCGAGGGCGACTCCCTGCTCTACCTGCTCGACTCCGCGGGCGTGCAGGCCTCGACCGGGTCGGCGTGCCAGGCCGGCGTGCCGCAGCCGTCGCACGTCCTGCTCGCGATGGGCGTGCCCGAGGCCGACGCGCGGGGCGCGCTCCGCTTCTCGCTCGGCGTCACGTCCACGCGCGACGACGTCGCGCGCCTCCTCGACGCCCTGCCCCGGGCGGTCGAGCGCGCTCGGGCCGCGGGCCTCGCGTCGAGCCCGGCGCGCACGCGCGTCGCGAGCCGCGCGGGGGGTGCCGCGTGAGGGTCCTGGCCGCCATGTCGGGCGGCGTCGACTCGGCCGTCGCCGCGGCGCTCGCGGTCGAGGCCGGGCACGAGGTGGTCGGCGTGCACATGGCGCTCTCGCGCGACCGCGACCAGTTCCGCACCGGCTCGCGCGGGTGCTGCTCGATCGAGGACGCGGGGGACGCGCGGCGCGCTGCCGACGTGCTGGGCATCCCGTACTACGTGTGGGACCTCTCCGAGCGGTTCGAGGACACGGTCGTGGCCGACTTCCTCGCGGAGTACGAGGCCGGGCGCACGCCCAACCCGTGCGTGCGCTGCAACGAGCACATCAAGTTCGAGGCGCTGCTCGACAAGGCGACCGCGCTGGGGTTCGACGCCGTCGCGACGGGCCACTACGCGCGCGTCGAGACGCGCGAGGTCCCCGACGCGTCCGCCCCGGGCGGGACGCGCACGGTCCACGAGCTGCACCGCTCTCCGAACACGGCGAAGGACCAGTCCTACGTCCTCGCGGTCATGGGTCCTGAGCGTCTCGCGCGGGCGGTCTTCCCGCTCGGCGGCTTCGCGTCGAAGGACGAGGTCCGCGCGGAGGCGGCGCGGCGCGGCCTGTCGGTCTCCGCGAAGCCGGACTCCTACGACATCTGCTTCGTCGCCGACGGCGACACCCAGGGCTTCCTGCGCGCGCGCCTGGGCGCGCGGCCGGGGGAGATCGTCGACGCGGACGGCGCGGTGCTCGGCGAGCACGACGGCGCCTACGCCTACACGGTCGGCCAGCGCAAGGGTCTCGGCATCGACCGGCCCGCGCCCGACGGCCGCCCCCGGTACGTGCTCGACGTCCAGCCCGCGAGCAACCGGGTGGTCGTCGGACCGGCCGAGCTGCTCAGCGTCGACCGGATCGAGGCGGGGTCCGCCGTCTGGTTCGACGACGCGTGCCCGCCCGCGGGCGAGCCGGCCGACGTCGAGGTGCAGGTCCGGGCGCACGGCGCACCGGTCCCCGCGCGCGTGCGCAGCGTCCCCGGCGGGTCGATCGAGGTCGAGCTCACGGGCACGCCGCTGCGGGGCGTCGCGGCCGGGCAGTCGCTCGTCGTCTACGCCGGGACGCGCGTGCTCGGGCAGGGCACGGTCGACCGGGCGTACCGGGCCGGCCGTGCTGCGTTCGGCCCCGGTGCGCCGGGCGCACGGGGCGCTCAGCCCACGCCGACGGCCGCCGGGTGAGCGAGCGCCCGCACGAGCGCCGACTCGTCGCGCACGCACCAGTGCTCGGCCGCGCGCCCCTCGGCGAACCGCAGCACGTGCATCTCGCGCACGCGGAACCGGCGGCCCGTCGGCGCGACGCCGCGGAAGTAGCCGGTGTGCCGGGCGCTGAGCTCGACGTGCAGCGCCACGAGGTCGCCCTCCGCGACCGCGTGCAGCACCTCGACGCGCTGGTCCTCGAACGCGTCCGCGTACCAGTGCATGGTCGCGACGAGGCCCTCGTCGCCCCCGTCGCCGCCCGGTGCGGCGTCGTGGTTGCGGAAGCCCGGCGCGAGCAGCGCCGCGACGGCGTCGGCGTGGTTGCCCGGGATCGCGTGCGTGTGCACGGCGACGGCGGCGGCCTTGTTCTCGTGCGTGCCCATGGCGGGGTCCTTCCGCGGGACGGCCGCGCGGCCCCCGGACCCCGGCGGGGCCACGGCACGGCTCGATGTTCCGGTGTGCTCCTGGAGAGAGGTGGACGGCACGTGGTTCGTGACGAGGTGCGCGGTCTCCCGCGCGAGGTGGCGCGCGGGGGTGCGGCATGACCGCGGTGAGCGGGCTCGGGCCGTGGCCCGGCGACGAGGGCACGGACGTCCTCGAGGCCCAGCTCACGGTGCTCGGCGACCTCGCCGACGTGCCGACGGGCGTGCGGGGCGTGCCGTTCCTCGTCCAGCTCCCGGGCCGCGGGCCCGGTGCCGACGCGACGGGCCGCACGACGGCGCTCCTGCCGGGGCTGCCCGTCGAGCTCGGCCCGCACGGCTGGAAGCTCGCCGACCACGGCGGCGCCGAGCTGCGGCGGGCGGAGGCGTACCTGCGCGAGGACGTGGAGGCGCTCGCCATCGCGGGCGCCGGGTACGCGGGGCCGCTCGCCGTGACGGTCACCGGTCCGTGGACGCTCGCCGCGGAGGTCTACCTGGCGCGCGGCGACCGCGTCCTGTCCGACCGCGGCGCGGTGCACGAGGTCGTCGAGGCGCTCGCCGCGGGCGTGGCCGAGCACGTCGCGCAGGTGCGCCGCCAGGTCCCGGGCGCGGACGTCGTCGTGCAGGTGGACGAGCCGCTGCTCGGGCAGGTGGGGGCGGGCGTGCTGCCCACGTTCTCGGGGTACTCGCGCCTGCGTGCGGTCCCGGGCCCGGACCTCGTGGACGGGCTGCGCCCGGTGCTCGACGCCGCGCGCGCCGCGTCCGCGTCGACGGTCGTCCACGTGGGCCCCGCCTGGGTGGGCGTCGCGCCCGTCGTCCTCGCGGGCGCCGACGCGGTCGGCCTGACGCTCGGCGCGTGGGACGAGCGGTCGTGGGAGACGGTCGCGCGCGCGGTCGAGCGCGGCGTGCGCCTCTGGGCCGCGCTGCCGCCCGCGAAGGTCTCCCAGTGCGCCGGGCCGGCGCTCGGTGAGCTCGCCGACCTCGTCAGCGTGCCGTGGCGCCGCATCGGGCTCGAGCCGTCCGCGCTCGACGACGTGACGCTCCTCGGCGCGCCGCGGTCCAGCGGCGGCCCCGGTCGCGGGGTCGCCGGCACGCCCGACGAGCACCGCGCGCTGCTCGCGAACCTCGGTCGCGTCGCCGACGTGCTGGCCGAGCGCGCCCACGCCTGAGCGTCGCCCGGACACGCCCTGAGCGCTTTCCGCGCACGGCTCCGGGTGCGTACGCTTGACCTCGCGCGACGGTCACGACGGCGACGTGCGGACGGCCGTCCCGCGGCCTCCGGACGGCGCGGGAGCGACCGGGCGCAGACCCTCGTCCCCCCACCGCGAAGGATCTCCATGCCCGTCCTGCGAGCCGTGCTGTTCGACCTCGACGGCGTGCTCACGCCGACCGCCGAGCTCCACATGCGCGCCTGGGAACGGCTGTTCGCGCCCTACTGCGTCGCGCACGGCCTGGCCCCGTACACCGCCGCGGACTACTTCGCGTCGATCGACGGGAAGCCGCGCTACGACGGCGTCGCGACGTTCCTCGCGTCGCGGGGCGTCACGCTGCCGCGCGGCGAGGTGACGGACGCGCCGGGGGAGTCCACGGTGTGCGCGCTCGGCAACCGCAAGGACGAGATCGTCAACCGCATGTTCGCCGAGGAGGGCATCGCGCCCTACCCGGGATCGGTCCGGTTCCTCGACGCCGTGACGGCGGCGGGTGCCGCGGTCGCCGTCGTGTCGTCGTCGCGCAACACGCCCGCCGTCCTCGCGGCGGCCGGGCTCACGCACCGGTTCGCCGTCGTCGTGGACGGGAACGTCGCGGCGCGCGAGCACGTCGCCGGCAAGCCCGCACCGGACACGTACCTGTACGCGGCCCAGCTGCTCGACGTGCCCGCCGCGGAGGCCGTCGTGGTGGAGGACGCGATCTCGGGCGTTCAGGCCGGCGCGGCCGGCGGGTTCGGGCTCGTGCTCGGCGTCGACCGCGGCGTGGGCGCGGACGCGCTGCGCGCGCACGGGGCCGACGTCGTCGTGGCCGACCTCGGTGACCTCGACGCGACGGTGCTCGACCGCCCGCGCGCCGCGACCGCCGACGCCGCCCTCCCCGCCGTGACCGCCCGTGCCGACGAGGAGGCGGGCGCGTGATCCGCCGCACCGCCGACGAGCGCAGCACCGTCGACCGCCTGCGCTTCCCGGCCGAGCCGTGGCGGCTCGTCGAGTCGCAGTTCTCCGCGGAGGACCTCGGCGTGACCGAGACGCTGTTCGCCGTCGCGAACGGCTACCTCGGCATGCGCGGCAACGTCGAGGAGGGCCGCGAGTCCCACTCGCACGGCACGTTCATCAACGGCTTCCACGAGACGTGGCCGATCCGGCACGCGGAGGAGGCGTACGGCTTCGCGCGCGTCGGGCAGACGATCGTCAACGTCCCGGACGCGAAGGTCATCCGCCTCTACGTGGACGACGAGCCGCTCCTGCTGCCCGTCGCGGACCTCATCGACTACGAGCGCTCGCTCGACCTGCGCGACGGCGTCCTGCGGCGCGAGCTGCTGTGGCGCACGCCGTCGGGCAAGCGCGTGCAGATCCGCTCGCAGCGCATGGTGTCGTTCGTCGAGCGCCACCTCGCCGTCATGACGTTCGAGGTCACGCTCCTCGACGCCGCCGCCCCCGTCGCGATCTCGTCCCAGATCCTCAACCGCCAGGACGGTCAGGACGAGTACCACGTGCGGTCCGCGTCGCTCGGGGAGGGCTTCGACCCGCGCAAGACGAACCAGTTCACGGGGCGCGTCCTGCAGCCGCAGACGCAGTTCGGCGACGACGACCGCCTCGTGCTCTCCTACCGCTGCACCAACTCCGGCATGACGCTCGCCGTCGCGGCCGAGCACGTGCTCGAGACCGAGAACGAGTGGGACGTGCGCACGCTCGCCGACGAGGACCTGGCGAAGCACGTGTTCCGCGTGCAGGCCGAGCCGGGACGGCCGATCCGGCTGACCAAGCTCGTCGCGTACCACACGTCGCGCGGCGTGCCGCCGCGCGAGCTCGTCGACCGCTGCCGGCGCACGCTCGACCGTGCGCGCGAGTCCGGCGTCGAGGCCCAGCTCGCGCTCCAGCGCGAGTGGCTCGACGACTTCTGGGCCCGCTCCGACGTCGAGATCCCCGGCCAGCCGGGCATCCAGCAGGCCGTGCGGTGGAACCTGTTCCAGCTCGCGCAGGCGACCGCGCGGGCCGAGGGCAACGGCGTCCCCGCGAAGGGGCTCACCGGCTCCGGGTACAGCGGGCACTACTTCTGGGACACCGAGATCTACGTCCTGCCGTTCCTCACCTACACGAGCCCGCGGTACGCGCGCAACGCGCTGCGCTTCCGCTACCAGATGCTCGACGCCGCCCGCCGCCGCGCCGCGGAGCTGTCGCAGAAGGGCGCGCTCTTCCCCTGGCGCACGATCAACGGCGAGGAGGCGTCCGCCTACTACGCGGCCGGGACCGCGCAGTACCACATCGACGCCGACGTCAGCTACGCGCTCGTGCAGTACGTGCGCGCGACCGGCGACGAGGACTTCCTGCGCCGCGAGGCCGCGGACATCCTCGTCGAGACCGCGCGCATGTGGGAGGACCTCGGCTTCTGGCGCGCCAACGGCGACGACAACTTCCACATCCACGGCGTCACCGGGCCGGACGAGTACACGACGGTCGTCAACGACAACCTCTTCACGAACGTCATGGCCCGCTTCAACCTGCGGGCCGCGGCGTACGTCGTCGAGCGCATGAAGGCCGACCACCCCGAGGACTACGCGCGCCTCGTGGACCGGCTCTCGCTGGGTGCGTACGAGGCCGCGGAGTGGGTCCGCGCCGCCGACCACATGTCGATCCCGTACGCCGAGAGCATCGGGATCCACCCGCAGGACTCGCACTTCCTCGAGCGCGAGATCTGGGACCTCGCGCACACGCCCGAGGACAAGCGCCCCCTCCTGCTGCACTACCACCCGCTCGTCATCTACCGCTACCAGGTGCTCAAGCAGGCGGACGTCGTGCTCGCGCTGTTCCTCCAGGGGCAGCACTTCAGCCCCGAGGAGAAGCTCGCCGACTTCGAGTACTACGACCCGTTGACCACGGGCGACTCGACGCTGTCCGGCGTCGTGCAGTCGATCGTCGCGGCGGAGGTCGGGTACCACGAGCTCGCGCTCGACTACTTCGTGTCGTCGATCTACGTCGACCTCGCGAACCTCCACGCCAACGCCGCCGACGGCGTGCACGTCGCGTCCGCGGGCGGCACGTGGTCCGCGCTCGCGTACGGGTTCGGCGGCATGCGCGACTCCGAGGGCGACCTCACGTTCGACCCGCGCCTGCCCCAGGAGTGGGAGTCGCTCACGTTCCGCGTGCAGTGGCGCGGCTCGCGGCTGCGCGTCACCGTGCTGCCCGACGCGATCGAGCTCGACGCCGAGACCGGCGACGGCGCGCAGGTCGTCGTGCGCGGCGAGCAGGTGAAGGTCGTCCCGGGCGAGGTCGCGCGCGTCGCGCTCGACGGCCAGGGCCCCGTGAGGCCGGGCCGCCCGAGCCTGCGCGCGCTCTCCGGCAACCGCCGCGAGGACGGCACCCTCATCACCGCGACGGTGCCCCACTCCTGAGGGCCGCCCGCACCTCGCCGACCAGGTCGTCCTGGCGCGTCCGGCCTCGCCGACGCGCCAGGACCACCTGCTCGGCCCGGCAGGAGCGCCGGGTCAGCCGAGGCGCTCGGCGAGGAAGCGGTAGTGCACCGCGGCCATGTGCGCGGCCTGGGCGTTGTTCGCGGCGCCGCCGTGGCCGCCCTCGATGTTCTCGTAGTACGTGACGTCCTTGCCCTCGCCGAGCATCTTCGCGGCGAGCTTGCGCGCGTGGCCCGGGTGGACGCGGTCGTCCTTCGTCGACGTCGTGAACAGCACGGGCGGGTAGTCGCGCTCGGCGTCGAACAGGTGGTACGGCGAGAACGTGCGGATGAACTCCCACTGCTCGGGGTCGTCCGGGTCGCCGTACTCCGCCGCCCACGACGCCCCGGCGAGGAGCTTCGTGTAGCGGCGCATGTCGAGCAGCGGCACGCCGACGATCACGGCGCCGAACAGCTCGGGGTACTGCGTGAGCATGTTGCCGGCGAGCAGGCCGCCGTTGGAGCGGCCCTCCATCCCGAGGTGCCCGGGCGTGGTGATCCCGCGGGCGACGAGGTCGCGCGCGACGGCGGCGAAGTCCTCGTAGGCGCGGTGGCGGTTCGCCTTGAGCGCGGCCTGGTGCCACGCGGGACCGTACTCGCCGCCGCCGCGGATGTTGGCGACGACGTAGACGCCGCCCCGCGCGAGCCACGCGCGGCCGAGCGCGCCGGAGTACGCCGGCGTGAGCGAGATCTCGAAGCCGCCGTACCCGTACAGCAGCGTGGGCGCGGTGCCGGCGCCGGTTCCCGTGCCGCCGTCGCCCGCCCCCGCGACGAGGTCCGCGCGGCCCACGACGAAGTACGGCACGCGCGTGCCGTCGTCGGACGTGGCGAAGTGCTGCGCGACGGTCATGCCGTCGGCGTCGAAGAACGCCGGGTTGGACTTGACGACCTCGGGCGCGCCCGCGTCGCCGGGGTGCTCGCCGAGCGCCAGGAGCGAGAGCGTCGTCGGCGTGAGGTAGTCGGTCGTGACGAGCCAGAGGTCGTCGGTGTCGACGGGGTCGACCGCCCCGACGGCGACCGTGCCCAGCGTGGGCAGGCCCGGGATCTCCGAGCGCACCCACGGCGCGTCCGCGGTCTCCTGCCCGACGGCGGCCCCGGCGTCCCCGGGAGCGGCGGCGTCGGGCGGCGTCAGCACGTGCAACCGGTTCTTCACGTCGTCGAGCACGTTGACGACGAGGTGGTGGCGCGTCCACGTGGCGCCGGCGAGCGACGTCGTCGCGGTGGGCTCGAAGAGCACGGTGAAGCCGCGGTCGCCGGCGAGGAAGTCGTCGAACCGGGCCGCGAGGAGCGACCCGGCGCGGTACGTGGCGCCCCCGACCGTCCAGTCGTCGCGCAGCTCGACCAGCAGCCACTCGCGCCGCACGCCGACCTCGGCGGAGTCGGGCACGTCGATCTTCGTCAGGCGCTGCTCGGGCGTGCCGGTGCGCTCGGCGAGGTAGAGCTCGTCGGAGTAGAACGCCTTGGAGCGGTGCACGAAGTCGCGCTCGAACCCGGGCGTGTGGGAGCGCCAGGCGGAGATGTACATGTCCTCGTCGGTGCCCTCGTAGACGGTCACCGCGGCGTCGAGCGGGGTGCCGCGCGTCCAGCGCTTGACCACGCGCGGGTATCCGGACGGCGTGAGCGTGCCCTCCCCGAAGTCGGTGAAGACGTAGACGGTGTCGGCGTCGATCCAGCCGAGCGAGCCCTTGGCCTCGGCGCGGTGGAAGCCGCCGTCCTCCGGCGCGACGAACCGCTTCTCGACGAGGTCGAACTCGCGCGTGACGTCGGCGTCGGAGCCGCCGGGGGAGAGCTCGACGAGCGCGTGCCGCCAGGGCTCGCCCGCGGCGAGCTGCTCCGGCGTCGGGCGCAGGACGCTCGCGCCGTGCCAGACCCACGACTCGCCCTCGGTCGCGGCGAGCGCGTCGAGGTCGAGCACGGTCTCCCACTCCGGGTCGTCGGTGCGGTAGGACTCGAGCGTCGTGCGCCGCCAGACGCCGCGCTCGTGCTGCGCGTCCCGCCAGAAGTTGTAGTACCGGTCGCCGATCTTCGAGACCTCGGGGATCTTGGCGTCGGAGTCGAGCACCTCGCGGATCGCGCGCTCGGTCGCGGCGAACTCGTCGGCGGTCTCGAGCGTGTCGGCGACCTCGGCGTTGCGGGCGCGGACCCAGGCCAGCGCCTCGTCGCCCTCCACGTCCTCGAGCCAGAGGTACGGGTCGTGGGGGGTGCCGTCCGGTCGGTCGGTCGCGGCGCGGCTCTCGGTCGCGGGCGAGGGGCGCGTCGTCTGCTCGGCGGTCATGGTCACCCACCCTACGGCGCGCGGGCGGTGGTGCGGAGGTCACGAGAGGGCGGGGACCTTCGGCCCGCATCGGGGCCGGACCCTTGTGGGCACGCGCGGCTTGTGAAAACCTTCACAAGTAGAGAGACCGCCGAAGGAGCCGGGGCATCCCGGCCCCGGCACACCCGCGGCCGACGCCCGGCCAGGCCGGGCACCGGAGGGGACGCATGAGCGCGAAGAGCGCGAGCACGAAGGTCGAGAACCGCACCGAGGACACCCGCACGACGCACGAGATCGACGTCCTCGTCGAGCGGGCCCGCAAGGCTCTCGACCAGTACATGAGCCTCACGCAGGAGGACGTCGACCGGATCGTCCTCAAGGCGTCCGTCGCCGGCCTGCACCAGCACGGCCACCTCGCGCAGATGGCCGTCGCCGAGACCGGGCGCGGCGTCTTCGAGGACAAGGCGACGAAGAACATCTTCGCGTGCGAGCACGTGCCCAACTCGATGGCCAACCTCAAGACGGTCGGCGTCATCGGTCGCGACGAGCTCACGGGCGTCGTCGAGATCGCCGAGCCCGTCGGCGTCGTGTGCGCCGTGACGCCGGTGACGAACCCGACGTCGACGACCATCTTCAAGTCGCTCATCGCGCTCAAGACGCGCAACCCCGTGGTGTTCGCGTTCCACCCGAGCGCGCAGCGCTCCTCGGTCGAGGCCGCCCGCATCGTGCGCGACGCCGCGGTCGCGGCCGGCGCGCCCGACGACTGCATCCAGTGGGTCGAGCACCCGTCGATCGAGGCGACCAACACGCTCATGCACCACCCGGGCGTCGCGCTCATCCTCGCGACGGGCGGCAACGGCATGGTCCGTGCGGCCTACTCGGCCGGCAAGCCGGCGCTCGGGGTCGGCGCGGGCAACGTCCCGGCCTACGTGGAGAAGAGCGCCGACCTCGGTCGCGCGATCAACGACGTCGTCATGTCGAAGGCGTTCGACAACGGCATGGTCTGCGCGTCGGAGCAGGCGCTCATCCTCGACGACGTGATCTACGACGACGCGATGCGCGAGCTGGCCCGCCTGCACGCCTACCGCGTGACGCCCGCCGAGAAGGCGATGCTCGAGCGCCTCATCTTCGGTGTCGAGGCGAACGGCACGAACTGCGCCGGCGCGAAGCTCAACCCGAAGGTCGTGGGCAAGTCGCCCGTGTGGATCGCGCGCGAGGCCGGGTTCGAGGTCCCCGACGACACGTCGATCATCCTCGCCGAGATCGACGACGTCGGACCCGACGAGCCGCTGAGCCGCGAGAAGCTCACGCCCGTCCTGGCCGTCCTGCGGGCCCGCGACACCGAGCACGGCGTCCGCCTCGCGGAGCGCATGGTCGAGCTCGACGGCCTGGGCCACTCGGCCGCGATCCACACGTCCGACGAGGAGCTCGTCGAGCGGTACGGGTCGCGCGTCAAGGCCGTGCGCGTGCTGTGGAACAGCCCGACGTCGCTCGGCGGGATCGGTGACATCTACAACGCGCTGCTCCCGTCGCTCACCCTCGGCTGCGGCAGCTACGGCGCGAACTCGGTGTCGAACAACGTGTCGGCGGTCAACCTCATCAACGTCAAGCGGATCGGGCGGCGCAACAACAACATGCAGTGGTTCAAGGTGCCCGCCAAGACGTACTTCGAGCCGAACTCGATCCAGTACCTCGCGCAGATGCGCGACGTGCACCGCGTCACGATCGTCACCGACAAGGTCATGAGCCGCATCGGCGTCGTCGACCGGGTGCTCGACGTCCTCGCCCGCCGCGAGGAGAAGGTCGCGATCCAGATCATCGACGCGGTCGAGCCGGAGCCGAGCGTCGGCACCGTGAACCGCGGCGCGGAGTCGATGCGCGACTTCGAGCCGGACACGATCATCGCGATCGGCGGCGGCTCGCCGATGGACGCCGCCAAGGTCATGTGGCTGCGCTACGAGCACCCGGAGATCGAGTTCTCCGACATGCGCGAGAAGTTCTTCGACGTGCGCAAGCGCGCGTACAAGTTCCCGGAGCTCGGCGGCCGGGCGAAGCTCGTGTGCATCCCGACGTCGTCGGGCACCGGCGCGGAGGTGACGCCTTTCGCGGTCATCACCGACCCGGAGACGGGCTTCAAGTACCCGCTCGCGGACTACGCGCTCACCCCGACCGTCGCGATCGTCGACCCCGTGCTCACGGACACCATGCCGGCCAAGCTCGCGGCCGACTCGGGCTTCGACGCCCTCACGCACGCGACCGAGGCGTTCGTCTCCGTCTACGCGAACGACTTCACCGACGGGCTGTGCCTGCAGGCGATCAAGATGGTCTTCGAGCACATCGAGGACTCGGTCACGCAGGGCGCGGCGGCCCCGAAGGCGCGCGAGAAGATGCACAACGCGGCGACCATCGCGGGCATGGCGTTCGGCTCGGCGATGCTCGGCATCGTGCACGCCATGGCGCACACCGTGGGCTCGACGTTCCACCTCGTGCACGGGCGCACCAACGCGGTGCTCCTGCCGCACGTGATCCGCTACAACGGCCAGGTGCCCACGAAGCTCACGAGCTGGCCCAAGTACGAGCGCTACGTGGCGCCCGAGCGGTTCCAGGAGATCGCGAAGCACCTCGGCCTGCCGGCCTCGACCCCGGAGGAGGGCGTCGAGTCGTACGCCAAGGCGGTCGAGGAGCTGCGCGCCAAGGTCGGCATCGAGGCGACCTTCGCCGCGCAGGGGGTCGACGAGCGGGCCTTCATGAGCCGCCTGGACGACCTCGCGCTCCGCTCGTTCGAGGACCAGTGCGCCCCGGCGAACCCGCGGATGCCGGTCCTGGAGGACATGCGCGACATCCTCGTCGCGGCCTACCGCGGCAGCAGCCGCGAGGTCGTGCGGGGAGAGCGGCTCGCGGCCCACGAGGGCGCGGGCGCGGAGGACGGGCAGGCGGCGACCCCGCCTGCCGAGAGCGTGGCGGCCGGCTGACCCTTCCCGGCCCCACGAAACCCGGAGCCCGACGGCGCGAGTCCCCTTCCGCCGTCGGGCTCCGTCGTGCGACGGGACGGCCTGGAGCGTGACGGGAGAGTCCCCGGTGTGCTATCTATGAGTAGCACGCGTCGCGCGGGCGTCCCTCGCGGAGCGGGGGAGGGGGTCGTTCGAGAACGGGGTGATACTGATAAGTCTGTAGACCGAGGAGTAGCGCTGGGTGACGGTTGCACGCGTGCAAGGAGATCTGCAGCGCGCGCTGGGTGAGAACCTGCGGACCCTCCGGGTCCGCCGCGGGATGAGCCAGGAGGACTTCGCCGAGTTCCTCGGCGTCCACCGGACCTACATGGGCGGGGTCGAGCGCGGCGAGCGCAACCTGACCCTCCGCTCGGTCGAGAAGCTCGCCGAGCGGCTCGACGTCGACCCCGTCTCGCTCCTCCGTCCACCGCCTTCGTAACGGCGCGGTCCGGCGTGTCGGACGCCCCCGGCATCATGGTCCCGTCGCCGGGGAGGTGATCGGCATGACCGACGTGCTCGACAGCACGACAGGGGGATCAGCAGTGTGGGCTTCGCCGCTCGGGAGGCCGTCCTGGCAGGTGGACGACTGCCCGCCGTGGTGCGTGGCCGTCCACGAGGAGGACGACCACCCGCACGACCGCAAGCACCTCGGCCCGGAGCTCACGGTGCCCGCCACGACGCTCTCGGCGCACGCGTCGCCGGACGGCGTGCACCGGGACGAGCGGTCGGCGTCGGAGCTCGTGCTGTCGCTCCACCGCAGGGACGGCTCCCACGACACGTGGGTCTACGTGGGCGACGGCTTCGAGCAGCGCGTCGAGGTGCTGCTCGGCGACATGTGGCGCATCGTCGAGGCGTTCGGGCACGCGGTCGAGGGCCTGCCCCCGGACGCGTGAGCCGGGCTCAGGCCGTGCCGCCCGGCCGCACGAACCCGGCCTCGTACGCGAGGATGACGAGCTGCACGCGGTTCGTCAGGCCGACCTTGGTGAGCAGCGACCGCACGTGGCTCTTCACGGTCGCCTCGGTGAGGTGCAGCTCCGCGCCGATCTCCCGGTTCGACAGGCCGCGCGCGACGGCGAGCAGCACCTCGCGCTCGCGCGGGGTCGCCGCGTCGAGCCCGGTGACCGTGGTGCCGGTGTCCGCGGTGTCGGCCGCGGCGAGCGGCGCCTGCCGCGCGAGCTCGACGTAGGTCGAGATGATGCGGCCCGTCACCGCCGGGTCGAGCAGGGAGTCGCCGGCGTGGACGCGGTGCACGGCGTCGACGAGCGACTGCGGGTCCGCGTCCTTGAGGAGGAACCCCGCAGCGCCCGCGCGCAGCGCGCCGTACACGTACTCGTCGTCGTCGAACGTCGTGAGGACGAGCGTGCGCACCGCCGCGAGCTCGGGGTCGGCCACGATGCGCGCGGTCGCCTCGATGCCGTCCAGCCGGGGCATGCGCACGTCCATGAGCAGGACGTCGGGGCGCAGGGCGCGCGCCATGGCGACCGCCGTCTCCCCGTCCCCGGCCTCGCCGACGACCGTGACGTCCGGCTCGTTGTCGAGGATCATGCGCAGGCCCAGCCGGATGGTCGCCTGGTCGTCGACGACGACGACGCGGACCGGGGCGACCGGCGTCGTGCCCGTGCCGGGGGCGCTCACGCCGCCTCCCGCGGGACCCGCGCCTCGACCGTCCAGCCGCCGCGGCCGTCCGGCCCGGCGGCCAGCGCGCCCCCGGCCGCGAGCGCCCGCTCGCGCATGGAGGTCAGGCCGTGCCCCTGCCGGCCGTCGGTGCTCGGCAGCGGCGGCCCGGGGTCGTGGACGCGCAGGCGCAGGTCGCCCGCGCGGTCGGTCAGCGTCACGGTCACGTCGTGGGCGAGGGAGTGCAGCAGCACGTTGGTCAGGGCCTCCTGGGCGATGCGGACGACGGCGAGGCCGGATCCGGCGCTCGTCGTGGGCCACGGGTCGGGGAGCGTGAGGTCGACGGCGCGCCCGGCGTCGCGCAGGCGGCGGGCTGCCGCGCGCAGCTCGTCCGCGGCGCGGTCGCCGTCCGGCGTCGGGGCGAGGGCCGCGGCGCCGCCGTCGGCCTCGGTGCCGCGGCGCAGCACCTGCACCACGGACCGCATCGCGGTGAGCGCCTGCTTGCCCTCGTCGGCGATCCACCGCACGGCCTCGGCCGGTGCGTCCGGGCGGTTCGCGGCGACGCGGTCGGCCGCCTGGGCGCGCACGACGATCGCCGACATGTGGTGCGCGACGACGTCGTGCAGCTCGCGCGCGATCCGCGTGCGCTCGGCGAGCACGGCGCGCTCCGCCAGCTCGGCCTGGAGCGCCTGGAGCTCCGCGTTGCGCTCGCGCAGGCTCTCGGACGTGAGGGCGAGGCGGCGGAAGAAGTACCCGGCGGCGACCGCGACGAGCACGAGGGCGAGCGCGAGGACGACGTCGGAGGGGGAGTTCGCGACCCAGAGCTCGTCGACGGAGAAGGGGCGGGGCGGCAGCACGAGGCCGGGGCGCCCGGCGAGCTGCAGGGCGAACGCGGCGAGGCCCGCGGCGACCGTCGCGAGGACCGGCGGCACCGCCCCGGAGCGCGTCGCCGCGAAGCCCGCGATCATGAGCGGCACGAGCTCGAACGGGGTCTGCATGATCCAGGGGATCGCGAGCGGGTAGAGGGCGACGGTGCCCCAGAACAGCGGACCGGGCGCGACGCGGCGCAGCGCGAGCGCGAGCACGATCCCCAGGCCGGCGACCCGGTACGAGTCGGGGAAGCGCGGGTACCAGTAGTCCCCGCGCTCCATGACCATGACGACGGTGAACCACGCGGCGCCCGCGAGGAGCGCGGTCGCGAGGTCCTGCGCCCACACGGGCAGGCGGGTCGGCTGGGGCACGTGTCCACGGTAGCCGGGGCGCGTCGTGCGCGGCACCGCCCCGGGAGGGAACCCCGCCCGCGCGACCTCCGCCCCAGGGCGGAAGGACGTCGGGCCGGGGGCTGACGCCACGGGCCCGGGTGCACCGCACGGCGGGGGGCGAGGAGCCGCCGTCGGGTCGATGTGGCGAGGGGGCGCCGCGGGCGAGCCTCGTGGCATGACCACGACACCCCTGCGTCCCACCCCTCCGGCCCGCCACGTCCCGGGCCCCCGCGGCCCGCGGCGCGTCGCCCGCGCCGTGCTCGGCGTCCTCGCCGTCGGCGCGCTCGGAGCCGCCGGCGCGCTCACGTACCTCACCGTGACGACGCACGACGGCGACGCCGTCGCCGACCCGTCGCCCACGCTGCGCCCGCAGACCGCGACGGGGCTGGACCCCGAGCTCGAACGGCGCTTCGACGAGGCGCGCGCGGCCGCCGACGCCGACGGCGTCGAGCTGACGCTCACCTCGGGGTGGCGCACCGCGGCGGAGCAGGAGGAGCTCGTCGAGGCGGCCCTCGAGCGCTACGGGTCGCCCGAGGAGGCCCACCGGTGGGTGCTCCCGCCCGAGACCTCGGAGCACGTCGCGGGCCTCGCGATCGACGTCGGGCCGACGGACGGCGCGCTGTGGCTCGGCGAGCACGGTCCCCGGTTCGGCCTGTGCCGCACGTACGCGAACGAGATGTGGCACTTCGAGGCCGCGACCGAACCGGGCGGGACGTGCCCGCCGATGCACGAGGACGCCTCGCACGGCTGGGGGTGAGCGCCCGGCGGGGTGCGGTCCGGGGGCGGCGGATGTGGGCGGTCCGCGC
Organism: Sphaerisporangium cinnabarinum; assembly: GCA_003052455.1. GTDB lineage: Bacteria > Actinomycetota > Actinomycetes > Actinomycetales > Cellulomonadaceae > Cellulosimicrobium > Cellulosimicrobium cinnabarinum. The sequence goes on along the minus strand of QAPD01000046.1, from coordinate 37,637 downwards.
GATGATGTGCGGGTGAGCGAGAGCACCCCCGCGACGTCCGCGCCGACCCCCCCGACCCCGACGGACGAGGACGTGCCCGCGGCGTCGTCCGCCGCCGAGCTCGACGAGGCCGGGGCGCAGCGGCGCTGGGCCGAGCTCGTCGCGCAGATCGAGGCCGACCAGCGGGCCTACTACGAGGAGGACCAGCCGGTCTCGTCGGACGCGGAGTACGACGCGCGGATGCACGAGCTCCAGGCGCTCGAGGCCGCGCACCCCGCCCTCCAGACGCCCGAGTCGCCCACGCAGCGCGTGGGCGGCCGGGCCGCGGCCGGCTTCGCGACCGTCCAGCACCTCGAGCCCATGCTCTCGCTCGACAACGCGTTCAGCGCCGAGGACCTCGCCGCGTGGGCGGCGCGCGTGCACCGCGACCTCGGCGTGGCCGCGGACGCCGAGGTGGACTACCTGTGCGAGGTCAAGATCGACGGCCTCGCCGTCGCGCTGCTCTACGAGAAGGGCCGCCTCGTCCGGGCGGCCACGCGCGGCGACGGGCGCACGGGCGAGGACGTGTCCGCCAACGTGCGGACGATCACCGGGATCCCGCAGCGCCTCGGCGGCGACCCCGCGACGCACCCCGACGTCATCGAGATCCGCGGCGAGGTGTTCATGGGCGTCACGGACTTCGCCGCGCTCAACGAGAAGCTCGTCGCCGCGGGCCAGGCGCCGTACGCGAACCCGCGCAACACCGCGGCCGGGTCGCTGCGCCAGAAGGACCCGGCGGTGACGGCGAGCCGCAACCTGCGCATGTACGCGCACGGCGTCGGCGCGCTCCAGTGGGACGCCGGCGAGCACGCCGAGCTCGCGCGGCAGTCCGACGCCTACGCCCTGTTCGAGCAGTGGGGCGTCCCCGTGTCGCCGCACAACCGGGTCGTGCGCGGGCTCGACGAGGTCATGGACCGCATCGCCTACTTCGGCGAGCACCGCCACGACATCGAGCACGAGCTCGACGGCATCGTCGTCAAGGTCGACGAGCTCGCGCTCCAGCGGCGGCTCGGCGCCACGAGCCGCGCACCCCGGTGGGCCATCGCCTACAAGTACCCGCCCGAGGAGGTCAACACGCGCCTCCTCGCGATCCAGGTCGGGGTCGGCCGCACGGGCCGCGCGACCCCGTACGCGGTCATGGAGCCGGTCAAGGTCGCGGGCAGCACGGTGCGCCAGGCGACCCTGCACAACCAGGACGTCGTCCGCGCGAAGGGCGTGCGCATCGGCGACATGGTCGTGCTGCGCAAGGCGGGCGACGTGATCCCCGAGATCCTGGGCCCGGTCGCGGCGCTCGCGGACGACGGCTACCCGCGCGAGGACTTCGTCATGCCCGCGGACTGCCCGGAGTGCGGCACCCCGCTGCGCCCCATGAAGGAGGGCGACGTCGACCTGCGCTGCCCCAACGCCGAGTCGTGCCCCGCCCAGGTACGTGGCCGGGTCGAGCACATCGGGTCGCGCGGGGGCCTCGACGTCGAGGTGCTCGGCGAGGTGACGGCGGCGGCGCTCACGCAGCCGCTCGAGCCCGCCGAGCCACCGCTGCGCACGGAGGCCGGGTTGTTCGAGCTGAGCGTCGAGCAGCTCGTCCCGATCCGGGTCGTCGTGCGCGACTCCGAGACCGGGCTGCCGCGCGAGTACGACGGCACCGGTGAGCCGGCGGAGATCACGATGCCGGACGGCTCGACCGCCACCGTGAAGTCCGTGTGGCCGTTCCGGAAGAAGCGCAAGCTCTCGAAGGCCGCGGAGCGCGAGGCGGTCGAGGCGGGCGAGCCGCTCTTCGAGGCGTCGACCAACGCGACGAAGCTCGTGGAGGAGCTCGAGCTCGCGAAGACGAAGGACCTCTGGCGCATCCTCGTCAGCCTCAACATCCGGCACGTCGGCCCGGTCGCGGCCCGCGCGCTCGCGGACTGGTTCGGCTCGCTCGACGCGATCCGGGCGGCGTCGCGCGACGAGCTCGCCGCGGTCGAGGGCGTGGGGCCCGTGATCGCCGACCAGGTCGTCGAGTGGTTCACCGTCGGCTGGCACGTCGAGATCGTCGACCGCTGGCGGGCGGCCGGGGTGCGCTTCGAGATCCCGGACCACCCCGGCCCCGGCGCGCGCCAGGAGCCCACCGGTCCGCTCGCCGGGCTGACGGTCGTCGTCACGGGGTCGCTCGAGGGGTTCAGCCGCGACGGCGCCAAGGAGGCCGTCATCGCGGCCGGCGGCAAGGCGTCCGGGTCGGTCTCGAAGAAGACGGACTACGTCGTCGTCGGGGCGAGCGCCGGCTCCAAGGAGACGAAGGCGCGCGACCTCGGGCTGCCGATCCTCGACGAGGAGGGCTTCGTCGCGCTCCTCGCGGGAGGGCCCGACGCCGTGGCCGACCGCCTCGGTGCGGGCCCGGCGTCGGACGACGCGGGCGACACCCCGGCCACGGAGGGCGGGGGAGAGCCTGACGCGGACGGCTGAGCCGCGCGTCGAGCCGGACGCCTACGATGCTCCGGTGCTCGACGCCACCACCGCCCCGTCCCGTACCCTCCCGACCCTGCGCGGCGCCCACCTCGTGGGCTCCGTGAACCTGCCGACCGCGCGCGAGACCTTCCGGGCGGTGGGGGAGCACCTCGGCGACCACGTGCGCCGCGTCCCCGACGGGGAGGTCGGCGAGCGGTTCCACTGGATCCTCTTCCAGGGCGAGCGGTTCTCGGCGGTCGACGGCCTCGCCCGCGTCCCGGTGGACCCGGTCGTCGTGGCGGGGTTCGACGTCCGCCCGCACGTCCTCGACGGCTCCGTCGACGCGGCGGACCTGCGGTTCGGCCCGCTCGGCTACGCCGACGCGGCCCTCGCCTCGTACGCCGACTTCGTCGCGCTGCGCGAGGAGGGCGTACTCCCGGCCGGGACCCGCTTCCAGGTGTGCCTGCCCTCGCCGCTCGCGCCGGTGACGGCGTTCGTCGCGCCCCAGGACCGCGCGGCGGTGCACCCCGTCTACGAGGCCGCGCTCGTCCGCGAGCTCGCGACGATCGTCGCCGCGGTCCCGGCGGAGGACCTCGCGGTCCAGGTCGACCTCGCGACGGAGTTCGCGTTCGTCGAGGGCGCGAACCTCGGCGGCGGGGCGGCGCGCGCGTGGTTCGACGCCGAGGCGGGGGGAGACGAGGACGTCGTCGCGGGGTGCGCGCGCCGGGCCGCGGCGTTCGCGCGGCACGTGCCCGCCGGGGCGGAGCTGGGGTTCCACCTCTGCTACGGCGACGTCGCGGAGAAGCACTTCGTCGAGCCGACGGACACCGCGAACCTCGTCCGCGTCGCGAACGCCCTCGTGGAGCACCTCGACCGGCCGGTCCAGTGGGTCCACCTGCCCGTCCCGATCGCGCGTGACGACGTCGCGTACGTCGCGCCGCTGGCGGACCTGCGCCTGGACCCGGCGACCGAGCTCTACCTCGGCCTCCTGCACCACGAGGACGGCGTCGAGGGGGCGCGTCGTCGGCTCGCCGCGGCGGCGACGGTGCTCGGCGACCGACCGGTCGGCGTCGCGACGGAGTGCGGCTTCGGCCGCGGCCCGAGCGAGCGAACCACCGGCCTGCTCGACCTGCACGCCGCGGTGCTCGCGGCGGTCTGACGGCTCAGCCCCCGGGCCGCCGGGCGACGACCTCGCGCAGCCGCGCGACGCCGTCGGGCGGGACGGGGAGCGACGGCCCGCGCGGGGGAGCGGTCGGCACGCCGAGCAGGGCGGCGAGGGCGTGGAACCCGCTCACCGGGCGCAGGTCGGCGAGCACGTCCGTGAGGTCGTGCACCCAGCGGGCGACCCGCGCGTCGGGCACCGTGCCCGCGGTGCGGGCGCGGCGGAGCGCGACGTACTCCGCGGGGACGAGCGCGGCGAGCCCGGTGTGCCAGGCGTCGGCCGGCTCCGCGCCGCGCACGAGCGCGACGTCGCCGCTCAGCCCGACGCTCACCCCGAGTCCGTCCGTCGCGGCCCGCAGCTCCGCGACCCGGCCCTGAGGTCGCGCGCGCGTGGACGCCGCGTCCTTGACCGCGGCGACGGTCGTCGTGCGGGCGAGGTGCGCCAGGGCGCCCGGCGTGAGGTCGTACGCGGTCTGGACGCTGCGGTTGTAGAAGCACACCGGCAGGTCGACGTCCGCCGCGACCGCCTCGAACAGCGCGACGACCTCCGCCTCGCCGAGCGGGAGGTAGGAGAACGGCGCGAGGACGAGCCCGTCGGCGCCCGCGTCGCGCGCCGCGCGGGCCCGCGCGAGGACCTCGCGCGTCGACGCGCCGCTCACCGCGACGTGGACGGGCACGGCCGTGGTGCCCGTCGACCCCGCGGACACGGCCGCGCGCACGACGGCGTCGCGCTCGTCCGGGTCGAACGTGACCCCCGCGCCCGACGACGCGAGCACGACGACGCCGTCGACCCCCGCCTCGGCGGCATCCCGGACCAGGCGGCCGAGGGCGCCGAGGTCGGGGGCGTCGTCGTCGGTGAGGGGCGTGATCGGGTAGGCGAGGAGGCCGCGGAAAGCGGTCACGCGCGCGGGCTCAGCGGCTCGCCCAGAGGATGCCGCGCTCGACGATCGTGCGGATCGGCGGCACCTCGAGGTCGGCGAGCTGGTGGCCCGCCGCGCACACGAAGATGCGTCCGGCGCCCCAGCGGCGCGTCCACACGGCGGGGGAGACGACGGGCTCGTGCCACGGGTCGCCGTCGCGCGGGAGGATCGTCGTCGTCGCGAGGACGTCGTTGTAGGAGTCGGCGAGCACCCAGTACTGCTCCGAGTGCAGCGCGATCGAGTCGATCCCGGCGACGATCGGGTGGTCCGCGCGCTCGGGCACGATCTCGATCGTGTGGTCCACGAGGTCGTGCGCGTGGGCGGCGAACTGCCCGCCCACCATCTGCAGGTAGTCGGTGGCGAGCCGGAACGAGTCGACGATGCCGCCGTGCCAGCCCGCGAACCCGGTGCCGTTCGAGATGGCGGTGCGCAGCCCGCGCATCTCGTCCGGGAGGATCTCGCCCATCGTCCAGCACTGCACGACGAGGTCGAGGCTCGTCATGAACTCCTCGTCGGCGTACGCCTCGAGCGACCCCTCGAGCGTCACGTCGTAGCCGGACGCCTCGAGGAACGGGATGAACAGCTCGGCGGCCTCCTCGGGTGCGTGCCCGGGCCAGCCGCCCCGGACCACGAGCGCTCGACGGTTCCGCTCGGTCATGACTCCTCCTCGTGCTTCGTCACACTCGTCGCGCCCGCGCGCGCGGGCAGCGGCCCCCGTCGACCGCGCTCAGGCGATGAGCGCGTCGATCGCTGCGGGCGAGAGTACGTGATCGACGGCCATGGCGCTCGCACCGAGCACGCCGGCCTGACCTCGTGCCTGCGAGGTGACGATGCGCAGGTGCTGCGTCGCGAGCGGCAGCGAGCGCTGGTACACGATCTCGCGGATGCCCGCGATGAGGTGCTCGCCGGCCTCGGCGACGATGCCGCCGATGACGATGAGCGAGGGGTTGAGCAGGCTGACGCACGCCGCGAGGACGGAGCCGATGTCGCGCCCGGCCTGGCGCACGGCCTGGCTCGCGGTGAGGTCGCCGCCGCGCACGAGCGCGACGACGTCGGAGCTGGTGGTGGCGTCGAGGCCCGCGGCGGCGAGGGCGGCGGCGACGGCCTGGCCGCTCGCGACGGCCTCGAGGCAGCCCACGTTCCCGCAGCGGCACGGGACGTCGGCGGCGCTCGGGACGGCGACGTGCCCGATGTCGCCCGCGGCGCCCTGCGCGCCGCGCCGGAGCTCGCCGTCGGCGATGATGCCCGAGCCGATGCCCGTCGCGACCTTGACGAAGAGCATGTCGGTGACGGCGGGCCAGGCCGTGCGGTGCTCGCCGAGCGCCATGATGTTCACGTCGTTGTCGACGAGCACGGAGGCGTCGAACCGCTTCTGCAGGATGCCGGGGACGTCGACGTCGTCCCACGCGGGCATGATCGGCGGGTTGATGGGCCGCCCGGAGGAGTGCTCGACGGGTCCGGGGAGGCCGACGCCGACGCTGACCAGGTCGTCGATGCTGCGCCCGGTGGTCGCGACGAGCTTCTCACCGGTGTCCGCGACCCACGACAGGACGACGTCGGGACCGTCCGCGATCGCGAGCGCCGCGTCCGTCTCGGCGAGCACGTTGGACGCGAGGTCCGTGACCGCCAGGCGGGCGTGGGTCGCGCCGAGGTCGACGGCGAGGACGATGCGCGCCTCAGGGCTGAAGGCGAAGGTCACGGGCGGGCGCCCGCCGGTCGAGCTGGCCTCGCCCGCGGGGGCGATGAGGCCGGCCGACATGAGGAGGTCGATCCGGGCGGCGATGGTCGACCGCGCCTGTCCCGTGATCGCTGCGAGGTCCGCACGGGTGCGCGGCTGACCGTCCCGGAGCAGCTGGAACATGTCGCCGGCACCGGTCGGGCGCGGCGCGAACTTCAGCAGTTCCTCCATGGGCACAGTGAATCACGGAGCCTCTCGTCGGTCGTCCGTACCAGGCGGACGAGTCATCGGCTTTTGCTTGACGATCGCCAAAAGGTACCCTACTGTCCCCTCCCAAGGCGACATGGACGTCGTCGAAAGGTGTGGAGGTCCGACGACGGTCCTCCGGTCCGGGCGACGACCGCCCCTCGAGCTCCCCCCTGGCCCCCGATCGCACGTCGAATTCTCGGCATCCCTGCTCGTGCAGGGCCTGCCGGACCCTACCGCCTCTGCCGCACCCCGTGACACGCACGGAGCGGCGGGAGCGTTCCCATCGGGCGCCAAGGGCGCGCACACTTTTGTCGGTCACGGAGTGGTAACAGTGGCAAAAGACGACAACCTTATGATTGACGCTCGTCAAAAGGTTCGCTAGGTTCACCGCATGGTCACCGCAGACCCTCCCCAGCCGCTCCTGCAGATGCAGGGCATCGTCAAGGTCTTCCCCGGGGCTCGTGCGCTCGACGGCGTCGATCTCGAGATCCTCCCGGGCGAGGTCCACTGTCTCCTCGGTCAGAACGGGGCCGGCAAGTCCACGCTCATCAAGGTGCTCGCCGGTGCTCACCAGCCCACCGAGGGCCAGATCCTCCTCGACGGCGAGCCCATCACCATCTCCGACCCCGTGGCGGCGCTGAAGCACGGCGTCGCGACGATGTACCAGGAGCTCGACGTCGTCGACGGCCTGACCGTCGCGGAGAACGTGTACCTCGGGCACGAGCTCGCGACCATGGGGTTCTCCCAGCGACGCGAGGCGGTGCGCAAGACGCGCGAGCTGCTCAAGCGCCTCGGTCACTCGGAGGTCTCGCCGAGCACGGAGGTCGGGCGGCTGTCGGCAGCCGGCAAGCAGATCGTCTCCATGGCCCGGGCGCTGTCCCACGACGCGCGCGTCATCATCATGGACGAGCCCTCGGCGGTGCTCGACTCCGAGGAGGTGGGCAACCTCTTCCGCGTCGTGAAGGAGCTGACGAAGGCGGGCGTCGCCGTCGTCTACATCTCCCACCGGCTCGAGGAGATCCGCGAGATCGGCGACCGCATCACCGTCCTCAAGGACGGACGCACCGTCGCCCAGAACCTCCCGGTGTCCGAGACCCCGACGGCGAAGCTCATCACGCTCATGACCGGGCGCTCGGTCGAGTACGTCTTCCCGGACTCCGACGGCCCGACGGACGCCGCGCCCGTCGTGCTCGACGTCGCGGGGCTGAGCCTGCGCGGCGTGTTCGCGGACGTCTCGTTCCAGGTGCGTGCCGGAGAGATCGTCGGCCTCGCCGGGCTCGTGGGCGCGGGCCGCTCGGAGATCATCGAGACGGTCTACGGCGCGCGCAAGGCGACCGCGGGCACCGTGACGGTGGACTCGAAGCGGCTCCGTGCCGGCTCGGTCGCCGCTGCCGTGGACGCCGGGATCGGGCTCGCGCCCGAGGAGCGCAAGAGCCAGGGTCTGCTGCTCGACGAGCCCGTGTACCGCAACGTCACGCTCTCGACGTTCTCGCGCTTCGCGCGGTTCGGTCTGCTCGACGAGAGCGCCGAGCGCAAGGCAGCGAAGGAGCAGGCGGACTCGCTCGAGCTGCGCCCCACCGGCGTCGACCGGGCCATCCGCACGCTGTCGGGCGGCAACCAGCAGAAGGCGATGCTCGCCCGCTGGCTCGTCCACGGCTGCCGCGTGCTGCTCCTCGACGAGCCCACGCGCGGCGTCGACGTCGGCGCGCGCGCCGAGATCTACGCCCTCATCCGCAGGCTCGCCGACGAGGGTGCCGCCGTCGTCGTCGTGTCCAGCGAGATCCCCGAAGTCCTCGGCCTCGCCGACCGTGTCCTCGTCGTCTCCGAGGGTCGCGTCGTCCACGAGGGGCCCTCGAGCTCCATCGACGAGCACCAGGTGCTCGACATGGTCATGGAAGGAAGTGTCGCGTGAGCGAGCAGCAGGTGTCGGCGTCGATGCCGACGAACAAGCCGGACGCCGACGAGTCGGCGCGTGTCGAGAAGGCCGCGAGCCAGCCTCGTCGTTCCGGATTCATGTCCGGGGCGGCGGGCCGGAACATCGGTCTCGTCCTCGCGCTGCTCCTCCTGTGCGCCGTGGGCTTCGCGACGGCAGGGGAGCGGTTCGCGAGCGTCAGCAACCTCATGACCATCCTCAGCCTCGGGTCGGTCACCGGCGTCCTGGCGATCGGGATGACGTTCGTCATCACGACGGGCGGCATCGACCTGTCGGTCGGCTCCGTGCTCGGGCTCTCCTCCGTGTGGGCGACGACGCTCGCGACCCAGTCGTACGGCTGGGTCGTCATGGTGATCTGCGCGCTCGCGGTCGGCCTCGGCGCCGGGCTCCTCAACGGCCTGATCATCGCCTACGGGCGGGTCGTGGCGTTCATCGCGACGCTCGCGATGCTCGTCGCGGCGCGTGGCCTCGCCGAGCTCATCGCGCAGAAGCGCACGCAGATCGTCCAGGTCGACGCGTTCAACGACATCTTCCGGGGCAACCTCCTCGGGGTCCCGAAGATCGTGTGGATCTTCGCGATCGTCGCCGTGCTCGGCTGGTTCCTCTTCAACCGCACGACGTTCGGCCGCCGGACGGTCGCCGTCGGCGGCAACGCCGAGGCCGCGCGCCTCGCGGGCATCAAGGTCAAGCGTCACCTCCTGTACGTGTACGCGCTGTCCGGGCTCACCGCGGGCATCGCCGGCGTCATGATCCTCGCCCGCACGAGCGCCGGGTCCTCGACCAACGGCCTGCTCCTCGAGCTCGACACCATCGCCGCGGTCGTCGTCGGCGGCACGCTCCTCGCGGGCGGCCGGGGCACGATCGTCGGCACCGTGCTCGGTGTCCTCATCTTCACGACGCTCACGAACGTCTTCATCATCAACAACGTCGACAGCTCGGTCCAGCAGATCGCCAAGGGCGCGATCATCGTCGGCGCGGTGCTGCTCCAGCAGCGCCTCTCCCGGCGCACCACCTAGCGACCCCGGGCGCGCGGCGCCTCCGCGCCCCGCGGCAGCCCGGGACGAGCCCCGCACCACCCACCACCCCGTCAGTTCCCCTGAGGTTCCACCCGCAGGACAGCATCGAAGGAGATCCCATGTCCGCACGCACCACCCTCCGCCGCCGCATCACGCTCGCGACGGTCTCGGCCGCCTCGATCGCGCTGATCGCGACGGCGTGCACCTCCAACACGCCGCAGGACGAGGGCACGACCGAGGGCGACGGCGGGGGCAGCACCAACCAGGCCGTCTCCGACAACGACGCCCCGGGCGACCCGATCGTCATCGGCTTCTCGGCCCCCGCCGCCGACCACGGCTGGATGGGCGCCATCACGACCGCCGCCGAGGCCGAGGCCGCGGAGTACGAGGACGTCGAGCTGCGCGTCGCCGACGGCACGAACGACGTGAACGTCCAGATCAGCCAGATCGAGGGCTTCATCAACGACGGCGTCGACGCGATCGTGCTCCTGCCGTTCGACGGCGCCGCGCTCACCGAGGTCGCGACGAAGGCGATGGACGCCGGGATCCCCGTCATCAACGTCGACCGCGAGTTCTCCAGCCCGTTCGCGGCGCGCACCACCGTGCTCGGCGACAACTACGGCATGGGCGTCAGCGCCGGCCAGTACATCTGCGAGCAGCTGGGCGACAACCCGGACGCCGTGGTGGCCGAGATCGCCGGCATCGACTCGCTCCCGCTCACGCAGGACCGCAGCCAGGGCTTCGAGGACGCGCTGTCCGACTGCGGCCTCGACGTCGACAACCGCGTCGCCGCGGACTTCACGGTCCAGGGCGGCGAGGCCGCGACGGCCAACCTCCTCCAGGCCGCGCCGCAGATCGACGCCATCTGGAACCACGACGACGACCAGGGCGTCGGCGTGCTCTCGGCGATCGAGAACGCGGGCCGCGACGAGTTCTTCATGGTCGGCGGCGCCGGCTCGAAGCAGGTCATGGAGCACATCCAGTCCGGCGACTCCGTCCTGCAGGCGACGGTCGTCTACCCGTCGACGCAGGCCGCGGACGGCATCAAGCTCGCCCGCCTCGTCGCGCACGAGAAGAACCTCAGCGACCTCGCGTCGTCCGACGTCCCGCGCACGGTCCAGCTCTTCGCGCCCGTCGTGACGAAGGACAACGTCGACCAGTACCTGCCGAGCGCGTTCCAGTCCTGACGGACCCGCTGACACCCGTCAGCACGCAGCAGGAAGCACGCGGACCACGCCCACGGTCCGCCCGGGTACCGCCCGGCCGGACCGTGGGCGTGCGCCGTGAGGAGCACGGAAGGAACGTCATGGCAGGAAACGACGGCGCGCAGCTCGGCGTCGGCATGGTCGGGTACTCGTTCATGGGGGCAGCGCACTCGCAGGCCTGGCGGACCGCCCCCCGGTTCTTCGACCTCCCCCTCGACCCGCGGATGCGGGTCCTCGGCGGCCGCAACCCGGAGGCGGTCGCCGCCGCCGCGCAGCGGCTCGGCTGGGAGTCCACGGAGACGAGCTGGCAGGCGCTCGTCGGCCGGGACGACGTCGACCTCGTCGACGTGTGCACGCCCGGCGACACCCACGCCGAGATCGCGATCGCGGCGCTCGAGGCCGGCAAGCACGTGCTCTGCGAGAAGCCGCTCGCGAACACCGTCGCCGAGGCCGAGAAGATGGTCGCGGCCGCCGAGGCCGCCGCGCAGCGCGGACAGGTCGCGATGGTGGGCTTCACCTACCGTCGCGTGCCGGCGATCCAGCTCGCGCGCCAGCTCGTGGCCGACGGCCGCATCGGTACCGTGCGGCACGTGCGCGCGCAGTACCTCCAGGACTGGATCGCGGACGAGGACGCGCCCCTGTCGTGGCGGCTGGACAAGACCAAGGCGGGCAGCGGCGCGCTCGGCGACATCGGCGCGCACGTCATCGACCTCGCCCAGTTCATCACCGGCGAGCGGATCACGAGCGTCTCGGGGCTGCTCGAGACGTTCGTCAAGGAGCGTCCGGTCGCGACGGAGTTCGCCGGGCTCTCGGGACAGGGCGGCACCGAGCGCGGCCCCGTCACCGTGGACGACGCCGCGATCTTCCTCGCCCGGATGTCCGGCGGCGCGATCGGCACGTTCGAGGCGACCCGGTTCGCCTACGGCCGCAAGAACGCGATCCGCCTGGAGATCAACGGGTCGAAGGGCTCGGTCGCGTTCGACTTCGAGGACATGAACGTCCTGCACTACTTCGACGCCGCCGACGACCCGGCCGTCGCGGGCTTCCGCCGCATCGTCGTGACGGAGCCGCAGCACGCGTACGTCGGGCACTGGTGGCCCGCGGGCCACGGCCTCGGCTACGAGCACGCCTTCACGCACCAGGTCGTCGACCTGGTCGAGGGCATCGCCGCCGGGACGCACCCGGCGCCGACCTTCGCGGACGGCCTGGTGGTCCAGCGCGTGCTCGACGCGGTCGAGCGCAGCGCGGCGTCGGGCGGCTGGGTCGAGCCCTAGGTCTCGACCCGCCGCACGGACGGCAGACCGGTCGTCGGCCCTGCGCAGGTGCACGGCCGACGACCGGACGACGAGAGGAGGTACGACCGCCGCGCTGGCGGCGAGGAAGGTGCCCGGCGGAGCACCGAGACAGTCCGCCGACGAGCCCGGGACGGACGGCAGGCCGATGGCGCCGACCCGGCGGAGCGCAGCACAGTTCCCCATCTCGACGAGGAGACCTTGTGAGAAACGTGCTTGGAGGATCGCTCGCCATGAGGCGCACGGTCGCGGCAGCAGCCGCGGCGGCGATCGCTCTCCCCCTGACCATCGCGACGGCGGTGTCGGCCACGGCGGCCCCCGCCGCCGGGAGCGTCGCTCCGGCGGCTCCGGTCGCCGCCGCCGACACCGCACCGTTCGACGTGCTCGTCTTCAGCAAGACCGCCGGGTTCCGGCACGGGTCGATCCCCGCGGGCATCGCGGCGATCCAGCAGCTCGGCGAGGAGAACGACTTCGAGGTGACCTCGACCGAGGACGCGGGAGCGTTCACGGACGAGAACCTCGCGCAGTACGACGCCGTCGTGTGGCTGTCCACGACGGGCGACGTCCTCAACGACGACCAGCAGGCCGCGTTCGAGCGCTACATCCAGAACGGCGGCGGGTACGCGGGCATCCACGCGGCGTCCGACACCGAGTACGACTGGCCGTGGTACGGCGAGCTGGTCGGCGCGTACTTCAACAGCCACCCGCAGAACCAGGACGCGACCGTCAAGGTCGAGGACCACGCCCACGAGTCGACGGCGCACCTGCCGTCGCGCTGGGACCGGTACGACGAGTGGTACAACTACCGCACCAACCCGCGTGACACCGTGCACGTGCTCGCGAGCCTGGACGAGACGTCCTACACCGCGGGCTCGGGCGCGATGGGCGCCGACCACCCGATCGCCTGGTGCCAGGCGTACGACGGCGGCCGCTCGTGGTACACCGGCGGCGGCCACACGAACGAGTCCTACGCGGAGCCGGAGTTCCTCCAGCACCTGCTCGGCGGCATCCAGACCGCCGCGGGCGTCGTGCCGTCGGACTGCGCCGCGTCGCAGTCGGACAGCTACGAGGTCGTCTCGCTCGACGAGGAGACGTCCAACCCGATGATGCTCGACGTCGCCCCGGACGGGACGGTCTTCTACGTCGAGCGCGACGGGCGCGTCCGCCTCATCGACCCGGAGAGCAACCAGACCACGACGGCGATGACCCTCGCGGTCACGCAGGCCAACGAGGACGGGCTCACGGGCGTCGTCCTGGACCCGGACTTCGGGGAGAACGGCTGGGTCTACCTCTTCTGGTCGCCGCAGGACGTCGGGACGGACGGGCCGCACAACCGCGTCTCGCGCTTCACGTACGACGAGGCGACCCGGACGATCTCGGCCGCGAGCGAGGAGAAGGTCCTCGTCATCCCGACGCAGCGCGAGACGTGCTGCCACGCGGGCGGTGACATGGTCTTCGACGGCGACGACAACCTCGTGATCGTCACGGGCGACAACACCAACCCGTTCGAGTCGGCCGGCTACGCGCCGCTCGACGAGCGCGCGGGCCGCACGTCGTACGACGCGCAGCGCACGTCGGCGAACACCAACGACCTCCGCGGCAAGGTGCTGCGCATCCACCCGGAGGACGACGGCACGTACACGATCCCCGAGGGGAACATGTTCGCCCCGGGGACGGACAAGACGAAGCCCGAGATCTTCGCGATGGGCTTCCGCAACCCGTTCCGCATCGGCGTGGACCAGAAGACGGGCAACGTGCTCGTCGGCGACTACGGTCCCGACGCGCAGAACGCCAACCCGAGCCGCGGCCCGGGGAACACCGTCGAGTGGAACATCGTCGCGGAGCCGGGCTTCTACGGGTGGCCGTACTGCACCGGTGACAACGCGGCGTACATCGACTACAACTTCGCGACCGGCCAGTCGGGCCAGGCGTTCGACTGCGCCAACGGCCCCGTGAACGACTCGCCGAACAACACCGGCCTGGCCCAGCTCCCGCCGGCCGTCGCGGCCGACGTCTGGTACAACTACGCCGGCAACCCGCTCTTCCCCGAGATCGGCGGCGGCGGCGCGCCCATGGGCGGCCCCGTCTACGACTACGACCCGGAGCTCGACTCGGACGTCAAGTGGCCCGAGTACTGGGACGGCAAGGCGATCTTCGGCGAGTGGAACCAGGGCAAGATGTACTCGTTCCAGCTCGACGGGGAGAACCGCGACGAGCTCGTCGACATCAACCGGATCCTGCCGAAGCACTTCGACCCCGCGGCGGGCTTCTACCGCGCGATGGACTTCGACTTCGGTCCGGACGGCTCGCTCTACGTCATCGACTGGGGCCAGGGCTTCGGCGGCAACAACACGACGTCGGGCATCTACAAGGTCAACTACGTGCAGGGTGACCCGACGCCGATCGCCCGCGCCAGCGCGGACGTGACCAGCGGCGCCGCGCCTCTCACGGTGCAGTTCTCCTCGGAGGGCACCCGCCACCCGGCGGGCGACCCGATCTCGCTGCAGTGGACGTTCGGCGACGGGTCCGACCCGTCGACCGAGGCGAACCCGGTGCACACCTACACCGAGAACGGCAGCTACACCGCGCAGCTCGTGGCGACCGACGCGAACGGCCAGACGGGCTTCGCGAACGTCAGCATCGTCGTCGGGAACCAGGCGCCGAGCGTGACGATCACGTTCCCGGACAACGGTGGCGTGTTCGAGTGGGGCGACCAGGTGCGCTACGTCGTCGAGGTCGAGGACCCCGACGGCGAGGTGGACTGCTCCAACCTCATGATGATGACCGCGCTCGGGCACGACGCCCACGCGCACCCGATGGAGGAGCTGACCGGCTGCGAGGGCGTCATGCAGACGGCCCGCGACGAGGGCCACGGGCTCGAGGCCAACATCTTCTGGGTGCTCGAGGCGTTCTACACCGACGACGGCGGCGAGGTGGGCGTCCCGCTCACGACGAACTCGCTCCAGATCCTGCAGCCGAAGCTGCTCCAGGCCGAGTACTACACCTCGACGGGCCGCCTCGCCGGCTCGACGAGCGGTGGCGACCCGGGCGTCCAGACGGAGCAGACCGGCGACAGCGCGGGCGGCGGCCAGAACATCGGCTTCATCGAGGTCGGCGACTGGTGGGCCTACGAGCCCATGTCGCTCTACAACGTCGAGGGTCTCGGCATGCGCGTCGCGTCGCCCGCGGGCGGCACGGTGTCCGTGCGCTGGGACGCGCCCGACGGTCCGGAGATCGGCCGGGTGACCGTGCCGAACACCGGTGACTGGCAGGCGTACACGATGGCGACGACGGAGATCACCGACGTGCCCGAGGGCACGGGGACGCTCTACTTCGTCAACGTGGCCGGCCAGATGAACGTCAACTGGCTCGAGTTCGACGGCCGCGGCGTCACGGACAACGTGCGCCCGACCATCGACACGTTCGAGGTCACCCCGACGGAGGGCACCGCCCCGCTCGAGGTCACGGCGTCGGTCACGGCGACGGACCCCGAGGACGAGGCCGTCACCTTCGCGTGGGACGCGGGCCTCGGCGACGGGTTCGTCGACGGCACCGACTCGTTCGCGGTCACGTACGACCAGCCGGGCACCTACCGGCTCCAGGTGCGGGCCACCGACGAGCGCGGGGCGTACTCGGTCGAGTACACGACGGTGACCGTCAAGGCGCCCGAGACCGGTCCGGGGCTCTGCTTCTCCGGCCGCTCGGACGACTTCCTCGGCACCGACCTGGACGAGGACCGCTGGACCGTGACGAACCGCGACCAGAACCTCGTCGTGCGCGACGGGCGCCTGGTGGTCCCCACGGCGACGCGGGACTTCTACGGGACGGACAACACCGCCGTGCCGAACCTGGTGCTCCAGGACCTCCCGGACGGACCGTTCACGGCCACCGCCAAGGTGACCCTGCCGGCCCGTCAGCAGTACCAGCAGGCCGGTCTGCTGATCTGGGAGGACCAGGACAACTACGCGAAGATGGTCCTCCAGGGCCGGTCGGCCGCGGCGGACCCGGCGACGCGGATCTTCCAGTTCATCCGTGAGGAGAACGCCCAGCCGAACGAGGTCAACGAGTCCAACTCGGCCGCGCTCGGTGCCGACTACCCCGACACGGTCTACGTGCGGTTCGTCAGCGACGGCGCGAGCCTCCAGGCGGCCTACTCGGCCGACGGCATCGACTTCACGACGATGCCGCAGACCAAGTCGATCGCCGACCTGGAGAACGCGAAGATCGGGCTCGTGGCCCTCAAGGGCAACAACACGACCACCCCGGTCGTCGACGCCGAGTTCGACTGGTTCCACATCACGCCCGACGACACGGCGGCGGCCCCCGGGCCGGACGACGAGTTCGACGGCGACGCCCTCGACACGTGCCGCTGGTCGATCGTCCGCGAGGACCCGACCGGCTACCGCGTGACGGACGGCTCCCTGCAGATCGACACGACGCCCACGGACATCTACGGGACGGACAACCGCCCGGTGCCGAACATCGTGCTGCAGGACCAGCCGGGTGACGAGTGGACGGTCGAGACCGTCGTCGACGGCTCCGCGTTCGACCGTCAGTACCAGCAGGGCGGTCTGATCGTCTACGGCGGCGACGACGACTACGTGAAGCTCGACTACGTGGTCGACAACCAGGCCGGCCAGGCGCGCAACGCCCGGATCGAGCTGCGCAGCGAGGTCGGCGGCGTGGTGCAGAACCCGCAGCCGCAGACGGGGAGCCTCGCCGAGTCGGTGTGGCACCTGCGCCTCACGCGCTCCGGTGACACGTTCACCGGCGCGTACAGCGCGGACGGCGAGACGTGGACCACGTTCGACGAGAGCGTGACCAACGCGCCCGCCGCGGACGCCAAGATCGGTCTCTTCGCCCTCGGGGCGTCGGCCGACACGGGTGCTCCGGCGTCCTTCGGCCACTTCCGGGTGGTCGAGGACGAGACCGAGCCGATCGCCGTGACCATCACCGCGGAGACGCGCTGCATGGCCGGCAAGGTGTTCGTCGCGGTCCGCGCGACGAACGACGACACGGTCCCGCTCGCGATCACGCTCGAGACCCCGTACGGGTCGAAGCAGGTCGCGGACGTCGCGCCCGGTGCGAACGCGTACCAGTCGTTCGCGTCGCGCGCCGTCGCGGTCGACGCGGGCACCGTGACCGTGACCGCCACGGACGCCGAGGGGAGGACGTTCTCCGGGACGGCGGACTACGCGGCCCGGTCCTGCTCCTGACGAGCTCCGGCGGGTCGGTGCGCTGAGCACCGGCCCGCCGGGCACCGCGCTCGGCGCGCGGGCGCTCGGGCGTCCGGGCGGCCCATCGGCCGGGCCGACCGTACGCTGCCCGCACGACGAGCACGACGGGGACCTCCGGGTCTCCGGCCCCGGCGCCCGGGAACGGGCGCTCCGGCCCGGCGCCGGGGCACCCCGGGGGACCGGCGACGACCGCCGCCCCCACCGCAACGGACCCACGACGAGGTGATGACCCGATGTCCCGTACGCACCGCCAGCGCACCAGCCCCCGGCCTCCGGGCGGCACGCGGCTCCTGCTGCGCCGCCGGACGACCGCCCCCGCGCGGCTCCGTGCCCGCGCGCTCCTCACCGCGGCGCTGGGCGTCCTGCTCGGCGGCGTGCTCGCGCTGGTCGGCGCGGCTCCGGCCGGCGCCCACGGCGGCGACGTCGTCATCTCGCTCGGCACGGACGGCCAGGGCGGCGTCTCCGCGAACCTCACGTGGAAGGTCGACGGCCACCCCGTCGAGGAGGCGGCCGACGTCTCCGTGACGGGGGAGTCCGCGGCCGGCGAGACCGTCGGCCCCCTCACGCTGCGGTCGGCGTCCGAGGGCGTCGGCTGGTACACGTCCGACCCGGGCGTCCTCGCCGACGGCAACTGGACGCTCACCGCGACGATCACGCACCCCGCCGAGGCCACCGCGACGGCCCAGGTCGACGTCGTGCCGCTGCCGGAGCCCGCCCCGCGCGAGGGCGACGACGCGGCGGCGCAGGAGGGCGGCGACGCCGCCGGCACGGAGGGTGACGCGGCGGGTGCCGACGCGGCCGGCGACGACGCCGCCGCGGGCGACGGCACGGCCACGGACGAGGGCTCGACGAGCGCGCTCGTGTGGGTCGCCGTCGCCGTGGTCGCCGCGCTGCTGCTCGCCGGGGGCTACGTCGTCGTGCGGCGCCGCTCGCGCGCGTCGGGCGCCGACGAGGCCGCGGGCGACGAGCCCCGCTCCCTGACCAAGACGTCCGCCCGGTGACCCCGGGCACGAACCGAGAACGACCGAAGGAGACACCACCATGGCACGACCGATCACCCTCTTCACCGGGCAGTGGGCCGACCTGCCGTTCGAGGAGGTGGCACGCCTCGCGTCCGGCTGGGGCTACGACGGCCTGGAGATCGCGTGCTGGGGCGACCACCTCGACCCCTGGCGCTGGGACGACGACGAGTACGTCCAGGGCAAGCTCGACCTGCTGGCCAAGTACGACCTCAAGGTCTACGCGATCTCGAACCACCTCAAGGGCCAGGCGGTGTGCGACGACCCGATCGACCAGCGCCACCGCGACATCCTGCCGGACGTCGTGTGGGGCGACGGCGACCCCGAGGGCGTGCGCCAGCGTGCCGCGGAGGAGATGAAGCACACCGCGCGCCTCGCGGCGAAGCTGGGCGTGAAGACCGTCGTGGGCTTCACCGGCTCCGCGATCTGGAAGTACGTCGCGATGTTCCCGCCCGTGTCCCAGGAGGCGATCGACGCCGGGTACCAGGACTTCGCGGACCGCTGGAACCCGATCCTCGACGTGTTCGACGAGGTCGGCGTCCGGTTCGCGCACGAGGTGCACCCGAGCGAGATCGCGTACGACTACTGGACGACGGTCCGCACGCTCGAGGCGATCGGGCACCGCGAGGCGTTCGGCCTCAACTGGGACCCGAGCCACATGGTGTGGCAGGACCTCGACCCGGTGAGCTTCCTGTGGGACTTCAAGGACCGCATCTACCACGTGGACTGCAAGGACACGAAGAAGCGGATGCACAACGGCCGCAACGGCCGGATGGGCTCGCACCTGGCCTGGGCCGACCCGCGCCGCGGCTGGGACTTCATCTCCACGGGCCACGGCGACGTGCCGTGGGAGGACGCGTTCCGCATGCTCAACACGATCGGCTACGAGGGCCCGATCTCGGTCGAGTGGGAGGACGCGGGCATGGACCGTCTCGTCGGCGCTCCCGAGGCGCTGGAGTTCGTCAAGAAGTACGCGTTCGACGCGCCCGATGCGGCCTTCGACGCCGCGTTCTCGACCAAGTAGCACCGCAGTCTCCCCGCCGGTCGGCCTCGCCGACCGGTGGGTGGGGGCAGTCCGACACGCCACCGCCCCCGGCCGTCCGACGGCCGGGGGCGGTGGCGTGCCCGCGTCCGGGGCGGACCGTGTGAACCTTCACATTTGTTTCGCGGCTTGGGTTATCTAACCGTGACGATCAATGTTCGGCTTTTGCTTGACCCTCGACATAAGTGCCCCTACGTTGTCATCCATGCGAGCCGACGACGTCGCGCAGGACGTGCGTACCCCGGTGCTGGAGCCGGAGACGCCCCTCCCGGGAGCGACCACGCCAGGGGCCTCGACCGCCCGAAGCACCTTCCCCGCCAGCAGCCCCGACGAGCTCGGGCTGCCCGCCGCCGGGTACCGCGCCGGGATCCTCGGTACCGGGTTCATGGGCGGGGTCCATGCCCGGGCCGTGCGCACGGGCGGAGGACGCGTCGTGAGCGTCGCCGCCGCCGACCTCGACATCGCGCGGGCGGCCGCGCCGGGCCTCGGCGCCGAGCGCGCCGTCGCGACGGTCGAGGAGCTGCTCACCGACCCCGAGGTCGACGTGGTGCACGTGTGCACGCCCAACCACCTCCACGTCCCCCTGGCGCGCGCGGCGCTCGCCGCCGGCAAGCACGTGGTGTGCGAGAAGCCGCTCGCGACCGACGTCGCGGGGGCGGTCGAGCTCGCCGGCCTCGCAGCCGCGGCGCGCGACCTGGACGGCCGCGTCGCCGTCGTGCCCTTCACCTACCGCTTCCACCCCATGGTCCGCGAGGCGCGCGAGCGCGTGCGCCGCGGCGAGGTGGGCACCGTCTCGCTCGTGCACGGCTCGTACCTGCAGGACTGGCTCCTGCGCGACTCCGACGACAACTGGCGCGTCGACCCCGCGCTGGGCGGCGCGAGCCGCGCGTTCGGCGACATCGGCTCCCACTTCTGCGACCTGCTCGAGTTCACGACGAGCCAGCGCATCGTGCGTCTCGTCGCGCAGTCGGCCACGGTGAACCCGCACCGCCGGGGCGCCGACGGCGTCGTGCACGAGGTCGCGACGGAGGACGCCGTGACGCTCCAGTACGCCACGGACGGTGGCGCGCTCGGCTCGGCCGTGATCTCCCAGGTGTCGGCCGGCCGCAAGAACCGGCTCTACCTCGAGATCTCCGGCTCGGAGTCGACCCTGGCGTTCGACCAGGAGCAGCCCGAGACGCTCTGGGAGGGCCGGCGCACGACGTCGCGCCTCCTCGTGCGCGACCCCGAGGCGCTCTCCCCGGCGGCGGCCCGGTACTCGCGCCTCCCCGCGGGCCACGCCCAGGGCTACCAGGACTGCTTCGACGCGCTCGTCGCCGACACCGCCGCGGCCATCGGCGGCAGCGTCCCGGACGGCCTGCCCACGTTCGACGACGGCCTGCGGGCCGCGCGGCTCGCCGACGCCGTGGCCGCGTCGGTGCGGACGGGCGGCTGGGTCGAGGTCGCGTCGTGACCGCGACGACGACGCGCGAGCCGCGGCCTGCCGCGGGGGAGGGCGACGACCGCCCGCTCCTGCGCCTGCGCGGCATCGGCAAGGAGTTCTTCGGCAACTCCGTGCTGCGCGACATCGACCTCGACGTGCGCCCGGGCGAGGTCCACGCGCTCGTCGGGGAGAACGGCGCCGGCAAGTCGACCCTCATGAAGATCATCGCGGGCGTGCACCGTCCCGACGCGGGCACGCTCGAGCTCGACGGCGAGACGACGACGTTCGCCTCGCCCCTCGCCGCGCAGCACGCGGGCGTGTCGACGGTGTTCCAGGAGTTCAACCTCCTGCCCGAGCGGTCCGTCGCCGAGAACGTCTACCTCGGCCGCGAGCCGCGCCGCGCGGGCCTCGTCGACCGGCGGCGCATGCACGCGGACACGACCGCCCTGCTCACCGAGCTCGGGCTGACCGGGCTCGCGTCGTGGACGCGCGTCGGCTCGCTGTCCGTGGCGCAGCAGCAGATCGTCGAGATCGTCAAGGCCGTCTCCTACGACGCGCGCATCATCTCGATGGACGAGCCGACGGCGGCGCTCGCCGACCAGGAGGTCGAGCTCCTCTACGAGCTCGTGCACCGGCTCAAGGAGCGCGGCGTCGCGATCCTCTACGTCTCGCACCGACTCAAGGAGATCTTCGACCTCTGCGACACCATCACGGTGCTCAAGGACGGCAACCACGTGCTGACGACCCCCACCGCGGACATCGACCCGGACCGGCTCGTGCGCACGATGGTCGGCCGCGACTTCGCGGGGTACTTCCCCGACAAGGACCCGTCGATCGTCCCGGGCGAGGTGCGGCTCGCGCTCGAGGGCGTCGGCAACACCCAGGTCGACGACGTGTCGCTCGAGGTCCGTGCGGGCGAGATCGTCGCGCTCGCCGGGCTGCAGGGCTCGGGGCGCACGGAGATCGCGCACGGCGTCTTCGGCATCGCGGGCTTCACGCGCGGCCGCGTCCTCGTCGGCGGGAAGCCGGTCGACGTGCGCACGCCGCGCCAGGCGGTCCGCGCCGGTCTCGCGCTCGTGACCGAGGACCGCAAGGCCGAGGGGCTCGCCCTGGGCCAGTCGATCCTCGCCAACGCGCGCCTCGTGCTCGACGCCGTCGTCCCCGGCCAGGCCGACCGGCGCGCGAGGCGCATCCCGGGCATCCTCTCCTCGCTCGAGCTCGTCGCGAGCTCGCAGGAGGCCGAGGTCCAGTACCTGTCGGGCGGCAACCAGCAGAAGGTCGTCCTCGCCAAGTGGCTCGTCACGGACCCGCAGGTCATCGTGCTCGACGAGCCGACGCGCGGCATCGACGTGGGCGCCAAGCGCGCGGTCTACGACCTCATGCGCGAGCTCACGGCGAACGGCGTCGCCGTCCTGTTCATCTCGTCCGAGCTCCCCGAGGTGGTCGCCATGGCCGACCGCGTGCTCGTCATGCGCGACGGCCGCCTCGCGGGCGAGCTCCCCGCGGGCAGCGACGAGGAGACCGTCATGGCGCTCGCCACGGGCGCGGGCGAGGACACCTCCGGCGAGCACGTCCAGGTCGACCTCGGCGCCCTCGCCGACGCCGACGACCTCCCGGGCGCGGAGCCCGGGACCGCGCCCCGCAGCGCCCCGCACGCCCCCGACGGCCCGAAGGAGCACCGATGAGCACCGCGGTCGCGACCGCCGCCCCCACCGCGCGCCGCGCACCCGCGCGCCGCCGCCGGCTGGGGTCGACGGAGATCGTCTACCTCGCCCTCGTCGGGATCCTCGTGATCGCCGGCGTCCTCGTGGCCGTGGGCGGCGGCAACCTGTTCAGCACGGCGAACACGGCGTACATGCTCACGCAGACGAGCCTCCTCGGCTTCGTCGCGATCGGGCAGACGTTCGCCATCCTGTGCCGCTCGCTCGACCTGTCCGTGGGCTACGTGGTCGCGCTCAGCTCGATCGTCGGGGCGACGACGATGGCGGGCGACCCGTCGCGCGTCTGGCTCGGCGTCCTCGCGGCGGTGGGCGTCGCGGCGGTCGTCGGACTCGTCAACGGGCTCGTCATCGCGAAGCTGCGCGTCAACGCGTTCATCGCGACGCTCGGCGTCGGGCTCATCATCAAGGGCTACCTCGACACGCAGTTCAAGGGCCCGGCGGGCGAGGTGCCCGCCTCGTTCCAGATGTTCGGGTACACGCGCGTCGGGCCGGTCCCGGTCTCGACGATGGTCATGCTGCTCGTCGCGGCCGTGGGCGTCGTGCTCCTGACGCGCACCCGTCCCGGCTACCACATGTTCGCCGTCGGGGGGAACACCGACGTCGCGCGGCTCTCGGGCATCCGGACGGACCGGACCCTGGTCCTCGCGCACGTGCTGTGCTCGGTCTGCGCGGGTATCGCCGGCCTGCTCATCGCCGCGCGCTTCGGCACCGGCAACGCGCTCGTCTACTCCTACGGCCTCGACCTCGACTCGATCGCCGCCGTCGTGCTCGGCGGGACGCTCCTCATGGGCGGCCGCGGCTCGGTCGTCGGGACGGTGGGCGGGGTGCTGATCCTCGCCGTGCTCGACACGGTGTTCAACGTGCTCGACGTCGACCCGTTCTTCAAGGACGTGCTGCGCGGCGTCATCATCATCGCCGCCGTCGCCCTGTACGCCCGGCGCCAGATCGACCCGGCGAGCAGCCGGGCCCGCTTCCGCCCGACCCGCACCGGAGGTGCGTCCGCATGACCACCGACACCACGCGCCGGACCATCCCGGCGCGCGCGCCGCGGGCCGGCTGGCTCGAGCGCCTCACCGCGGGCGGCAGCTGGACCGTGTTCGCGCTGCTCGTGCTCGTCTTCGTGGCGATCCTCGTGATGAACCCGTCGTTCGGCGAGCCGATGTCGCTCATGGCCTTCGTCAAGAAGGCCGCGCCGCTGATCATCCTCGCGATCGGCCAGTACTTCGTCATCGTCTCCGGCGAGTTCGACCTGTCGGTCGGCTCGCTCGTGGGAGCCCAGGTCGTCATCGCGGCGAAGCTCATGGACGGCGAGGACTCGATGACCTGGCCGGTCATGGCGCTCATGGTCGTCTTCGGCCTCGCGGTCGGTCTCGTCAACGGTCTCGTCACGACGCTGCTCAAGGTGCCGTCGTTCATCACGACGCTCGGCATGATGCTCGTGCTCTACGGCGCGATCCGGCTCTGGACCGGCGGCGCACCGACGGGCGCCCTCACCGACGGCTTCCGGCAGTGGGGACGCGGGGGCATCCCCGACAACCCGGGCCAGTTCCAGGTGCCGTACGCGCTGCTCGTCGTCGTCGTGCTCGGCGTGGCCGCGGCCCTGCTCATGCGCCGCCCGTTCGGCCGCACGCTCGTCGCCACGGGCGACAACGACGTCGCGGCGGGCTACGCGGGCGGGTCCGTGTGGTGGGTGCGCACGCGCGCCTTCCTCCTCTCGGGCTTCATGGCGACCGTCGCGGCCGTCCTCATCGGCGGCTACGCGGGCGTCACCGCCCAGGTCGGGCAGGGGCTGGAGTTCATGGCGATCACCGCCGTCGTGCTCGGGGGCGTCGTCCTCGGCGGCGGGCGGGGGACCGTGATCGCCGCGATGGCGGGCGCGCTCACGCTCGAGGCGCTGTTCACCCTCTTCAACCAGCTCAGCCTCCCGTCGACGATCCGCCCCGCCGTGCAGGGCGTGATCATCATCGCTGCCGTCGCCTACGCCGCGCTGCCGCGCCGGTCGCGGCGCCGCTCGTCCACCCCCGACGCCCCGCCGGCGGCGGGCCCGACCCCCGCACCGAAGGAGCCCGCCCCCGCGAACGCCTGAGCCCCGCGCCGGCGACGCCGCCCGCGCGACCACCCGCGCACGACCCCTTTCGGACCCGCGCACGACCGCGCGCCGGCACCCGAGCTGTACCCCTTCCCCGCACGTTGCGGGACGACGACGTCTCACCAAGGAGAAGAAGGACATGCGACGTACACGAGCACTCCTGGCCGGCACGGCGGTGGCCACGCTGTTCCTCGCGGCCGCCTGCACGACCGACACCCCCACCGACACGGGCGGGGAGACCTCGGCCGAGGAGAGCCCCGCGAGCGAGGAGTCCGGCGGCGCCGACTCCGAGTGGTTCGTCCAGGCGGACTACGACCGCCAGCTCGCGCAGCGCGAGGTCGTGCCCGAGGGCCCGGCCGACCAGCCGTGGCTCCAGGCCATCGAGCCCGAGTACGTGGACACGGCCGAGTTCGCGAGCGAGGGCGGCGGCAAGACGCTGTGCTTCTCGAACGCGTCGGTCTCGAACCCGTGGCGCGTGACCGGGTTCATCACGATGCAGCAGCAGGTCGACGTCCTCACCGAGGAGGGCGTGATCGGCGAGTTCCGCGTCTCCGACGCGGCCGACGACGACAACAAGCAGATCTCCGACATCCAGGCGTTCGTCGAGGCCGGCGACTGCGACGCGATCGTCATCTCGCCGTCCACGACGGCGACGCTCACGCCCGCCGTCGAGGCGGCGTGCGAGTCGGGCAAGCCCGTCATCGTGTTCGACCGCGGCGTCAACACCGACTGCATGGTGACGTTCATCCACCCGATCGGCGGCTACGCGTACGGCGCCGACGGCGCGGAGTTCCTCGTCGAGAACCTCGAGCCCGGCTCGAAGGTCCTCGCGCTGCGCATCCTGCCCGGCGTCGACGTGCTCGAGAACCGCTGGGCCGCGGCCGACAAGATCTTCTCCGAGTCGGAGCTCGAGGTCGTGGGTGCCGAGTTCACCGGCGGCGACGGCGCGAAGATCAAGGACATCGTCACGCAGTACCTCCAGCGCGGGGACGTGGACGGCATCTGGATGGACGCCGGCGACGGCGCCGTCGCGGCCGTCGAGGCGTTCGAGGACGCGGGCAAGCCGTACCCCGTGTTCATGGGCGAGGACGAGATGAGCTTCCTGCGCAAGTGGAAGGACACGGACATGACCGCCATCGGCGCCGTCTACTCCAACTTCCAGTGGCGCACGCCGATCCTCGCGGCGCAGATGATCTGGGCCGGCGAGCAGGTGCCGTCCGAGTGGGTCCTGCCGCAGTCCCCGGTCGTCGCCGAGGACCTCGACGCCTACCTCGAGGCGAACAAGGACATGCCGTCCCTGCACTACGCCAAGTTCGGCGGCGAGGACCTGCCCGGGTTCCCGGAGGCCTGGACCGACCGCTGACGCCCGCACCACCCCGGTCCGGCCGCGCGCCGGACCACCTGGGGCCGCCCGGTCGCCGTCCGACCGGCCGGGCGCCCCGCCCGCCCGCCCGACGGCGCGGCGCACCTCCCGCACGGGGGCGCGCCGCGGCGTCGGGCACGCGGGCGGGACGGCCGAGTGCTCGGACCCGACGAGAGAGAGCGACGTGGCTCTTCCCGGCCCGACCCCCGCGCGCCGCGCGACCGACCTGCTCCCGCCCGACGGCGCGCCCGCCCCGGTGCGCCGGCGCGCGCTCGGCGTCAACACGTGGGTGTGGACGTCGCCCCTGACCGACGACGCGCTGCGCGGCATCGCCCCGCGCGTCGCGGGGTGGGGCTTCGACGTGCTCGAGCTGCCCGTCGAGAACCCGGGGGACTGGGACCCGGCGACGGCGGCCGCCGTGCTCGCCGACCACGGCCTCGCGGCGAGCGTCTCGCTCGTCATGGGCGAGGGTCGCGAGCTCGTCGCGACGGACGCCGCGACGGTGCGCGCGACGCAGGACTACCTGCGCCACGTCGTCGACGTCGCGCGCACCGTCGGCGCCCCGGTGATCGGCGGCCCGGCCTACGCGTCGGTCGGGCGCACGTGGCGCCTCGGCCCGGCCGAGCGCGAGGCCGCCTACGAGGAGCTCGCCGAGCACCTCGCCCCGGTCGTGGAGCACGCCGTGGCGGCGGGCGTCGTCGTGGGGCTCGAGCCGCTCAACCGCTACGAGACGAGCCTCGTCAACACCGTCGACCAGGGGCTGGAGGTCGTGCGACGCCTGCCCGCGGCCGGCATCGGCCTCATGCTCGACGTCTACCACATGAACATCGAGGAGACGGACCTGCCCGCCGCGGTGGCGCGCGCGGGCGAGCGCATCGCGCACGTCCAGGTGTGCGGCAACGACCGCGGCGCACCCGGCACCGACCACCTCGACTGGCGCGGCCTGCTCGCCGCGCTCGACGCGACCGGCTACGACGGACCGCTCGTCATCGAGTCCTTCACCGCCGAGAACGCGACGATCGCCACGGCCGCCTCGATCTGGCGCCCGCTGGCGCCGACCCAGGACGCCATCGCCGTCGATGGCCTCGCCTACCTGAAGGGACTGATGCCCGAGCCGGAGAGCACGTAGCCGTAGTCGCAGACGACCGCCGGCGCCGGCACGCCGCGGGATGACGACCACCCTGCCCGGACGACGACGTCCGGGCCCGCACGTCATGCCCCTGGAGGCACCACGATGACTGCACGACGCCCACGCAGGGCGAGATCGGTCGCCGCCGCACTGACCGTCGGGGCGCTCGCGTTCACGCTTGCGCCCGTCACGACGGCCGCTGCCGCGGACGACCCCGTCCCCGCGGAGGAAGAGCACAAGGTGCTCATCTTCACCAAGACGACCCAGTTCCGGCACACCGAGGCGATCACGCAGGGCACGCCCGTGCTCGAGGCCGCGTTCGCCGAGGTCGGCATCGAGTCCGACCACACCGAGGACTCCTCGGTGTTCACCGACGAGAACCTCGCGCAGTACGACGCCCTGGTCATGTTCCAGACGTCGGGCGACCCGTGGAACGCGGACGAGAAGGCCGCGCTCGAGCGCTACCAGCAGGCGGGCGGCGGCATCGTCGCCATCCACAACGCGACCGACATGCGCGGCAGCTACCAGTGGTGGGACGACATGATCGGGGCGCTCATGCCCGGTCACGCCGCCACGGGCAACAGCCCCGGCCTGCCCGGCACGGTCCGCGTCGAGGACCGCACGCACCCGTCGACCGAGCACCTGTCCCAGCGCTGGACGCGCGCGGACGAGTGGTACAACTTCTCGGCCAACGTCCGCGGCAGCGCGCACGTCCTCGCAACGATGGACGAGACGACGTACGACGCCGGCGGCAACAAGATGGGCTACGACCACCCCATCTCGTGGTGCAAGCCGTACGACGGCGGTCGTGCCTGGATGACGGGCATGGGCCACTTCGGGGCGCACTACACGCAGGAGCCCGACTTCGTGCAGCACGTCGTCGGCGGCGTGCAGTGGGCGGCCGGCCTCGCCGAGGGCGACTGCGGCGGCACCGACTGGGGCTCGTTCGAGAAGGTCGCGCTCGACTCCAACACGAGCGCCCCCTTCGGCATGGACGTCGCACCCGACGGCCGCGTGTTCTACACCGAGCTCGTGCGCGGGCAGGTCCGGGTCTACGACCCGCGGACGCAGAACACGACGACGGCGCTCACCGTCCCGGTGTACTCGGGCGGCGAGGACGGCCTGCTCGGCATCGCGCTCGACAAGGACTTCGCGGAGAACGGGTACCTGTACCAGTACTACTCGCCCGCGAGCTCGAACGACTCCGACCCGGCGAACTTCTTCAACCGCGTCTCGCGGTTCACGGTGTCGTCGGACGGCCCGGGCGCGACCGTGATCGACCCGGCGTCGGAGAAGGTCCTGATGGAGATCCCGGCCGGGCGCCTGCCCGACGAGCCGGGCCACACGGGCGGCGGCCTGCTCGTCGACCACGAGACCGGTGACCTGTACATCGGCGTGGGCGACGACGTGAACCCGCACTCCGAGCCGTCCGGCGGCTACGCGCCGATCTCCGAGCGCGACGGCACGTTCCACGACGCGCGCGCGACGTCCGCGAACACGAACGACCTGCGCGGCAAGGTGCTGCGGGTCCACCCCGAGGACGACGGCACGTACACGATCCCCGAGGGCAACCTCTTCGCCCCGGGCACCGAGAAGACGCTGCCCGAGATCTACGCGATGGGCTTCCGCAACCCGTTCCGGTTCACCATCGACCCGAAGACGGGCTACCTCGGGGTCGCCGACTACTCGCCGGACAACGGCTCGGACAACCCGGCGAACCGCGGCCCCGCGGGCATCGCCGAGTGGAACCTCATCAAGGAGCCCGGCTTCTTCGGCTGGCCGCTGTGCATGGGGAACAACGAGCCGTTCCGCGACGTCGACTACCGCACGAGCCCGGTCACGGTCGGCGGCTTCTTCGACTGCGACGCACCGGTCAACGACTCGGTGAAGAACACCGGCCTCACCGAGCTCCCCGCCGCGCAGCCGGCCGACCTCTGGTACGGCTACCAGCGCTCGTCGGTGCCCGGCGTCATCAACGCCGGCGGCGGCCTCGCGCCCATGGGCGGCCCGTTCTACGAGTACGACCCGGAGCTCGACTCCGACACGAAGTTCCCGTCGTCCTACGACGGCAAGGCCTTCTTCTACGAGTGGGCCCGGAACAAGATGTACACGATCGACCTCAAGGACCCCGAGGCCGCGGCCGGCGTGACCGACGTCGAGAAGGTCAACCCCTTCCTCCCGCAGGAGCAGTTCCTCGCGCCGATCGACTCGAAGTTCGGCCCCGACGGCGCGATGTACGTGCTCGACTGGGGCGGCGGCTTCGGCCGTGACAACCCGAACTCGGGCCTGCACCGCATCGACTACCTGTCGGGCTCGCGCTCGCCGGTGTCGAAGCCGGTCGCGGCGCCGGACTCCGGCATCGCGCCGCTCGAGGTGTCGTTCGACGGGACCGAGAGCACCGACCCCGAGGGCGAGGCGCTCACGTACGCGTGGGACTTCGACGGTGACGGCACGACGGACTCGACGTCCGCCGCCCCGAGCCACACCTACACGGAGAACGGCGTCTACGACGCCCGCCTCACGGTGACCGACCCGGCCGGGAAGGTGGGCACGGCGACCGTGCCGATCACGGTCGGCAACACGCGGCCCGAGGTCGACTTCGGCCTGCCGCCCACCGGCTCGTTCTTCACCTTCGGCGACGACATCACGTGGGACGTGGCCGTGACGGACGCCGAGGACTCGCCGGACGGCGAGACCATCGACGACGAGCAGGTCATCATCCAGCCCGCGCTCGGCCACGACGCGCACGCGCACCCCTCCGAGCCGTTGTACGGCCGGACGGGCACCGTCGCGACGAGCCTCGGTGGCGGCCACGGCGAGGACATGAACGTCTTCTACGTGATCGACGCGCGGTACACCGACCGCGGCGGCGTGGACGACGTCCCGGCCCTCACCGGCTCGGACACCACGCTCATCTTCCCGAAGAAGCGGGAGGCGGAGTTCCACGCCGACTCCGACGGCACCACGACGATCCCGAGCCGGGACGTCGAGGGCGGGGGCTCGGTCATCACGGGGTCGAACGGGGCCTGGGCGTCGTACGACCCGGTGAGCCTGTACGGCGTGCAGGCGCTCACGCTGCGCGTCGCCGCGGCGGCCGAGGGCACGATCGAGCTGCGGCGCGACGCCGCGGACGGCGAGCTCCTCGGCACGGCGCAGATCCCGCAGACGGGCCTCGGCACGTTCACCGACGTGACCGTGGACGTCACCGACCCGATGGAGCCGTTCACGCTCTACGTCGTCTTCCCTGGCGCGGGCGAGCGTCGCCTCAACTTCGTCGAGGCCGACGGCAAGGGCGTCTCCGGCACCACGCGCCCGAAGGTGCGGATCACCGCGCCCGAGGCGGGCGTGCGCCTGGAGCAGGGCGAGATCACGGTCACGGCCGAGGCCGACGACACGGAGAACACGGTCACCGAGGTCGAGTTCTTCGTCGACGGCGAGTCGATCGGGACCGACACCGAGGCGCCGTACGAGGCCACGTGGGAGGTGACGGCGGACAACAACTACGAGCTGACCGCGGTCGCGACCAACGACAAGGGCCTCTACACGCGGTCCCGCGTCGTCGTGGCGCAGGTCGGCGACCTCTTCGGGGGCATGAAGACCTTCACCAACGCGAACGGGACGTTCGAGCAGCTCGCCGAGGGCAAGTACCTCATCACGTCGGGCGGCGCGAACATGTGGCAGGGCACCAACGAGTACTCGACCATCTACCGCGAGCAGGGCGCCGACGAGAACTGGTCGGCGACCGTGAGGATCAACAGCCAGGGCAACTCGAACGGGTCCGCCAAGGCCGGGATCATCGTCCGCAACGACGTGACGCAGGTCGGGAGCTCGCCGGGCTACGCGGCCCTGGGCATGCGCCCGAGCGGCGGGTTCGAGTGGCTCCGCGGCAACGCGGCCGGCCAGCTCGTCACGTCGTCCGCCGCGAGCTCGACGAGCTACCCCGCGTGGGTGCGGATCGTGCGCGACGGCGACCTGTACACGGCCTCCTGGAGCAAGGACGGCGAGAACTTCACGCAGATCGGGGAGCCCCAGGCCCTCCCGGGTGCGGCGTCCGTGCAGGACGTGGGGCTCTTCGTCACCGCGCACAGCACGTCGGCCACGAGCGCCGTCGAGTTCCAGGACTTCGCGTTCGACGACGACCCGCAGACCGGGGGACCCGGCGAGGAGACCCCGCCGCAGTGCCTCGCGCTGGCGTCGGACGAGTTCGACGGCGACACCCTCGACCCGCGGTGGACCGTCGTCCGCCAGGCCGACGGCAAGCCGATCACCGTCGCCGACGGACACGCCGTCCTGCCGGTCGTGCAGGGCGACATCAACGAGGCCGTGACCGGTCCGATCAGCTACCTCGGTCAGGCCGCACCCGCCGGGGCCTGGACGCTCGAGACGAAGCTCGACGTCCCGCTCGCCCGGCACTGGCAGCACGCCGGCCTCCTGGTCCACGTGACCGACGACGAGTACACCAAGCTCGCGTTCACGAAGAACCAGAACGGCAACCGGTTCCTCGAGTTCCAGACCGAGACCGGCGGCGCCCGCACGTGGCACGGCCAGACGAACGTCGCCGGGGACTTCCCGTCGACGATCCACCTGCGCCTCGTCTCGGACGGCACCGCCATCACGGCCGCGTACTCGGCCGACGGCCAGACGTGGACGGCGCTCGCAGGCTCCGCCCCCGTGAAGCCGGGTGCGACGTTCGGCGTCATGGCCGGCGGCGACACGGCGGCCCCGGACTCGGTCGCCCGGGTCGACTACGTGCGCGTCACGGGCGACGGGTCGGACGACGGCGAGCGCGAGCCGAGCGACGAGTTCGAGGGCGACGCCCTCGACGGCTGCCGCTGGGACGCGATCGTGCGCTACGACGGGTCGAAGGTCGCCGTCGCCGACGGCGAGCTGCGCATCACGACCCAGCCGGGCGACATCAACGCCGGGAACAACGGCGACCCGCGCAACTTCGTCCTCCAGACGGCACCGGAGGGCGACTGGGTCGTCGAGACGCGGTTCAAGGCGCCGCTCGTGCACCGGTGGCAGCTTGCGGGCCTCATCGCGTACGGCGACGACGACAACTACGTCAAGGCCGACGTGCTCGCGAAGAACGCCCCGGGCGCGGCGCTGAACCTCGGCGCCGAGCTCGTCTCGGAGAAGGGCGGCCAGTTCGGCAACGGCGGCAACCGCCAGCTCGAGCTCGCCGACTCGACCGAGTCGGGCTACTGGTACCTGCGGCTCGAGAAGGTGGGCAGCACGTACCAGGGCTGGGTCAGCGACGGCGGGGTGAGCTGGACGCCGCTGGGCGACCCGGTCACGAACGACGCCGCGCTGACCAAGGTCGGCCTCATGGCGATCGGCCCGGAGCAGGAGACGCCGGTCACCGTGGAGTTCGACTGGTTCCGTCTCACGACGGAGTCCGAGCCCGAGCCCACGGTCGACGTCGAGGCCACCGCCTCGGCCCGCTGCCTCGCGGGCAAGGCGTACCTCGCCCTCCGCGCGACGAACGCCGACGAGGCGCCCGTCGCGGTCACCCTGACCACGCCGTTCGGCTCCAAGGAGTTCGGCGCGGTCGAGGTGGGTGCCAACGCCTACCAGTCGTTCGCGTCGCGCGCGACGTCGTTCGAGGCGGGCACGGCGACGGTCACGGCGACGCTCGGCGACGTCACGACCGAGATCGAGGTGCCGTACGACGCCGTGAGCTGCGGCTGACGGCGGGCCGGTGACGGGCGACCCGCTCCCGTCACCGGCCACCACCTGCGCCGGCCCGGCCCGCGGGCCGGGCCGGCGCACCCGGCGGGACGACCACAGGACAGGAGCGACAGGTGGCACAGCGCACCTCGGCACGGACGCCGACGACCCGGACCCCGGCGGGAGGAGCCCGGAAGGGCTCCGGCCGCACCGACGGCCCGACGACGCCCGCACGCTCCCGCCCTGCCGACCGGGGCGGTGCCGGCCGCCCCGAACCCCGGCCACCGGCGCGCGTCCGCGCGCGCCGGTGGTTCGTGGGCCTCGACCCCTGGCGCCGCGTCCTGCTCGTCGTCGGCGCGCTCGCGCTCGTGGCCGTCGTGGTCGCGGCGGTCGTCGCGCTCACGCGCGGCGGCGCGGCACCGGACGAGGAGGGCTTCGCCGTCGACCCGGCGCGCGTCGCGGAGCTCGAGGCGGCCGAGGAGGCGCGCGACGCCGAGAACCTCGTCGCCTCGATCGACCACGCCCGGTACCTCCAGACCGAGCTCGTCCCCGTCCTGCACGGCCTCCACGCGGTGCTCCCCGTCGACGGGTCGAGCGCCGTCCCCGCGGACCCGGCGGACGTCACCGCGTGGCGCGCGACCGTCGACGGCCTCGTCGCCGAGACGGAGTCGCTCGCGAGCGGCTCCTCCGAGCACAACATCGTCCGCAACGGGATGCTCACGTCGCTCGAGCTCGTCGGGGACGCGCTCGACGCCGTCGGGCTCGCCGCGAGCGCCGACCCCGCCGCGGCCCCGGACCTGTACGCCCTCGCGGGCGACCTGCGCACGCGCGCCGTCGAGACGTGGGGTCTCGCCGCCGTCCAGCTCGACCTGCGCTCGACCGCCGGCGGCCAGGGCCACGTCCACGTCTTCCTGCCCGTCCACCCCGACGACTCGCTCGACGGCGGCCTCGGCCTCGGCCACGCGGGCGGCGACGAGGGCGGCCACGAAAGCGGCGCCGACGGCGAGGACGCGCACGACCACTGAGGCACCGCCGACCGGTCGACGACCGGTCGACCGGCGACCGACCGCCGACCGACCACCGAGCAGCCGCGGCCCGCACGGGCCGCCCACCGACCTCCCGGTCGGGCGCCCTCCGGGGTGCAGGCCGAGCCCGACCGGGACCTCCCGTCCGTCAGCGGCGGGGCAGGGCCATGACGACGTCCGCATGGGTCTCCCCGCCGACGACGTACGTCCGGCCCCCCACCACGGCGAACCCGTGCTTGCGGTAGAAGGCCTGGGCGCGCGCGTTGTGGCCGTTCGTGCCGAGCCAGAGGGGGAGCCCGGGCCCCAGCAGCGCCGCGGCCCCCGTCGTCGCGGTCATGAGCACGCTCGCGACGCCCGTGCCCTGCGCGGCGGGGTGCACGTAGATCTTCGACAGCTCCACCGCCTCGCCCGGTCCGACGGCGGCCGCCACGTCCGGGTCGCCGGGGACGCCTCGTGCCAGCAGCGCGTACCCGAGCGGGCCGGTCGCGGCCACGGACGACCCGACGTCCGAACCGGCGCCCGACGCGGTGCCCGCCGAAGCGCCTGCCGACGTGCTTGCCGAGGTGCCTGCCGACGCGCCCGCCGACGTGCCGGGCGACGCAACCGTCTCGACGAGCAGCAGCGCGTGCGCGGCGCTCGCGGCCCACGCGCGGAACCGGTCGGGCGAGAGCTGTGTTGCGACGTGCTCGGCGATCGCGTCGGGCGACGTGCCCGGCGGGCACGCGAGCGGGAACGTGAGCGCGGCCAGGTCCGCGAGGGCGACGGCGTCGGCGGTCGTCGCGCGGCGCACGGCCGTCGTGGCGGTGGTGGTGTCGTCCGGCATGCCAGGAAATCTACGCCCGTGGCCTCCGCCCGCGGCGCGGCCGGCCCCGCGGCAGCCCTGCGGCGGGACGCCGCGGTAAAGGACCCTGCGGTGGCACCGCGGTGCTCGTGCGACGGTCCTCGCCGTCGGGCCCGCCGGGCGCGCGTCCCGGGCATGATGGACGCGTGACGCGCATCGACCTCAACGCCGACCTCGGCGAGGGCTTCGGCCGCTGGACCCTCGGCGACGACCAGGCCCTGCTCGGCCTCGTGACCAGCGCCAACGTCGCGTGCGGCTTCCACGCGGGCGACGCGACGACCATGCGGACCGTGACGCGGGACGCCGCCGCGCGCGGGGTGCGGGTGGGCGCGCACGTGAGCTACCGGGACCGGGCGGGCTTCGGACGACGGTTCATGGACGTGGACCCCGGCGAGCTCGCCGACGAGGTGCTCTACCAGCTCGCCGCCCTCGACGGGTTCGCCCGGCTCGCGGGGGACCGCGTGCGCTACGTCAAGCCGCACGGCGCGCTCTACAACGCGATCGTCCACCACGAGGCGCAGGCCCGGGCCGTCGTCGACGCGGTGCGCGCCTACGACCCCACGCTGCCCGTCGTCGGGCTCCCCGGCTCGGCGGTGCTGCGGCTCGCGGACGCCGCGGGCCAGCCCACGGTCCGCGAGGCCTTCGCCGACCGCGGCTACCTCCCCACGGGAGAGCTCGTCCCGCGCGGCCGGCCGGGCGCCGTCGTGCACGACGGCGACGAGGTCGCCCGTCGCGTCGTCCGGCTCGTGACGACCGGCACGGTCGAGGCTGCGGACGGCACGTCGCTGCGCGTCGAGGCGGACTCGGTGTGCGTGCACTCGGACACGCCCGGGGCCGTCGGGCTCCTCGGGGCGCTGCGGACCGCGCTCCAGGAGGCCGGGGTCGTGGTGCGGCCCTTCGTCGACACCGCGCACGGCGGGTCGGCGGGCGCGGACGCCGTGCCGTGACCGCCGGAGGGCCGCCCGCTCCCGGGCCGCCGGTCCGCGAGAACGCCGTCGTCGGCCACGCCGCCCTCGACGCCACGGACGGCATCGACGGCATCGACGGCGGGGTGACGGTGCACGCGTTCGGCGAGGCCGCGCTGCTCGTAGACCTGCCGGACCTCGCCGCCGTGCGCGCCCTGCACCAGGCCCTGGGCGACGCGCCGCCCGGCGTGGTCGACGTCGTCCCGGCCGCCCGCACGGTGCTCGTGCGCTGCGCGACGCCCGCGGACGTCCCCGCCGCCCGGGCCTGGCTGCGCGCGGCCACGCGACGGGCGTCGACGACCGGCACGACCGCCCGCGCCGGGGAGGTCGTCGAGATCCCGGTGCGCTACGACGGACCCGACCTGGACGACGTCGCCCGCTGGGCGGGCCTGAGCGTCGAGGAGGTCGTCGCGCGGCACCACGGCCGCGAGTACGAGGCCGCGTTCGGCGGGTTCGCGCCCGGCTTCACCTACCTCTCCGGGGTCGATCCCGCGATCGCCGCCCCGCGCCTGGCGACCCCGCGCACCCGCGTCCCCGCGGGCTCGGTGGCGCTCGCGGGCGGTCTCACCGCCGTCTACCCGGGGGAGTCCCCGGGAGGCTGGCGGCTTCTCGGCCGCACCGACGCGCGGATGTTCGACGTCGATCG
Source organism: Sphaerisporangium cinnabarinum (assembly GCA_003052455.1). Lineage (GTDB taxonomy): Bacteria > Actinomycetota > Actinomycetes > Actinomycetales > Cellulomonadaceae > Cellulosimicrobium > Cellulosimicrobium cinnabarinum. Next base: position 1,571 of record QAPD01000046.1, on the reverse strand, counting down.
CGACCCGCCCGCGCTCGTCGCCCCCGGCGCGCGGGTGCGGTTCGTGCCGGTCCGCGCGGCCGTGGTCGTGGGCAGCGGTGCGGCCGTCGCCCGGGACGGCGGGGCGTCGCACCCGCTCCACGTGAGCGCGGCGGGCGCGGACGGGCCGCACCCCGACGGGCGGGACGCGGAGGAACCGGGCGCAGCCGGGCCCGACGCGGAGGACGCGCAGGACTGGGCCACCACCCCCTCGCCGCCGTCCCCGCGCGCCCTGGAGGTGCTCGCGACGGGCCCCCTCGCACTCGTCGAGGACGCCGGACGCCCGGGGCTCGCCGCGGTCGGCGTCGGGCCGTCGGGAGCGGCCGACCGCGCGTCGTACGCGCTCGCGAACCGGCTCGTCGGCAACCTGGACGGGGCGGCGGCGATCGAGGTCACCCTCGGTGGTCTCGCCGTGCGGTTCGTCGGCGGTGCGGTCGTCGCGCTCGCGGGGGCGGCGGTCTCCGCGAGCGTGGACGGGAGCCCGGTCGGCATGCACGCGGCCGTCCGGGTGCCCGACGGCGCGGTCCTCCGCCTCGGCCTGGCGACGCACGGGCTCCGGACCTACGTCGCGGTGCGGGGCGGCCTCCTGCCGCCTGCCGTCCTCGGGTCGCGCTCGCGGGACGTGCTGGCACGGCTCGGACCGGAACCCCTGCAGCCGGGCGACGTCGTCGGGGTGGGGGACGCGCCGTCGGGCACGTGGCCATGGGGAGACGTGGCCCCCGTGCGGTTCCCGCCCGGCGAGCCCCGCCGCGGCGAGGGGGCGGGCGCGATCCTGGAGGTGCTGCCCGGGCCCCGGGCCGACTGGTTCCTCCCCGGCGCGGGGCACGCGCTGCGTGCGCTGCGGACCGTGACGCCGGACAGCGACCGCGTGGCGCTGCGACTCGACGGGCAGGCGGTGCCCCGCCGCCCCGGGGAGCCCGCGTCCGAGGGGCTCGTGCGCGGCGCGGTCCAGATCCCGCCCGACGGCCGTCCCGTCGTCTTCCTCGCGGACCGTCCCGTCACCGGCGGGTACCCCGTCATCGGGGTGCTCCGGGAGCGGGACGCCGACCGCGCAGCGCAGCTTCGACCGGGAGACCGGGTCCTCCTGCGCCTCGCGACGAGCGGCTGAGCCCGGGGCGCCGGGCGCGGGAGGCGCGGGGGAGCGAGACGACGACGGCCCGGCGACCCTGCACAGCGAGGTGACGCCCGAGGGAGCGATGCCTGGTGGCACCGGATACGGAGCCGAGCCACGGGCGATGACCCCGTGTGGGCCGGGTCACCGGAGGGCGGCTTGACCTCGTCGCGCGGGGCCGCGTAATGTTCTGGATGTCGGCCCGACAGGGAGGAACAGACACCGCCTCGAACGATCGAGGGTGGCTGGTCCCGGGGTCGAAACCCTTCCACCGCATGGCGTAGAGTGTTCTCTGCCCGCGACGAGGAAGACCACGGTGACTGGACCACGGCGAACAGCCGGGGTTGAGGAGCCGGGGAAGACCTGGTAAGGTTGAAGGGTTGCCCCAAGCGAGGTTCTGCCCGGTCGGGTGGTGCTGAGTTGGTGTGTGTCGGTTGTTTGA
>QAPD01000045.1 GCA_003052455.1 Sphaerisporangium cinnabarinum | reverse complement strand
CGCCGGGCGCGGGCGCCGGTGCGGGGGCCGTCGACGGCGCAGGCGATGCCGGCGCGGGACCGGACGACGGTGCCGAGCCGCCGCCCGCCTGGCCGCCCTCGTCGAGGCGCGGCTCGACGCGGACCTGGAGCCCGAGCGTCTGGTAGACGACGTCCTGGACCGCGCTCGTGTGCCGGGACGACGAGAACGTGCGGGCCAGCCCCGGCGACGGGAAGGCGAGGTAGAGCACGTCGGCGCCGAGCTCCGCGACCTGCGCGTTGGCGCTCACCAGCGACCACGTCACGGGGCTCGCGCGGAGGTTCTCGAGGACCTCCGGCCAGCGCCGGCGCAGCTCCTCGGTCGTCAGGGCAGCGCTCGCGCCACCCGCTGCCGGAGCGGACGGCGCGGCCGCCTCCTGCCGGGGAGCCGCCTCGCGCGGCGTCGACGGCCGCTGGGCGTCCTCGCGCGGCGCCTCCTCGCGTGACGTCTCGTGGCGCGATGCCTCGTGGTGCGATGCCTCGTGGTGCGATGCCTCGTGGTGCGGTGCCTCGTGGTGCGGTGCCTCGTGGTGCGGTGCCTCGGGGGCGGGCGAGGGAGCGTCCGCCGGGGCAGCAGAGGCAGCAGTGTCGCGGGCGCGGTCGGCCGAGGCCTCGGACTCCGAGACGGACGTCGTGCCGGAGACGGTGCTCGACGTCGCGTCGGGCGCGGTGCCGGGCCGGGCGCTCGCCGCACCGGACACGGGACCGGTCCGCTCGGGGACGGACGCCTCGGCAGGCGCGGTCTCCTCGCGCGGCGCGGACGAGTCGGCGGGAGCGGACGACCCCACGGCCGACCCGGCACCGTCGTCGCCCGACGCCCTCGCGCCGTCGGCCACGTGCGACGCGGCAGCAGGCGATGCGGCAGCGGGCGATGCGGCAGCGGGCGACACGGCGGCGTCGACGTCGCCGGACGGGCGGTCCTGCTCCGGCGCGGAGGGAGCCTCGACGCGCCCGACCGGCGTCGGGTCCTGCACGACCGGCGCGCCCGCGGCAGCCTGGGCCGGTCGCGGCGGCCGGAGCGCCGCGCGGACGGCGGCGGCGCCGGTGAGGCCCGACGAGGGCACGCCGACCGGGGACGCGGCAGGAGCCGTGGCCGTGGCGCCGCCGTCGCCCGGGGCGGCCGTCCCTGCGGCGGGCGGGACCACGACGTTGCCCAGGCCGCCACGCTCGAGCCGGTCGAGGCGCGCCGCGAACCCGGCCGCGCCGTCGTCCGCCCCGGGCAGGAGCAGGCGGGCCATGAGGAGCTCGAGGTGCAGGCGGGGGGACGTCGCGCCCGTCATCTCGGTGAGCGCGGCGTTGACGAGGTCGGCGGCCCGGGACAGCTCGGCCACGCCGAGGTGCTGCGCCTGCGTGCGCATGCGCTCGAGCTGGTCGGCGGGCTGGTCGCGCAGGACGGCCTGCGCCTCGTCGCCCGAGACCGCGATGACGATGAGGTCGCGCAGGCGCTCGAGCACGTCCTCGACGAAGCGCCGCGGCTCGTGCCCCGTCGCGATGACGTGGTCCACGACGCGGAAGATGCTCGCGCCGTCGCGCGCGGCGAGGGCGTCCACGACGTCGTCGAGCAGGGTGGCGTGCGTGAAGCCGAGGAGCGCGACCGCGCGCTCGTACTCGACGGCGCCGTCCTCGGCACCCGCGATGAGCTGGTCCATGACGGACAGCGAGTCGCGGACGGAGCCGCCGCCCGCGCGCGTCACGAGCGGGACGACGCCGCTGCCGATCGACACGCCCTCGGCCGCGCAGAGCTCCTCGAGGTAGGGGCCGAGCACGTCCGGCGGGACGAGGCGGAAGGGATAGTGGTGGGTGCGCGAGCGGATGGTGCCGATGACCTTGTCCGGCTCCGTCGTCGCGAAGACGAACTTCACGTGCTCCGGCGGCTCCTCGACGAGCTTGAGCAGGGCGTTGAAGCCCTGCGGCGTCACCATGTGCGCCTCGTCGAGGATGAAGATCTTGTACCGGTCGCGCGCGGGGGCGAACGCGGCGCGCTCGCGCAGCTCGCGCGCGTCGTCCACGCCGTTGTGCGACGCCGCGTCGATCTCGACCACGTCGAGGCTGCCGGGGCCGCCGCGCGCGAGCTCGACGCACGACGGGCACTGCCCGCACGGCGTGTCGAGCGGGCTCTCCGGGGTGTTCCGCTCGCAGTTGAGCGTGCGCGCGAGGATGCGCGCGCTCGTCGTCTTGCCGCACCCCCGGGGCCCGGAGAAGAGATAGGCGTGGTTCACGCGACCGCTGCGCAGCGCCTGCATGAGCGGTGCGGTCACGTGGTCCTGACCGATCACCTCGGCGAAGGTCTCGGGCCGGTAGCGGCGGTACAGGGCGGTGCTCACCCCGGTCACTCTAGACGTCGCGACCCACACGCACGAGGTCGCTCCGCCGTCGGTCCCGCCGGTCCCGGCCCGGCCAGGTCAGCGGTGCAGCGCCTTGCGCGCGAGCCAGTTGCCGAGCAGCTGCGCGACCTGGACGATCGCGATGATGACGAGCACCGTCACGACCACGACGGCCCAGTTGTAGCGCTGGTAGCCGTAGACGATCGCGAAGTTCCCCAGGCCGCCGCCGCCGATGATCCCGGCGATGGCGGACATGTCGAGCACCGCGATGAAGAGGAACGTGTACCCGAGGATGAGCGGCGCGAGCGCCTCGGGCACGAGCACCGTCGTGATGATGCGCCACGACGACGCGCCCATGGCGCGCGCCGCCTCGATGACGCCCGGGTCGATCCCCACGAGGTTCTGCTCGACGATGCGGCTCGTGCCGAACGCCGTCATCACCGACAGGGGGAAGATGAACGCCTCCGTGCCGAGCGTCGTCCCGACCACCTGGAGCGTCACCGGGCCGAGCAGCGTGACGAAGATGATGAACGGGATCGGCCGCACGATGTTGACGAGCACGTTGAGCACGCCGAACACCCAGCGGTTGGCGAGCAGGTTGCCGCGCCGCGTCACGTAGAGCGCGATGCCGAGCGCGAGGCCCGCGACACCGCCCGTGAGCAGGGCGACGGACACCATCTGGAGCGTCTGGCCGAACGACTCGACGAGGATCGGCCACAGCTGGGACCAGTCGCGGTTCATCAGCGGCCTCCGAGGTTGCCGTGGCGGAAGAGGGTGTCGCGGGCGAGACCGTACGGGTCGCCCGGGTCGTCGTCGGGGTCGGGGGCGTCCTCGTCGGCCGGAGCCGCGGCGAGGCGCGCGACGCGCGGGTCGTCGAGCGGGTGCTCCGCCGTCCCGAGGTCGACGACGTCGGCACGCTCGCCGAGCGCGAGGAGGAACGGCGCGATGCGGTCCTCGGGCGCGTCGAGCTCGACGGTGAGCGACCCGAACGGCCGCTCCCCCACCTCGGAGATGCCGCCGTAGACGACGGACCCGTCGACGTCGTGCTCGCGCAGGAGGCGGAACAGGTCCGTTCCGGTGCTCGCGCCCTCGCGCACGCCGACCGTCACGAGGCGGCCCGGGTGGCGCTCGCGCAGGCGGGCGAGCGTCTCGCGCGACGGCCGGTCGTGCAGCGCGGTGCCGACGAACCGCTGCGCGGCGTCGGCGCGGGGCGCGGAGAAGACGTCGTACACGTCGCCCGTCTCGACGACCCGCCCGTGCTCCATCACGGCGACGCGGTGGCAGGTCGAGCGCACGACCTCCATCTCGTGCGTGATGACGACGATGGTGATGCCGAGCTCGGCGTTGACGCGCCGCAGGAGCGCGAGGACCTCGCGCGTCGTCTCGGGGTCGAGCGCGGAGGTCGCCTCGTCGGCGAGGAGGATCGTGGGCTGCGCCGCGAGCGCGCGGGCGATCCCGACGCGCTGCTTCTGCCCGCCCGAGAGCTGGCGCGGGTAGGCCTTCGCCTTGTCGGCGAGCCCCACGAACGCGAGGAGCTCGGCGACGCGCGCCGCCCGCTTCTCGCGCGACCAGCCCGCCACCTTGAGCGGGTAGGCCACGTTCCCGGCGACGGTGCGCGACGACAGGAGGTTGAACTGCTGGAACACCATCCCGATGCGCGAGCGCACCTCGCGCACGCGGCGCTCGGACAGGCCCGTGATGACCTGGCCGTCGACGACGACCTCGCCGCTCGTCACCGTCTCCAGCGCGTTGACGAGCCGCACGAGCGTCGACTTCCCGGCGCCGGAGTAGCCGATGACGCCGAAGATCTCGCCGCGGCGGATGGACAGCGAGACGTCGTCGACCGCGTGCACGGCCCCGTCGCCCTCGCCGAAGGTCTTGCTCACGTGGCGCAGCTCGATCGCGGGCTGCTCGTCACCACCCGGGTCGCGGGGGACGTCGGTCACGTCGGAATCCTCTCGTCGGAGGCCGGGCCGCAGGGCCGGGCCGCCTGGCGCGGTCGGGCCGCCCGCCGTCGGGCGAGCCGTCCGCCTGCCATCGTCTCTCCCCGGCACGACGGCGCGCGAGGGCGGGCGCGTCCTGCGCGCCCGCCCTCCCGTCGTCCGGGACGTGCCGGGTCAGCCGCGGATGTCGGCCTCGATGCCCGCGAGGATCTCCTGGAGCTCCGCCGGCGAGTTCTCCTTGATGACGGCCGTGCCGCCCGACGCCTTCTTCTCGGCCTCGACGACCTCCGGCGAGTGCGAGAGCTCGGCGAGCTTGAGCAACGTCTCGTCGTCCTTGTCCTCGGCGCGCGCGACCCACACGTTGATGTAGGGCTTCGCGGCGTCGGAGTCGGGGTCGTCCTGGAACAGGGCCTCGTCGGGCGAGAGGCCCGCGTCCTCGACGAAGTCGTTGTTGATGATCGACGCGTCGACCGACTGGAGCTGGATCGGGGTCTGCGCGGCGTCGACGGGCGTGACGGTCACCTTGGAGCTGGGCAGCACGTCGGCCTCGGTCGAGATCGAGCTCCCGCCGTCCTTCAGCTCGACGAGGCCGGCCTCCTGGAGCACGAGGAGCGCGCGGGCGAGGTTCGTCGGGTCGTTGGGCACGGCGACCTGGCCGCCGTCGGGGATCTGCTCGAGCGACGTGTGCTTCGTCGAGTACAGGCCGAGCGGGTAGACGGCGGTCGCGCCGATGGGCTGCAGGTCGTCGTTCGCGTCCACGTTGTAGCCCGCGAGGAACTGCAGGTGCTGGAACTGGTTCACGTCGAGCTCGCCCTGGGACAGCGCGGGGTTCGCCTGCGTGTAGTCCTGGAGGTCGACGAGCTCGACGTCGATGCCCTCGGCCTCGGCCTGCTCCTGGAAGACGGCCCACTTGTCGTCGGACGCGCCGACGACGCCGACGCGGATCGGGCCCTCGTCCCCGCTCTCGCCGGAGGCACCGCCCGAGGAGTCGCCGCCACCGCACGCGGTGAGGGTCAGGGCGGCCGTCGCGGCGATCGCGGTCCAGGTCAGGCGCTTGCGGGTGGTGGAGAACGACATGGGGGTTCCTTCCGATGACGACGGCGCGGTCACGGGTGGCGACCGGCACGGCCGGGGGTGCAGGGGGTCCCTGCGAGGCGGTGGGGTTCGGGGTGCTTCCGGCGGGCCATCAGCCACGCGGCGAGCGGGGGCCGGTCGTCGTCGAGGACGACGCGGCGGGTGCGGCGCAGGTCTCCCTGCGGGTCACGACGGCGTCAGCAGCCGCACATTCGCCCGGTGCGCACGCGACGACAGCACGACGAGCCGGCGCAGGCTGCTGCGCGCGGGGTCGTGGTGACGACGTGCTGGCGGGTCATGCCGACATCATGGGCACGACGGCGGCCCGCACGCCAATCTCCGGGCGCGAAAGTCCACGATGTGGACCGCAAAGTGGTCGCATGTCGGGAACAAGGGCGCCCTCATCGGGCCAGAAGGGGGCAATTCGGTCAGACCCGCCGCAGCGCCGCGCACCGAGGCGCTGCTGCACGCGCGGACCGCCGCGCGACGGCCGGACGGCGCAGCCGGCACGGGGCCGCAGCGGGTCCGGGGACGCAAAGGACCCCTCGCACACCCACCAGAGCTCACCTACCCTTGCTGCCTTCCGGCCCTGGGGGAGTTCGGCGAGATGATGCCGCACGAGGGGTCTGCACCCACCCTAGCCCAGGTCGGCGCCGCGCTCGAAACCCGCTCCCCCACGCGCTCCACCGCGCGTTCCGACACAGCGCCTCCCGGAGGCGATTCGGTCGGGGAGCCGCCGTCCGGTATCCTCGTTGCGCTGCTGTCGGTGCGCACCCGTGCGTCGTCGACCGTCGCCAGGAGGATTCGCCTAGTGGCCTATGGCGCACGCTTGGAAAGCGTGTTGGGTTAACAGCCCTCGGGGGTTCGAATCCCCCATCCTCCGCAGACCGAAGGGCCCGCCGCACTCGCGGCGGGCCCTTCGTCGTCGTGCACGCGCACACCGAAAAGGCCCGTCGCACAGGTGCGACGGGCCTCTCGACGTCCCGACGGTCCGACGCGCCGGGACGTGGCGCCGGCGGTGCCGCCGACGGCTCCCCCCAGCCTACGGGTGTCCGGCCCGGAACGGCAGGGGTGGAGAGCCCCGGAGTCCCGGATCTTCGCCACATCCGCCCTCCCTGGAACTTCCCTGGACTGCTGGACAGTCGTTGAACACGTGTTTAGTCTATTGAACATGCGTTCAGAGCAGCAGCCGCCAGCGAGCACGCCCCCGCCGTCGGCCACCGACGACCTCACGACCCGCGCCCGGATCCGGGACGCCGCGATCGCCCGGTTCGCGCGGGACGGGTTCGGGGCGCCGCTGCGCACCATCGCGGCCGACGCGGGCGTGAGCGCCGCGCTCGTCGTGCACCACTTCGGTTCCAAGGACGGGCTGCGTCGCGCGTGCGACGCGTACGTGTTCGACGCCGTCCGCGCCGCGAAGACCGACGCGATCTCGCCGCAGGACCCGGCGGCCGGGCCCATGGCGCTGTTCACCCAGCTCGCCGGGATCGAGGACTACGCGCCCGTGTTCGAGTACACGCTGCGCAGCCTCCAGGCGGGCGGCGACCTCGCACGCTCGTTCGTCGAGCACCTCACGCAGGTCACGCTCGAGTACATGGAGGACGGCGTCGCCGCCGGGGTGATCCGCCCGAGCCGGGACGAGCCCGCCCGCGCGCGGTACCTCGTCTCGCTCTCCCTCGGCTCGCTCCTCGTCGACGGCGCGCTGCGCGAGCGGACCGAGCCGCGCGACCCCGAGGCCGACCTCCGCGAGTACGTCGAGCGCGTGATGCTGCCCGCGCTCGAGGTCTTCACCGAAGGGCTCTTCGTCGAGCCGACGCTGCTCGACGCGTACGTCCGGCACACCACCCACCAGGAGGAGACGCGATGACGAGCACGACCCCCGCCGTCGAGGTGCACGACCTGCGCAAGGCGTTCGGCCACGTGCAGGCGCTCGACGGCCTCGACCTGACCGTCCGCACGGGCGAGGTCGCGGGGTTCCTCGGGCCCAACGGCGCCGGCAAGTCGACCACGATCCGGGTGCTGCTCGGGCTGCTGCGCGCCGACTCGGGGACCACCCGGCTGCTCGGCGGGGACCCGTGGCGCGACGCCGTCGACCTGCACCGCCGCCTCGCGTACGTGCCGGGCGACGTGAGCCTGTGGCCGAACCTCACCGGCGGCGAGGCGATCGACCTGCTCACACGGCTGCGCGGGCGCGTCGACCCGCGCCGCAAGGCGCTCCTGCTCGAACGCTTCGAGCTCGACCCGTCGAAGAAGGCGCGCACGTACTCCAAGGGGAACCGGCAGAAGGTCGCGCTCGTCGCGGCGTTCGCGTCCGACGTCGAGCTGCTCGTGCTCGACGAGCCGACGTCCGGCCTCGACCCCCTCATGGAGTCGGTGTTCACGCAGTGCGTGCGCGAGGTCACGGCGGAGGGCCGGTCGGTGCTGCTCTCGAGCCACATCCTCGCGGAGGTCGAGAAGCTGTGCGACACCGTGACGATCATCCGCGCCGGCCGCACGGTCCAGTCCGGCACGCTCGCCGAGCTGCGGCACCTCACGCGGTCGTCGGTCACCGCGGTGACCGACCGCGACCCCGCCGCCCTCGACGCGCTCGACGGCGTGCACGACCTCCTCGTCGAGCCCGGCGCCGACGGGACGCGAGCCCGGTTCGACGTCGACAACGACCACGTGCAGCCCGTGCTGCGCGCGCTCACCGACCTCGGGCTGCGGTCCGTCACGGTCACCCCGCCGTCGCTCGAGGAGCTGTTCCTGCGCCACTACGGCGACGAGCTCGCCCAGCTCGACGGGGCCGGTGCGCTGTGAGCGCCCCCACCGCGGCCCCGCCCCGCGGACGAGGCGCCGCCGTCGCTCCCGAGCCCCCCGGCCCGGGCCGCGCGGCGACGGGCTGGCTCACCCTGCTGCGCTTCGTCCTGCGCCGCGACCGGGTCCGCATCCCCGTGTGGACGGCGTCCGTCGCGCTCCTCTTCGGGTACGCGGCCGTCGCCCTCGACACGCTCTACCCGACGGCGGCCGACCGCCAGGCGCGCGCGGCGCTCGTCTCGAGCCCGGCCGGGATCATGCTGTCCGGGCCGCAGTACGGCATCGAGGACTACACGCTCGGCGCGATGATCGCCAACGAGATGGCGCTCACCGTCATGGTCGCGGTCGCGATCATGAGCATCTTCCTCGTCGTGCGGCACACGCGCGCCGAGGAGGAGACCGGCCGGGCCGAGCTCGTCCGGGCGGGGGTCGTGGGGCGGCACGCGCCCGCGACCGCGGCGTTCGTGGCGGCGGTCGTCGCGAACGCGGCCATCGCCCTCGCGACCGGCGTGGTGCTCGTCGCGACCGGTCTCGACGCCGTGGACTCCCTCGCGCTCGGCGCCGCCGTCGGGGTCACGGGCCTCGTGTTCGCGGCCGTCGCCGTCGTGACGAGCCAGGTCACCGAGCACGCGCGCGGTGCGAGCGGGCTCGCGCTCGCCGTGCTCGGCGTCGCGTTCCTGCTCCGCGCCGTCGGCGACGTGCAGGAGGAGCACGGGAGCTGGGTCTCGTGGCTCTCCCCCATCGGGTGGGCGCAGCAGATCCGGGCGTTCGTCGACCTGCGCTGGTGGCCCCTCGGCCTGTCCGTCGCGCTCGTGGTGCTGCTCCTCGCCCTGGGCGCGGCGCTCGCCGCCCGGCGCGACCTCGGCGCCGGGCTCGTGCCGCCCCGCGCGGGCCGGCCCGACGCCGCCCGGTGGCTCGCGAGCCCGCTCGCCCTCGCGTGGCGTCAGCAGCGCGCGTCCCTGCTCGCGTGGGCGATCGGGGTCGGCGTCACGGCGCTCGCGTGCGGGACGTTCGTCGACTCGGTGGGCGACATGGTCGCGGCCAACCCCGAGGTCGCCCAGATGATCGGCGACGCGTCCGACCTCGTGGCCGGGTTCGTCGCCGTCATGGCGCTCTTCCTGGGGCTCGGCGTGGGCGGGTTCGCCGTCGCCTCGGCCCAGCGCGCGCGGGGCGAGGAGACCGCGGGGCGGCTCGAGCCGGTGCTCGCGACCGGGGTCGGGCGCGTGCGGTGGCTCGCGGGCCAGCTCGTCGTGACCCTGGTCGGGACCTGCGTGCTGCTCGCCGTGAGCGCCGTCGGGCTGTGGCTCGGCGCGCTGAGCGTCGGGGAGGACGCGTTCGGCCTCGGCGACTATCTCGCCGCGTCGTTCGCGTACCTGCCCGCGGTCGCGGTCGTCGCGGGGGTCGCGGTCGCGGCGTTCGGGTCGCGCCCGGGCCTCGCGGCGCTCGCGTGGGCGCTCCTCGCCTACTCGTTCGTCGTGACGATGTTCGGCGCCCTGCTCGACCTCCCGTCGTGGGCGAGCGGGCTCTCGCCCTTCTGGCACGTGCCCCAGCTCCCCGGGGCCGACGCCGAGCCGTGGCCCTTCGTGTGGCTCACGCTCCTCGCCGTCGTGCTCGTCGCGCTGGGCCTCGCGGGCTTCCGCCGCCGCGACGTCCCGCGCCCCTGACGCGTGGCCGTCGTGGGCTCCGGCTAGGCTCGATCCACCTTTTCCGACCACGGAGGTGACGGTCATGTCCACGCCCGACCGGAGCGACGCGACGCGCTCGGCCAGGGCCACCCTGCACGAGTGGGTCGACGCGATCCCCACGCGGGAGCCGACCGAGGGTGCGCGAGCCCGCGAGCCGCGCACCTGGGTCGCGGCCCTCGCGCTCGAGGGCACGTGGCTGGGCCTGTACCAGGACGCGTACCGGTTCACCGAGACGGAGTGGGACGAGCTGGTCGACGACCTCTCCCGGTACGCCGACGTCCGGCCGCCCGCGCGCGCCGTCGTGTTCCGCGACGTCGAGCTCGACGAGGACCCGTTCCGCGACGACGAGCGCCCGCTCGTGGACGCGGTGCTGCGCGTCGCGCTCGAGGAGGGGGTCGAGAACGTCACCTTCGCCGCGGTCGCGCGGCGGTGCGACCGCAGCGAGTCGACCCTGCGGTCGATGTTCGGGGACGCCGAGACGCTGGTCGACGACGTCGCGATCGAGGTCGTGCAGTCCGGGTTCGACGACCTCTCGCCGCTGCGGCTCGACCCGTCGCGCGCCGCGGTCGCGGCGTCGGTCGCGGCGCTCGACGACTCGCGCAAGGCCGCGGCGCTCCTGCGCCTCTACGCCCTCGGCGGGGTCGCGCGCGACGACGTGCCCGAGGGGCAGCACACCGTCCACGCGGACGTGCTCCGCGCGTGGCGGGAGGAGGGCGCGCCGTCGTCCCTCGTGCTCGCTGCGCTCGCGTGCGACGGCTGGCGGGCGGGCGAGCGGCAGCGCGCGCTGCTCTTCCCGCCGGCCCTGCCGGGTGCGGTCGTGCGCGAGCTCGCGCGCCTCGTCGACGACGCCGCGGGCCCGGCCGCGCCGTAGCGGTCCCGGCACGGCCCGCGGCTGCGGTCAGCGCCGGAGCTCGCGCTCCTGCACGACGCCGGGGCACGGGACCGCGACGACGTCACCACGCCGCAGGTCCTCGGGGAGCCGCGCGACGCCCCCGGCGCGACCGGGGGCGGGGTGCACGGTGAAGCGACGCAGGGGCGCCGCCGAGACCCGGCCGACGAGCCGGGACTCCTCGACCACCGCGCCGCACGCGTCGAGGTCTGCGTCGAGCCACACCTGCCGGTGGTGGCCCCCGAGGCGCGGGACGACGTCCTCGACCCCGGCGAGCACGACGCACCGCGGCGACGCCTCCCACAGGCGCCCCACGCGGCCGGGGTCGGCGCTCGCGGGCACGTGGACGGTGGGCGTCGCCCGCAGCCGGGCGCAGGCGGCGAGGCTCGTCCCGTCGACGAGCACGTCGTGCGGGGCGAGGACGGTGCCGCCCGGCCAGGCCGGCGACGGGGCGCCGCGCAGCGCGGCGAGCCGGGCGGAGAACGCGGTGTGCACGAGGGTCATCGCACGCTCCAGGTGTCCTCGCTGCGAGCGAGCCGGACGCCGGACCCCAGGACGGCCCGCAGGGTGGTGGGCGTGTCGCACGGGACGGCGAGGAGGTCGCCGGGGCGCACGTCGGCGGGCAGACCGAGCCTGTCCGCGCCGGTCGGGTGCGACGACCGCAGCCGCGCACCCGCCACGGGGGCCGTGGAGGCCCGGCCGACGAGCCGCACCTCCGCGAGCACCGGGGACGCGCTCGCGAGCTCGGCGTCCAGCTCCACCGTGAGCGTGCCGTCGCGCTGGGCCGCCACCGCGGTCACGCGGGTGACGACGACCGTGACGAGGTCGGGGTCCACCGCGGCGTGCGCACGTGCGCTCCACGCGGGGGCGGTGTGGACGCAGGGCGTGCCGCACAAGAAGGCGAGCCCGCGCAGGGAGACGGCGTCCACGACGACGTCGTCGGTCGTCGCGGTGGTGCGGGCCGGCCAGCGGTGGTGCGCGAGCGGGTCGGGGAGCGTGCGCCGGAGCGTCGGCAGGAGAGTCGTGAGGGTCATGAGTCCGGTCTACTGCGCGCGGCGGTGCCCGGAACCGCTCCTGACGGAACGCACACGGCACCGGGGCGGATCCTCACGGCCTCCCGACACCGCGACGCGCCGGGCGTCCGTACGGTGCAGGTATGCCCTCCGACCCGCTCCTCGGCCGCCTGCTCGTCGCCGCCGTCACGCCCTTCCACGCCGACGGATCGCTCGACGAGAGAGGCTTCGAGCAGCACCTCGCCGCGCTCGTCGCCGACGGCGCCGACGGCGTCGTGGTGGCGGGGACGACGGGCGAGGGCCCCACGCTCACGGACGCCGAGCGGATCGACCTCGTCGCGGCCGCGGCCGACGTCGTGGGCGACCGCGCGACCGTGCTGGCCGCCACCGGGAGCAGCGACACCGCGCGCGCGGTCGTGCTGTCGCGCGCCGCCGCCGAGGCCGGCGCCGACGCGCTGCTCGTCGTCACGCCGCCCTACGTCCGCCCCAGCCCGGCCGGCCTGCTCGCGCACACGTGGGCGGTCGCGGACGCCACCGACCTCCCGGTGATGCTCTACGACGTCCCCCGACGCACGGGGACCGTGCTCGACGACGTGACGCTCGCACGTGCGGCACGCCACCCCGCCGTCGTCGCCGCGAAGGACGCGACCGGGGACCTCGCGCGCGCGACCCGGGTCGCCACGTCCACGGGGCTCGACTACTACGCGGGCGACGACGCGCTCGTGCTCCCGACGCTCGCGACGGGCGGCACGGGGTTCGTGGGCGTCGCGGCCAACGTCGCGACGCGCACCTACCGACGGCTCGTCGACGCCGTCGCGCACGGCGACCCGGTCCTCGCCGCCTCGACGCACGCCGCGCTGTCCCCGCTCGTGCGCGCGCTGACGACCCGCGTACCTCCGGCCGCCGCGACCAAGGCCGTGCTGCACGCGCTCGGACGCCTCGAGAGCCCGCGGGTGCGGCTCCCGCTGGTCGGTCCTGAGCCGGACGAGGCCGCCGCGATGGCCGCCGACCTCGCCGAGGTCCCGGCGAGCGTGGACCCGGCTCTCGCCCGGCTCCCGCTCGACCCGACCGAGCTCGCCGGAGGTGCGCTGGCCGCCGTCGCGCCCGCGAGCCGGCGTCAGGACCTCGGCGACGGCGCCTCGGGGTCGGGCTCGAAGCGGTAGCCCATGCCCGCCTCGGTGAGCAGGTAGCGCGGCGCGGCGGGCTCGGGCTCGAGCTTCTTGCGGAGCTGCGCGACGTACAGGCGCAGGTACCCCGTGTCGCTCACGTGCTGGGAGCCCCAGATCTCGGTGAGCAGCGTCTGCCGCGTGACGAGCTTGCCCGGGTTGCGGACGAGCCGCTCCAGCACCTGCCACTCCGTCGGGGTCAGCCGCACCTGCTCGGTCTGCCCGTCGCGCACGCGCACGACGCTGTGGGCCGAGAGGTCGACCGTGACGTCGCCGAGCACGACGACCGGCGCGGAGTCCTCGTGCGCGACGCGACGCGTGAGCGCGCGGATGCGGGCGAGCAGCTCCTCGATGGAGAACGGCTTCGTGACGTAGTCGTCGGCGCCCGCGTCGAGGGCCTCGACCTTGTCGGCGGCGCCCGTGCGTCCGGACACGACGAGGATCGGGGCGTCGGACCAGCCCCGGACGGCGTGGATCACGTCGAGGCCGTCGAGCTCGGGCATGCCGAGGTCGAGCATGAGGACGTCCGGGCGGTGGTCGATCGCGCGCGCGATCGCCTGCGAGCCCGAGGTCGCCGTGATGATCTCGTAGCCCTGCGCGGTGAGGGTGATGCGCAGGGCGCGCAGGATCTGCGGGTCGTCGTCGGCGATGAGGATCTTCATGGCGCGCTGGTCTCCGGTGCGTCGGGGTGGGGCGTCGGGCCCGCGGCGGGCAGGGCCACGACCATGGTGAGCCCTCCGCCGGGGGTGTCCTCCGGGGTGAGCGTGCCGCCCATGCCCTCGACGAACCCCTTCGACAGCGCGAGGCCGAGCCCGAGGCCGGTCGTGTTGTCGGTGTCGCCGAGGCGCTGGAACGGCACGAACACGTCCTCGCGCCGCTCGGGCGGGATGCCCGGGCCGTGGTCGACGACGCGGATCTCGACCGACCCGCCGAACGCGCTCGTCGAGATCCGTACCCGCTCGCCCTGGGGCGAGTGCCGTGTCGCGTTGGCGAGCAGGTTGACGAGCACCCGCTGGAGCAGCACCGGGTCGGCGACGACCGCGGGGACGTCGAGCTCGAGGTCGAGCTCGACCTGGGCCGGCCCCAGGCCGAGCTCGTCCAGGGCCGGCAGCACGACGTCGGCCGGCTCGACCTCGGTGCGCGACACCCCGAGGACGCCCGCCTCCAGCCGGCTCACGTCGAGCAGGTCGGTGATGAGCGTGCCGAGGGCGCCGAGGCTCTCGTCGGCGGTCGCCAGCAGCTCGTCCCGGTCGGCAGGGCTGAGCGCGCCGCGCGTCGAGCGCAGGCCGCTCACAGCGGCGGTCGCGGCGCTCAGCGGGCGGCGCAGGTCGTGGCTCAGCGCCGACAGCAGCGCGCTGCGCACGCGGTCGGACTCGGCGAGCTGGTCCATCTCGCTCGCGACCTCGGCGAGGTCGCTGTGCTCGAGCGCCGCCTCGAGCTGCACCGCGATGACGTTGAGCAGCCGCCGCTCGGAGGCCGCGAGGTCCGGGCCGAACAGCTCGAGGTCGGCGCGGTCGTCCACGCGCACCGTCGTGCTGGGCGTGCCCGGTCCCGGGTCGCCGTCGGCCGCGAGCTCCGTCCCGGAGACGACGAGCCGTGCCCCCACCATGCCGAACGCCTCGCGCGCCCGGCTCACGAGGGCCTGCACGGCGTCCTGCCCGCGCAGGACGCTGCCCGCGACCGTGGCGAGCACCTCGGACTCCGCAGCCGCCCGCCGGGCCGCCCGGGTCGTGCGCGCCGCACGGTCGACGACGACGCTCACGAGCACGGCGATGACGACGTACAGGACGAGGGCCACGAGGTGGAACCGCTCGCCCACGGTGATCGTGTGCAGGGGCTCGACGAAGAAGTAGTCGAGCGTGACGCCCGACAGGACCGCGGCGTAGACCGCGGGCCAGACGCCCCCGACGAGCGCGACGACGACGACGAGCAGCTGGTACGCCAGGACGTCCGTCACGAGCGTGTCCTCGTCGCGCGCCGTGACGAGGAACCAGGTGAGCAGCGGTCCGCCGACGAGCGCGAGGACGAACCCCGCGACGCGACGCCGCAGGGTGAGCGCGCCGCCCGAGCGGGGCAGGCGCGCCCCTCCCCCGGCGGCGGCGTGGTTGACGATGTGGACGTCGATGTTGCCCGCCTCGCGCGTGACCGTCGCGCCGATGCCCGGACCGCTGAGGGCCGACGCGAGCCGGCCCCGGCGCGAGACCCCGATGACGAGCTGCGTGGCGTTGACACCCTTGGCGAACTCGACGAGCGCGGTGGGGACGTCGTCGCCCACGACCTGGTGGTACGTCCCGCCGAGCTGCTCGACGAGCGCGCGCTGGTGCGCGAGCGCGCCGGGGGCCGCGTCGCGCAGGCCGTCCTGCGTCGTGACGTGCACCGCGAGGAGCTGGCCGCCCGCCGAGCGCGCGGCGATGCGGGCGCCGCGCCGCACGAGCGTCTCCCCCTCCGGGCCGCCCGTGAGCGTCACGACGACGCGCTCGCGCGCCTCCCACGTGCTGTCGATCCCGTGCTCGGTCCGGTAGAGCTGGAGCGCCGCATCGACCTCGTCGGCGAGCCAGAGCAGCGCGAGCTCGCGCAGCGCGGTGAGGTTCCCGAGGCGGAAGTAGTTCGACAGCGCCGCGTCGACGCGCTCGGCCGGGTAGACGTACCCGCCCGCGAGGCGGTCGCGCAGCGCCTGGGGCGCGAGGTCGACGACCTCGATCTGGTCCGCGCCGCGCAGGACCGCGTCGGGGATCGTCTCGCGCTGCACGGCGCCCGTGATCTTCTCGACCACGTCGTTGAGCGACTCGATGTGCTGGATGTTGACGGTCGAGATGACGTCGATCCCGGCGTCGAGCAGCCGGTCGACGTCCTGCCAGCGCTTCTCGTGGTCGAGACCCGGCGCGTTCGTGTGCGCGAGCTCGTCGACGAGCGCGACGTCGGGGCGCCGCGCGAGGACGGCGTCCAGGTCGAGGTCCGTGAGCTCGACGCCCCGGTGGGTCACGCGGACGCGGGGCACCACCTCGAGTCCCTCCGCCATGGCCGCCGTCGCGGCGCGGCCGTGGGTCTCCACGACCGCGACCACGACGTCCCTGCCCTCGTCGCGCAGACGGCGGCCCTCCTCGAGCATGGCGTAGGTCTTCCCGACGCCGGGTGCCGCCCCGAGGAGGACCCGCAGCCGTCCGCGCGCCATGCTCAGCCTCCGATCCGGTCCAGGTCGACGTTGAGCTCGAGCACGTTCACCGTCGGCTCGCCGAGGTACCCCAGCGCACGCCCCCCAGTGTGCCGCGCGACGAGCTCCTCGACCTGCGCGGTGGTCAGGCCGCGCGCCGCCGCGACACGGTCGACCTGGACGGCGGCGTACGCCGGGCTGATGTGCGGGTCGAGGCCGGAGCCCGAGGCCGTGAGCGCGTCCACGGGGACGTCGGCCGGGTCGATGCCCTCGAGCTCGGCGACCTGGGCGCGCCGCTCCGTGATCGCGGCGACGAGGTCCTCGTTCTCGGGGCCGAGGTTCGAGCCCGACGACGCCGCGGCGTCGTACCCGTCGCCCGCGGCCGACGGGCGGGGCTGGAAGTACTCGGGCAGCGGGTCGCCGTCGGCGTCGGTGAACGCCTGCCCGAGCAGGGCCGACCCGACGACCCGGCCCGCGCCGTCGTGCACGAGCGACCCGTCGGCGCGCGCCGGCAGGACGAGCTGCCCGACGCCGGTGACGACGAGCGTGTAGCCGACGCCGAGGAGGAGGGTGAGGACGAGCATCGCCCGGGTCGCGACCCAGACGACCCGCCCGGTGCTGCGTGTCGTGGTGTTCATGAGGTCTCTCCTGGTCGTCGGGGGTCAGTAGCCGGGGATGAGGCGCACGACCAGGTCGATGAGCCAGATGCCGACGAACGGGGCCACGAGGCCGCCGACGCCGTAGACGAGGAGGTTCCGCCCGAGGATCGTCGAGGCGTCGGCCGGCCGGTACCGCACGCCGCGCAGCGCGAGCGGGATGAGCAGCACGATGACGATCGCGTTGAAGACGATCGCCGACAGCACCGCCGACGACGGCGAGCTGAGGCCCATGACGTTGAGCACCTCGAGGCCGGGGAACACGCCCATGAACATCGCGGGGATGATCGCGAAGTACTTCGCGACGTCGTTGGCGATCGAGAACGTGGTGAGCGCCCCGCGTGTGATGAGGAGCTGCTTGCCGATGCGCACGACGTCGATGAGCTTCGTCGGGTCCGAGTCGAGGTCGACCATGTTGCCGGCCTCCTTCGCGGCCGACGTGCCGGAGTTCATCGCGACGCCCACGTCGGCCTGCGCCAGGGCGGGCGCGTCGTTCGTGCCGTCGCCCGTCATGGCGACGAGGTTGCCGCCCTCCTGCTCGGCGCGGATGAGCGCGAGCTTGTCCTCGGGCGTGGCCTCGGCCAGGAAGTCGTCGACGCCGGCCTCCTGCGCGATGGCGGCGGCGGTGAGCGGGTTGTCGCCCGTGATCATCACCGTGCGGATGCCCATCGACCGCAGCTCGGCGAAGCGGTCCGCGATGCCCTCCTTCACGACGTCCTTGAGGTGGACGACGCCGAGCACGCGGCTCACGCCGTCCGGCGTCCGGACCGCGACCACGAGCGGCGTGCCGCCCGACTGCGCGACCTCCTCCACGACGTCGTCCAGCTCCGCGAGGACGCTCGACGCCGCCCGCTCGCCGTCCTGCTCGACCCACGCCGTCACGGCGGAGCCGGCGCCCTTGCGGATCTGGGTGCCGTCGGGCTCGTCGAGCCCCGACATCCGGGTCTGCGCCGTGAAGGGCACGATCTCGCCGGGCGCGGTCGGCCCGACGTCGAGGCCCCCGCGACGCGCGAGCTCGACGATCGACGTCCCCTCCGGGGTCGGGTCCGCGAGCGAGGACAGCGCGGCGGCGCGGACGAGCTCGCGCTCGTCGACGTCGCGCAGCGGGACGAACCGCGCGGCCTGCCGGTTGCCGTAGGTGATGGTGCCCGTCTTGTCGAGCAGCAGGGTAGTGACGTCGCCCGCCGCCTCGACCGCGCGGCCGGACATCGCGAGCACGTTGCGCTGCACGAGGCGGTCCATGCCCGCGATGCCGATCGCCGAGAGCAGCGCGCCGATGGTCGTCGGGATGAGGCAGACGAGGAGCGCGACCAGCACCGCGACGCTCACGGGGCTCGCCGCGTACGACGCGACGGGGTTGAGCGTGAGGGCGACCACGACGAACACGATCGACAGCGACGCGAGCAGGATGCTCAGCGCGATCTCGTTCGGTGTGCGCTGCCGGCTCGCGCCCTCGACGAGCGCGATCATCCGGTCGACGAACGTCTCGCCGGGCATCGAGGTGACGCGCACGACGATGCGGTCCGACAGGACGCGCGTGCCGCCGGTCACCGCGGACCGGTCGCCGCCCGACTCCCGGATCACCGGCGCGGACTCGCCCGTGATCGCCGACTCGTCGACGGACGCGATGCCCCAGACGATCTCGCCGTCGCCGGGGACCAGCTCCCCCGCCTCGACGACGACGACGTCCCCCAGCCGCAGGTCGGCCGAGGACACCTCGACCGCGCGGGCGCGCAGGGCGCCGGGGTCGCCCGTCTCGTCGGACGCGGCGGCCCGGTGCGCGACGGTCGCGGTGCGGGTCCGGCGCAGCGAGTCGGCCTGGGCCTTGCCGCGGCCCTCGGCGACCGACTCCGCGAGGTTGGCGAAGAGGACCGTGAGCCACAGGAACACGGCGATGACCGCGGTGAAGGACCCGGGGACGGGCGTGCCGCCCGACTCCTCCGGACCGCCGAGGAACGGCTCGACGACCGCGATGACGGTGGTGAGCGCGGCCCCGACCCAGACGAGGAACATCACGGGGTTGCGCCACATCTGGCGCGGGTCGAGCTTGCGGAACGCGCCGGGCAGCGCTTGGCGCACCTGCGACCAGGTGAACAGGCCGCCGGTGGTCGCGGCCGGCTGGTGCACGGCGCGCGGGGACGGGTGGGTGAGCGTGGACATGGGTTACAGCAGCCCTTCAGCCAGGGGACCCAGCGCGAGAACGGGGAAGTACGTGAGCGCGGTGAGGAGGACCACCACGCCGGTCAGGAGCCCCACGAACTGGGGGCGGTGGGTCGGCAGCGTGCCGACGGTCGCGGGCACCTTGTCCTGCTGCGCGAGCGAGCCCGCGAGCGCGAGGACGAGGGCGATCGGCACGAACCGGCCGAGCAGGATCGCGACCCCGAGCGCGGTGTTGAGCCACGGGGTGTTCGCGGTGAGACCCGCGAACGCCGACCCGTTGTTGTTGGCGGCCGACGTGAACGCGTACAGCACCTCGGTCGTGCCGTGCACGCCGGGGTTCCAGATCGACACCGTCTCGACGCTCTCGCGCACGGCCGGGATCGCGAAGCTCAGGGCCGTGCCGACGAGCACGAGGGTCGGCGTGACGAGGATGTAGAGGCTCGCGAGCTTGATCTCGCGCGGCCCGATCTTCTTGCCCAGGTACTCGGGCGTGCGCCCGACGAGCAGGCCAGCGATGAAGACCGCGATGACGGCGAGCACGAGCATCCCGTAGAGCCCGGAGCCGACGCCGCCCGGCGCGACCTCGCCGAGCATCATGTTGAGCAGCGGGAGCATCCCGCCCAGCGCCGTGTACGAGTCGTGCATCGAGTTGACCGCGCCGGTCGACGTCGTGGTGCTCGTCGTGGCGAAGAGGGTCGAGCCGATGATCCCGAACCGCGCCTCCTTGCCCTCCATCGCGCCCCCGGCGAGCTGCGGCGCCGTGCCGTTCCCGGCGGACTCCAGCGCGGTCAGGGCCACGAACGAGGCCACGAAGAGCACGCCCATCGTCGCGAGGATCGCGTAGCCCTGCCGGTCGTCGCCGACCATGCGGCCGAACGTGCGGGGCAGGGAGAACGGGATGACGAGCATGAGCAGGACCTCGACGACGTTCGTCCACGCCGACGGGTTCTCGAACGGGTGCGCCGAGTTCACGTTGAAGAACCCGCCGCCGTTCGTGCCGAGCAGCTTGATGACCTCCTGCGAGGCCACCGGCCCGCCCGGCACGCTCTGGGTGCCGCCCGCGAGGGTCGTCACCTGCGTGAAGCCGTCGAAGTTCTGCACGACACCGCCGACGAGCAGCACGACCGCGCCCACGAGGGAGATCGGGAGCAGGATGCGCAGGCACCCGCGCACGAGGTCCACCCAGAAGTTCCCGATCGTGCCGACCCGGCGGTACGCGAAGCTCCGCACGAGCGCCACGGCGACCGCCATGCCGACCGCCGCGGACACGAAGTTCTGCACCGCGAGCCCGGCGAGCTGCACGGTGTACCCGAGCGTCTGCTCCGGCGAGTACGACTGCCAGTTCGTGTTGCCCACGAACGACGCGGCCGTGTTGAACGCGAGGTGCTCCGACGGCGCGGGCAGCCCGAGCGAGTACGGCAGCCACTGCTGCATGCGCTGGAGCAGGTAGAGGAGCAGGAGGCCCACGGCCGAGAACGCGAGGATGCTGCGCAGGTAGGCGGGCCACGTCTGCTCGGAGCGCGGGTCGACGCCCAGGACGCGGTACAGGCCCCGCTCCACCCGCCAGTCCTTCGGCGTGGAGTAGACCCGCGCCATGTGGTCGCCCAGCGGGCGGTAGAGCGCCGCGAGGACCAGGGCCACGGTCCCGAGCGCGAGGAGCGCGAAGATCCAGGTCATCAGAAGCGCTCCGGTCTCACGAGCGCCACCACGAGATACACGATCGCCGCCGCACCGAGAGCCGCGGCGAGGAGCTCGAGCACGATCACAGCTTCTCCACCGCCTTCCCGATTCCGGCGACCAGCACGAACACGGCGATCACGCCGAGCACGTAGACGATGTCGAGCACGAGACGTCCCCAGGTCGAGACCGACGGCCCCCTGTCGGGCGGCCGGGCGCCCACCGGACGGGGCACCGACGACGATCGAACACCCGCTCCGAGGCGCCGGAGCCCGTCCTCACGGGACCCATACGGCGCGGGGCGCGACGCTAACGGTCTCCTCACGGCCCCCGCCTGTCCGGGAGGTCGCGGACGACCCCGTCGGTTCCCGTGGGGAGTTCGTGACGACTGCGTGACCGGCACCCCGCCATCGGGGGCGGCGGCCGCCGTCGGGCACCTAGGATGTCCCGCATGATCTTCAAGGCCGTCGGCGACGGGCGCCCCTACCCGGACCACGGCCGGGTCACCGCCCGCGACTGGGCGGAGGTGCCCCCGCGTCAGGTGCGCCTCGACGAGCTCGTCACCACCAAGCGCACGCTCGACCTCGACGCGCTCCTCGCCGAGGACTCCACGTTCTTCGGCGACCTCTTCGCGCACGTGGTCGAGTTCGACGGCGTCCTCTACCTCGAGGACGGCCTGCACCGCGCCGTCCGCGCCGCCCTGCAGCAGCGGGCGATCCTGCACGCGCGCGTGCTGACGCTGCGATGAGCGGCCGGTCCGGTAGGTTGCTGGCGTGACACTCCGCCCCGACACCGCGCGCGCCGTCCGCCGCCGGCGCATGCACGAGCGCCAGGCCGTCGTGTTCGGGCTGCTCATCGCGGCGCTCGCCGTCGTCGGGATCGGCGCCCTCGCCGTGTACACCGGGGCGATCGAGGCGCCGTTCGACCGGGAGCTGTCCTCGCCCGAGGCCGTCGACGACCTCGCGGACGTCAAGGTCCCCTGCCTCGCGGACGGCACGCTGCCCGTCGCGACGGGCGACATCCAGGTCAACGTCTACAACGCGTCCGGCAAGGACGACCCGCTGGGCCGGCTCAACCAGGACATCCTCACGTCACGCGGGTTCGCGGTGCTCTCGACGGGCAACGCCCCGGACCTCGACGGCGACGGGAAGTCCGACGTCGTGTCGCGCACGCAGATCCACTTCGGTGCCGCGGGCGTCGCGCAGGCGTACACCCTCGCCGCGCACTACGAGAACCCGGGCCTCGTGCTCGACGCGCGCGAGGACGCGACCGTCGACCTCTACGTGGGCGCCGACTTCGAGAACATCGTGGACCCGGAGCTCGTCGGCCTGTCCGGCGACGTCCCGCTCGAGAGCCGCGCGGGGTGCGTCCCGATCGAGGAGATCACGCCCCGCCCGCTGCCCGTGCCCCCTGCCGAGGGCTAGCACGTCCCGGCCCGGCGCCCGCCGGACCTCCTGACCGCCGAACGGTACCCATGAGCACCCTGCCCCTCCGGCCCGCCCGGACCACCGACCCCGCCGAGGTCGACCGCCTGTACGAGATCTGCCTGCGGACCGGTGCGTCCGGCGCCGACGCGAGCGGGCTCTACACCGACCCGCGCCTGCTCGGCGAGGTCTACCTCGGCGCGTACCTCGCGCTCGAGCCGCAGCTGGCGTCCGTCGTCGAGGCCGACGGCGTCGTGGCCGGCTACGTGCTCGGCGCCCGCGACACCGCCGCGTTCGAGGACCGGTGCGAGCGGGAGTGGTGGCCGCCGCTGCGGGCGCGCTACCCGCTCGGGAGCTTCCCCGCGGGGTCGCGCGACGAGGCGCTCGTCGAGCAGATCCACCGCCCGCACCGCACCGACCCGTCCGTGCTCGGCGACTACCCGTCGCACCTGCACGTCGACCTGCTGCCGTCGGCCCAGGGCGGCGGGAACGGTCGCCGCCTCATGGAGGTGCTCTTCGACGCCCTGCGCGCCGCCGGGTCGCCCGGGGTGCACCTCGGCGTGGCGGAGGACAACGCGTCCGCGATCGGCTTCTACGAGCACCTCGGTTTCACCCGGCTCGACGTCGCCGAGGGCCTCGTCCTCGGCCTGCGCCTCTAGCTGACGGCCCGGCGGGCTGGTGCCCGCCGGGCCGTCGTCTCCGTGGAGCCTCCGCGGAGGCCGCGCACGCGCGTCGCGTCAGCGGGCGTCCTCGACCGCCTCGTGGACGGCGGGCTCGTCGCCTCCGGGGGCCGACGCCGGGCTGGCAGGCTCCTGGGTCGTGCCGCGCCACCGCGAGAGGTTCCGCATCACGTGGTAGATCACGAGCGCCGCAGCCGTGCCGAGCGCAATCCCCTCGAAGGTCAGGTCGCCCACGGCCCACGTGAAGTTGGCGATGCCGACGACGAGCGGCACGGCCGCGGTCGTGAGGTTGACCGGGTCGGAGAAGTCGACCTTGTTCTGCACCCAGATGCGTGCGCCCAGGATGCCGATCATGCCGTAGAGCATCGTCGCCGCACCGCCCAGGACGCCGACCGGGATCGTCGCGATGAGCGCACCGAACTTCGGCGACAGGGAGAGCACCAGCGCGGTCGCCGCCGCGACCCAGTACGCCGCGGTCGAGTAGACGCGCGTCGCGGCCATGACGCCGATGTTCTCGGCGTAGGTCGTCGTGCCCGACCCGCCGCCGATGCCCGCGAACGTCGTCGCGAGGCCGTCCGCGAAGAGCGCGCGGCCGGTGAGGTCGTCGAGGTTCTTGCCCGTCATCGCGGCGACCGACTTCACGTGCCCGACGTTCTCCGCGATGAGCACCAGCACGACCGGGACGAACAGGCCGAGCACGGCGACGTCGAACGTCGGCGTGACGAACTCGGGGAGCCCGAGCCAGGCAGCCTTCCGCACCGCGTCGAACGACACCTCGCCCTGGACCACGGCCACGACGTAACCGACGACCACGCCGACGAGGATCGACAGCCGCCCGAGGATCCCCTTGAACAGGACGCTCACGAGGATGATCGCGGCGAGCGTGACGACGGCCGTGACCGGCGCCTGCTGGAAGTTGCCCCACGCGGCCGGGGCGAGGTTGAGCCCGATGAGCGCGACGATCGTGCCGGTGACGATCGGCGGCATGACGACGTCGATCCACCGCGCGCCCGCCACGTGGACCACGAGCCCGACGGCGGCGAGCACGAGGCCCGTGACGAGGATCCCGCCGACCGCGACCGACTGGCCCTGCGACGCCGTCGCGGCCCCGATCGGCGCGATGAACGCGAAGCTCGACCCGAGGTAGCTCGGGAGGCGGTTTCGCGTGATCAGCAGGAACCCGACCGTGCCGACCGCGGAGAAGAACAGCGTCGTCGCGGGCGAGAAGCCCGTGAGGAGCGGCACGAGGAACGTCGCGCCGAACATGGCGACGACGTGCTGCATCCCGATCCCGATGGTCCGCGGCCAGGTCAGACGCTCGTCCGGATCGACGACGTCCCCTGGTCGGACCGTCTTCCCGTTGCCGTGCAACCGCCACCCGATGGCGCTCATGTCTCTCCCGTCCGTGAAGCCCGTGTGAAAAAACCCCCGGTGCAGGGTAGTGGCCCGACGTCACGGCGGTGTTTCCCGGGCGCCCCGGACGCGGACGTCACGGCAGCTGGGGCACGACCTCGCTCGCGATGAGCTCCAGGTGGTCGAGATCGTGCAGGTCGAGCACCTGGAGGTAGAAGCGCGTCGCGCCCTGCTCCGCGGCGGCCGCGATCTTGTCCGCGACCTCGCCGACCGTGCCGGCCAGGCCGTTGCGGCGCACCTCGTCGGGCTCGCGCCCGATCGCGTCGGCCCGACGACGGAACTCCGCCTCGTCCTTGCCCACCGCGACGACGAACGCCGCCGAGTACACGAGCGAGTCGGGGTCGCGGTCGGCGTCGAGGCACGCGGCGCGCACGTTCTCGAACCGGTCGGGCAGGACCCCCGGGTCGGGGAACGCCGCGTTGAACTCGCTCGCGTACCGGGCCGCGAGCGCCGGGGTGCGCCGGGGCCCGTGGCCGCCGACGATCACCGGGACGCGCCCCTGTGCGGGCTTCGGCAGGGCCGGGGAGTCCGTGAGCGTGTAGTGCTCGCCGCTGAACGAGAACGTCTCGCCGACCGGCGTCTCCCACAGCCCGGTGATCACCGCGAGCTGCTCCTCGAGGATCCCGAACCGCTTCTCCGGGAACGGGATGCCGTACGCCTCGTGCTCGCGCGCGTACCAGCCCGCACCGAGGCCGAGCTCGACGCGGCCGCCCGACATCTGGTCGACCTGCGCGACCTGGATCGCCAGCACGCCGGGGTGGCGGAACGTCGCCGACGACACGAGCGTGCCGAGCCGGATGCGGCTCGTCTCGCGGGCGAGGCCGGCGAGCGTCGTCCAGGCGTCGGTCGGGCCGGGCAGCCCGTCGCCGTCGCCCATGACGAGATAGTGGTCGGAGCGGAAGAAGGCGTCGAAACCGAGGTCCTCGGTGGCCTTCGCGACAGCGAGGAGGTCGTCGTACGACGCGCCCTGCTGGGGCTCGGTGAAGATGCGCAGGTCGATCTGGGTCATGCCGTCACCCTGCCACACCGCGCCCCCGCCCCCGCCCACGCGCCGGCCCCCCGTGAGGTAGAAGGTCCGGCCGCGAGGTAGAGCTCCGCGCGTCCTACCTCGCGACCGCGCGTCCTACCTCGGCGGCCGGGCGGTGCGGTCAGTCCGCCAGAGGGACGAGGTCGAGCTCCTGGAACTCCGCGACCTCGGGGACCCACCGCTCGGCGACGAAGCGGCGGTGGTCGGGGTGGGCGTCGTACGCGGCGTACGCGGCGTCGTCGTCGAACACCATGGAGAACTGGAACGTCAGCGGGCTCTTCGGGCTCACCTGGCGCGAGACGGTGAAGTCCCGGACGCCCGGGACCCCGGTGAGCGTCGCGCGGGCGGTGCCGAGGAACTCGGACTCCTCCGCGCTGCCGACGGGGTGGACGAGGCGGAAGGCGACGGTGTGCTGGATCACTCCCCCACCCTAGGCTGGCGACCATGCGCGCGAGCACCGTGATCCTGCCGATCTACCCGTGGCGCGAGGGCCGGGACGTCTGGCGGTCCGCCGACGACCTCGGGTTCCACGCCGCCTACACGTACGACCACCTGTCGTGGCGGTCGTTCCGCGACGGCCCGTGGTTCGGGGCCGTCCCGACGCTCGCCGCCGCGGCGGGCGTCACGGAGCGGGTGCGGCTGGGCACGCTCGTGTCGTCGCCCAACTTCCGCGAGCCGGTGACGTTCGCGAAGGACGTCATGACGCTCGACGACCTGTCGGACGGGCGCATGACCGTCGGCCTCGGTGCGGGGACGACGGGCTTCGACGCGACGGTCCTCGGCGGCGAGCCGTGGTCGGCCCGGGAGCGCGCCGACCGGCTGCGCGACTTCACGATCCTGCTGGACCGCCTGCTCACCGAGCCCGCCGTCACGCACGAGGAGGGGCACTACCGGGCGCACGAGGCACGGACCATCCCGGGCCCCGTCCAGTCGCCGCGGGTGCCCTTCGCGATCGCCGCGACCGGCCCGCGCGGGCTGCGGCTGGCCGCGCGCTACGGCGAGGCGTGGGTGACGACGGGCGACGGCCGGCTCGGGGACGACGCGACCCCCGCGCAGTCGCGCGCCGCCGTCCGCGACCAGGTCGAGCGGCTCGACGCCGCGTGCCGTGACGCCGGGCGCGACCCGGCGTCGGTGGAGCGCATCCTGCTCACGGGGTTCACGCCCGACCCGGCGCTGGAGTCCGTCGACGCGTTCGTCGAGACCGCGCACGGCTACGCGGAGGTCGGCATCACGGAGATCGTCGTCCACCGGCCCATCCCGGGCACCCAGTTCGCGGCCGACGAGCGCGTGTTCGAGCAGATCGCGACGGACGGCGCCGCGCAGGTCGCCGGGCTCTAGGGCGCGGGGCCGTCGTGGCTCGGGGCCGAGGGACCTAGAACAGGACGTCGAGCACGAACCGGACGGGGGCGGTCACCGTCTCCCACAGGACACGCCCGGCCGACCTCTGCTCGAGGCGCGCCAGGCGTGCGGAGAAGACGGCGGCGGCGATCCCCCCGAGGGCCGCGGCGCCCAGGCAGACGCCCACGAGCCACGTCGGCAGGTCGACCAGGTAGGCGGCGAGCGAGAGCACGGCGGCGACCCCGCCCAGCACGAGGCTGACCGCGAGTCCCCAGGCCCCGACGGGGTCGAGCTCCGGGCCGTTCCGTGTCTCGGGGGTGTCCTCCACGCGCACAGTGTGCCGTACCTCCGCCACGTCCTCGCGGTCGGGTGGAACCTTCCGACGCGCTGCTGCGTGTCAGAGGTGGGAGCCCCGCGACACATGTCCTGCGAGGGCTCACCGACCCGGGACGCGAGGAGGCGACGTGCGCAAGGCATCGGCGGGGTGGTACGCGGACGCACCGGGCTCCGGGAGCGAGCGCTGGTACGACGGCGCGTCGTGGACCGACCGGACCCGTGACCGCCGGGCGCCGGACGACGTCGGCCCGTGGCGGCGGGTCCTCGTGCTGGGGTCGGTCGTCGTGCTCGTCGTCGCCGCGCCGCTCCTGCTCGCCGTGCTCGGCTGAGGCCCCGCGCGCCGGGAGAGCCGCTCGCCACGAGCGTCAGCCGAGCGGTCCCCGCACCCGGTAGGTCATGTGCGTGACCTGGGACGCCGCGCGGACGGCGACGGTCTCCAGCGCGAGGGGCGGGACGCCGTCGAGCACGCGGTCGCCGTGGCCGAGGACCTGGGGCACGACGTGCAGCCGGAGCTCGTCGAGCAGCCCCGCCGTGATCACCTGGTTGATGGTCGCGGCGCCGCCTGCGATGGCGACGTCCCGGTCCCCCGCCGCCGCCCGCGCCTGCGCGACGGCGGACCCGATGCCGTCGGTGACGAAGAAGAACGTCGTCCCGCCCTCCATGACGAGCGGCTCGCGCGGGTGGTGCGTGAGCACGAACACCGGCGCGTGGTACGGCGGCTCCGGACCCCACCAGCCCCGCCAGTCCGGGTCCCACTCTCCTCGCCCGGGCGTGAACATGTTCCTGCCCATGACGAACGCCCCCGCGTCGACGATCGCGGCGATCTCGGCCGCGTTCTCGTCGGCCGTCTCGAACATCCACCGGTGCAGGTCCACGCCCGCGCCGAACGGGTGCTCCTGCGTCTGGTCGGGGCGCGAGGAGTACCCGTCCACCGACACCGCCACGTCGCACGTCACGTTCCCCATGCCACCCTCACCCTCCGCGGTGCGCGACCGCCGTCGTCCGTCCTGCCGACACGTCCGACCGTCCCGGGCCGCGGAACTCATCGCCCACGCCGAGCCCGCGGCGCGCGCCGGGGTCAGCGCGGCGCGGGCGATTCCTCGGTGGCGATGCGGAGGGCGGCGACGAGCTCCCGGTACAGCTCGTCGGTCGCGAGGAGCTCGGGGTGCGTGCCCCGTGCCCGGACCCGCCCGTCCTCCATGACGAGGATGACGTCGGCGTCGATGACCGTGGACAGGCGGTGCGCGATGGTCACGACGGCGCGGTCGCGGGCCAGGTCCTCGATGACGGCGTGCACGGCGGCCTCGGTGAGCCCGTCGACCTGGGCGGTGGCCTCGTCGAGGAGCAGCACGTCGGGCGCGTGCAGGACGGCGCGCGCGAGGGCGACGCGTTGGCGCTCTCCGCCCGAGACGGTCGTCCCGACGAGCGACGTGTCGAGGCCGTCGGCGAGCGAGCGCACCTTGGCCTCGAGCCGGACCTGCGCGAGCGCGGCCCACATCGCCTCCTCGGTCGCGGCGGGGTCGGAGAGGCGCAGGTTCTCGCGGATCGTCCCCGGCACGACGGGGGTCTCCTGCTCGACGTACGCGAAGCGGCGCCGCACGTCGTCGAACGTCAGGTCGTCGTAGGGGACGCCGTCGAGCAGGATCTGCCCCGACTCGGGCTGGAGGAAGCGCAGCAGGAGCGAGAAGGTCGTGGTCTTGCCCGCCCCGGACGGGCCGACGATCGCGACCTGGCCGCGTGGCGGCACGTCGAGGTCGAGGTCGCGCACCACGGGCTCGCCGCCCGGGAGGTAGCGCGCGGTGACGCCGCGCAGCGACAACCGCGGCGCGTCGTGGGGAGCCACCGTGCCCGACGCCGGGCCCACCCCGGCGGGACGACGCGCGGCGGGGTCGTCGTCCTCCTCCGGCTCGATCGCCTGGACCTCGCGGATCCGGCCCGCGGCGGCGATCCCGGCCTGGAGCTGCGTGACGTTCATCGTCAGCCCCGTGACGGGCTCGACGATCTGGAACGCGTAGAGCAGGAACGCGACGAGGCTCGACACGGCCAGCAGACCCTGGTCCACGCGCCACGCGCCGAGCGCGAGGATGACGATGATCGCGAGCTGGATGCCGCCCCCGGCGATGCTCCAGGCGACCGCCTCGGTCCGCACGGCCCGCACGCTGTGGCGCGCGGAGTCCTGGGCGTCGTCGAGCACCCGGTCGATCTGGCGCCCCTCGGCGCGGCTGGCCTTGATGGTGCGGATCGCGCGCAGCCCGCCCTCGAGCGTGCCGCCGAGGCTGCCGAGCGACTCCTGCGCCTTCTCCTGCGCCTTGGCGATGCGGGGCATGAGGGCGCCGACGAGGACGCCGATGACGACGATCGCCCCGAGGGTCGTGCCGAGCAGGACGAGGTCGAGCACACCCATGAGCACGACCGTGCCGACGAGGGACACCGCCAGGTTCACGAGGTTCACGAGGCTCGAC
Source organism: Sphaerisporangium cinnabarinum (assembly GCA_003052455.1). GTDB lineage: Bacteria > Actinomycetota > Actinomycetes > Actinomycetales > Cellulomonadaceae > Cellulosimicrobium > Cellulosimicrobium cinnabarinum. The sequence continues at coordinate 140,342 of QAPD01000045.1, read as the reverse complement.
GACGCCGCCTCGCGCAGCAGCACCGTGTCGGAGGTGACGCGCGTGACGAGCTCGCCCGTCGGGCGGCCCGTGAGCGCGCCGATCCGCGCGCGGAAGAAGCGCCGCACCATGGACGACCGCGCGTCGAGCACGACGCGCTCGGCGAGCGTGCCGAGCAGGATCCACTGCCACAGCCCGAGCACGAGCCCGACGAGCAGCAGCCCGACGAGCGTGAGCACGGCCGGCGTCAGCGACGCCCCCGTGCCGAGCGTGTCGAGCACCCACTTGGTGACCATCGGCGTGGCGAGGGTCGCGGCCGTCGTGCCGAGACCGAGCACGAGGCCGAGCAGGAGGGTCCGGCGGTGCGGGCGGACGAACTGCCACAGCACGGCGAGGCGTGGGAGGAACGGGCCGCGGGGCGTGCCGTCGGGAGGGGTCGGCGGAGCCTCGGGGCCGCTGGGAGCGGTCGGGGACATGTCGTCAACCATGGTTGACATCCTCTCTCGTGTCAACTGTCGTTGACGCGGTGCGGGCGGTCGCGCACCGGAGCGCTCGACGCCCCTAGTGGAACATGACTGTTCCACGAGTGACAAGCGGCGTTCCGTCACGACGAGGGCTATCGTGGGCCGCGTGACGGCACGAACGAGCGCGCGGGACACCCCTGCGGCCACGCCCTCCCGAGCGGCTCCCGACGCGCCGCCCCCGAGCGGCACCCGCACCCGCACCCGGCGCGCGATCCTCGACGCGGCGGTCTCCGTGCTCAGCACGGACAAGTCCGCGTCGCTCGCCGACGTCGCGCAGGCCGCCCAGGTGGGCCGCACGACGCTCCACCGCTACTTCCCCGAGCGCGCCGACCTCGTCGAGGCGATCGGCGCCGAGACCGTCGAGCGCACGCGCGCGGCGATCGCCGCCGCCCGGCTCGACGACGGGCCCCCGGCGTCCGCGCTGCGCCGCCTCGCCTTCGAGTACTTCGACCTCGGCCCCTGGTACATGGTGCTGTTCACCGAGCTCGCCGACGCCGAGTCCGCGTTCTGGGCCGAGGCCGAGCGGGCCGAGGAGCCGGTGCGCGAGCTGCTGCGCCGCGGGCAGGAGGCCGGTGTCGTCGACGACCAGCTCAGCGTGGCGTGGATCGTCCGCACGCTGTGGTGGATGCTGTTCAACGCGTGGTCCATGGCCGACGACGGCGAGATCTCGCGCGCCGACGCGCTCCGCATGGCCGTCCGCAGCATCGAGGGCGTCGCCCTCACGCGCGAGGCCCGCGCATGAGCGTCGGACCGGGGCCGGCACCTCGTCGCGGCCTCGGCGAGCGGCTGCGCCGCTGGTGGCAGCGCGCCGACGACGTCCGGACCGGCGTGCGCTGGGCGAGCGTCGCGACCGTGCTCGGCGGGATCGTCGTCGCGGTCGTGTGCCTCGTGCTCGTGCTGCGCGGCCGCGTCTGGGCGTGGGTCCCCCTGGTGGTCGCGGCCGCCGTCGCGCTGCGCGAGGTCCGCTACCTCCAGCGCGCCGCCCGGGGCGGCCGGCCCCGGTACCAGGAGAACGCGCCGCGCTGACCGTCGTGCGGCGGGGTGCACCCACCGGGCCACGAGGAGCACGCGCGCGTCATCCGGAGGTCGCACCCCGGTGGACCGCAGTATCCACCGGACGGGCGACGCGCCCGCGGTGCGCCGCGGGGAAGACTGGCCGCACGGCGCCGGTCAGCGGCGCCGGCCAACCTCCGGAGGCGCACCGTGACCCCCACCCCCGCCCGGGACACCGCGTTCCCCGCCCACGACGGCTCACCCGAGCAGCCGTCCACCCACGCGGCCGCGCGCGGCCTGCGCTTCACCGCGCGCCGCGCGTCCCGTGCCCGACGCCGGGGCGCCGCCCCCGCGCGTCGGCCCGCCGTCCCCCCGGTCGAGCGGGCGAACGGCTGGGTCGTCGCGCTGGCCGTGGCCGCGGGCGCCGTGCTCTTCGCGACCCTCGCGATGAAGGCGTTCCTCGGCGGCTGACCCACCCCGGCCCCCGCGGCGCCCGCCGCGGGGTGACCCGACTCAGAGCCGCGGGTCGACCGGCTCCGACTCCAGCGCCAGCACCGCGAACACCGGCTCGTGGACGCGCCAGGTCGGCTCGCCGCGCGCGACCCGGTCGAGCGCCTCCAGACCGAGCGCGTACTCGCGCAGCGCGAGCGAGCGCTTGCGTCCCAGCGACCGCTCGCGCAGGCGCTCGAGGTTGCGCTCCTCGGTGTACTCGGGGCCGTAGATGATGCGCAGGTACTCCCGACCGCGGACCTTGAGGCCCGGCTGGACGAGCCCGCCGCCCTTGCCCGGCGCCCCGCGTCGCCGCACGAGGTTGGCGAGCGGCTTGACGACCATCCCTTCTCCTCCGGCCGCCGTCAGCTCCTCCCACCACGTCGTGCCCTCGGCGCGCGACGCGTCGTCGGCGAGGTCGACGACCACGCGCCGCGTCGCCCGGAACAGCGCCGGGTCCGCCGCGACGAGCGCGTCCGCGACGCCGAGGTGCCACAGGTGGTCGCGGTCGGCGTACGTCGCCCCCGTGACCTCCGGCGAGCCCGGCCTCCCGGCCGTCCCGCTCGCGAGCACCTGGAACGGGGCGACCTGGACGCCTCGCAGCTGGTCGCCGCCCGCACCGTCACCGACCGGGCCCGTGCCCGCAGCACCGGCCGCGCCCGTGTCCCAGCGGTAGCGCCGGTACGCCTCGACGAAGAGCTCGGCGTCGGTCGCGCGCCGCGCCGTCCGACGACGGAGGTCGCCCACGTCGACGCCCCGCGCCTCGGCCGCGGCGAGGGCCGCGAGCGCCGCGGGCATGACGGCGCGCGCGGCCGCGCCGACGCTCGCGTACTGGTCGCGCAGGAGCTGGTCGGCCTTGAGCGACCACGGCAGCACCTCGGCGTCGAGCAGGACCCAGTCGGCACCGAGCGCGTCCCACGTCCCGGCCGCCTCCAGGGCCGCGGCGACCCGCGCGAGGAGGAGCTCCGTCGTCGGGCCGTCGAGGAACGACCGCCCGGTGCGGGTGTGGACGACGCCCGGCGCCTCGATCCCGAACCGCTCGGCGACGACGCGGGAGCCGCCCGGCCCCGAGTCGCGCGCGACGAGCAGGACGGCGCGCGACCCCATGTGCTTCTCCTCGCACACCACGCGGTCGACGCCGTCGCGCGCGTACGCGGCGAACGCGCCGTCCGGGTGCTCGAGCAGGCCGGGCAGCGTCGAGGTCGCGACCGGGCTCATCGTCGGCGGCAGGTGGAGCAGCAGGCGCGGGTCGACGGCGAACCGGCTCATCACCTCGAGCGCCCCCGCCGCCTGCTCCTCGCTCACGGTCACGCGCCCGTGCGTCGCCGTCTCGACGCCGCGGCGGCCGAGCACGTCCGTGACGCTCAGCAGGTCGTCCGCGCGCGCGGGCGCTCCGGGACCGGCCGCGCCGTCGGGCAGGAACGGGCGCGCCGGCGCGTAGTACTCGCGCGCGGCCGGCACCTGCACGACCTTCTTCTCCGGGTAGCGCAGCGCGGACAGCTTCCCGCCGAAGACGCACCCGGTGTCGAGGCAGATCGTGTTGTTGACCCACTCGGCCTCGGGAGTGGGCGTGTGCCCGTAGAGGACCGTGGCGCGGCCGCGGTAGTCGTCGGCCCACGGGTAGCGCACGGGCAGGCCGAACTCGTCGGTCTCGCCGGTCGTGTCGCCGTACAGCGCGAAGCTGCGCACGCGGCCCGACGCGCGGCCCTGGTAGGACTCCTTGAGCCCGGCGTGCGCGACCACGAGGCGGCCGTCGTCCAGCACGAGGTGGGACACGAGGTCGCGGCAGAACGCCTCGACCTCGCGCCGGAACTCCTCCGGCTCCTCGGCGAGCTGGGCGAGCGTCGTCTCGAGGCCGTGGGAGACCTTCACGTCGCGCCCGCCGAGCGCCCGCACGAGCTTGTGCTCGTGGTTGCCCGGCACGGCGAGCGCGTGCCCCGCACGGACCATGCCCATCGCGAGCCGCAGCACGCCGGGGGAGTCGGGCCCGCGGTCGACGAGGTCGCCGAGGAAGATCGCGCGTCGGCCCTCGGGGTGCGCGGCGTCGACGGGCCGGCCGGCGTCGTCGCGCACGACGGCGTAGCCGAGCGCCCCGAGCAGCGTCACCAGCTCGTCGAGGCAGCCGTGCACGTCGCCGATCGCGTCGAACGGACCGTGCTCGTCGCGACGGTCGGTGAGCAGGGGCGTGCGCACGATGCGCGCCGCCGCCACCTCGTCCGCCCCGCGCAGCACGTGCACGGTGCGGAAGCCCTCGCGCTGGAGGCTCTTCAGCGACGACCGCAGCGCCGCGCGCTGGCGCTTCACGACGTGCGCGCCGAACCCGCGGTCCGCCCGCGCCGCGTTCCGCTCCACGGCCACCTTCTCCGGCACGTCGAGGACGATCGCGACGGGCAGGACGTCGTGCGCGCGGGCGAGCGCGACGAGCGACCCGCGGGCCTCGCGCTGCACGTTCGTCGCGTCGACGACCGTGAGCAGGTTCGCCTCCAGCCGCTGGGACACGATGGTCTCCAGGACCTCGAACGCCGCCCGCGTGGCCCCCTGGTCGTTCTCGTCGTTCGACACGAGCCCGCGGCACACGTCCGACGACACCGTCTCGTACGGCCCGAAGTGCTCGCGCGCGAAGGTCGACTTCCCCGAGCCGGACACGCCGACGAGCACCACGAGGCTCGACGCGGGCACGCGCAGCTCGCGCGTCGTGGTCGGGGTCGCGGTCGTGGTCGGGGTCGCGGTCGTGGTCGGGCTCGCGGTCGGCGTCGCGCCCGTGGTCGGGCTCGCGCTCTCGGTCGCCTGCCCGGTCATCGGGTCTCCTCCGTGGTGCGTGCCGCGGCCGGGGCCGGCGCGGCGTCGAGCGACGCCGCGTCCCCGACGAGGGTCAGCACCGCCATCTGGGTGGGCGCCCCGACGTCGGGGGCGAGGGGGCCGACATCGCGCAGCTCGACCGCGTACCCGTAGCGCTCCGCCGCGGCGGCCGCCCACGCGCGCAGCTCCGCGCGCGTCCACTCGAACCGGTGGTCGGGGTGGCGCACGCGCCCGCCCGCGGGCCCGTCCAGCAGGTTCGGGTAGTGGACGTTGTACTCGGCGTTCGGCGTCGTCACGACGACGGTCCGCGGCCGGGCATGGCCCAGCACCGCGGCCGTGAGCGCGTCGAGGCGCGACGGGTCGACGTGCTCCACGACCTCCATGAGCACCGCGGCGTCGAACCCCGCCACGCGGTCGTCGACGTACGTGAGCGACGACTGCACGAGCCGCACCCGCTCGCGCTCCGCGTCGCTCGCCTCGTGCAGGCGCAGGCGCGCCGCCGCCCGCTCGAGCTCGCGCGCCGACACGTCCGTACCGAGCACGCGCGTGAAGGTCCGGTCCGCGGCGAGGCGACGCAGGAGCGCGCCCTCGCCGCACCCGAGGTCGACGACGGTCCGTGCCCCGGCATCGTGCAGGGCGGCGAGCACCGCGTCGGCCCGCTGCCGCGCGAGCGGCGGCTCCGGCGTGCCCTCGGCGTCACCCGCCGTGACGGCGCCGGCCGGCGTGCCGGCGGCGGGTGCGGCGTCCTCCTCGGGGACGTCCCCGTCGAGCGCGGCGAGACGCGCGGTGGCGTCCTCGACGTAGCGGCGCTGGTGCGCGAGGTAGCGGCGCAGGATCTGCGCACGCTCCGGGTGGTCCGCGAGCCAGCCGCCGCCCGCGCGCACGAGCTTGTCCACCTCGTCGGTCGAGACCCAGTAGTGCTTCGCGTCGTCGAGCACGGGCAGCAGCACGTAGAGCTGCGCGAGCGCGTCCGCGAGCCGACGGGTGCCGCGCAGGCGCAGGTCGACGTAGCGCGACGCGCCCCACGCCGGCACCGTCGGGTCGAGCGGCTCCGCCGTCGCCGTGACGCTCCAGCCCAGCGGCTCGAACAGCCGGCGTGCGAGGTCCGCACCGCCGCGGCACGGGAGGGACGGCACGTGCACGTCGAGCGGGATCGGGGCGTCCGCGAGCGCCGGTCGTGCGTCGCACCGGCCGCTCATCGCCGTCGCGAACACCTTGCCGAGCGCGACCGCGACCATCGACGACGCGGCGTACGGGCGGTCGTTCACGTACTGCGCGAGCGCGAACGCGTCGCCGCCGCCGAACCGCTTGTTCCGCACGATCCCCACCGGGTCGACCTCGAGCAGGAGCGCGGCCTCGCACCGCTCCGCCGTCGCCTCGGGGTAGAAGACGTGCGCGCGGCCGACGGGAAGGTCGAACACCTGCGCCCGGTCCGGGTGCTTGTGCAGCAGGAAGCCGAGGTCGGTGGCGTCGTCGAGCGTCCCGGGGGACGCCGTCGCGGCGAGGGTCACGAGCATGGCCGCCATGGTGCCACCCGGCGGGGGCCACGGCACCGGGTTTGTGGACGACCTCCGGGCCTGTGGACGGCCGTCGTCTCACCCGCCCCGGCCGTCGACGCGGGGGCCGTCCCGGGTCTACCGTCGAAGCACGGGCGCCGCTGCCGACGGCACGCGCCCGGCCACCGTCGGACCGGAGGCTGCCCCGGGGCTCACGGCCCGTCGGCGGCCGCCTCGTCCCACACCACGACGTCGCCCGCCCGGACCGTGCCGGACGACAGCAGACGGCACACGACGCCGCCCCGCGCGTGCATCGCGCGCATCGCCCCGGGCGCGATCCAGTCGTCGAGCAGCCGGCACGGCGCGGCGATCCGCAGCACCTGGAGCTCGACGTCCCCGATCCGCAGGAACGAGCCGGGCTTCGTGGGCAGGTCGCCGTGGGTGAGCGTGACGTTGCGCCGCGTGAGACCGGGGTCGAACTCGTGCCCGAGGTCCGCGGAGGCGGCCGCGAGGTCGGTGAGCGTCTGGATCGTCACGTGCCGGTGCTTCGACCCGTGGTACCGGTCGCCGACGAGGCCCCTGCCCTCCTCGGCCTCGACCGACGCGACGACCCGCGTCGGCAGCCGACGGGCCTTCGCGACGTGGATCGCGTGCACGCGAGGCGGGTCCGGCATGACCCCAGCCTCGCACCCGGCGGCGCCCCCGGGCCACCGCCCCCGGGCCGGGCGAGCGCCGGGTACCGGTGTACCGTCCGGTGCATGACCGACGTCCGCAGCCGCACCCATGCCCAGGCCGTCGACGCAGCGATCGAGCTCTTCACCCGCAAGGGGTACGAGCAGACGACCGTCGAGGAGATCGCCGACGCCGCCCAGGTCAGCCGCGCCACCTTCTTCCGCCGCTACGGGTCCAAGGAGGACGTGGTCTTCGCGGACCACGAGCTCCTGCTCGACGAGGTCGTCGTCATGCTCGCCGCGACGCGGCCCGTGCCCGACGCCGAGGGTCACCTCACGCCCGACCCGACGGTCGACCCGTACCTCGAGGTGTGCCGCGCGGCGCGGCTGGTGTTCGACCACCACGTCGGGCAGCGCGAGACGTCCCTGGCCCGCTGGCAGCTGCTCCAGCGGGTGCCCGCCCTGCGCGACCGCGAGCTCGTCACGACCCACCGCTACGAGCGCGCGTTCACGGCCTACCTGCGCGACGCGCTCCCGCCGGACGAGCGTCGCTCGACGGCGTCCATCGCGTTCGCGGCGTCCGTCGTCGCGGTGCACAACGCGCTCCTGCGCCGGTGGCTGCGCTCCCCCGAGCAGGACCTGCGCCCCCAGCTCGAGGAGGCGTTCGCGGACCTGCGCCGCGCCGCCGTCGGCCGGTACGCCGCGCCGGACGGCGCCGCACCGGCCGAGCGCCGCGGCACGGGAGACGCCGCGCCCGCGGCACGCCGCGTCGTCGTGACCGTGGTGGACGCGGGCGCGGACGCGCAGGGCGTCGCGGACGACGTCGCGCGCGCCGTCCGCGACGCCCTGGCCTGAGGATCGCTCCCGCTACCCCTCCGTCCCGTCCTGGGACTCGGGCACGCCCTGCGGATCGAGCGTCCCCGCCGATCCGGGCGTGCTCGAGGGTGCGGGCGTGGGCGTGTCACCCGCGGTCGCGCCGTCCGTCGGGCTGCCCGACCGCTCCAGGACCGTCGGGACGCCCGCCAGCTCCGGGGCCGCGAGGTCGACGTGGCGGACGGTTCTCGCGAGCGCGACGAGCTGGTCGACGTCGGCCGGACCGTGCACCCGGTAGGTCAGGCCTCCGGACCGCCACTGCAGGACCCCGGCCACCTCCTCCCCGCGCGGGCCGAACGCGTGGTACACGGCGCGGGCGTCGCCGACGCGGGCGAGCACGACCGCGTCCGCGGCCCGCGAGGCCACGGCCTCGGCCGGCTCGACCGGGGCTGCCGTGACGGTGAGCGCCACGCCCCCCTCCTCGACATCCCCGTAGAAGGTCGTCCACTCGATCACCGAGACGTCGTCCGTGCGCGGCGGGAGGTCGACCGACGCGAGCCCGACGGGCACGGACGCGGGGTCGACGTCGCCGTCGGCACCGAACGTCAACCGGTCCAGCACCTCGACGAGCTCGTGGCTCGTGAGTCCGCTGCCCTCCGCGAGCCAGCGGGTGCCGCCCACCTCCCAGGTGAGGACCGCTCCCCCGGCCTGTTCGAGCAGCGCGCCGTCGGCGCCCCGCACCGCGACCGTCACCAGCCCCTCCTCCCCGGAGTACGGGTCCGCGACGTCGGACCAGACGGTGACGCCCGCCTGCGGGTCGTCGTCGAGGAGGACCGCCACGGGGCGCACCGGCGGGCACTCTCCCCGGAACTCGTAGGCACCCGCAGCGACCACCGGCTCGCTCGCCCCGTCGAGGACCGCCACGGCGCGGGTGACCGCCGAGTCGCCCGCCCAGCTCGTCCGGTCCGGGTAGAGCCCTTCCCCGGCGCGGCAGTCCCGAGCGTCCGCGCCCTCGGCCGCCGCCGCGACGCCGAGGAACACCGCAGGTCGACCACCCGTCGCGTCGGGGCCGACGGCGGGAAGGAGCACGAGCGCCATCGTCATCGCCCCCGCGAGCCCTCCCGCGGCGACGCCGCGCCGGGCGACGCGAGCGCGGCGGATCTGGCGCGCGCGGTCCTCGATCCGCGCGAGGGAGGGGACGGGTACGGCGCCGTCGAGGTGGGCGAGGTGGTCGAGCAGGTCGGAGTTCATCGGACGGTCCTCTCGGCAGGGGTGAGCTGGAGCGCGAGCTGCTTGCGCGCGCTCGACAGGGTCGCGGCGACGGTGCCGCGCGAGACGCCCATGAGGTCGGCGATCTCCGCCTCGGGCAGGTCGGCGACGTAGCGCAGCGCGACGGCGGTCCGCGCACGCGGTGCGAGCCGCGCGACGGCGCGCCACAGCGCGTCGTCGGGGTCGGGCGGTGGTCCGGTGCTCTCAGCGCGGTGCCGCGCGAGGTAACGCCTCTCGTGCACGAGCCGACGACGCGTGTGCCGCAGCTCGTTGAGCCCGACGCCGTAGACCCAGCCCGCCGGGGACTCCATGCGCGAGACCTTGCGCCAGTCCGCGAGGGCCCGGGCGAACGCCTCCGCCGCGACCTCCTCGCCGAGCGCGACGTTCCCGGCGGCCAGCCGCAGCGCGCGGCACACCGTCGGGAAGGCACCTCGGTACCAGTCGGCGAAGTCGAGCGCCTCGCCCCGTTCTGCTCTCATACCCCTCTATGCCCTGGGACCGCCGATGTGTTGAGGCGACTTCGCCCACCGCCCACGACGCTTCGGCACCGAAGTGCGCAGGTCGGCAGCCCAGTGTGCCGAATGCCGTTCCGGGTGCCGAACCGCGTCGGCGCTGCCGAACGGTCCGCGCCGAGCGGGGAATGCGCGAGTAGCATCGGCGGTTGCAGAACGCAGTACGCACGAACGTGCTCCGGGGTCGGTGCAATTCCGAGCCGGCGGTGACAGTCCGCGACCCGCGCCCACGCGCGGTTGACCTGGTGGAACTCCAGGACCGACGGTGAAAGTCCGGATGGGAGGAAGCACGTGCGGCGCGGCCACGCCTCGGCGCGTGGTGCTCCGGCGACCCGTCGGTGCACCCGTCGCGAGGTGGCGGCCTCGCCGTGGTGAGCGACGCCGTCGGGCCCTCGTGGCTCGACCCGCCGCCCGCCCTCACCCCGGAGCGCCCGTGCCCGGGAGGAGGACGATGGGCGAGCACCCCCGCACCCTGACGACCGACGCCGCGATGGCGCGCGCGCTCGCTCTGGCGGCCAGAGGACCGGCGCACGGGCCGAACCCCCGCGTCGGGTGCGTCCTGCTGGGCCCTCCGGCCGGCGCACCCGTGCCCGACGGCGCGACCCCCGGCTCGCTCGACCCGCGCCCGAGGCCCGTGCTCGCCGAGGGGTGGCACCGGGGCGCGGGGACGCCGCACGCGGAGGCAGCGGCACTCGCCGACGCGCGGGCACGCGGCGTCGACGTCACCGGCGCGACGGCCGTCGTCACCCTCGAGCCGTGCGCCCACACCGGTCGTACCGGCCCGTGCGCCGACGCGCTCGTCGAGGCGGGCGTGGCGGAGGTCGTGCTCGCCGTCGACGACCCGAACCCCGTCGCCGCGGGCGGCGCGCACCGGCTGCGTGCCGCAGGGGTGCGCGTCGTGCGCGGCCTGCGCGCCGCGGAGGGCGAGGAGCTCCTGCGCGTGTGGCTCACGGCCGTCCGGCGCGGCACGCCGTACGTGACGCTCAAGACGGCCACGACGCTCGACGGCTACGTCGCCGCCGAGGACGGGACGAGCCGGTGGATCACCGGGCCTGCGGCGCGCGAGCACGCCCACCGCGTGCGCGCGGAGGTCGACGCGATCGTCGTCGGCACGGGCACGCTCCTGGCCGACGACCCGGCGCTCACCGCGCGGGTCCGCGCCCACGACTCCTCGCACGCCGCAGCGCAGAACCCCGCGAGCGCCGTGCGCCTGGCGGAGCACCAGCCGTTGCGGGTGGTGGTGGGACTGCGGGGGATCCCGCCGACGGCGCGGGTCCGCGGGGAGGGCGGCGAGCTGGTGCACGTGCTGACGCGGGACGTCGGTGAGGTGCTGGAGAGGCTCGCGGAGCGGGAGGTGCGGCACGTGCTGGTGGAGGGCGGTCCGACGCTGGCGACGGCGTTCCTGGCCCTGGGTGCGGTGGACGAGCTGCACGCGTACGTGGCGCCGGCGCTGCTGGGGAGCGGTCGACGGGCGGTGGACGGGCTCGGCGTGGCGACGATCGCCGACGCGCACCGGTTCCGCACGGTGGAGGTGAGGCGTGTCGGGGACGACGCGCTGGTGGTGTCCAGGAAGAGCGTGGAAGGACGGGTGGGTTGATGTTCACGGGGATCGTGGAGGAGATCGGGAGGGTCCGGGGTATCGGGTTCCCGGGCGGCGCGGGGGAGGACGCGGTGCTGACGGTCGAGGGGCCGCTGGCCGCGTCGGACGCGGGCCTGGGCGACTCGATCGCGGTGAACGGGGTGTGCCTGACGGTCACGAGCCTCGGGGGGGACGGGTCGTTCACGGCGGACGTCATGCCGGAGTCGTTGCGGCGCACGGCGCTGGGGGACCTCGTCGCGGGGTCGCCGGTGAACCTGGAGCGTGCCGTCCGGGCGGACGCGCGGCTGGGCGGTCACGTGGTGCAGGGGCACGTGGACGGTGTGGGCGTGCTCGTGAGCCGCGCGCCGGGGGAGCGCTGGGACGACCTGGTGTTCTCCGCCCCTGCGGGTCTGACCCGGTACGTGGCGGAGAAGGGTTCGATCGCGGTGAGCGGGGTGTCGTTGACGGTGACGCACGTGGACGACGAGACGTTCGGCGTATCCCTCATCCCGACGACTCTCGAGGCGACGGTCCTCGGGGGGCTGGTCCCGGGTGACCGCGTGAACCTGGAGGTCGACGTGCTGGCGAAGTACGTCGAGCGGCTGCTCGTGTCGGGCGTGGTCCCCGGGAGCGCGTCGTGACGGGCGCGGGGTCCGCGAGCGCCGCGGTGCCGGAGGGCGTGCGGCTGGGGTCGGTGGAGGAGGCGCTGGCGGCGATCCGGGCGGGGCGTCCGGTGCTGGTGGCGGACTCGCCGGACCGGGAGAACGAGGCGGACGTGGTGTTCGCGGCGCAGGGGGTGTCGGCGGAGTGGGTGGCGTGGACGATCCGGCACTCGTCGGGGTATCTGTGCGCGCCGATGTCGGCGGTGCGGGCGGACGCGTTGGAGCTGCCGTTGATGGTGCCGCACAGCCAGGATCCGCGGCGGACGGCGTACACGGTGACGGTGGACGCGGCGACGGGGGTGTCGACGGGGATCTCGGCGGAGGACCGGGCGCGGACGTTGCGGGTGCTGGCGGACCCGGCGTCGGGTCCCGTGGACCTGATCCGGCCGGGTCACGTGCTGCCGTTGCGGGCGGTGCCTGGGGGTGTGCTGCACCGTGCGGGGCACACGGAGGCGGCGGTGGACCTGGTGCGCCTGGCGGGGATGGGGGAGGTCGGGGGGATCGCGGAGCTGGTGCGCGACGACGGGTCGATGATGCGGCTGGGGGACGCGGCGGCGTTGGCGGAGCGGGACGGGCTGGTGCTCATCACGATCGCGGACCTGGTGGCGTGGCGACGGGTGCACGACCCGGCGCCTGCGGTGGCCGCGGAGGTGCCGGATCGGGAGGCGTTGGTGCGGCGGGTGCACCGCACCGCCTCGGCGGAGCTCCCGACGGCGCACGGCCGGTTCCGGGTGGTGGGGTATCGGGACCTGCGCACGGGGGCGGAGCACGTGGCCCTGGTCCCTGCGGTCCCCCCTGCTGGTGCCTCGGGCCGGGGTGAGGCCGGTGCGGAGTCCGCGAGCGCCGTCGGGCCGGAGGGGGTGCCGGTGGTGCGGGTGCACTCGGAGTGCTTGACGGGGGACGCGTTCGGGTCGTTGCGGTGCGACTGCGGTCCGCAGCTGGAGGCGGCGTTGGGGCGGGTCGCGGCGGAGGGCGGCGCGGTGGTGTACCTGCGGGGGCACGAGGGGCGCGGCATCGGGTTGCTGGCGAAGATCGGTGCGTACGAGCTGCAGGACGCGGGTCTGGACACGGTGCAGGCGAACCTGGAGCTGGGGTGGCCGGTGGACCGGCGGGAGTACGGGGCGGCGGCGGCGATCCTGGCGGACCTGGGGTTGTCGCGGGTGCGGTTGCTGACGAACAACCCGGCGAAGGTGACGGGTCTGGTGGCGTCGGGCATCGACGTCGTGGGGACTGAGCGGATCGAGGTGGGTCACGGGGAGCACAACCGGGCGTACCTGGTGACGAAGAAGGTGGCGATGGGTCATCTGCTGGACACGGTGGCGGTCCCGGACGGGCCTGCCCTGGGAGGGCCGGACGACGGGTCCGGTGCCGAGGAGACGAAGGAGGACGAGGGATGAGCGGGGCGGGTGCGCCGAGGGTGAGCGTGGACGGGTCGGGGCTGCGGGTGACGGTGGTCGCGGCGAGCTGGCACACGGAGGTGATGGACGGGTTGCTGGCGGGGGCGCGCCGGGCGTTGGCGGCGGCGAACGTGTCGCACGTGAGCGTGGTGCGGGTGCCGGGGTCGTTCGAGCTGCCGGTGGCGGCGGCGCGTGCGGTGGAGCACGGTGCGGACGCGGTGGTGGCGCTGGGGGTGGTGATCCGTGGGGGGACGCCGCACTTCGAGTACGTGTGCCAGGCGGCGACATCGGGTCTGACGGACGTGAGCGTGCGCACGGGCGTGCCGGTGGGGTTCGGTGTGCTGACGTGCGACGACGAGCAGCAGGCGCTGGACCGGGCGGGTCTGGAGGGGTCGCGCGAGGACAAGGGTGCGGAGGCCGCGGAGGCGGCGGTCGCGACGGTCGTGGCGTTGCGCGACCTGTGACCTGTGACCTGTGACGCGAACGGTCGGGGTGTGCCCGCTGGGCGGACACGCCCCGGCCGGGTCCGGGTGGCGGATACCCTGGAGCGCGTGAAGACGTTCGAGTCCCTGTTCGCGGAGCTGTCCGAGAAGGCCACGACGCGACCTGCCGGTTCCGGCACGGTCGCGGAGCTGGACGCCGGCGTGCACGCGATCGGGAAGAAGGTGGTCGAGGAGGCCGCCGAGGTGTGGATGGCCGCCGAGTACGAGGGCGACGTGAAGACGGCGGAGGAGATCTCCCAGCTCCTCTACCACCTGCAGGTCCTCATGCTGGCGAAGGGTCTGAGCCTGCAGGACGTGTACGAGCATCTGTGAGCGGCCGTGCCGGTGAGCGTTCCCGCTCCCGGCCCCTCGCTCCTCCCTGCTGGTCCCCTCTTCCTGCCCGATCCCCTGAACGAAGGTCCTGTCATGCTGCGTATCGCCGTCCCCAACAAGGGGTCCCTGTCCGAGCCCGCCGTCGAGATGCTGCGCGAGGCGGGGTACCGCCAGCGTCGTGACCCGCGCGAGCTGGTGCTGGCGGACCCGGACAACGACGCCGAGTTCTTCTTCCTGCGCCCTCGCGACATCGCGGTGTACGTGGGGTCGGGCACGGTCGACGTGGGGGTGACGGGGCGGGACCTGCTGCTGGACTCGGGCGCGGACGCGGTGGAGCACATGCAGCTCGGGTTCGGGGGGTCGACGTTCCGGTACGCGGCTCCGGCGGGGACGATCACGTCGTTGGAGCAGGTGCAGGGGCTGCGGGTCGCGACGTCGTACGAGGTCCTCGTGGAGGGGCACCTGCGGGCGCACGGGGTGGACGCGACGGTCGTGCACCTGGACGGTGCGGTCGAGTCGGCGGTACAGCTCGGGGTGGCGGACGTCGTCGCGGACGTGGTGTCGACGGGCACGACGCTGCGGGGCGCGGGCCTCGAGGTGTTCGGCGACCCGATCCTGGTGTCGGAGGCGGTGCTGATCCGGCCGCGCAAGGTGGCGGAGGCGGACGTCCCGGCGGGGGTGGAGGTGCTGTCCCGTCGCCTGCAGGGTGTGCTGACGGCGCACGAGTACGTCCTCATGGACTACGACGTGCCGGTGTCGCTCGTGGACCGTGCGGTCGCGATCACGCCGGGCCTGGAGTCGCCCACGGTGTCCCCGCTGCACGACCGGGACTGGGCGGCGGTGCGCGCGATGGTGCGCCGCGACCGCACGAACCAGGTCATGGACGCCCTGTACGACGTCGGGGCGCGCGCGATCCTCGTGACCCGGATCCACGCCTCGCGCCTCTGAGCCCTGGCCCCCGGTGGGCCGCCGGAGGGTGTGAGACGGTGGCGGCATGAGCACCGACCCGTTCCCCGACCCCGGCCTGCCGGGCGACCGCGACGACGACCCGTACCGCACGTTCCGGCCGAGGTTCGGCCTGGTGTCGGCGTGGGCGACGGGCGTGGTCGTCGTCGGCGGGTGCGTCGTGGTGGGGCTGTCCGCGACGGGGCCGCTCGGCACGTCGTGGGTGAACCGGCTGTCGATCGCGGCGTTCGCGCTGTTCGCGGCGTGGCTGCTGTGGCGCCTGGGCGGCGTGCACGCGGTCCCGACGCGCGAGGGCCTGCGGGTGCGCAACGTCATCTACACGCGCCGCCTCGCGTGGCCGCAGATCGTGTCGGTGCGGTTCGGCTCGGGCGACGCGTGGGTGCGCCTCGACCTCGCGGACGGGTCGACGCTCGCCGTCATGGGCATCCAACGGGCCGACGGCGCCCGCGGCGAGGCGGAGTCACGTCGCCTCGCCGCCCTGGTGCAGGCGCACGGCGAGGCCCGCGAGTAAGGACCGCCGCAGGCGCGCGGCTCCCGTGCCCGCGCCGTGGGCGCCCCCGCACCGACGACGACGGCCCCCGGATCGTGGAGATCCGGGGGCCGTCGTCGTGCGCCGGCGGGGCTACCGCCGGCAGGTGCGGGTCAGAACGCGGCGCGGTGGCGCGGCTTGCGCTCGCCCCGGTCGTCGGCACGGTCGAACCGGTCACGACGCTCGTCACGACGACCCGACGGCCCGTGCCCGGCACGCGGGCCGCGGGACGCGGGCGCGCCCTCGTCGAGACGGATGCGCAGCGCCTTGCCCGCGACCCGCGCCCGCGAGATGCGGTCCATCGTGTCCGCGTCGAGCGGTGCGGTGATGTCCACCAGCGAGAACGACGGGAAGATGTCGATCTTGCCGACGTCCGACCCGGCCAGGCCCGCCTCGTTCGTCAGCGCGCCCACGATCCCGCCCGGCATCACGCCGTCCTTGTGGCCCACCGACAGGCGGTAGCGCGTCCCGACGGCGTCGCGGCGGATGCCGCGCGTCCCGTCGCCCTCGCGCCGGCCCGACGCACGGTCGCCGCGCGACGGGCGCTCGCCCGTGCGCTCCGTGCGACGCGCCTTCGACTGCTCGCGCGCCGCGGCACGCTCCGCCTCGAACCGCTCCTGCTCCTCGCGAGCACGGGGGCCGTCGTCACCGACCGCGAGCGCCGCCATGGCCGCGGCGAGGTCGACGGGGTCGACGTCGTGCTCGGCGAGGAAGGTGCGCACCATGTCGGCGTACATCGACAGGCGGCCTGCCTCCTGGCGGGCGGGGACCTGCCCGAGCAGGGCCCGCACCTTGTGCGCGGACACGTCCGCGGGGGAGGGGATCTCGATCTCCTGCAGCGGGGTGCGGGTCGTGCGCTCGATCGCGCGCAGGCGCCCGCGCTCGTGCGGGGTGACGAAGCTCAGGGCCTCGCCGGTGCGGCCCGCGCGCCCGGTGCGGCCGATGCGGTGCACGTACGCCTCGGGCTCGCCCGGCAGGTCGAAGTTCACGACGAGGCCGATGCGGTCGACGTCGAGGCCGCGCGCGGCGACGTCGGTCGCGACGAGGACGTCGAGCGCACCGGAGCGCAGGCGCTCCACGATCCGCTCGCGCTCCTTCTGCGCGACGTCGCCGGAGATGGTCGCGGCGGAGATGCCGCGCTCGACGAGCGCGGACCCGACCTCCTCCGCGGCGCCGCGCGTGCGGGTGAACACGATCGCGGCCTCGGCGTCGGACGTGGCCAGGACGCGCACGAGGGAGCCGGTCTTGTGGCGGAACGGCACGACGGCGTACGTCTGGCGCACGCTCGTCACCGTGGAGGACTGGCGCGCGACGGCGATCTCGACCGGGTCGGTGAGGTGCTCGTTCGCGACGCGGCGGATCGGGGCGGGCATCGTCGCGGAGAACAGCGCGACCTGACGCTCGCGCGGCGCGCGGGAGAAGATCGTGTCGACGTCCTCGGCGAAGCCCATGCGCAGCATCTCGTCGGCCTCGTCGAGCACGAGGAACCGCACGTCGTCGAGGACGAGGGTGCCGCGCTCGATGTGGTCGATGACGCGCCCGGGCGTGCCGACGACGACCTGCGCCCCGGCCGCGAGCGCCCGCTGCTGCGGCTGGTAGGGCGAGCCGCCGTACACGGCGACGACGTCGACCTTCGGCAGGTGGGCCGCGAACGACTCGACGGCGTCGGCGACCTGCATCGCGAGCTCGCGCGTCGGGGTGAGGACGACGGCCTGCACGCGCCGCAGCGCGGGGTCGATCGCGGCGAGCAGCGGGAGGCCGAAAGCGGCGGTCTTGCCGGTGCCGGTCTGCGCGACGCCGGTGATGTCGCGGCCCGCGAGGAGCGCGGGGATGGCCTCGGCCTGGATCGCGGACGGGGTGACGAACCCGAGGTCGGCGACGGCGCGCTCGAGGGGCGCCGACAGGCCGAGGTCGGAGAACACGGGGCCGGCGGGAGCGGTCTGCTCCGCGACGGCGGGGGAGGTGTCGGTGGAGTGGTCGAGGGCGTGCGCGGGCACGACGACGTCAGCAGTCATGAAAGGGTGAGGACCGTTCGTCTCGGGGTGTGGAGTGGCGTGCGGTCACCGGGTCGGTTCTCGCAGGTCGCACTCCCGAACACACCAGGCCGGCCACCGCCACGATCGGGGAGATCAGGGGGGATCGGCCACTCTCACGGACACACGCGGGACGAGCGACGAACTCCAGAGGTGCACCCATCGTACCGGAGCGCGCGGGCAGGCCGCGGGGCCGAGGCCGGTGACGTCCCTCACCCGCACCCGCACCGCCGACGCACCACCGACCCCGGGCACCGGGCGAAGCGGGTGATTTCGGGCCTCGCGGGTCGCCGCGCCGCGAAATGAGGGCCCAGGTCACCGGGCACGGTACGTAGGATGGTCGCGCGCGGCAGGTCGCCGCGACGGCGCGACGTGAGCACGGGGCGGTGGGTGTGACGGCAGGGCAGCAGGTCAGCTCGCGCGTCCTGACCGTCCCGAACGTCATCAGCCTCCTGCGGCTGCTCCTCGTGCCCGTGTTCGCGGTGCTCATCGTGCGCGGCGACGACGTGTGGGCCCTGGTCGTGCTCGCGGTGTCCGGCGCGTCGGACTGGCTCGACGGCGTGCTGGCGCGCCGCCTGGACCAGGTGAGCCGCCTCGGGCAGATGCTCGACCCCGCCGCCGACCGCCTCTTCATCCTCGTCACCCTCCTCGGGCTCGCGTGGCGCGACGTCGTGCCCGTGTGGCTCGTCGTCGCGATCGTCGCGCGCGACCTCCTGCTCGCGGGCCTCCTGCCGCTGCTCGCCCGCCACGGCTACGGGCCGCTGCCCGTGAGCTTCGCGGGCAAGGCGGGCACCTTCGCGCTGCTGTACGCGTTCCCGCTGCTGCTGCTCGCGGAGATGCCCGGCTGGCTCGGCGACGTCGCCGCCGTCACCGGGTGGGCGTTCACCTGGTGGGGCGTGGGCCTGTACTGGCTCGCGGGCGCGCAGTACGTGCTGCAGACCCGCGCCCTCGTCCTGCGCGACCGCGCCGCCCGCACCGACCGGCCCGGGCCCGCGACGAAGGAGACGCCGTGACCGACACGCGACCGGACCAGCACGCCCCCGCGCGCCGCGCGCCCGTCGACGCGTCCATGACCCTCCTCAACGAGGTCATGCACCGCCCGCTCGACCCCGGGTACGCCGCCGCGGCCGCGCGCCGCGCCGCCGGGCAGACCCCGCACCGCGGACGCACCGGCACCGTCGCGCTCGTCGCCCTCGCCGTCGTCCTCGGCGTCGTCACGACCGCCGCCGCCGTGCAGCTGCGCGCCCCGCAGCCCGGCGTCATCGCCGCGCGCGAGACCCTCGAGCAGGAGATCCTCGAACGCCAGGCCACCGCCGAGGGACTCTCCGAGCGCGGCGCGGAGCTGTCCGGCGAGATCGAGCAGCTGCAGGGCGCGGCACTGAGCGGCGCGAGCGCCGACGTGCTCGACAACCTCCAGCAGGAGGGCGCGCTGACCGGAACGCAGGCCGTCGAGGGCCAGGGCGTCGTCGTCACCCTCGACGACACCAGCGGGGGCCTGTCCTCCGGGGCCACGGACGCGAGCACGCTCGTGCACGACTCCGACCTGCAGCGCGTCGTCAACGCCCTGTGGGCCGGCGGCGCCGAGGCCGTCGCGATCAACGACCAGCGCCTGACCGGCCTGTCCGCGATCCGCAGCGCGGGCGACGCCGTGCTCGTCGACCTGCAGCCCCTCGTCGGCCCGTACCGCGTCGAGGCGATCGGCGACCCCGACGCGATGCGCACCTCGCTCCTGCGGTCCGGGACGTCCGACTTCCTCCAGCTCCTCGGCAGCCAGTACGGCATCCGTTCCGGCGTCACGACGCAGAGCCGCCTCGACCTGCCCGGCCGGTCCGCGCCCACGCTGTTCTTCGCGCACGCGCCCGAGACGACCGTAGACTCCGACGCACCCGCCGAGGAGACCGGGCCCGCGCCGGGCACGACCGACGGGTCCGGGACCCCACCCGCACCGCACGAGACAGGGCAGGAGATCGTCGAATGATCGCAGTCGTCGGACTGGTGGTGGGCATCGTCGCAGGCCTCGTCCTGCAACCCACCGTGCCCGTGTCGCTGCAGCCCTACCTGCCGATCGCCGTCGTCGCCGCCCTCGACGCCCTCTTCGGCGGCCTGCGCGCCCGCCTCGACGGACTGTTCGACGACAAGGTCTTCCTCGTGTCGTTCCTGTCGAACGTCGTCGTCGCCGCCCTCATCGTGTTCCTCGGCGACCAGCTCGGCGTCGGCAGCCAGCTCTCGACCGCCGTCGTCGTCGTCCTCGGCATCCGCATCTTCTCCAACGCCGCCGCGATCCGGCGCCACATCTTCAAGGCGTGAGCATGAGCCGCGACCCCCGCGACCAGGCTCCGGACGACCGGCCCGAGCACCCCACCGCGCCCGCAGACGACGCCGTCGGCTCTCCCGCCGTCCCGGGCGCCGAGCCCGCGACCGACGACGACGCGCACGACACGGAGAACGTCCCGCCCCGCACCGACGCCCCCGACGAGGACGCCGCACCCCCCGCCGAGGCCGACCCGGGCACGGGTGCGCCGTCGGGCACGGTCCACGACGAACCGGTCGACCCCGCCGCGGTCCCCGGCCACACCACGACGCCGAGCGACGCACCGGCCGCCGGCGACGAGACCACGGTCGCCACCGACCACCCCGAGGACGACGGCACCACCACGGGCGGCACGACCCCGACCGGTGCCGCGCCGACCGGCACCCCCGACACGGCCGCGCCGAGCAACCCGGACACCACAGTGCCGAGCGACATCACCGTCCCGGGCGACGCCACCGTCCCGGGCTCCGAGGCAGCACCGGGCGACGCCGCAGCGCCGGGGGAGCGACCCGCACCCGACGGCCGCACCGACCAGCCCGACGACCCGCCCACCGCCGCCACCACGCCGGACCCTCCGACGCCGGGCGCGACGACGGACGGGACGACCACCCCGGCAGCGGCCGCGGCGCCCGAGCAGGACCCCGAGACCTCGCCCACCGCCGAGCCGGACCCGGTCACCGGGGCGACGGCCGCCGTCGGACGCCACGGCACCCCCACCCAGCCCGAGCCGCGCGGGCTGCGCGGCCTCGGCCGGGCGATGCGACCGCGCGCGTCGCGCTCCCAGGTGATGGTCGCCGTCCTGTGCGCGCTGCTCGGCTTCGCGCTCGTCGTCCAGGTGAGCCAGACGCAGGAGGACCAGCTGTCCTCCCTGCGCCAGAGCGACCTCGTGCGCCTGCTCGACGACGTCACCCAGCGCTCCGGCGAGCTCGAGGACCAGGTGTCCTCGCTCGAGGCCACGCGCGACGAGCTGCAGTCCGGCTCCGGACGCGAGCGCGCCGCGCTCGAGCTCGCCGAGCAGCAGGCCGAGACGCTCGGCATCCTCTCCGGCCGGCTCCCCGCCGAAGGCCCCGGCGTCGCCATCGAGGTCGTCGAGGGCGCCGAGCCTCTCAAGGCGTTCGGCCTGTTCAACGTGCTGGAAGAGCTGCGCAACGCCGGCGCCGAGGCCATGGAGGTCAACGGCGTCCGCCTCGTCGCGAGCAGCTACTTCGAGGACACCTCCGACGGCGTCGTCGTCGACGGGCAGGTGATCTCGTCCCCGTACCGGTGGACCGCGATCGGCGACCCCTCGACGCTCGAGACCGCGCTCGAGATCCCCGGCGGCGCGATGGCGTCGCTGCGCGCCGACGGTGCGCGCACCACCGTCACCCAGCAGGACCGGGCCGAGGTCACCGCGACGGTCGAGCCCCGCGCACCCCGGTTCGCGACCCCCGTCCCCGCCGACGAGTGAACCGGCTTCCCGCAGGCCCGCGGGCCGGGGTAGGTTGGGACGACCGAGGGTCGCACGCACAGCGTGACCTGCGGGTGTAGTAGTTTTCGAGCACCAGTTTCCCGCACCACGGGGGCTCGTCCCCCGGTGCGGTTTCCGAGCTCGAGCACGACGTGCGTGAGCCCCGAGGAGGCGTGATGAGTGTCCCAGGCGGTCCTGAGGTACCGAACCGGGCGGGCAGCGACACGACGGTCAGCTTCGGCCGGATCGAGGCCCCGATCGAGGAGGGCGTGCAGCCCGGTGGCCTGAGCCCCGAGGAGCACGCCGCCGTCGCCGCCCTGCCCCGCCACTCGGCCCTGCTCATCATGCAGCGCGGCCCCGGCCAGGGCTCGCGCTTCCTCCTCGACGCCGAGCGCACCGTCGCGGGGCGCTCGGAGCACGCCGACATCTTCCTCGACGACGTCACGGTGTCCCGCAAGCACGCCGAGTTCGTGCGCGAGGGAGAGCACTTCGTGGTGCGCGACGTCGGGTCCCTCAACGGCACCTACGTGAACCGCAGCCGGATCGACGCGGTCGTCCTCGGCACGGGCGACGAGGTCCAGATCGGCAAGTACCGGCTCACGTTCCACGCCAGCCCGCACGCGGGGGCGTCGGCGGGCGGCGCGGCCTCACCGTCGTGAACGTGTCCACGGGCGCCGCGCACGCCACGGCCCCGGAGCCCGCGGACGGGCCCGAGCCGTGGCCGCAGGGGATCTCGCGCCGCGCGACCATGCGCATCTCCGACGTGCTGCGCGCGCTGCGGGCCGAGTTCCCCCACGTCAGCCACTCCAAGCTGCGCTTCCTCGAGGAGCAGGGGCTCATCGAACCGGTGCGCACCGCGTCGGGCTACCGCCAGTACAGCCCCGCCGACGTCGAGCGGCTGCGCTTCGTCCTCGTCGAGCAGCGTGACCGCTACCTGCCGCTGAAGGTCATCAAGGACCGCCTCGCCGCGCTCGACGCCGGGACCGACGTCGAGGCGCTCGCCCCCCGTCTCGCGACCACCGACGGCGAGCCGGGTTCGGCCGCCGTCCGCCAGCGCTACACCGTGGACGCGCTCGTCTCGGCCGCCGGCGTCGAGCGCGAGCTCGTCGAGGGCCTCATCGAGGCCGGCGTGCTGCGCCAGGCACCGGGCGGGCAGCTCGACGCGCGCTCGCTCGACGTCGTCGTGCTCGCCGCCGGGCTCGCGGACTACGGGATCGAGCCGCGCCACCTGCGCTCGCTGCGCACCGCCGCGGACCGCCACGTCAGCCTCGTCCAGCAGGTCGTCTCGCCGTGGCGCGGCCAGCAGAGCCCGTCCGCGCGCGCCCACGCCGGCACCGTCGCCTCCGAGGTCGGCGAGCTGTGCGCGCAGCTGCACACCGTGTTCGTGCGCCAGGGCGTCGACGACCTCACCCGCTGAGGCCGCACCCGCTGAGGCCCTCGCCCTCCCGTCGGCACCCGTGCCCACCCCCTGCCGGATGCCGGGCGGAGTCGTACCGTGGAGGAGTGAGCGACGACGTCCCGATGGTCCCGGTGGAGGTGCTGGGGGTCCGACAGCAGCAGCGCGACCAGGAGATCGTGGTGCTGCTGCTCGACGACGCGTCCGAGCTCGTGGTGCCGATCGTCATCGGCCCCCGCGAGGCGAGCGCGATCGCCATGGCGCAGGCAGGGCTGCCCACGCCACGGCCCATGACGCACGACCTCCTGCGGGACCTGCTCGACGCCGTGGACGTCCGCCTGGAACGGGCGGAGATCGTCGCGCTCGACGGCGGCATCTTCTTCGCCGAGCTCGTCCTCAGCAACGGCGTGCGGCTCGACTCGCGCGCGTCGGACGCGATCGCCGTCGCGGTGCGCACCGGGAGCCCGGTGCTGTGCTCGGCGGAGGTCGTGGCGACGGCAGGCGTCGAGGTCGTCGACGTCGCGCAGCAGGAGGAGGTCGAGAAGTTCCGCGACTTCCTCGACCACGTCCAGCCCGAGGACTTCTCGGTGGACGAGTAGGAACGGTCCCGGAGCGAGCGGCCCGACCCTCGGGCCGCGGTCGAGGCATCGGGGACACACAGGACAACACGGACCTTCGACCTCTGGTCGAGGGTTCAGCGGTCGGCGCGACGCCGTCGCGGGCGCGACACGCCCGCACGCCCGGGGCGTCGGTCGTTGACGGCCCCCGACGGCGCCCATAGTTTGGTCGTGACATCACCCCAGGAGGCGACAGTGAACAGCAGCGGTGAGGCGAGCGTCGGTGTCGGCGCGGCAGTTCCGCAGGGCGCGCAGGGCCTCCTCTTCGGTGAGGACATCACCGAGCAGGACACCACCACCGGCTACCGCGGCCCGACGGCGTGCCGTGCGGCAGGCATCACGTACCGCCAGCTCGACTACTGGGCCCGCACGGGCCTGGTCGAGCCCACCGTCCGCCCGGCGTCCGGGTCCGGTTCCCACCGCCTGTACAGCTTCCGCGACATCCTCGTGCTCAAGGTCGTCAAGCGCCTGCTCGACACCGGGGTGTCGCTCCAGCAGATCCGCACCGCCGTCGAGCACCTGCGCGAGCGCGGCGTGGACGACCTCGCGCAGATCACGCTCATGAGCGACGGCGCGAGCGTCTACGAGTGCACCTCGCCCGACGAGGTCGTCGACCTCGTCCAGGGCGGGCAGGGCGTGTTCGGGATCGCCGTCGGTCGCGTGTGGCGCGAGGTCGAGGGCACGCTCGCCGAGCTGCCGACCGAGTCCCTCGACGACGAGGACGGCACCGCGACGAGCCCGCAGGACGAGCTCGCCCAGCGCCGTCGGGCCCGCACCGCGGGCTGACCCTCCCGCCCGGCCGGGCCGAACGAGGGACCGGCCGCGAGCGCCGACGCACCCCTGCGAGGCGTGTGGACCACGTCACAGCGGGTGCGGTGACCCGTCCGGCGGCGCCGTGGGAGGATCGGCCGGTACGCGCGGTGCGTGACGCCCTCCCCGGCGCCGTGACGCCGCACGGTCGACGGATGGAGTGCCGGTGTTCTCGAAGGTCCTGGTCGCCAACCGCGCGGAGATCGCCGTCAGGGCGTTCCGCGCCGCCTACGAGCTGGGGTCCCGCACCGTCGCGGTGTTCCCGCAGGAGGACCGCAACTCCGAGCACCGGCTCAAGGCTGACGAGGCGTACCTCATCGGGGAGCCCGGTCACCCGGTGCGTGCGTACCTGGACATCGAGGAGATCGTGCGGGTCGCCCGGGAGGCGGGTGCGGACGCCGTCTACCCGGGGTACGGGTTCCTCTCGGAGAACCCCGACCTGGCGCGTGCGTGCGCGGACGCGGGGCTGACGTTCGTCGGGCCGCCGGCGGAGGTGCTCGAGCTCGCGGGCAACAAGGTGCGGGCGCTCAAGGCGGCGCGCGAGGCGGGGCTACCGGTCCTCGCGTCGAGCGAGCCGTCGGCGGACGTCGACGAGCTCGTCGCGGCTGCGGACACGATCGGGTTCCCGGTGTTCGTCAAGGCGGTCGCGGGCGGTGGTGGTCGCGGGATGCGGCGCGTGGACGTGCGCGAGGACCTGCCCGAGGCGCTGGCCGCGGCGATGCGCGAGGCGGACGGCGCGTTCGGCGACCCGACGGTGTTCCTGGAGCAGGCGGTGCTGCGGCCGCGGCACATCGAGGTGCAGATCCTCGCGGACGGCGCGGGGAACGTCGTGCACCTGTACGAGCGGGACTGCTCGTTGCAGCGTCGTCATCAGAAGGTCATCGAGATCGCGCCGGCGCCGAACCTCGACCCGGCGGTCCGCGACGCGCTGTGCGCGGACGCGGTGCGGTTCGCACGGCACATCGGGTACCAGAACGCGGGCACGGTCGAGTTCCTCCTCGACACGGTCGGTGAGCGTGCGGGGCAGCACGTGTTCATCGAGATGAACCCGCGCATCCAGGTGGAGCACACGGTGACCGAGGAGGTCACCGACGTCGACCTCGTGTCCGCGCAGATGCGGATCGCGGCGGGCGAGACGCTGGCGGACCTGGGCATCCGCCAGGAGGACGTGCGCGTCAACGGCGCCGCGCTGCAGACCCGGATCACGACCGAGGACCCGGCGAACGGGTTCCGCCCGGACACGGGCCGGATCATCGCCTACCGGTCCCCGGGCGGGGCGGGTGTCCGGCTGGACGGGGCGACGGCGACGGCGGGGTCCGTCGTGTCGGGCCACTTCGACTCGATGCTGGTGAAGCTCACGTGCCGCGGCCGGGACTTCCCGACGGCGGTGCGGCGCGCGCGTCGTGCGCTGGCGGAGTTCCGCATCCGCGGCATCCGCACGAACATCCCGTTCCTGCAGGCGGTCCTCGCGGACCCGGAGTTCGTCGCGGGCAACGTCGCGACGTCGTTCATCGACGAGCGGCCCGAGCTGCTCGCGGCGCGCGAGAGCGCGGACCGGGGCACCCGCCTGCTCGCGTACGTGGGGGACACCACCGTGAACCGGCCGCACGGGGAGCCGCGGGCCACGAGCCACCCCGCGGCGAAGCTGCCGCCGTTCGACCTGACGGTCGCGCCCCCGCCCGGGTCGCGCCAGCAGCTCCTCGAGCTCGGCCCGGAGGGGTTCGCGCGGGCGCTGCGCGGAGAGCAGCGGCTGCGCGTCACCGACACGACGTTCCGCGACGCGCACCAGTCGCTGCTCGCGACGCGCGTGCGCACGCACGACCTGGCGGCCGTCGCGCCGTACGTGGCGCGGGCGACGCCGCAGCTGTGGTCGGTCGAGGCGTGGGGCGGGGCGACGTACGACGTCGCGCTGCGATTCCTCGGGGAGGACCCGTGGGAGCGGCTCGCGACCCTGCGTGCCGCGATGCCGAACCTCGCGATCCAGATGCTCCTGCGCGGTCGTAACACGGTCGGGTACACGCCGTACCCGACGCGCGTCACGGAGGCGTTCGTCGAGGAGGCCGCGGCGACCGGCATCGACGTGTTCCGGATCTTCGACGCGCTCAACGACGTCGACCAGATGCGTCCCGCGATCGAGGCCGTGCGCGCGACCGGCACGACGGTCGCGGAGGTCGCGCTGTGCTACACGGGCAACCTGCTCGACCCGGCCGAGGACCTGTACACGCTCGACTACTACCTGCGCCTCGCGGACCGCATCGTCGACGCCGGCGCGCACGTGCTCGCGATCAAGGACATGGCCGGGCTGCTGCGCCCCGCCGCCGCGAGCCGCCTCGTGACCGCCCTGCGCGAGCGGTTCGACCTGCCCGTCCACCTGCACACCCACGACACGTCCGGCGGGCAGATGGCCACGCTGCTCGCCGCCGCCGCGGCGGGCGTCGACGCGGTCGACGCCGCGAGCGCCGCGATGGCCGGGACGACGAGCCAGCCGCCGTTGTCGGCGCTGGTCGCCGCGCTGGAGCACACCGAGCGCGACACCGGGCTGTCGCTGGCGGCGGTCGCGGACCTCGAGCCGTACTGGGAGGCGGTGCGCCGCGTGTACGCGCCGTTCGAGTCGGGTCTGCCCGGGCCGACGGGTCGCGTGTACGAGCACGAGATCCCGGGTGGGCAGCTGTCGAACCTGCGCCAGCAGGCGATCGCGCTGGGCCTGGGGGACCGGTTCGAGCAGATCGAGGCGATGTACGCGGCCGCGGACCGGATCCTCGGGCGGCTGGTGAAGGTGACGCCGTCGTCGAAGGTCGTGGGCGACCTCGCGCTGCACCTCGTGGCGGCGGGCGCGGACCCGGCGGAGTTCGCGGCGGACCCGCAGTCGTTCGACATCCCGGACTCCGTGGTCGGGTTCCTGGGCGGTGAGCTGGGCGACCCGCCCGGGGGCTGGCCGGAGCCGTTCCGGTCGCGCGCGCTCGCCGGTCGTGCGGCGCGCGCCGGGGTCACGCCGCTCTCGGCCGAGGACGAGGCGGAGCTCGCGCAGGAGGGGGAGGTGCGCCGTCGTCGGCTCAACCACCTGCTCTTCGCGGGGCCGACGAAGGAGTTCGAGCAGGTGCGGCAGGCGTACGGGGACGTGTCGGTCCTCGACACCCCCACGTACCTGTACGGGCTGGAGCCGGGTCAGGAGGTGGCGGTCGCGCTGGGGAAGGGTGTGCGGCTGCTCGTGGGCCTCGAGGCGATCGGCACGCCCGACGAGCGCGGGATGCGCACCGTGATGTTCACCCTCAACGGCCAGCTGCGCCCGATCCAGGTGCGCGACCGTGCGGTGGACGTCGACGCGCGCACCGCCGAGAAGGCGGACCCGACCCAGCCGGGCCAGGTCGCGGCGCCGTTCGCGGGTGCGGTGACGCCGGTCGTCGTCGTGGGCGACGTCGTCCAGGCGGGGCAGACGGTCGCGACCGTCGAGGCCATGAAGATGGAGGCCGCGATCACGACCCCCGTCGCGGGCACCGTCCAGCGGGTCGCGATCGGCGCGGTGCAGCAGCTGGAGGGCGGCGACCTCGTCCTCGTGGTGGGCTGAGGGGCCGACCCCCGCACGAGCGGGCGGGCAAGGACGACTCGAGGAGGATCCATGCAGGTCACGTTCCACGGTCACGCGTGCGTCACGGTGCGCCACGGCGGTCAGGTCGTCGCGATCGACCCGGGCACGTTCAGCGACGCCGCGGCCGCGCTGGCGGACGCCGGCACGGTGCTCCTCACCCACCAGCACCCCGACCACGTCGACACCGGCGCCCTGGGCGGCGCCCTCGCGGCCCGGCCGGAGCTCACGGTGTGGGCGCCCGAGGAGGTGGCCGCCGCGGTGCGTCCGTCGCTGCCCGACGGCGCGGCGTCGCGCGTGCACGTCGTCGCACCGGGTGACGGCCTGGACCTGGGCGGTCTGGAGGTCGTGGTCGGCGGCGGGCGGCACGCGGTGATCCACCCGGACGTCCCGCGGATCGCGAACGTGACGTACCTCGTGCGCGGGGACGGCGCGACGCTCCTGCACCCGGGTGACTCGTTCGACGCCCCGGACCCGGGCGTGCTGGGCGGACGGCGGCTCGACGTGCTGCTGGCGCCGGTCTCGGCGCCGTGGCTCAAGCTCGCCGAGACGATCGACTTCGTGCACGCGCTCGACCCCCGGGTCGTGGTCCCCGTCCACGACGCGCTGCTGTCGGACGTCGGGCACGGCCTGGTGAACCGGCTCCTGGGCGAGCAGCGCACCGGGGGCACGTACGAGTACCGGCCGCTCGCGACGGGGGAGTCGATCGACGTCGCCGCGGGCGCCCTGGACGGCGCGGCCGACGCGGTCGCGCGCGAGCTGCGCGACGAGCACCCGGAGTTCGGCGAGGTCGCGCTGCTCGAGGCCGACGAGACCGTGCCACCGCGCCCGGAGGAGGAGGCGGCCGACGTGCTGCGCTCCGACCCGGCCCGCTGAGCCGCGGACCCCGCCCACCGTCGTCGTCGCCCGAAGGACGGCGACAACGGTGGCGCGGCTACAGCAGCGGGCGCAGGGGAGTGAGGACGACCTCGCTGAGCTTCGCCGCCACCGAGCGCGAGTCCCACTCGTCGAGCGTCAGCTCACGCGAGTTCGACAGGTCGACCTCGAACACCTTCTCCATCTGCTCGGCCACCCCCGGGTCCGTGATCTCGAGGTTCACCTCGTAGTTCCCCGTGAGCGACAGCCGGTCGATGTTCGCCGTGCCGATCGTGGTCCACGCGCCGTCGATGGTCGCGGTCTTCGCGTGCACCATGGCGTTGCGGTACAGGTGGATGCGGACCCCGCCCTTGAGCAGCGCCGTGTACAGGCCGCGCGACAGCCAGTCCGCGAGCACGTGGTTCGAGCGCTCGGGCACGAGGACCCGAACATCGACGCCGCGCGCCGCGGCCGCGAGCAGCGCGGCCAGGATCTCCCGGTCCGGGATGAAGTACGCCTGCGTGATGTAGACGTGCGAGCTCGCGCGGTCGATCGCGTCGAGGTAGATCCCGCGGATCGGGAACACGAGGTGCGCCGGCGCGTTGCGGGCCGCGCGCAGCCGCGGCTCCCAGTGCACCGACCCCGGGTCGGCGAGCAGCGGCTGGTCCGACGAGCGGTTCGCGTTCCAGAAGTCGACGAACGCGTTGCGCAGCTCCCACGCGCTCGGCCCGACGAGGCGGACGTGCGTGTCGCGCCACTGCGTCGCGTACAGGGCACCGATGTTGTAGCCGCCGACGAACGCGATCTCGTCGTCGACGACGAGGATCTTGCGGTGGTCGCGGCCGGACTTGCGCACGTTGAGCATGAGCACGCCCGGGCGGAACACCGGGTACCGGATGACGTGGATCGGCTCGGGCAGGTCGAAGAACGCCTGCGGGACGACGAGGTTCGCGAAGCCGTCGTACACGACGAACACCTCGACGCCGCGCTCGCTCGCCTCGACGAGCGCCTGCTTGAACTCCTCGCCGAGCGCGTCAGCCTTCCAGATGTACGTCTCGAGCAGGATGCGGCGCCGCGCGCCGCGGATCGCGCCGAGCATCTCCCGGTACACGTCCTCGCCGTACGTGAAGACGGTCGTCGTGGTGCCCGCGACCTCGACGTCGGCGGGGGCCGAGCGCGGGAACGACGCCTCGGTGGTGTTGCGGCGCTTACGGATCGCGTCCGCGGTGACGAGCACGCCCGCGACCGTCACGGGTGCCGCGACGGCCACCACGAGCGCACGGGAGAGCAGACGGCGGGCGGTGCGCAGGGCGGAGTCGGCGGACAGGTGCACGCACTCACCGTAGCGGGCGGCACCCCGGGCGCGACCGGAAGACGGGCGCGCCGCGGGTGAGATCCCGCACGGGCCCGTGACCGACCCGTCCCCGGACCGTTCCCGGTGCGTCCTGAGCGCGTCCTCAGTGCGAG
Organism: Sphaerisporangium cinnabarinum; assembly: GCA_003052455.1. Taxonomy (GTDB): domain Bacteria; phylum Actinomycetota; class Actinomycetes; order Actinomycetales; family Cellulomonadaceae; genus Cellulosimicrobium; species Cellulosimicrobium cinnabarinum. Next base: position 110,330 of record QAPD01000045.1, on the reverse strand, counting down.
CGCAGCGCGCGCACCAGCTCCGCCTTGCGCATGGACGACCGGCCCTCGATGCCGATCTCCGCGGCGCGCTTGCGCAGCTTCTCGACGGTCCAGTCCTCGTAGTCGCCGGCCTTGCCGCCCTTGCGTCCGACGCTCGACCGCGAGGAGCCCGCCGCGGCGTTCGCGATGCGGGCCGCCTTCTCCTTCGAGTCGCCCTCGTCCCGCAGCTTCTCGTACAGGTCGGGGTCCTTGACGCTCGGACCCGGGTCACGCTTCGGCACGACGGCCTCCTTCACCTCGGTCCGGCGGCCCGGACGGCAGCACCGGTCTCCCGACAGGCTCTCGCCCTCGTCACCTTCTCGCACGCGGACGAGTCCTCGCGCGAGACCTCCTCGCACGAGGCCGCCGCTCCAGCACGACGACGCGCGACGACCCCGCGTCCACGTGCCCCACGTATCCCGCCAGGGCGGTGAAACCGGACGGGTCGCCGTCACCGACGACGTCCCAGCGCACGTCCCCGTCGTCGAGGGAGACGGCGACCGTCCGCGAGCGCCGCGACGAGCCGTCGGGGACGACCAGCGCGAGCGTGGCGCCGTCGGTGAACGCCGCCGCGACCCCACGGGTGAGATCCGCCCGGAGGCCCGCGGTGCCCGCGCCGCCGTCCGCCGTCGCGGTGGCGCTCCCGGGTCCCGTGGCGACGCCCGGCACGGGACGGCGACCGGCGGGAGCGTGGCGCGGCCACGACCACACGTGCTCGCCCGAGCGCGCGTCCAGGCCGACGACGCGCTCGCCGGTGACGACGACCGCGCGGTCCGCGGTGATCGCGACGACCTGGGCGACGGGCTGCGCGAGGCGCCACCGCTCGCGCAGCGTGTCGTCCGAGTCGCCTGCGGGCGCGAAGGCGCGCACGCCGTCCGCGGTGGTGACCAGCCAGGGGGCCAGGTCGTCCTCGGGACCGACGAGCGGCCGCAGGACCCGCCCGGCGACGGTGGCGCGCACGGTCGCGTCCGGCGCGAGGAGCTCGGTGGTCGCCTCGCGCCCGGGCGGCAGGACACGGGTACGCAGGAACGTCCCGTCAGGCAGCGGGACGACGTCGGTCGTGACGGCCGGTCCGCGCGCGTCGAGGCGGGTGCCGTCGAGGGTCAGGACGGCGCTGACGCGACACCCCCGCACCACGAGCAGGCCACCCTCGACGGCCGCGACGGCCTGCCCCGCGACCTGGGGCCGGCACATCGGGGTCCGTTCCGCGTCATCGGGCGGGACGTCGAGCCGCCAGCGCACGCGTGCGGTGCGGGCGTCCTGGAGCGCGAGGTGCACAACCCCTCCGGTGCGGGCCCACCGCAGCACCGCCCCGCCGGGCGCGGGGACCGCCCGGCCGAGCGTGTCGCCCAGCGGCACCGGGCCGGTGAGCGGTCCGCCCAGGCCGACGACGTGCGCGACCGGGGCGAGCGCCGGCCCCGTGACGCACACGAGCACGTCGGCCACCGGTCCCGCCGACTCGTCGGCGGCCGGTCCGCACGTGGCGGTCGCGTCGAGAGCGAGCCAGCGCCGGGCGCCCGAGGCGGCGTCGCGCCCCTCCACCCCGGCGGCGGCGACCGTGACGACCACGTCGTCGACGACGGCGACGCGCGGGCTGGCGGCGTCGGCGGACCAGGCGGGGACCGGGGGCACGGCGAGGGAACGGACCGCGCCGGGGTGGGCGAGGCGGGCCCGCTCCGCCGTCGACGAGCGCCACGAGCCGACGGCGCCGAGCGCGACGGCGAGCACGAGCAGCGGCGCCACGACGCGCACGAGGAGGGTGCGTCGTCGGGCAGGGGCCGCGCGCCCGGGTGCCCCCTCCGCGGGTGTGCCGCGCCCGCCCGGCGCGGGCTCGTCGTCGGGGACGAGCTCCACCCGGTGGAGCGGGGCCATGCCTGCGACGCTACGCCCCGCTCGGCCCGGTGTCAGCGTCCCCGACGCCACCGCCCGCGTGCTGGGCCGGTCAGACCTCGCTGGGCTCGAGCGCCGCGGAGAGCGGGTGGGCCCGGATCGCGGCCGCCAGCTCGCCCTCGATGCGGTCGAGGTAGACGCCGGTGGTCGCGATGGACGCGTGCCCGAGGAGCTCGGCGACGACCTTGACGTCCCAGCCCTCCGCGGCGAGCAGCGTCGCGGTCGTGTGGCGCAGCGCGTGCGGCGTCGCCTCGCGTCGGTATTGCGCGGGCATGCGCTCGACGCAGCGCCGCAGCAGCCCGCGCACGGCCTGGGCGTCGATCCGGCGGCCCCGCCACGACAGCAGGAGGGCGCGCTGCGCGTCCGGGTCGTCGGGCCGACGGGCCAGGAGCGTCGGACGCAGCCGCGCGAGGTATTCCTCCAGCGCGTCCGCGAGCGGGGGAGAGAGCGTGACGGTGCGGACGTGGCCGCCCTTGCCCTGGATGCGCCACCGCGTCTGGTCCGGTTCGCGGGAGAAGTCGTCGAGGTTCGCGCGCTCGAGCTCGGACACGCGCGGGCCGAGGACGAGGAGGAGCGCGACGACGAGGCGGTCGCGCAGCTGGAGGTCCTGGTCGCGGCGCGAGACGGCGGGTTCCCCGGGTGCGCGGGCGGCGGACACCTCGAGCAGCGACGCCGCCGAGCCCGCGGACAGCGCGGTGCGGGCGACGCGCAGCCCGTCGCGCAGACGGGCCGGGGGAGCGGCCCACTGCATCGGGTCCGCCTGCACCCAGCCCTCGCGCGCGGCGTGCGCGAAGAAGCGCGTCACCGACTGGCGGAACCGGTTCACCGTCGCTGCCGAGCGGCCCGCGCTCCCCGGCTTGCGCGACGCGTCGGCGTACCGGCCGTCGGGCGTGGTCTGGTAGCGCAGCAGGACGTCGTCGACGTCCTCGCCCGTGACGTCGTCCAGCACGCGCACGGGTCCCGCGAGGCGCGCGAACTCCGTGACGTCCCGCTCGTAGCTGCGGCGCGTCGTGGGGGACAGGATGCCGCGCAGGGTCTGCGCGGCGACGGACGCGAGGTAGCGGTCGGCTGCCTCGGCGACGGTGATCCGCTCGAGGCGGGGCGGGGCGACCATGGTGCGGGCCTCCTGGGTGACGGGTCGCCGTCAGCCTAGGCCGCGCCACCCACAGCGCTGATCGGGTGCGGCGCGCTGACCTGCACCGACGCGCCAGGCGTCACGTTCCCGCCCCGCGGTCACCGGCCCAGGTGCGCGACGTCCCCGACGGCGACGACGGCACGGTTGTGGAAGTGGCCGTCCTCGCGCAGCGTCGTGATGCTGCCCGACGGCACCGGGAAGGCGACGTGCCCCGCGGCCTCCACGGGCATCCCGATCCAGGCGGCGACGACGAACGTGGCCGCGAAACCGTGCGTCACGACGACCTGGTGGTCCACGTCCCGGCGCAGGAGGTCCGTCGTCGCCGCGTACACCCGCAGCGCGACGTCGAGGCGCGTCTCGGCACCCGCGACACCGACGTCGTGCCGCAGGCGGTCGCCCGTGGCGGGCGGCGGGACGAACCGCGCGTCGAGCCACGCCTGGGGCTGTCCGCCCGCCTCGCCGTAGGACGCCTCGCGCAGCCGCGGGTCGAGGCGCGCCGCCCCGCCGAGCGCGGCGGCGATCGCGGTCGCGGTGCGGCGCGTGCGGAGGAGGTCGGACGCGACGACGTCCGTGCGCGCACCGGCCGGGACGCGTGCGCGCAGCGCAGCCGCGACGAGCTCCGCGTCCCGCAACCCGGCGGGGGTGAGGTCGGAGTCGTGCTGGCCCCCGACGAGCCCGTCGACGTGGTGCGTCGCCTCCGGGTGGGTCACGACGTGCACGGTCCGCACGCGCGCGCCCACGAGGTCGGGCAGCGGGGGAGGGAGGAGTGGTCGGGGAGTGTCGGGCACCGGGACAGGGTGGCACACGCGCCAGGAGTGCGGCGGCGAGGGGAGCGTCGCGGTGGTCGGCGTGCATCGTGACGCAGGGGGAGCAACGCCTGAGGCGGGGGATCGATGACTCCGGCATACCTGGCGGCGGGAGGGTGACCCGAGAAGCGGCGGACGACCTGATGCGCGGTCACCGCGGGAACCCGCGCGTCACCATGGTGTTGACCTAAACACAATGGTTTGGGCGCTATGTCCGATTCTACGCATCATAGCCGATGGTGCGGTCGCGAACCACCCGTCGGCCGCGCGGAGCTCCTGGGGGCTGCGGCAGGCTCTCGAGCGCCGATCCGTCGGGATCCTCGTCGGTGTCGCCGGCCGACCGGGTCCGCACGGGGGACACCGTGCGCCAGGTCCACACGCCGGCGGCCGCGAGGCCACCCACGGCGCCGACCAGGAGGAACACCAGGACGGTCAGCACGAGCACCGGCAGCCAGGCGAGCGTCGCGCACGTCGTCAGGACTCGTCCGGACCGACGGGCGTCAGGTCCGGCGGCTGCGAACACCGACATGGTGGCGACGGAATCCGAGGACGCCGGTGCGGCCGTCGTGTCGATGCCGGTCCGCGACGCATTCCGCAGGGATCGCACGATGCTCCCAGTCGGTCGGCGGTCGTCTCCGCGGGCGGCGGGGGCGAGAAGCTGCGGTGCGTAGGTCGTCGTGCTCATGACGAAGGGGAGCCCACCGGGGCGCCTCGTGATGCGCTGAAGGGCGCTTCGTTACGACGTAATGACATAATGTACATTATCGGCGGTAGAGTGATGAGTGTTGTCATGGGTCGACAGGCTCCTGCCAGCACGGGTCCGAAGCCTGTCCGACGGCCCCCTCTGACATCATCGCCGCATGGAGCTCTTGTGCCGCCGGTGCCGTCGAAGCGTGCGCGTGGGCGCGGCCGAGTACGAGACCTTCGAGCGGATGCACTACGTCTGCTTCCACTACGAGTTCGAGCACCAGGACTTCGACGTCGACGAGAGCTGTGGACTGGCTGGCTGCCCCTCTGAGGCCAACGGCTCCGGCAAGCAGGCGGTGATCGCGACGGCGCGTGCCCTGGCTACCGCCGCAGCTGCCGACGAGCCTTGGAGCAACCGTTCCCTCCACGAGTACCTCGAAGCGCTCGCGCGCTGGCTCGAGAACTCAGACGCGTACTACAGCAACGATGCCGACCGCAGGACCACACCCCCCAACGGGTGGACGGTCGTCAACAATGCCCTGCGCGCGGCTGCGACGCACGAATGAAGACCCGTTGCCTCGCGCGCGCCAGGACATCCGCGTGGTCTTTCGCGTCACCAGGCGGTTCCAGGACCTCACGAACGATCTTCCCTGGTCTTGGCGTGCTGCTGACCTAGACGAGCAGGTCGCCGAGCGCTGTTCCACGGACGCAACAGGCACGTGAGGTGCGACGGTACCAACTACTCCCCCGGCGCCCTCGTCGAGCAGAGGTGCGGCCGAGAGCCCCGAGCACCGCGACCTTCGACGGCACCCTGCGGGTCCTCGGGTGTGTACTGGCCCTATGGGATCCGCCGGCCTGGAACCGTCCACCCGCTGCGCGATCGACGCGGTCACCGCGCTGCGTCTCGTGCACGACGACGTGCACCTCGGCACGCGCCGCCCGCTCGTCGGCCCGTCCGTCCTGCGCAGCCACGCGCTCTCGATGCTGTACCAGGACGTGCGTCGCGGCGTCCTCGACGAGAAGACGGCGCGCGAGCGTCTCGAGGGTGTCGCCTCCCTGCGGATCCGCCTGCTCGGCGACCGCGTCTCGCGCGCGACGGCGTTCCGCATCGCGCGCGAGCTCGGTGCGGACGACACGGCGGCCGCCGAGTACGTCGCGGTCGCGACGCTCCAGGCGGACGTCCTCGTGGCCGGAGACGAGCAGGTCGCCGCCGCGGCGGACGGTCGGATCCCGCTCGTCGCGTACGAGGACCTCCTGCGCTGAGCCACCACGCTCGTCCGCGCTGGTGACACCACGGTCGACACGGTCCGAGCCGGGCCCGGGGTCAGTCGTCGAACACGTGCCAGCAGATCGGGCTGCGACGCCGCTGGTCGTCGAGCACGAGCTCGCGCAGCCCGGCCGGGATGCGATCGCGCTGCCGATCCCGTTCCGCGAGCCGCGCAGCCTCGGCGTCCTCCCCCCGTGCTGCGGCGTCCGCGGCGGCCGCGCGGATCGCGTACGCCGCCGCGCCCAGCCCGTGAGCGGCGACGTGCGCCACGGCGACGGCCTGACCGGCCGCGAGCGCCGCGTACTTGACGGGTGCGGCCTGGTCGCGGCCGGCGGCGTTGGCGACGAAGGCGGTGGTGTGGGCGGTCTTCATGGGGACGTCTCCGCGGATCCAGGCGCGGGCGATGTCGAGGGCGTCGCGGGGTCGGGTGTCGTCGGGTCGTGCGTGTTCGAAGAGGGGCAGGACGTGCTCGGCGCAGTCGACGGCCCATCGGGCGATCTGGTGGTGGTCCTCGTCGGTGAGGGTGCCTCCGCGGCGGATCGTGACGAGGCGGGGGTCGCGGTCGGTGGGCAGGATCGGCATGGTGCGATGCTCCCCCGGCCCGGTGTCGGGGCACCAGCCCTGGGGGCGCGTGGGCCAGGTCGTGGGGCCGGTGGGCGTGGGTGCTCTGGTGGGGTGCGGGTCGGGCGGCGTACGGTGCGAACGTCCCCGTTCGTCGTCCGTCCGGGAGGTGCTGGCGCCTCTCCCCCGGGCCGGGACCCTCGTGCCGTGTCGTCGGCGCGATGGGTCCGCTCCCCCGGGTCCGGCGGGTCGTGGCGGGCGGGCCGTTCCCGAGGAGGCGCTCATGGTCCGGTTCACCCGTTCTGACGATCTGCGGGGTGCGAGGTTCGAGGGTGTGGACCTGCGGGGTGCGCGGTTCGTGGAGCCGGACCTGTCGGGGGTCGTGGTGCGGGGCGCGCAGGTGGAGGGTCTGGACGTGGACGCTCCGTGGTTGGCGGACGGCGATGCGCCGGTGCTGGTGAACGGTGTGGACGTGCGGGGGTTCGTGGAGGCGGAGCTGGACCGGCGGTTCCCGGGCCGGGAGCTGCGGCGGGCAGCGGACCCGGTGGGTCTGCGGGCGGCGTGGGCGGCGCTGGAGTCCACGTGGGCGGCGACGCTGGAGCGGGCGGCCGCGCTGCCCGCGAGCGCCGTGGACGTGTCGGTGGACGGTGAGTGGTCGTTCGCGCAGACGCTGCGGCACCTGGTGCTGGCGACGGATGCGTGGTTGGGGCGTGCGGTGCTGGGGGTGGAGCAGCCGTTCCATCCTCTGGGGCAGCCGGGTCCGCAGGCGGCGGAGGACGGGTTGGACCTGTCGGTGTTCGCGTCGGGGACGCCGTCGTTCGGCGAGGTGCTGGAGGCGCGGGCGGGTCGGGTGGCGATGGTGCGGGACTTCCTGGCGGTGGTGACGCCGGAGGCCCTGGGGGTGGTGCGTCGCAACCCGTGGTCGCCGGAGTATCCGGAGACGACGTTGTCGTGCGTGCACGTGATCCTCGAGGAGGAGTGGGAGCACCACCGGTTCGCGGTGCGGGACCTGGCTGTGGTCGAGGCATCGCTGGCGGGGTGAGCGCGGGCAACCCTGCTGTGGTGCGCAGGGTCAGGTCGTGCGTGACACCTGGGCGGCGAGGTTGGGGGTGAGCCGGGTGAGGTCGGGGTCGGTGGAGAGCCCGTCGGGGACGAGGGTGGCGGTGACGAGGGTCTGGGCGTCGCCGTACTCCAGGCGGAGGTGGCCGTCGTCGAGGTCGGTGACGAGGCCGCAGGTGGAGGCTCCGGCGTCGTCGTCCGGGGTGTCGCCTTCGACGACGGTGACGAGGCAGACGACGTCCTGCCCGTCGCGGGTGCCCGACCCGGCGTAGAAGGTGGCCCCGTCGAGCTCGCCGAGGCGTCGCGCGGAGGTGGGGTCCATCTCGTCGGGCGTCATCGTGCCGACGAGGGCGTCGTCGGGGGTGGGTGCGTCGGCAAGGCGGGTGACGAGGTCCTGGGGTGTGACGGGTCCGGAGCAGGCGGTGAGGGCGACGAGCGCGGCGCCGACGAGGACGGCGGGTCGGGTCCGGCGGCGGGACAGGTCCATCGAGGATGGATATCACGTCGCGCGGTCCGGTCGGGGTGGGCGCCGGTACACGGACACGTGGGAGGGCGACTCTGCGGTGAACGGCTCCCCCGCCCATCCGGCGTGGCGGGTCTCGAGCTCGAGGCCGGCGAGGCGGGCCATGAGGTCGAGCTCCGGGGGCCAGACGTACCGGTGGGGTGTGCGGCCCACCGTCGCGTGGCCGTCGTCGTCGAACCGGACGTGGTGGGACACGACGCGCTGGTGCAGGACGTCGTAGGTGTCGACGCCGAGGTGGTCGGGCTCGGCGAGCCAGACGGTCGCGGTGCGCCCCGGTGGCAGGGCGCGCAGCTCGGGGACCCAGAGCTCGACGACGAACCGACCTCCTGGGGCGAGATGGCGTGCGGCGTTGCGGAAGCACTCGACCTGGGCGTCCTGGGTGAGCAGGTTGGAGATCGTGTTGTCCACGAGGTAGACGAGCGTGTGCTCCCCCGGCACCCTGGCGGTGGCCATGTCGCCGACGACGACGGGGAGGGTCGTCTCGTCGGCCTTCTCGCGCAGCCGGGCGACCATGTGCCGGGAGATCTCGATGCCGGTCACGGGCACGCCGCGCGCGGCGAGCGGGATCGCGACCCGGCCCGTGCCGATCGCGAGCTCGACCGCCCTCCCCCGGTCCGCGAGCGCCGCGAGCCGCTCCACGGCAGGGTCGAGGGCGTCGGGGGCGAACATGCCCTCGCCGGGGGTGTCGTACCGCGCGGCGGCGTCGGCGTCCCAGAGGCGTTCCTGGTCGGTTCCGGCGAGGTCGGTGCGAGGGTCCGTCATCCTGCGACGGTGTCAGGCGCTGTGCCCGGCGGTCGAGCGATTTCGTGTCGTGGCGCCTTCGGTGTCCTCGGTGTCTCCGGTCGGGCGACACCGGACGCTACGGTGGCGGCATGGATCGTGCGGCGTTCGTCGGCTTCGTCCGTTCTCAGGGGTGGGGGGTCGTGGCGTCCCTCGGCCAGGACGGCGGCCCGCAGGCGGCGTTCCTCGCCGTGGCGGCGACGGACGCGGGCGAGCTGGTGTTCGACGCGCGGGCGTCGTCGCGCAAGGTGGCGAACGTGGCCCGGGACCCGCGCGTCGCCGTGACGGTCGGGGGGACGGACGGGACGACCGTGCAGTGCGAGGGCACGGCGGACATCCCGGCCGGTGCGGACCGGCGGCGCTGCGCCGCGGCGTACGCGGCGGCGTTCCCGCAGTTCGCGGGGTCGTTGCTGGACGACGGCATCGTGCTGCTGCGGGTCACGCCGGTGTGGGTGCGGTACGGGGACTTCCGTGAGGGCCGGTCGGTGATGACGGTCGTCGACGTGACCGGGTGGGGCTCGACGAGGAGCTGACGGCGGCCCGTCCCCCGGTCGTGGCGTCAGCCGAGCAGGGCCTGCTTGGCGCGTGCGTACTCGGTGTCGGTGAGGTCTCCGGCGCGGTGGAGGGCGGCGAGGCGTTCGAGCCGGGTGACGAGGTCCGCTCCCCTGCCGGTGGGTGCCGGGTCGGTGGTGGCGCGCCCGACGACGCGCCACAGGGCGCGGGTGAACACGCCGGGGCGGCGGTCGGTCCCGGCGCGGTCGGGGCGCAGGTGCGGGAGCCGGGTGGAGGGCACGGTCCGGTCGTCGAGCTCGATGGTGCCGGGGCGGGTGGCGGCGAGGGAGCGGGCGAAGCGTGCGAACCGGGCGGAGGAGCCCTCGAGCAGGACGGCGCGCGTGGCCCGGGTGGTGGGGTGCTGGTCGTCGCGCCAGGTGACGGCGACGGTGGGGCCGTCGCCGGTGACGGTGACGACGGGCCTTCCGGCGGGTTGCAGGACGGTGTCGTCGCCGCGTACGAGCCGCAGGCGGGTGCCGTCCCACACGAGGCGGCCGCCGGCGACGTGGAACATCGCGGGGTACCGGGGTGCGGTGCTGAAGCGGGCGGCGTCGGGTGCGGGCTGCGGTGCCCGCACGATGCCGACGGGTCGGCGCCGGGGCGGTGCCGTGACGTCGTGGTCGGGGCGGGGTGCGTGGTCGGCGAGGGCCTCGACGACGGGGACGGCGAGGGTCTGCGGGGCGGCGGGCGCCGCGTCCTGCTCCGGGTCGCCGGGTCCTGGGGCCCGGTCCTCGGTGGTGCTGCGGCTCATGGTGCTCCCCCGTCGTCGTCGGTCTCCCCGATCCTGCCGCGACGGTCCTGCCGGGGGCAAGGCGGGTCGCGGTGCGGGCGGGGTGCCGGTGCAGGTCGGGCAAGGGGTGCGCGCCCCGGCCGGGAGCACCGGTGGCCGGGGCGCGCGGTCAGGGGGTCACCGGCCGCCGAGCAGGGCCGTGAAGTCGGGCGTCCCGGCGAACGGGTCGGCGGGGCCGGCGTTCTTGCGCAGCGCGACCTTCTCCGCGAGCTCGCGTCCCGCACGCGCGATGCGGGCGGGCAGCCCGCCGCCGGAGTCGCCCTCGGCGGCCGCCCAGTCGTCGGTCGCGGCGAACACGGACGTCGTGGCGACGTCGGCCCGCAGGTAGGTGAACAGGGGGCGCAGCGAGTACTCGAGCGCGAGCGAGTGGCGGGCGGTGCCGCCGGTCGCGCCGAGCAGGACGGGCGTGCCGGTGAGCGAGTCCTTGTCGAGGACGTCGACGAACGACTTGAGCAGCCCGGAGTACGTGGTGGTGAACAGCGGGGTGGTCACGACGATCCCGTCGGCGGCGGTGAGGCGCTCGAGGACGCCCGCGAGGTCGCCGGTCGGGAAGCCGGTGAGCATGGCGTCGACGACGGCGTGCGCGTGGTCGCGCAGCTCGACGGTCTCGATCTCGGCGCTCACGCCGAGGCCCTGCAGCTCGCGCACCGTGGCCTCGCCGAGCCGGTCGGCGAGCAGGCGCGTGGAGGACGGCTTGGACAGCCCGGCGGACACCACGACGAGGCGGCGGTCCGGGGCGGGGGTGCTGGCGGTCATGCGGTGCTCCTGAGGTGCTGACGTGCGGTGCGGGGTGCGGCCCGTCGTGGGGCCGGGTGCTGCCGTGCCCGACGGCGGCCGGTCGCGGGTGCGGGGCACTCCTCGACCGTACGCCGTCGGGCGGGTGGTCACGGCGCGGGTGTCGCCGGTGTCACAGGCCGAACGCGGCACCGGCGGTGGCGGTGCGGGTGTCGTCCTCGGCGGTGCGCCCGGTCCAGAGGTCCTCGGTGCCGCCGACGTGCGCGGCGCCCTCGGTCCCGGCGGCGCGGGCGGCCGCGACGCGCTCGGCGTGGCTCGGCGGGTTCGACGGCACGTGCGCGGGGCGGACGGCCTCCATCTCCTTGCGCAGCACGGGCACGACCTCGCCGGCGAGGAGGTCGATCTGCTCGAGCACGGTCTTGAGCGGCAGGCCGGCGTGGTCGACGAGGAACAGCTGGCGCTGGTAGTCGCCCACGTGGTCGCGCATCGCGGCGTACCGGTCGATGACCTGCTGCGGCGAGCCGACGGTGAGCGGCGTCTCGCGCGTGAAGTCCTCCATGGAGGGCCCGTGCCCGTAGACGGGCGCGTTGTCGAAGTAGGGGCGGAACTCGTCCCACGCCTTCTGGGAGTCCTTGCGCATGAACACCTGGCCGCCGAGCCCGACGATCGCGGTGTCCGCGGGGCCGTGGCCGTGGTGCTCCCAGCGCTGGCGGTAGAACTGCACCATCTGCTTGGTGTGGCTCATGGGCCAGAAGATGTTGTTGTGGAAGAACCCGTCGCCGTAGTAGGCGGCCTGCTCGGCGATCTCGGGGCTGCGGATCGACCCGTGCCACACGAACGGCGGGACGCCGTCCAGCGGCCGCGGCGTCGAGGTGAAGCCCTGCAGCGGGGTGCGGAACTTGCCCTCCCAGTCCACGACGTCCTCGGTCCACAGCCGGCGCAGCAGCGCGTAGTTCTCGATCGCGAGCGGGATGCCCTGCCGGATGTCCTGCCCGAACCACGGGTACACCGGGCCGGTGTTGCCGCGGCCCATCATGAGGTCCATGCGGCCGTCCGAGATGACCTGGAGCATCGCGTACTCCTCCGCGAGGCGCACCGGGTCGTTCGTCGTGATGAGCGTCGTCGAGGTCGACAGGACGATGTTCTTCGTCACGCCCGTCAGGTAGCCGAGCATGGTCGTGGGCGAGGACGGGACGAACGGCGGGTTGTGGTGCTCCCCCGTGGCGAAGACGTCCAGCCCCGCCTCGTCCGCGTGCTTCGCGATCGTCAGCATGGACCGCACGCGCTCGGTGTCGTCGGGGGTCCGGCCCGTCGTGGGATCCGTCGTGACGTCGCCGACGGTGAAGATGCCGAACTGCATGGTGTGCTCCCGGAAGTCCTAGGTCGATGCGTTTGCATGTACATGCCGCTCAACCGGGCTCCCCCCGGGTTTGTTCCCGCCCCCCGGGGAGCCAGGTGTGAGCGTGCACACGTCTGGGGCGGTCGGACGGCCGCGGAGTTGCGCGGGGCATCGAAACCCGGGAGCCTGGGACCGCGCGCCGAGGCGGGCCGGCACGACGCAGCGCAGGGGGCCACCAGGCCGTGGGCCCCGCGACGTTCACCGGACCTTCACGGCGCACCGGAACACCGACCGCACGTGAGGCGTTGCCTCTCGTAGACCGGGCCGCTGCCCGCACCCCCACCGGGCGCGCCCACCCACCCCCGAAGACCCCTCAGGAGGACACCATGGCCGACCGTTCGCTGCGCGGGATGAGCATCGGTGCGAAGAGCATGGAGTCGGACGAGGGCGTCGACTTCGCCCCCCGCTTCCAGGCGCACTACGACTGCCCCAACGGGCACACCATCATCCTGCCGTTCTCGACCGACGCCGAGGTCCCCCCGGTGTGGGAGTGCCGCTGCGGTGCCGAGGCGCTGCTGCGCGACGCGGAGCGCCCCGAGCCCAAGGCCGGCAAGCCCGCCCGCACCCACTGGGACATGCTGCTCGAGCGCCGCACCATCTCCGAGCTCGAGGAGCTCCTCGACGAGCGCCTCGGCCTGCTGCGCGCGGGCAAGCTGCGCCGCAGCGCCTGACGCCTCGCAGCACCCGCACGAAAGGCCCGGACCCCCGAGAGGGAGTCCGGGCCTCTGTGCGTGACGGCCGGGGTCCGCACCCTCGCGCCGGCGCGGCACGTCTCCGACTCGCCCGGCACGTCGCGGGGTCGCGCGGGCCGCGCCGGGACGACGCCTCAGCGCGTGCGCCGACCCGCGACCGACCGCGCCAGGCTCGCGAGCTGGGCCGCGCGCCGTCGGGCACCCCACACCGTCACCTTCCACAACGCCTCGGTGACGATCGCGCGGCTCATCTTCGACCGCCCCGCCGTGCGCTCGACGAACGTGATCGGCACCTCCGTCGCCAGGCCCCCCGCCCGCACGACCCGCCACGCCATGTCGACCTGGAAGCAGTACCCGTGCGACTCCACGCTCGCGAGGTCGACCGCGCGCAGCGCCGACGCGCGGTAGGCGCGGTAGCCCGCCGTCGCGTCGCCCAGGTGCAGCCCCAGCGCGAGGCGCACGTACGCGTTGCCCGCGCGCGAGAGCACCTCGCGGTGGCGCGGCCAGTTCTCCACGCGCCCGCCCGGGACCCAGCGCGACCCGATGACGAGGTCCGCGCCGTCGGGCGCGCCGTCCGCCGAGGCGGGGCCGAGGGCGGCGAGCAGGGACGGCAGCTGCTCCGGCTGGTGGGAGCCGTCGGCGTCCATCTCCACGAGCACGTCGTACCCGGCGTCCAGGCCCCACCCGAACCCCGCGACGTACGCGGCGCCCAGACCTTCCTTCCCGGCCCGGTGCAGCACGTGCACGCCCGGGTCGGCGGCGGCCGCCGCGTCGGCGAGGTCACCCGTCCCGTCCGGGCTCGCGTCGTCCACGACGAGCACGTCCGCGTCCGGGACCGCGGCGCGCAGGCGCGCCAGCGTGCCCGGCAGGGTCAGCGCCTCGTCGTACGTGGGCACGACGACGAGCACGCGCCCGACCGCGGCGCCGCCCTCCCCCGCGGCCCCGCTCACGACGCCTCGTCCCCGGCCGGGACCGGGGCGGTCCGGCTGCGGCGCTCGCGGACGGCGGTGACGACGCCGGCGGTGAGGAGGCCGAGGGCGAGGAGCTCGACCACGCGACCCGGCCAGTCCCCCGCCCGCACGGCGGGGGTGAGGCTGGTGCGCAGCGGCAGGTCGGCGACCATCTGGTCGGCGGTGAACAGGCCGGTGCTCTGCAGGAGCGCGCCGTCGGGGGCGATGACGCCGCTCACGCCGACGGTCGAGACCTGCACGGTCGCGCGGCCCGTCGACACGGCGCGCAGCCGCGACATCGCGAGCTGCTGCGTCGACTCGGCGGTGTACCCGAACGAGGCGTTGTTGGTCGGCACGACGAGCAGCTCGGCGCCCGCGTCGACGGCGTCGTTCACCAGGCGGTCGTAGGCGACCTCGAAGCAGATGACGACACCGAGCGGCACCGTGCGGCCCAGCCGGGGCGCGTCGAGGTCGACGACGCCGGTCTCGGTGCCCGCGATCATGTCGATGCTCACGCGGTCCACCTGGTCGGAGAACACGCGCAGCAGGGAGCGCAGCGGGATGTACTCGCCGAACGGTGCCGGGTGCTGCTTGGCGTAGCGGTCGACGACGCCGGTGCCCGGCTCCCACAGGAGCGACACGTTGTACCGGCCGCCGGTCTCGGGGTACTCCTGCGCGCCGACGAGGATCGGCGCGCCGACCTCCTGCGCGACGTCGTCGATGGCGCGCGCGACCTCGGGCGTGGTCTGCGGGTCGAGGTCGGATCCGTTCTCGGGCCACAGCACGACGTCGAGGTCGCCCGGCCCGACGTCGTCGAGGAGCGCGAGGGTGCCCTGCAGGTGGTTGTTCAGCACCTCGGCCCGGTTCGCGAACGACCCGAGGCCGGGCTCGCCCACGTTGCCCTGCACGGCGCCGACGGCGAGCGTGCCCGCCTCGGCGCGCGTGTCGAGCGGCACGAGCAGCGGTGCGGCGACGAGCGCGGCGGCGACGGCCACGGGGACGACGGCGCCGGTCACGACGTCACGGCGGCGTACCACGGCGAGCACCGCGACCGCGAGCAGCGCCCCGACGAGCGCGACGAGCAGCGACACGAGGACCTCTCCCCCGAGCCACGCCGCGCGGCCCAGCGGGGAGTCCGCCTGGGAGAACGCGAGCCGCCCCCACGGGAACCCGCCGAACGGGACCTCGGTGCGGGCCTGCTCGACCCCGACGAACAGCACCGCGAACGCGACGGCCTGCCGCCCGGGACGCCCCGTCAGCCACGACCAGCGGCGTGCCCAGACCCACGCGGCACCGAGCAGCCCGACGAAGCACGCCTCCATGACGGACAGCGCGAGCCACGGCACGGTCTCCGTCGCGTAGTTCGCCCACCACAGGTGCGGCAGGAAGAACGCCAGGCCCCACACCAGGCCGACGAGGAAGCCCCAGCGCGCGCCGTCGCGGCGCAGCGCCCAGAACAGGGTGGCCACACCGACGAACGCGAGCGCCCACCACCCCCGGTCGGGGAACGCGGCGTCGGTGAGCAGGCCGCCCGCGAGCGCGAGCAGGAGCGTGAGGGGCCGCGACGGTACGGCGGGCGACGGGGCGGCAGGCGACGCGCCTGCGGGCACCTCGCGCTCGGGCGGGCCGTCGGGCTGCGCACCAGGCCTCGGTCCCGGCTGCCGGTCGCGGGGCGTGCCGGTCTCGGGCGCACGGGCGGCCGTGCCTGCGGGGCGGGATCGCCCGGCGGGAGCGGCCGGGGGCTCGGGGGCGTGCACGGGTGCACCCTACGCCACGGACCTGCACGAAGACCTGGCGGGGCCGCGCCCGTCCGCCGAGAGCCGGCGGGAGAGTGTGTGCGGGCTCGCGCGCCCTTCGGCCCGTACGACGCCGCCACCGGCGGAGCACGTTTTCTACTGAGCGCGCGAGCCCGGCCAGGTACCCGGCGCGGCACGCCGAGGGGTCGTCGTCGGTGGCTGATCCCCCTGCGGCCGCGGGGGCCGGAACACCCTGTCGAAACTACTCCGGCTCACCGCCCTGTCAAGCGGGAGCGATCAGACGAACGTGTCGAACAGGGGCACTCCGGCCCGCACGGTCTGCAGGCACCGCGGTCGCGGCACGTCCGGGCCGAGCTCGGGCAGCAGCGGCTGCCCCGCGCGCGCGTCCGTGCTCCACGACGACGTCGTGCGGCCCAGCGCACCCTGCACGACGAGGTGCTCCCCGCGCCACACCGCGAGGTGCGCGGGCGCCCCGACGCGCAGCTGCCCGGCGCCGGTGTGGTCGAGCCCGGCGATGCGCCACCCGCCGCGCGTGTGCGCACGGAACGCGGCCCGGGCCGAGATCTGCTGGTCCGGGTCGACGTGCGACATCGCGGCGAGCACGCCCGCCCACGGGTCGATCCGCGTCACCGGTGCGTCCGACCCGAACGCGAGCGGCACGCCCGCGCCCGCGAGGTCCGCGAACGGGCTCAGGCCCTGCGCCCGCATCGCCCCCACCCGCGCGGCGTACATGCCGTCCGGGCCGCCCCAGGCGGCGTCGAACGCGGGCTGGATGCTCAGGCTCACCCCGTACAGCAGGAGCGTGGCGAGCGCGGTCGCGTCGACGAACAGCGCGTGCTCGACCCGGTGCCGCGCCGCGCGCACCGCGCTCTGCCCGTGCGCCTCGGCCGCGAGGCCGAGCCCGAGCACGAGCTCGTCCATCGCGCGGTCCCCGATGACGTGGAACCCGCCCTGCGTCCCGGCCGCCGCGACCGCGGACAGGTGGTCCGCGATCTGCTCCGCCGTGAGGTACAGGTTTCCGCGGTCACCGCGGTCCGGGCCGTCCTGGTACGGCAGCCGCATCGCGGCGGTGCGCGACCCGATCGACCCGTCGACGTTGAGGTCGCCCGCGATGCCCGCGAGGCCGGGCACGTCCGCGAGGAGCGCGCGGGCGTCGTCGGCCGTGGCGCACAGCTCGCCGCGGTACCCCACGACGTGCGGCATACCCGACGCCGCGTCCCCCGTGAGGGCGAGGATCTCCCGCAGCCCGGCGCGCGTGTCGATGTGCGGGGCGCTCATCTCGTGGACCGACACCACGCCCTGCTCGGCCGCGGCCCGCAGCGCCGTGCGGTACAGGTCCGTGCGCCGCGCCGGGGACACCGCCCGCGCGACGTCGCGTGCGACGTGGTGCGCCTCCCCCGCGACCCAGCCCGACTCGTCCCACCCGGGCCGCGTCTCGAGCGCGCAGCGGCGCGCGAGCGTCGTGGACACCACCGCGGAGTGCACGTCGACCCGCGCCGCGTACACCGCGCGGCCGCCCGCCGCGGCGTCGAGCTCGTCGCGCGTCGGGGGGCGCCCCTCGGGCCAGGACCGCTCGTCCCACCCGAACGCGAGCACGACGTCGTCCTCGTGCGCCGTGGCCGCAGCCTTCGCGACGGCGTCCAGCGCGGCCGCGAGCGTCGTCACGCCGGCGCTCGCGGACAGGTCGACGCCGGCCAGGGCGAGCCCGACCTCGAACAGGTGGACGTGGGCGTCGACGAACCCGGGGGCGACGAGCGCGCCGTCGAGGTCGATGACGCGGTCGGCGCGGGCGGCGAGCCCGTCGGCCGTGTCGTCGGCGCCGATCCAGGCGATGACGCCGTCGTCGACGAGGAGCGCTTCCGCGAACGGGTCGGCCGGGGAGTGGATCACGCCGCCGCGGTACAGGGTTGAGGCCACAGTCCTTCACGATACCGCCACAACCCGCCGTGCTTCACCGCCCGGCGGCGGCGTCGGCGCAGGTCCGGGCGCGTGTCGTGCACGTCACGCCGCGCGGGCGCCGCCGTGTCACGCCCCGTGTACCGGGTCGAGCCGCCGGGACGGCGCGCTCAGACGCTGGAGTAGGCGACGACGCCGCGGCGCAGGCGGTCGATCGCCTGGCGTGCGGTGCGGCGGACCTCGGGGGTGGGGGCGGCGCCCGCGACCTGGTCGAGGACGTCGATGACCTGCTTGCACCAGCGCACGAAGTCGCCCGCCGCGATCTCGGAGCCGCGCAGCACGGCGTCGAGGCTGCGGCCGACGGCCCACCGGTGCACGGCGGTGACGAGGCCTTCGTCGAGCGGCCCGGTCGCGTCGATGTCGTGCTCGTCCTCGAGGTCGTCGACCTCGGACCACACGCGCGTGGTGGCCTCGAGCGCGCGCGCCAGCCTGCCGTGGGGGCCGCCGGGGACGTCGGGCTCGCCGTGGTCCTCGCGGCGACCGGCGTACACGCACGTGGACACCACGGCGGCCAGGGCGGGGGCGTCGAGGTCCTCCCACACGCCGCGGCGCAGGCACTCGGCCAGGAGCAGGTCGTTCTCGGCGTAGAGGCGGCGCAGCCACTGCCCGTCGGGCGTGACCTGCAGGCCGGTGCGCGCGGCCTCGCGGGCGGCGCGCCCGGTGGGTGGGTCTGCGGGGGTCTCCTCCTCGTCCAGGGCGTCCTCGAGGGGCGCGGCCGGGTCCTGCGCGGGCTCGGCGGGCGCGAGGTAGCCGAGCGTGACGAGGACGTCGCAGATGCGGTCGAAGACGCGCGCGATGGACCCTGTGCGGCCCTCGACGCGCCGCACGAGCTGGTCGTGCTCCTTCTTCAGCCGCGCCCACCGCTCGGCCCAGCGGGCGTGGTCCTCGCGGTCGGGGCAGTCGTGGCACGGGTGGGCGCGCAGCTGGGCGCGCAGGCGCGCGAGCTGGGCGTCGTCGGTCGCGCCGGACCGGGCGCGGGTGGTGCGGCCGGGGCGGGTGCCCGGCTCGTCGAGCGCGCCGAGCGCGTTGCGCAGCGTGGAGGCGAGGTCGCGCCGCTGCGCGGGCACGCGCGCGTTGAACGTCTTGGGGATGCGCACGCGCGCGACGGTGCGGATCCCGCCGGGTGCGTCGGCGACGGTGAGCTTCTTCACCTGACGGTCCTGCGTGAGGACGGTGGGGCGCGGCCCGTCGAACCCGGCGCCCTCCCCCGGGTCGAGCACGACGACGTAGCCCGCGCGCCGCCCGGACGGCACCTCGACGACGTCCCCGGGCCGCAGGCGCTCGAACGCGGCGACGACCTCGGCGCGGCGCGACCGGCTCGCGGCGCGCGACAGGTCGCCCTCGCGCGCGGTGATGCGCCGCCGCAGAGCCGCGTACTCGGCGAAGTCGCCGCGGTCGCACGTCATGGCCTGCGCGTACCCGTCGAGGGCCTCGGCGTGCGCCTGGGCCTGCTTGGCCAGGCCGACGACGCCCCGGTCGGCCTGGAACTGCGCGAACGACGTCTCCAGGACCTCGCGCGCGCGGTCGCGCCCGACCTGCGCGACGAGGTTGACCGCCATGTTGTACGTGGGCCGGAAGCTCGAGCGCAGCGGGTACAGGCGCTTGGACGCCAGGCCCGCGAGGTGCACCGGGTCCAGGCCCGCGTGGTCGACGACGACGGCGTGCCCCTCGACGTCGATGCCGCGCCGCCCGGCACGCCCGGTGAGCTGGGTGTACTCCCCCGGGGTGACGTCGACGTGCGCGGTGCCGTCCCACTTGACGAGCTTCTCCAGCGCGACGGACCGGGCGGGCATGTTGATGCCGAGCGCGAGCGTCTCGGTGGCGAACACGACCTTGATGAGCCCGCGGCTGAACAGCTCCTCGACCGTCTCCTTGAACACGGGCAGCAGGCCCGCGTGGTGGGCCGCGATGCCGCGCGCGAGGGACTCCGTCCACGTCCAGTACCCCAGGACCTCCAGGTCCTCGGTGGGGATGGTCGCGGTGCGCTCCTCCGCGACGCGCCGGATCTCGGCCTCCTCCGCGGGCGACGTCAGGCGCAGCCCCGCGGTGAGGCACTGCTGCACGGCGCCCTCGCACCCGGCGCGGGAGAAGATGAAGTAGATCGCGGGCAGCAGCCCGTCCGCGTCGAGCGCGTCCACGACGGCGAACCGGGCGGGGGTGCGCCGCCCGACGACGGACCGGTCCGGCCCCGGGCGACGCCCCCCGCGGCCGCGGTACCCGCGGTCGCCGGACCCCCGCCGTCCGCCCGGCCCGGGGCCGCCCGTGCGGGGCGCGGTGCGGAACGCGGCGAGCAGGTCGGGGTTGATGGGCGGGTTGACGCCCGGGTCGGTCGGGTCCACGGTCCCGGCGTACAGGTCGAGCAGGTCCGCGCCGGGCGCGCGCCCGCCGCCCGCGTGCGCGACCCCGGCCGCGGGGTTCGCCGACGCGACGAGGACGTGCTGCCACAGCGGCACGGGCCGGCGCTCGCTGACGACGACGGTCGTGTCGCCGCGCACCATCTCCAGCCAGTCGCCGAACTCCTCCGCGTTGGACACGGTCGCGGACAGGGACACGAGCTGCACGTCGTCGGGCAGGTGGATGATCACCTCTTCCCACACCGGCCCGCGGAACCGGTCGGCGAGGTAGTGCACCTCGTCCATGACGACGTACGCGAGCCCGTCCAGGGTGCGCGACCCCGCGTACAGCATGTTGCGCAGCACCTCGGTCGTCATGACGACGACGGGCGCCTCCCCGTTGATCGTCGTGTCCCCGGTGAGCAGGCCCACGGCGTCGGCGCCGTGGCGGCGCACCAGGTCGGCGTACTTCTGGTTCGACAGCGCCTTGATGGGGGTCGTGTAGAACGCCTTGCGCCCGCCCGCGAGGGCGAGGTGGACCGCGAACTCGCCCACGACCGTCTTCCCCGCGCCCGTGGGTGCGGCGACGAGCACGCCGCGACCCTCCTCCAGCGCCTCGCACGCGCGCACCTGGAAGTCGTCGAGGGGGAAGTCGAGCACCTGCCGGAAGTCCGCGAGCCGCGTGCGGGACGCCGCCTGGCGGGCCCGGGACGCGGCGTAGCGGGCGGCGGGCGATTCGTCGGCCGTCATGCCGTCAGCCTACGGTCCGCCGCCCACCTCGCCGGTCGAGAGACCCCTGCTCAGCGCGCGGGGACCGCGGCGTCGAGCACGCGCAGCGCCCCGGGGACGACGTCCACGCGCAGCGGGAGCGGGCCGAGGTGCTCCCCGTCGGCGAACGCGTGCGGCGGCGCGGCGCCCGCGGCGGTCGGCTCGACCGTGACCGACGTCGCGCGCACGGTCCCGACCGCGCGGTGGGCGAGGTGACGGCCCGCGTACATGCCGGGGAAGACGCGCGCGGCGCCCCACCGCCCGAGCGGGCCCGCGACGACGACGTCCAGCAGGCCGTCGTCGGGCACGGCGCCGGGCGCGACCCGGACCCCGCCGCCGAAGCGGGGGCTGTTCGCGACGGCGACGAGCGCGCCCGGCGACTCCCACGCGAACGCCCGCCCGCCCGGGCCGCCCGCCGCGCCCGGGTGCTGCGCGGCGTCGGGCACGGGCAGCAGGGGCGCCCCGGCGAGGACGTCCGGCACGTCGTCGCCCACGGGCACGCCCCGCACCGTGACGCGGTACCCGTAGGGCCGGTAGCGGGTGATCTCCGTCAGGGCGGAGCGCGCGTACCGGGACCGTCCGCGCGGCCAGGTCGCCGCGTTGGCGTGCGCGTTCACCGCGGCGTCGATCCCGGCGGACAGCACGCCCGCGTACCAGCGCGCGACGGGCACGTGCTCGCCCGCGACCCGCGCGGCGTCGACCACCCGCACGCGCGCCCCGGCGCTCGCGGCGGGGCCGAGCGCGGCCAGGAGGGCGTCGACGCAGCGGTCGGGACGGCCGGTGGGCAGGTCGAGAGCGTGGGCGAAGTCGTTCCCGGTCCCCACGGCGACGATGCCGAGCGGCACCCCGGTGCCCGCGGTGGCGTTGACGCCGAGGTGCACCATGCCGTCGCCGCCGACGACGACGAGCGCGTCCACGCCCGCGGCCGCGACGGTGCCGCGGACGGCCGCGTCGGCGGACTCCTGCGCGAGGGGCAGGCTGGGGGCGCTGAGGTCGAGGACGTCGTGCCCGGCCGCGGTGAGCGCCTCGGCGGTGCGGCGGCCGGCGGTGCGGCCCCGTCCGCGCCCGGCCGTGGGGTTGACGACGAGCGCGACCGTGCTCACGCGCGGTCCCCGCGCCCGGTGGGGCGCGGCCGGGGCGCGGTGCTCACAGGGCGAGCCGGGCGGCGTCGCGCTGGTCGACGCGCCGGTCGTGCAGGACGGAGATCCCGTAGGCGAGGAAGTACAGGGCGCAGATGGGCAGCGCGACGCAGAACATGGTGAGCACGTCGGGCGTGGGGGTCATGATCGCGGCGAACAGGAACGAGATCAGCACGGCCCAGCGCCACCCGGCGAGCCACGTCGCGGCGCGCACCACGCCCATCGTGTTGAGCGCGACCATGATCACAGGCACGAGGAACGCGATGCCGAACGCGAGCATGAGGCGCATGACGAACCCGAGGTACATCTGGGCGTTGATGAGGTTCGCGCTGCCGTCGGGCACGAACTCGTTGAGGAGCGCGACCGCGCGCGGCAGCATCACCCACGCGAGCGCGACGCCGGCGAGGAACAGCGGGACGGCGGCGCCGATGAACCCGAACGCGTACCGCTTCTCCTTGGACGTCAGGCCGGGCGTGATGAACGCGAAGAGCTGGTACAGCCACCACGGGCTCGACAGCAGGACGCCGAGGAACAGGGAGACCTTGACCTTCATGTCGATGGCCGTGGCCACGCCCTCGAAGTTCAGGCCCGTCAGGACGTCGCGGCGCTCGGCCGCGTCGACGAGCGGCTGCTGCAGCGCCTGCAGCACCGGCTCGTACACGATCCACCCGACCACGGCACCGAGGACGATGCCGATCGCGGCGAGGAAGAGGCGCTTGCGGATCTCGACGAGATGCTCGCGCAGGGGCATGCGCCCCTCGGGGTCACGGGGAGAGCGGGACACCGACTACGCCTTGGGGGTGTCGTCCTGCGTGGACGACGCCGTGCCCCCCGTCACGCTCGTCGCACCCGTGCCCGCCGCGCCGGTCGTCGTGGCGCCGGTCGTGGTGCCGGTGCTCGTCGTGGCGGTGGTGCCCGACGGCGTCGTGGTCGTCGTCGCGTCGTCGTCCTCGCGCAGGTCCTTGACCTCCTTCTTGAAGATCTTCAGCGACTGGCCGACGGAGCGCGCCATGTCGGGGAGCCGCTTCGACCCGAAGAGCAGCAGGACCAGGAGGATGAGGACGACGATCGTCGCGGGGTGACGAAGGATGTTCACGGCGGGAACCTACTACCTACTCGTGGGCGGCCAGGGGCGACGTTGCTCTTCGCGCCATCATAGGTCACGGCGCCCCCCGTCCCGCGGTGCCGGTCAGGCGTTGAACCGCCGCCAGCGGGACCACACCAGCTCGTCGCGGCGGCGCCGCAGCACGCGCCGCTCCTCGCGGTCCGCGCGCAGCACGTCCACCCGGGCGCGCAGCTCGACCGGGTCGTCGAACAGCGTGGGCGCCGTCGAGGGCTGCGCCTCCTGCTGGGCTCGCGCCAGCTCGTCCGCCCGCGCACCCAGGTCTGCCGCGACCTGCGACGCGCGCGACAGCTCACGTCCCAGGCCCTTGACCGACCGCCACAGGCGCCGCGCCAGGAAGAACGCACCCACGAGCGTGCCCACGACGAGCAGCGTCCAGACCCAGAACCACATGCCGCCCACCCTAACCAGCGGCGCGGTCGTCGCCCGACGAGTCGCCGCCCGGGACGTCGGCGGGCAGGTGCGCGTACGCGGCCAGGGCGGCGCTCGCGGCCTCGCGCACGTCCTGCGCGACGGCGGCCGGCTCGACGGCCAGGACGTGGCGGGCGCGCTCGGTGAGGAGCTGGCGCAGCCACACGGGGTTGGTGACGCGCAGCCGCACCTCGAACGCGCCGCCCGGCAGGTTGCGCACCGACTCCACGGGGACCTGCTCCGCCACGGCGCGCGCCGGGCTGGCGAACGTGATGGTCGCGAGGGGCGCGTCGCCGGTGGGCGTGAAGTCCACGTCGGGGTCGACGTCGTGCCGCTCGACGGCCTGGTCGAGCTCGGTGGCGGCGAGGATGCGGTCGACGCGGAACGTGCGCCGCCCCTGGGCGCGGTGGCACCACGCGAGCAGGTAGGCGTGCTCGTCCTGCGTGTGCAGGGACACGGGGTCCACGTCGCGCTCGGACTCCTCGTCCGCCGCGGTGACGTACCGGATGCGCAGGCGGTGGCCCGCGACGAGCGCGCTCGTGATGGCCGCGACCACGCGCGGGTCGCCCTCGGGTGCGAGCTGCACGTCGAGCGCCGCCGCGGCCTCCCCGGTCGCGTCGGTCAGCTTGCGCAGCACCGACTCCACGACGCCCGCACGCTCCGGGTCGGCCTGCACCGCCGCCGTCTCGCGCATCGCGCGCAGCGCCGCGATGAGCGCGACCGCCTCCCGGGTACCCAGCCGCAGGGGGCGCGTCATGCCGCGCGCCTCGGTGAGGCGCACCACGCCGCGCTCGATCGAGTCCGCGTCGAAGTCGATGAGGTCGTCGGGCCAGTACCCGGGTGTGCCCGACACCCACAGGGCGTCGACGTCGTCCAGGACCTGGCGCTCGCTGACGCCGAAGTGCCGGGCGAGCTCGCCCACCGGCACCGGTCCCGCCCCGTCGAGGTACGCCACGATGCCCAGCAGGCGCACCAGCCGGTCGTCCGCGCGCTCAGCCACGCTCCACCTCCGCCTGCCCGCCGCCGTCGGCCGGGCCCGTCGCCAGTCCCGCCGCGTCGCGCAGCCGCCGCACGACCGCCTCGCGCAGGTCCGGCGGGCCCAGCACCAGCACCGCGTCCCCGTACCCCACGACCTCGTCGGCCATCGCGTACCGCACGTCGTACGCCACCTCGAGCACGTCGCGGCCCGCGCCGTCGCCCGCCCGCGCGTCGGGCACCGAGCCCACGACCGTGCCGCGCGCCCGCAGCGCCCCCGCACGCTCGGGCACCACCGCCAAGCGTGCGAGCCCGCCCGCGTCGCGCGTGCCCAGCGCCGTGTCCACGTCCACGTGCGCCGGCACCTCGAACGCGTCGCGCGGCCCCGACGCCCGCACCCGTCCCTCGACCCGGCTCAGCCGGTAGGACCGGGGCGCGCCCCGGTCCAGGTCCAGGCCCACCAGGTACCAGCCGCCGCGCCGCGCCGCGATGCGCCACGGCTGCACCCGGCGCGGCCGCACCTCGCCCGTGCTCGCCGCCCGGTACGTGAACGACACCACGCGCCGCGCCGAGATCGCGTCCATGAGCGTCGCGTACGCGTCCCCCACCGCCCGCACCCGCGGCGCCAGACCCGCCACGACGTCCATCGCGGTCTCCCCCGCACCGGCCGCCCGCAGCTTCGTCAGCGCGCGCGAGATGTCCGTCCGCAACGTCTTGTCCTGCCAGAACTGCGCCGCCAGCGCCAGCACCCCCAGCTCCGCGGGTGTGAGGTCCACCGCCGGCAGCGCGTACGCGTCCTGGTCGATCCGGTACCCCACCTCGTCCGCGTGCCCGCCCCCGTCCACCGTGACGATCGGGATGCCCAGGTCGCGCAGCGTGTCCTTGTCCCGCTCGAACATCCGTTCGAACGCGTCGGGCGAGGGTGCGTCCCCGTACCCCGCCACGCTCGACCGGATCTGCTGCTTCGTCATCGACGCGTTCGTGTTCACCAACGCGATCACCAGGTTCAGCAGACGCGCCGCAGGGTTCGTCGACGAGCCCCCCGACGACGACGCGACGGAGGGCGCGGAGGCAGCAGTGGGCTCGGACATCGGCACCACGCTAGTCGGTCGATAGGGTGTGCCGCGTGATCACGTGGCGGACCGCGACCGTGGTGTCGCACGCGAAGGCCTGGACCGGAGCCCAAGAGCTCGACGTCAAGCTCCACACACCCCTGCCCGGACGCCCCGACGACCCCCACGCCACCGTGCGCGCCCTCGCCTACACCCAGCTCGTCGGCACCCCCCACCCCGGCGACCACGTCCTCCTCAACGTCTCCGCCCTCGCCCGCGGCCTCGGCACCGGCGGCTACGCGCTCGTCGTCGGCCCCGCCCGGCCCGCCACCCCCCTCCCGCCCGACCCCACGCCCGGACCCGGCCACCTCGTCAAGGCCCGCTACACCCCCCTGCAAGCCCTCGTCCTCGGCGTCGACGAGCAGGAGTCCCCCCACCACGACACCCTGCGCGACGCCGACGACCTCGCCGACACCCCCGTCGTCGTCGCCGACCTCCACTCCGCCCTGCCCGCCGTCGTCGCCGGCGCCCGCCACGCCGCCGCGCTCGCAGGCCGCCCCACCCCCCGCATCGCCTACGTCATGACCGACGGCGGCGCCCTGCCCGCCGCGTTCTCCCGCACCATCGCCACCCTGCGCGACACCGGCTGGATCGACACCTGCATCACCGTCGGCCAAGCCTTCGGCGGCGACCTCGAAGCCGTCACCGTCCACACCGGCCTCCTCGCCGCCCACCACGTCACCGGCGCCGACCTCGTCGTCGTCGCCCAAGGACCCGGCAACCTCGGCACCGGCACCCGCTGGGGCTTCTCCGGCGTCGCCGCCGGCGAAGCCCTCAACGCCGTCGCCACCCTCCGCGGCCGACCCGTCGCCTCCCTGCGCGTCTCCGGCGCCGACCCCCGCGACCGCCACCTCGGCATCTCCCACCACTCCCTCACCGCCTACGGCCGCGTCGCCCTCGCCCCCAGCGACCTCCCCCTGCCCGTCCCCACCCCCGACGTCGAGAACCTCCCCGGCTGGGGCCCCGACCTCACCGCCCGCATCACCCACCAGGCCCACACCCTCGCCGCCCCCACCGGCCGCCACCACCCCGTCCCCGTCCCCGCCGGACCCGACCTCCTCCACGCCCTGCACGACACCCCCGTCCGCCTGTCCACCATGGGCCGCGGCCTCGACACCGACCCCGCCGCCTTCCTCACCGCCGCCGTCGCCGGCGCCCACGCCGAGTCCCTCAGACCCGCATGACCACGACGCAGGGGGACCACGACCACCGCCGGCCCGGCCCGGCCCGCTTCACCGCCGTCGCCGCACTGGCGCTCGCGGCCGTGCTCGCCGCCGCGACCGCCGCCCCCTGGAGCTGGACCGCGCCCGCCTGGCTCAGCGCCCTCGCCCGCGACCCCACCGGCCCGCCGCCCGAGAACGTCCCCCAGGAAGCACCCACCGCACCCCGAGAGCTCGAGATCCCCGTCGACGCGACCGGCATGTCCTTCGACACCTACCTCCTGTGGTTCCTCGGCGCCGCCGTCCTCGTGGTCCTCGTCCTCCTCGCCCGCCGGTACCTGCCACGGCTCCTCGTCCGACGACGCCACCGCGACCTGCTCCTCGCCCCACCCGGAGACACCGCACACCTCGCCCAGGACCAGGTCGTCCCCGAGCTCCGCGACGCCGTCCACCGCGTCCGCACCCAGCTGCGCACCCCCGACGCCGACCCCCACGACGCCGTCGTCGCCGCCTGGGTCGCCCTCGAACGCGCCGCCGCCCGCGCCGGCACCCGACGCGACCCCGCCCAGACCCCCACCGAGTTCACCACCGCCGTCCTCACCAGCACACCCGCCGACCCCCACGCCGTCGCCACCCTGCGCCGCCTCTACCACCACGCCCGGTTCGGAGAGCACACCCTCGGCACCGCCGACCTCGACGCCGCCCGCCACGCGCTCACCCGCATCGCGACCGACCTCGGCACACCACCCGACCCGACCCCCGACACCCCCACCCCCGCCGACCACCGAGCACGCCCGTGAACCCCCGCGCACGCTGGGCCAGCCTCCGACCCACCGACCGGACCACCCTGCGCACCGCCGCCACCGTCGTCGGCCTCGGCATCCTCCTCACCACCCTCGGCGCCTCACCCGCCCACGCCCTCACGCTCACCGCCCTCGGCATCGCCGCCACCCTGCTCCGGCACCGCACCGGCTACGCCGGCGACACCGTCTGGCCCCACCTCCCCACCCTCCGGCGCGACGGCAACCGCCGCGACGTCTCCGACCTCGCCTGGTCCGTCCTCGGACGCGACGGACGCGTCACCCCCACCACAGCCCGCCGCATGCGCCACCTCACCGACCAGCTCCTCGCCCGCCACGGCACCGGACCCCTCGACGACCCCACGGCAGCACCCGCCGTCGCCCACCTCCTCGGCCCCCGCGTCGCCCGCACCGCCCACGACCTCACCACCACCGGACGCCTCCCCACCCCCGCAGAGCTCCACGCCTGGCTCACCGCCCTCGACCGCCTGCCCACCACCCCGGAACGCCCCGGCGAAGGGACACCCCGATGACCACCCACCCCGGCACCACGCCGCCCGCGCCCCTCGACGTCCCCACCGTCGCCGCGCACGGCCACGCCGTCCTCGACGAGGTCGCCACCGCCGTCGTCGGAGCCCGCGAACCCCTCACCCTGGCGCTCGCGGCGGTCCTCGCCGGGGGCCACGTCCTGTTCGAGGACGTGCCAGGTCTCGGCAAGACCCTCGCCGCGCGCAGCCTCGCGCGCGCCCTCGGCCTCGACTTCACGCGCCTGCAGTGCACGCCCGACCTGCTGCCCTCGGACGTCACCGGATCCTCCGTGTACGACCCCGCCGCCCGGACCTTCGAGTTCCGGCCCGGGCCCGTGTTCACCGGGCTCCTGCTCGCCGACGAGATCAACCGCACCGCCCCCAAGACCCAGTCCGCGCTGCTCGAGTCCATGGCCGAGCGCCAGGTCACCGTCGAGGGCACCACCTACCCGCTGCCGCGGCCCTTCCACGTCGTCGCGACGTCGAACCCCGTCGAGCACGAGGGCACCTACCCGCTCCCCGAGGCCCAGCTCGACCGCTTCATGGTCCGGCTCTCCGTCGGGTACCCGGGCCGCGACGAGGAGCGCGAGGTCCTCGCCCGCCGCATCGCGCGCCGGCACGACGACCCCGTCGTGCACCAGGTCGTCGACCGCGACACGGTCCTCGCCATGCAGGCCGCCGTCGAGCAGGTCGACGTCCACCCCGACGTCCTCGCCTACTGCGTCGACCTCGCCGCCGCGACCCGCACCCACCGCGACCTCGAGGTCGGCGCGTCGCCCCGCGGGTCCCAGAACCTCGCGCTCCTCGCGCGCGGCGTCGCCGTGCTCGACGGGCGCGACGTCGTGCTCCCCGAGGACGTCAAGCGCGTCGCCGTCCCCGTCCTCGCGCACCGCCTCACCCTCACCCCCGGCGCCTGGGCCGCCGACCTGCGCCCCGAGGCCCTCGTCGCAGACCTCCTGCGCACCGTCCCCGGACCCGCCACCGTCGGCCGGGCCGCGTGACCGGCCCCGCGACGCCCGACCCCGAGGCACCGCCCCCGTGGCGCACCACCGTCCACCTCGGCGCCGGGCTCCTCCTCGGCGCCACGCTGCTCGGGCTCGGCGTGCTCCTGCGCCGGCCCGACGCGGCGCTCCTCGGCGTCGCGCCCCTCCTCGCCGCCGTCTGGGGCTGGACCCGCCGACCCCGGCAGCCGGTGACGCTCCGCGTCACCCTCGACCCCGCCGCGCCGCCCGGGACCCTCACCGCACGCGTGCGCGCCCAGGTCCCCCCGGACGTCGAGCTCCTGCGCGTGCGCGGCGTCGCCCCCGGCGGACTCGTCACCGAACGCCTCGTCGATGTCTCCCACGGCTCGCGCGACCTCACCTGGCGGGCTCCGTCCGTCCGCACCGGCCCGACCGACACCTTGCGCGTCGACCACGCCGCCTACGGGCCCGACGGCGTCGAGGAGCAGCCGCCCCACGTCGCCTCCGGACCGCGGCGCCTCGTCCTGCCCCGCGCCGTGCCCCTCGGCCGCACGCCCCGCTCCTCCCGGCTGCGCGGGCTCTCCGGCCCCCGCACCTCCCGCCGCCCCGGAGACGGCACCGAGCTCCGCGACGTCGACGCATACCGCCCCGGGGACCGCCTCCGTCGCATCGACTGGCGCGCCACCGCCCGCCGCGCACCCGACCTCGCCACCCTGTACGTCCGCCGCACCTACGGCACGGCCGAGGCCACCGTCGTCCTCGTCCTCGACTCCCGCGACGACGTCGCCCCCGACCTCGCCACCTGGAACGGCGTCGGCGAGCAGCGCCCCGACGAGCCCACGTCCCTCGACCTCGCGCGGCACGCCGCCGCGTCCGTCGCGCACGCCGTCCTCGCCGACGGCGACCGCGTCGCCCTGGACGACCTCGGTCGCCTCGCCCGACCCGTCCGCGCCGGCGGCGGACGACGCCACCTGCGCCGCATCCTCCACGGGCTCGCCCTCGCCCGGCCCGTCGGCGACCCCACCGCGCGCCACCGGCCGCCCCAGGTCGCGGCCGGCGCCGCCGTCTACCTCTTCTCCACCCTCCTCGACGACGAAGCGCCCCGGCTCGCCCACCAGTGGCACGACACGGGCCACGTGGTCGTCGTCGTCGACGTCCTCCCGCCCGTGAACGCCGCCGACGTCGACGAGCACGTCGCCGTCGCCTGGCGCATCACCCGCCACGAGCGCGACGCCCGCATCCACGAGCTGCGCAGGAGGGGCGTCACCGTCGTCCGCTGGTACGACGGCACCCCCGACGCCGACGGCGCTCGCGGCGCGCTCGAGCTCGCCGCGCGACGCCTCGACCGGCGCCCCGCCGGCACGAGCACGGGCGGCCGACCATGAGGATGCCCGTCCGCCGCGAGACCGTCACCGCCGGACCACCGCCCCGGCTCGTCGTCGAGACGGGACCCACGTTCCCCGCGTGGACGGCGCGTGCCGCCCTGCTGCTCCTCGCGACCGGGTTCGCGGCCGCCGCGCTCCAGACGACCGGGCTCGCGCCGTCCTTCGTGTGGGGCGTCGCCGTCGGGCTCGGCATCGTCACCGCGTTCCTCCCCGCCCCTCCCGTGCCCCACCTGCTGATCTTCGTCGGCGGCGTCGTGCTCCTCGCGGAGGGCTCCGCGCCCTTCGACCCCGCCGTCTTCGCCCTCCTCCCGCTGGGGCAGCTCGTGCTCCGCGCCGCGTGGTGGAGCGACCACGTGCCGCCCGGAGCGCGCGCCGAGCTGCGCGCCCTCGTGCCCGACCTGCGGCGGGTCGTCGTGCTCCAGGCCGTGCTGCTCGTCGTGGCGCTCGCCGTGCGGGCGGTCGCGCTGGCCGACGTCTCGTCCGGCGTCGCGGCTGCGCTCGGCGGGCTCGCCGTGCTCGGTGTCGTCCTGCTCGTGCGACCGCGGGACTGAGCACTCGTCCTGCGAGGACCGCTTCCCGGCACCACGATGGGGACAGACGGCACCCGAGCCGTCGTCCCGCCGCCGTCCCGGCGCGCGTCACCGACCCGAGGAGGCAACCCATGGCTGCTCGCTCCGACCTGCCGAAGTACACGGTCCCGTCGCTCACCCCTGAGGAAGGGGCGAAGATCGCCGGGATCCTCCAGGAGCGGCTGCACGCGCTCAACGACCTGCAGCTCACGCTCAAGCACATCCACTGGAACGTCGTCGGCCCGCACTTCATCGCGGTGCACGAGATGATCGACCCGCAGGTCGACGCGGTCCGCGCGATGGTGGACGCGACCGCCGAGCGTATCGCGACCCTCGGCGTCTCCCCGCAGGGCACGCCGGGCGCGCTCGTCGCCGCCCGCACCTGGGAGGACTACTCCCTGGGCCGCGCGTCGACGATCGCGCACCTCGGCGCGCTCGACGAGGTGTACGTCGGCGTCATCACGGCCCACCGCGAGGCCGCCGCCGCGACCGAGGAGCTCGAC
Source organism: Sphaerisporangium cinnabarinum (assembly GCA_003052455.1). Classification (GTDB taxonomy): domain Bacteria; phylum Actinomycetota; class Actinomycetes; order Actinomycetales; family Cellulomonadaceae; genus Cellulosimicrobium; species Cellulosimicrobium cinnabarinum. The sequence goes on along the minus strand of QAPD01000045.1, from coordinate 79,006 downwards.
GACGTCACGAACGACCTGCTCATCGGGCACCTGCACGACCTCGAGCTCTTCCACTGGTTCGTCCGTGCCCACCTGGAGTCGACGGGCGGCGACCTCTCCACCGAGGGCGCACGCACCGAGGCCGGCGCCGCGCGCAAGGCCGAGGAGGCCGCGGCCGGTCAGCCCTGACCCCGCTCCCCTCCTGCGCCGTCGGCCCGACGGCGACCGGGCCCCGTCACGCGAGTCGTGACGGGGCCCTCGCTCTTCTGGGCAGGTTGGTGAGGTGATCGCCTGGGTGGTTGCTGGTTCTGGTGCGCTTGGCACACTATTTATATCAGAGAGCGCATAGAGTCGCGGCATGACCGACCAGCACAGCTCGCCACCGCCCGTCCGCCAGCTCCGCCTCGTCCTCGAGGCGGAGGACTACGACGCCGCGCTCGCGTTCTACCGCGACGTCCTGGGCCTCCCCCAGCAGATCGCCTACGCGGACGGCGAGGACGACCGGGTGGCGATCCTCGACGTCGGGCGAGCGACGCTCGAGATCGCCTCCCCCGGCCACGCGCGGGCGATCGACGACGTGGAGGTCGGGCGACGGGTCGCGGGGCACCTCCGGGTCGCGCTCGAGGTGGACGACGCCGGCGACGCGACCGACCGGGCGGTCGCCGCCGGTGCTTCGCTCGTCGCCCCGCCGACGCGCACCCCCTGGGGCTCGCTCAACTCACGCCTCGACGCCCCCGCCGGCCTCCACCTCACGCTGTTCCAGGAGCTCGGCGGCGAGGAGGGCGTCCCGCCCGGCGTCGTCGCCGAGACCGGGCCCGGCGACGATCCCGCTCCCCACCGGGGCTGACGCCTCGACCCAGGCCCGCCGGACCTGCTCGAAGCGCGTCGGGAGCGGCGCGCGCACGGCCCCGTAGCGCGCGTTCGTACGGTGCACGAACCGCCGCCACGACAGCACGAGGCCCTGCTTCGTGATGGGCAGGCCGCTGGACACCGTGACGCCGTTGTCGTGCGTGTGGTGGACCGTGAGCAGCAGCGCGCGCGGCACCGACCCCTCGAGGTCCGCCGCGAGCACCTCGCGCACCGCCATCCAGCGGCGCAGCACGACGACGACGCTCGCGCTCAGCACGTGCTCGCGCACCGTGCGGTGCTTGCCGTGCGTGAGCACGACCCTCCCCTCCCCCGCGCGCTCCGTCGCCGGGCCGAGGTCGATCGCGTCGGCCGTGCAGCGCAGCAGGTCGCCGTAGCGCGCGCCCGTCGCGCGCGTGAGGCCGGCGATCACCGCGAGGCGCACGGTCTCCGGCTTCGCCGCCTCGACCATCGCCTCCGTCGCCAGCAGGCGCCACACCCACTCGGCCTCGTCGAGCGTGACGGTGGGGCGCGGGTAGCGGGACGCGGCTCCGGCGCTGGTCGCGGCACCGGCGGTCGTGCCGCCCGCCGTGTCGGGGCTCGTGGGTGACGTCGCGTCGTCGGGCATGGGAGGACCCTACCGCTTGGCACACTTTTCTTGTCGAAGTAGCGCTCGGGCGCGTCGCGGTCGGGCCCGTCACGGCTCCGTGATCACCGAATTGAATATCTATGCAGAATCCTGCATACTCGTGCCCATGTCCAAGGTTCTCACCTCCCTGCCCGTGGGAGAGCGCGTCGGGATCGCGTTCTCCGGGGGCCTCGACACGTCCGTCGCCGTCGCGTGGATGCGCGACAAGGGCGCGGTGCCGTGCACCTACACCGCCGACATCGGCCAGTACGACGAGCCCGACATCGGCTCCGTGCCCGGTCGCGCGACCGCCTACGGCGCCGAGATCGCGCGCCTCGTGGACTGCCGCGCCGCGCTCGTCGAGGAGGGTCTGGCCGCGCTCGCGTGCGGCGCGTTCCACATCCGCTCCGGCGGTCGCGCGTACTTCAACACCACTCCCCTGGGCCGCGCGGTCACGGGCACGCTCCTCGTCCGCGCCATGCAGGAGGACGACGTCCAGATCTGGGGCGACGGGTCGACCTTCAAGGGCAACGACATCGAGCGGTTCTACCGCTACGGGCTGCTCGCCAACCCGCACCTGCGCATCTACAAGCCCTGGCTCGACGCGGACTTCGTCGCGGAGCTCGGCGGGCGCAAGGAGATGTCCGAGTGGCTGCTCGCCCACGACCTGCCGTACCGGGACAGCACCGAGAAGGCGTACTCGACGGACGCGAACATCTGGGGTGCGACCCACGAGGCGAAGACGCTCGAGCACCTCGACACGGGCATCGAGACCGTCGACCCGATCATGGGCGTGCGGTTCTGGGACCCCGCGGTCGAGATCGCCACCGAGGACGTGACGATCGGCTTCGTCCAGGGTCGTCCGGTGACGATCGACGGGCAGGAGTTCGAGTCGGCCGTCGCGCTGGTCCAGGAGGCCAACGCGATCGGCGGCCGCCACGGTCTCGGCATGTCCGACCAGATCGAGAACCGCATCATCGAGGCCAAGAGCCGCGGCATCTACGAGGCCCCCGGCATGGCGCTCCTGCACGCCGCGTACGAGCGCCTCGTCAACGCGATCCACAACGAGGACACCCTCGCGCAGTACCACACCGAGGGCCGCCGCCTCGGCCGCCTCATGTACGAGGGCCGGTGGCTCGACCCGCAGGCGCTCATGATCCGCGAGTCGCTGCAGCGCTGGGTCAGCACCGCCGTCACCGGCGAGGTCACGCTGCGCCTGCGCCGCGGCGAGGACTACTCGATCCTCGACACCACCGGGCCCGCGTTCAGCTACCACCCGGACAAGCTCTCGATGGAGCGCACCGAGGACTCCGCGTTCGGCCCGATGGACCGGATCGGCCAGCTCACCATGCGCAACCTCGACATCGCCGACTCGCGGGCCAAGCTCGAGCAGTACGCCGGCATCGGCATCGTCGGCACCACGCACGCGGCGCTCATCGGCGCCGTGCAGGCCTCCACCGAGCTCATCGGCGCGATGCCCGAGGGCGGCGCCGAGGTCATCGCGTCGCGCGGCATGGCCGAGGGCGACGACGCGCTCCTCGACCGCGCCGCGATGGAGTCCGGCACGGACTGACCGCCACGACGCCCACCGACGACGCCCGGGTCGACGACCGACCCGGGCGCCGTCGCGGCTAGGCTCGCAGCGTGAGTGCAGGCACCGGGGAGCTGTGGGGGACGATCGCCGGACCCGTCGACCACGAGCTCGTCGTCAAGAAGTCCCGCTTCCTCGCGCACCTCTCCCCCGTCCCGTCCGTCGCCGCCGCCGACGCCGTCGTCGCGCGCGTCCGCAAGGAGCACTGGGACGCGCGCCACCACTGCGTCGCGCTCGTCGTCGGCCCCCACGCCGACCAGCAGCGCTCCACCGACGACGGCGAACCCTCCGGCACCGCCGGCATCCCCATGCTCGAGGTGCTGCGCCACCGGCACGTGACCGACGTCGTCGCCGTCGTGACGCGGTACTTCGGCGGCGTCCTGCTCGGCGCCGGCGGCCTCGTGCGCGCCTACTCGAGCGCGGTGAGCGAGGCGCTCGACCTCGCGCGACCCGTGCGCCGCGCCGTGCTCACCGCGGTGCACGTCGACGTCCCGCACGCCGACGCCGGGCGCCTCCACGGCGTCCTGCGCGACTGGTGCGACCGCCACGACGGCACGCTCGAGGGCGTCGACTACGGCGCGACAGCCGCGTTCACCGTCCTGGTCCCTCCGGCCGAGCTCGACCGGTTCGACGCCGACCTCGCCGCCGCGTCGTCCGGCACCCTCGTCGCACGCCGCGGCGACAGCCGCGTCGTCGACGTCCCCGCCTGACCGCCAACCCCCCAACCGCACGGGGAGCACCCCACCCGCGAGGTAGAGCCCTGGTTGCGCGAGGTAGAGCCGTCGTCGCACGAAGCAGAGGCCCGGTCACGCGAAGGGGAGCCGTCGTCGCGCGAAGCAGACCTGCTCGCAGATCGATGACTGCTCGCTCGACCCGTCGGTGCAGTCGACCACGACAGGCCGGGGCGCCACCGCCGTCGGGCCGAGAGCCGAGGCGAGGCGAGGCGAGGCGAGGCGAGGGCACCGCACCCGCCCGGCGCGTGCGGTGCCCGGCCGACCACGTCTCTACCTCGGCCGACCCGGGCTCTGCCCCCGCGTCAGGCGCTGACGCCGTCCGGGCCGACGACGGCGCCGTCGGGGACGCGGGCGGAGCCGCCCGGGTCGGCGAGCTCGGCGTCGCCGGTGACCGTCACGCCGGAGCCGAAGGTCCAGTCCCCGCGCACCGTGAGCGATCGGGCCGCGCGCAGGGACGGGGTGCCGTCGTCGAACCGGGCGTCGAACGCGGCGATGGTCTTGTAGTGCGCGGGGTCGAGGTCCACGAACGGCGCGTCGGTGCGCGCGACGAACCGGTAGGCGTCGTCGAGGTCGTAGACGTCGGAGCGGAGCACGAGGAGGTCGTTCGTCGTCTTCACCGGCAGGAACCGGTCGCGGCCGACCTCGATCGCGACGGCGCCGTCGAACACCTCGACCGCGGCCCCCATGGCGGACTCGATCTGCACGACCTCGGGCGACGACGGGTCGGTCGGGTCGACGGTCTTGGTGTTCTTGATGAGCGGGAGCTCGAGCACCCCGCCGGTGCGGTCGAGCTCGGCCGACAGCGCCTCGAGGTCGAACCACAGGTTGTTGGTGTTGAAGTACCGGTGCCGGCCGATGTCGGCGGCGGCGTCCTGGTCGTCGGCCGGGGTCTGCGCCGTCTCGCGCAGGACGAGGCGCCCGTCGCTGCGGCGCACGACGAGGTGGCCGCCCTTGCGGTCCGCGGGCGTGCGGCGCGCGACCTCGGCGGCGAAGGGTGCCCCGCTGGCGGCGAACCACCCGGCCATCGCGGCGTCGGGCGCGGCACCGAGGTTGTCGGAGTTCGAGACGCTCGCGTAGCGGTACCCGGCGTCGAGGAGCGCGCGCAGCGCGCCGGACGCGTAGAGGGCGGTGTACAGGTCGCCGTGGCCGGGCGGGCACCACTCGAGCTCGGGGTCGGCGGGCCAGTCGACGGGCGTGAGGTCGCTCGCGAGGAGCTTGGGCTCGCGGTTCTGCAGGAAGTCGAGCGGGAGGTCGTCGACCGCGAGGTCGTCGTGCGGGGCGAGCGCGGCGAGGGTGTCGGCCTGCGTGCGGAACGAGTTCATGAGCAGCAGCGGCAGGGGTGCGCCCGTCGCGCGCCGGGCGGCCCGCACCTGCGCGACGATGACGTCGAGGAAGGTCAGCGGCCCGCCGTCGGGGCGCTGCGGGTCGGCGTCGCGCACGGTGAGGAGCGACTTGGCGCGGTCCATGCCCATCGAGGTCCCGAGGCCGCCGTTGAGCTTGATGACCGCCGTGCGGCGCAGCGCCTCGCGAGCGGCGTCCTCGGGCACCTCGAGCTCGTCGCGGTGCGTGACGTCGGTGAGCGGCTCGACGTCGGCCTCCGGGATCATGCCGGTCGCGCCGGACTCGAGGAGCCGGTAGAACCGGGCGAAGACGTCGACGGCGGCGGGGGCGACGCCCGCGTCGCGCATGCGGTCGGTGGACTGGCTCAGGCCCTGGCTGCTCATGCCCCGATGGTAGGGGCGTGGCGCGCTCCGGGCCCGGTGCGGCGGTCGGCCGGAGCGCGGGTGAGACAGGGCTCACAGCCCTACCGTGGGCAGATGGCGGACGTCCTGCCCGACGACGTGGCGACCTGGCTCGGGTCGTGGTTCTGGGCGCCCGGCTACGACGTCGCGCGCGAGGTGCTGCAGCGCGGCACCGCGGCGGTCCTCGTCGTCGCGTTCCTCGTCGTCGTGCGGCAGTGGCGCCCGCTGCTGGGCGAGCGCGGGCTGCTGCCCGCCGCGACGTACGTGGCGCGCACGACGTGGCGCGACGCCCCGAGCGTGCTCCGGTGGCGGTGCTCGGACCGGTTCGTCGCCGCGCTCGCGTGGGGCGGGGCGGGGCTGGCGGCGCTGCTCGTCGTCGGGGTGCCGCAGCGCGGGCCGTGGTGGCTGACGACGCTCGCCTTCCTCGTGCTGTGGGCGGCCTACCTGTCGGTGGTGAACGTCGGGCAGCGCTTCTACGGGTTCGGGTGGGAGTCGCTGCTGTGCGAGGTGACGTTCCTCGTGGGGTGGCTGGGCTCGTCGGGCGGGGGCGCCGCTCCCCCGCTGCTCGTGCTGCTGCTCGCCCGCTGGTGCCTGTTCCGGGTCGAGCTCGGCGCCGGGCTCATCAAGGTCCGCGGGGACCGCGCGTGGCGCGACCTCACGGCCCTGGACCACCACCACGAGACGCAGCCCCTCCCCGGCCCGTTCTCGTGGCACGCGCACCACCTGCCGCGGTGGTGGCACCGCGTCGAGGTGGCGGGCAACCACGTGACGCAGCTCGTGGTGCCGTTCGCGCTCTTCGCGCCGCAGCCGGTCGCGAGCGTCGCAGGCGGGGTCGTCGTGCTCACGCAGGCGTGGCTCCTCGTGACGGGGAACTTCGCGTGGCTGAACTGGCTGACGATCGTGCTCGGGCTCGGTGTCGTGAGCGACGGCGCGTGGGCGGCCGTCGGGTCGTGGCTCGTGCCCGCGCTCGGTCGCGGCGAGGAGCCGGTGCCCGACGGCGGGGCCGCCCCGGGCGGCCCGGTCGCCCTCGTCGTGGCCGTGCTCGCGGTGTCGGCGCTCCTGCTCGTCCTCGGCGTGCGCCCGGCGCGCAACCTCGTCGCGCGCCGGCAGCTCATGAACGCGAGCTTCGAGCCGTTCCGGCTCGTCAACGCGTACGGCGCGTTCGGCTCGGTCTCGCGGCGCCGCGACGAGGTCGTGGTGGAGGGGACGACGGCCCGCTCCCCCGGGCCCGACGACTGGGTCGAGTACGCGTTCCGCGGCAAGCCGGGCGACGTGGGGCGCCGCCCGCCGCAGGTCGCGCCCTACCACCTGCGCCTGGACTGGCAGATGTGGTTCCTCGCGCTCGGGTCGCCCGGCACGCGCTGGTTCGAGGTGCTGCTGCTCCGGCTCCTGGAGGCCGACCGACCGACCCTGCAGCTGCTCGCGGCAGACCCGTTCGCCGACGATCCCGACGGCCCCGCCCCGCGGTGGGTGCGGGCCCGCGTCTTCCGCTACCGGTACACGACGCGCGCCGAGCGACGACGCACGGGCGACTGGTGGGTGCGCGAGGAGCGCGGGACGCTCGTCGACCCGGTCGACCGCGAGCGTCTGCGGCTGCTCCTGGGCCCGCGGGCCTGAGCGGCCGGCGGCGGGGCCAGCCCCGCCCGAGTCGGCCCGCGGCGGCCCGGCGCGACGGTCCTACTCGAAGCGGGACGGGTCGCCCGCGCCGACGCGCACGACCTCGGGGGCGCCGTCGGAGAAGTCGACGACCGTCGTCGGCGCGCTCCCCCGCTCGCCGCCGTCGACGACCGCGTCGACGACGTGGTCGAGCTCCTCCTTGATCGCCCAGCCGTCGGTGAGCGCCTCGGTCGAGCCGGGGAGGATGAGCGAGCTCGACAGGATCGGCTCCCCGAGCGCGGCGACGATGGCCTGGGCGACGGTGTCCTCGGGGATGCGGACGCCCACGGTCTTCTTCTTGGGGTGCGCGAGGCGGCGCGGGACCTCGGAGGTCGCGCGCAGGATGAACGTGTACGGCCCGGGGGTGGCGGCCTTGATCGACCGGAACGCCGCGTTGTCGACCATGACGAAGTGGCCGAGCTGGGCGAAGTCGGCGCACACGAGCGTGAAGTGGTGCCGGTCGTCGAGGTGGCGGATGCGGCGGATGCGGTCGGCGCCCTCGCGGTCGTCCATGCGGCAGCCGAGCGCGTAGCCGGAGTCGGTCGGGTAGGCGACGAGGCCGCCGTCCTCGAGGAGGGCGACGACCTGCGCGATCGCGCGCGGCTGCGGGTTGTCGGGGTGCACGTCGAGGTAGCGGGCCATGGGGCGAGCCTAGGCCCGGGGCCGCGGTCCGGCCGCCGGGACCGTCGTCGTCGCGCGCCCCGGCCCCGGTGCCGCTACCGGGGCAGGTGCGTGGACACCCGGAGCAGCTCCGCCGGGCTCGCGTTGCCGCCGGAGCAGACGACGCCGACGCGCCGGCCGGCGAACCGGGCGGGGTCGGCGAGGACGGCGGCGAGGGCGGCGGCGCCCGCGCCCTCGGCGACGGTCCGGGCCGCGGTGAGGTAGAGCGCGGCGGCGCGGTCGATCGTGTCGTCGTCGACGAGGACGAAGTCGTCGAGGTGCTCGCGCAGGACGGCCTGGGTGAGCGCGAAGCCGGTGCCGGTGGCGAGCCCCTCGGCGCGCGACGTGTTGGGCCGGGCGACGAGGTCGCGTGCGCGCCAGGAGTCGTGCGCGGCGGGCGAGGCGCCCGACTGGACGGCGACGACCTCGAGCCCGGGGGCGAGCGACTGGGCGACGAGGCAGGCTGCGGCCGCGCCGCTCCCCCCGCCCACGGGGACGACGAGCACGTCGAGGTCGGGGGCGTCCGTGAGGAGCTCGAGGTACGCCGTCGCGACCCCGGCGACGAGGAGCGGCTCGTTCGCGGCGCTGACAAGCCGGGACCCGTCCTCGGCCGCGAGCGCCGTGGCGTGCTCGCGGGCGTCGTCGAAGGTGGTGCCGGAGACGACCAGGCGGGCACCGAGGTCGCGGACGGCGTCGGCCTTGGTGGGGTTGGGGTGGGTGGGCATGACGATGGTGCAGGGGGTGGCGGTCGTGCGGGCTGCGTGGGCGACGGCCTGGGCGTGGTTGCCGGTGGAGAAGGCGGTGACGCCGTGGGCGCGCTCGTCGGGGGTGAGGCGCAGGAGGAGGTTGAGGGCGCCGCGGACCTTGAAGGCTCCGGTGGGCTGGTGGTTCTCGTGCTTGACGACGACGTGGGCGCCGGTGGCGCGGTCGAGCGCGGGGTAGGTGCGGGTGGGGGTGGGCTGGAGGTGGGTGGCGAGGAGGCGGCGGGCGTCGAGGACGTCGCGCAGGGTGGGCGGGGCGAGGTCTGCGGGGGCCATGGGTCCACGGTCCCGCGGGTCGTCTCATCGGTCCAATGCCTGTTCTGTGCGGAACAATCGATGCGATCTATGCTTCGCGCATGAGGGCGTGGACGTGGACCTGACGCGGCTGCGGGTGCTGGCGGCGGTGGCGCGCGAGGGGTCGGTGACGGGGGCGGCGCGTGCGCTGCACTACGCGCAGCCGTCGGTGAGCCACCATCTGGCGCGTCTGGAGGCGGAGGTGGGGGTGCCGCTGACGGAGCGGCACGGCCGGGGCGTGCGCCTGACGGCGGCGGGTCGGCTGCTCGCGGCGCGGGCGGAGGAGATCCTGGGGCGCGTGGGGGCGGCGCGCGAGGAGCTGGACGCCCTGGTGTCGTTGTCGGCGGGCCGGGTGCGGCTGGCGGCGTTCCCGTCGGCGCTGGCGACGCTGGTGCCCGACGTCGTGGGTCGCCTGGCGCGCGAGCACCCGGGTCTGGGTGTGGGGCTGGTGGAGGCGGAGCCGCCGGAGGCGCTGGACGCGCTGCGACGCGGTGCGGTGGACGTGGCGCTGGTGTTCGAGCACGACCGGTCGCCGCTGGACACCGCGGGGCTGCGCGCGGTGCCGGTGCTCGCGGAGGAGCTGTTCCTGGTCCGGTCGGGTGCCGACCCGCGCCCCGGCGCGCACGACGACACCCGCGACGACCCGCACGACGAGGCCGCGGCATCGTCCGCGGAGGGACCGGTGGACCTCGCGCCGCTCGCGGACGCGGCGTGGATCGCGGGCTGCGAGCGGTGCCGGGCGGACCTGGTGGGCCGGTGCGAGCGCGCGGGGTTCACGCCGCGCGTCGCGTTCGAGACGGACGACTACGTCGCGGTCCAGGCGCTGGTGGCGTCGGGCGTGGGGGTGTCCCTGCTCCCTGCGCTGGCGCTGCGGGCGCACCGGGACCCGCGCGTGGTGGTGCGCCCGCTCCCGGGCGCGGCGCGCCGCGTGCTCGCGGTCATGTACGGGGAGCGCCCGTCCCCGGGTGCGACGGCCGTGGTCGAGGGCCTGGTGCGCGCGGCGGGCTGACCGCCAGGCGGGCTGAGCGTCAGGCGGGCACGACGACGGCGGGCGCCGCGAGCACGAGGAGCACGACGCACACGCCCGCGACGGCCATGGAGAGCGCGAACGGGGCGCGGCTGCGGGGGCGCGCGACCCCGACGGCGCCTGCCGCGAGGGCGAGCACGAGCGCGACGGCGTCGAGGGCCCACGTCACCGGGCCGGGGGGCGTCGGGGGTGCGACCACGACGAGCAGGGACGCCGCGGCGAGCAGCACGGGCGCGAGCACGGAGCTCGTACGGCGCCCGAGCCGGTGCGGCAGGCCGCGCACGCCCGTGGCGGCGTCGTCCTCGAGGTCGGGCAGGGTGTTCGCGACGTGCGCGCCGACGCCGAGCAGCGCGGCGGCCGCGACGGCCCACGGGGCGGGGCGGCCCTCTCCGGGGGCGGCGAGCACGACGAACACGGCGAGCAGACCGAAGGACGCGGCGTACGGGGCCCAGGACCACCACGTGGCCTTGAGCCGCGCGTTGTACGACCACGCGACCCCGACGGCGACGACGTGCACCACCCCGGGCAGCAGCCCGGTCGCGAGGGACAGCACGACGCACGCGGCGAGCGCCACGAGCGCCGCCGTGCGCAGGGTCGCGGCCGTGACAAGGCCCGACACCACGGGCTTGTCGGCGCGTCCGACGGCGACGTCGCGGCGCGCGTCGAGCCAGTCGTTGGACCAGCCGACGGAGAGCTGGCCGGCGAGGACGGCGAGCGCGACGAGCGTCGTCGTGCGGGCGCCCGCACCGATGCCCGCGGAGAGCGCGAGGGCGAACGCGGTGACCATGACGGTGGGCGGGAAGTGGCTCGCGACCACGAGCCCGCGCACGAGCCCTCGCGAGCGACCGGTCACCATGGCGGCAACCTAGCCCGGCTCCGGGCCGCGCGCCCGGTGCCGGGCCGGTCGCCGCGGTGCACCCCTCCCCCCGCGCGGGCGGACCGGGCCGGTGGGACGATGCGGGCATGTCGCGCGTCGTCGCCGTCGGGACCTCGCTTCCCGCGCATGCGTACCGCCAGGACGAGATCTCCCGGGTCACGAGCGAGCTGCTCACCGACGACCCGGTCCGCCGTGCGCTCACGCGCCGGCTGCACGCCCACGCGGGCGTCGAGACCCGTCATCTCGCGCTGCCCCTGGAGGACTACGGCGGGCTGTCCTTCGGCTCCGCCAACGACGCCTTCCTCGCGCTCGGGACCGACCTCGCGGAGCAGGCTTGCCGCGCGGCGCTCGACGACGCGGGCCTGCGCCCGGACGAGGTCGACCACGTGGTGCTGACCACGGTCACGGGCGTGGGCGCGCCCACGCTCGACGTGCTCGTCGCGGCCCGGCTGGGCCTGCGACCGGACGTGCGCCGCACGCCGTCGTTCGGGTGGGGCTGCGCCGGGGGCGCGGCGGGCCTGGCACGCGCGGACGACCTGCTGCGGGGGCGCCCGCGGGACGTCGCGCTCCTCGTCGCCGTCGAGCTGTGCTCCCTGACGCTGCAGCGCACCGACCCGTCGACGGCGAACATCGTGGCGTCGGGCCTGTTCGGCGACGGCGCGGGGGCGGCCGTCCTCGTCGGGGACGAGCACCGCCTCGCCCGCCGCCCGGGCCCGTACGGACGGGCGGGCGCGGGCGTGCACGCCCGGGGCGTGCGCGTCGTCGACTCGCGCTCGCACCTGCACGCGGGCACGACGGGCGACCTGGGGTGGCGCGTCGGCGACACGGGGTTCGAGATCGTGCTGTCGGCACGCCTGCCCGAGCTCATCGGGGCGCACCTGCTGGGCGACGTCAAGGCCCTGCTCGCCGAGCACGACCTCGAACCGGCCGACGTCGGGGCGTGGGTCGTGCACGCGGGCGGTCCGCGCGTCCTGGACGCGGTGCGCGACACCCTGGGTCTGGCCGAGGAGGAGCTCGCGCTGAGCCGGGCGTCCCTGCGCGACGTGGGGAACCTGTCGTCGGCGTCGGTGCTGCACGTGCTCGGCGCGACCCTGGCCCGCACGGACGTGCCACCCGGCGCACCGGCCGTCCTCATGGCGTTCGGCCCCGGGGTGAGCACCGAGCTCGTCCTGCTGCGGCTCGACGGCCGCGGCCCGCGCCGGACGCCCGCGCGACAGGCCGGTCACGCTGCCGGGCACGCGCCCGCCCCGGGCGAGGAGGTCCAGGGATGAGCCTCGCCTGGTACGTGGTGCTCGTCGGTGCCACCGCCGTCGAACGGCTCGCCGAGCTCGTCGTCTCGGCCCGCAACGCCCGCTGGTCGTTCGCCCGGGGCGGCGTCGAGTCGGGCCGCGGGCACTTCCCCGCGATGGTCGCGCTGCACACGGGGCTGCTGCTCGCGTGCGTGGCCGAGGCGTGGCTCGCCGACCGGCCGTTCCTGCCGTGGCTCGGCTGGCCCATGCTCGTCCTCGTGCTCGCGAGCCAGGGCCTGCGCTGGTGGTGCATCACGACCCTCGGGCCGCGGTGGAACACGCGCGTCATCGTCGTGCCGGGCCTGCCGCTCGTCGCGCGCGGCCCCTACCGGTGGCTGCGCCACCCCAACTACGTCGCCGTCGTGGTCGAGGGCGTCGCGCTGCCGCTCGTGCACTCGTGCTGGATCACGGCCGTCGCGTTCACGCTGCTCAACGCCGTGCTCCTGGCCCGCTTCCGCATCCCCGCCGAGGAGCGCGCCCTCGCCCGCGCGACCGCGGCCGGCGCCGCCGCGCACCCGGCCGTGCCGTGACCCCTCCCCGACCGACCGAACGCCGCACGACCGACCGCGACGTCGACGTGCTGGTCGTCGGCGGCGGGCCCGTCGGGCTCGCCGCCGCCCTGCACGCCCGCCGCGCGGGGCACGACGTCCTCGTGGTCGACCGCCGCGCGGGCGTCATCGACAAGGCGTGCGGCGAGGGGCTGCTCCCGGGCGCGCTCGCCGCGGTCCTCGCCCTCGGCGTCGACCCGCCGGGCCACCCGCTCGTCGGCATCAGCTACCGCGACCCCACCCGCCACGCCGACCACCCGTTCGTCGCCGGCCCGGGCCGCGGCGTGCGACGCACCGCGCTGCACGCCGCCCTGCGCGAGCGCGCGCTCGCCGAGGGCGTCGCGATCGAGCACGCCACGCTCCGGGCGCTGCGCCAGGACGCCCGCGGGGTCGACGTCGTGCTCGGCGCGGCGCGAGGACCCGCCGGGGAGGCTGCCGAGGCGGACGACGGCGCGGACGAGGTCGTCCGCGCCGCCCGGGTGCTCGGCTGCGACGGGCTGCACTCCACCGTGCGCCGCCTCACCGGGCTCGACGCCCCGCCGCACGGGCGCGCCCGGTTCGGCCTGCGCACCCACTACCGGCTCGCACCGTGGAGCGACCTCGTCGAGGTGCACTGGGCGCCGCACGCCGAGGCCTACGTCACGCCCGTCGCGCCCGACGTCGTCGGCATCGCCGTCCTCTCCCACCGCGACGGCACCCGAACCACGCCGCGAGGAGCGCACCACGGGCTCGACGCGTTCGCCGAGCTCGCGGACCGCGTGCGCGACGCCCCCGTGCTCGGGCGCGTCCGCGGCGCGGGGCCGCTGCGCCAGCGGGCCCGGCGCCGCACCGCCGGGCACGTGCGCCTGGTCGGCGACGCGTCCGGGTACGTCGACGCGCTCACCGGCGAGGGCGTGCGCGTCGGGCTGGCCCAGGCCGAGGCCGCCGTGCGCCACCTCGACGACCCGGCCGCGTACGAGCGCGCCTGGTCCCGCGCCACGCGCGACTACCGCGTCCTCACCTCCGGCCTGCTCGCCTGGGCGGGCAGCCCTGCCCGCCGCGCCATCGTCCCCGCCGCGAGCGCCGCACCGTGGCTGTACGGGGCGGTCGTGGAGCGCCTGGCCCGCTGACGACGCCGCGCTGTGGGCACCTGCGGCTACCGTGCGGCCATGACCTCGCTCGACCTGCACGTCGTCCCTGACCGCTTCCTGCTCGGCCACGTCCCGGGCGCCACGTTCCCCGAGGACGACGAGTGGGTCGCGCTCGTGCGCGCCCCCGAAGGGCTCACGGTCGTGCGGCACGCGTCCCCGTTCGACGACGCCGAGCGGTGGGCGGGGTTCTACGGCTCCGCCCACGGGCTGGAGACGGCGGGGGTGCTCGCCTCCGTCGTCGGGCCGCTGGGCGAGGCGGGCGTGCCGGTGTTCGTCGCGTCCACGTTCCACGCGGACCTCGTGCTGGTCCCGGAGGCGCGGCTCGAGCAGGCCACCCGGGTGCTGCGCGACGCCGGGCACGCGGTCGCCGCTCCTCGGTGATCCGGGGGTCGCCGCCCGTCGTCGGGCCTGGTCCCCGCACCCGCCGACCTCGGCCTCGCCGACGGCCGCACGGCAGGTCCCGGCGTGGTCGCCCGCCCAGGCAGACCCCGGTGACGCGTGCGACGCCCTCGGTGCTCCGCTGACGATCGTCCCGTTCACCGGCGGCCAGCGCGACGATTCCGGCACCCCCGCGCTCCGCCGCGCGGCCGGTCAACCGCGCGCAGCCGCTCCCTCGGCCCTGTCGAGCAGATCGCGCGCGCGGTCACGCGGGAGGAACGCGAGGAGCGCGTCCTTCTCCCCCACGCGCACCCGCTCGGCCACCTCGAAGCCGAGGGCACGCATCCGGGCGTGCGCCGGCTCGTTCGCCGCGTCCGGCTCGACGACGATCCGGTCCACCCGCGGGTCGGCGAAGCAGAACGCGACGACCAGCGGACCGACGGCGGCCCACAGGTCCGCCCCGCGCGGGCCACGCCCACCGAGGAAGAAGTGCAGCCCGACGTCGCCCGGCGCCGCCGCGTACACCTCGCCGACGGGGTCGTGCTCCGGCTCGTACGTCTGCAGGAGCGCGACGGGGGCGTCGTCCCACCGCACGAGGAACGCGTGGTGCGTCGGCAGCGAGCCCACGTAGGCGTACAGGTCGCGCAGCTCGGTCCGGGACAGGTCCCCGAGGCCCCAGAACCGTGCCCAGGGCCGGGTCACCCACGCGTGCAGCACGTCGAGGTCCGCGTCCGGGTCGAGGACGCGCAGCGTCAGGCGGCCGCCGCCCGGCGCGTGGTGGGAGAGCAGCAGCTCGCCGGGTGCGCCGGTGCGCAGGCGGCCCAGGGCGGGCAGATCAGTCGCGGTCATCGGGTCTCCTCGTGGCGCAGCAGGGCCCAGTCGGTCACGACGGGCACGGTCTCGGCGTCCGCCCAGGCGGCGAGCCGGTCGGCGAAGTGGGGCGAGCGCGGGTCGCCGCTCGCACCGAACGGCACGCCCCAGCGGCTCGCGTCCCGGTCGGCGAGGTCCCACACCCAGCGCGCGACCGACCCGCGCACGCACACGTCGCTGACCCCCGGCACGCTCGCGGTGCAGCGCACCGTGTCCGTGTCGCCCCCGAGCGGCACGTCCGGCACGCGCGGGACCGGCGCGCCCGGCACGTCGAGGAGCACGTGCAGCCCCAGCACGCGGTGGGTGTCGCCCCACACCGGCGTCGGGCCCGGCGCCTCGTCCCGCTGCCGCACGACGTCGGCGAGCGCGGCCCACGCGAGCGCGGCGCCGTCGATGCCGAGCCACGCGGCACCGAGCAGCGCGGGCAGCGCGTCGGCGACGCGCGCGGTGACCGACAGCCACGGCGCGAAGACCGGGTCGAGGCCGTGGGGCGCGTGCAGGGACGCGAGCGCGGGGTGCGCCACGACCCGGCCGACGAGCGCGCCGCGCCAGGCCGCGAAGAGCGCCGCGTCGGCGCTGTCCGCGTCCATGCGCCGGTCCCACGCGCGCAGCCGTGCCGCCGCGCGGACCGTCGCGGGGTCGGGACGCGCGCCGGTGCCGTGCTCGGCCTCGGTCTCGGCCCCGGCCCCGCCGCTCGAGCCGCCGACGTCGCGGTCGAGCCACCCGAGCAGGTCGTCCGCGCCGCCGAGCAGCGTGTCCGCGTGGACGCGCGACTGGTCCGCCGCGGTCGCGTCGTCGCCCGCGGCCGCGAGCAGCGTCCGGATCCGCCGGGCGCGGTGCGGCGGGGCGTACGTGCGGCCCAGGTCGAGGTCGGGCTGCGCGGGCCGCTCGTTCGCGTCGACCGCGACGTCGTCGACGACGACGGGCGGGGGCGGCACGACCCACGGGCGGGCGCGCCCGGCGTCGGCCCACCCCGGCAGGGGCAGCGCTCGCTCGGCCGGGTCGCGGCGAGGCACGCGCCCCGCCGTCACCGACAGCACGGTCCCGCGGTCGGCCGCCAGCACGCGGTCGACCGGGTCGACCCAGGTCGCGAACGCGTCCGTGACGTCGCGCGCCGACCGGACCCGCAGGAGCCGTCGCCACGCGGCGACCCCGAGGTCGGCGTCCACACGTGCGGGCAGGCGCACGGCGAAGGTCCGGCCCGGGTCGTCGGGCCCGCCCGTGACGACGACGCCGCGCGCCGTCTCGATCGTCTCCACCCGGTGCTCGACCGGGCCGCCCGCCGCGCGCACGCGCACCGTGGCGACGACGACGTCCGCCGGCTCCGGGCCGTCCGGGCCCTCCGTGACGACCCCGCCGTCCGCCGAGCGGTGCAGCCTTTCCGCGACGACGTCCACGTGGTGCGCCATCGCGTTCGTCACGCCCCACGCCGCCGCGCCCGCGTGCCCGAAGTGCGGGACCCCCGGGACACCCGGGAACGCGAGCCCGACGACGTCGTACGCGTCGCACGCCAGGCGCACCTGCTGGTAGACGCCCGGCAGCTCCAGGAGGCGGTGCGGGTCGCCCGCGAGCAGCGGCGCCCCGGCGCGCGTCCTGGTGCCCGCGAGCGCCCACGCGTTCGACCCCGAGCCGGGTCCGCCGTCGACCGCGAGCAGGTCGAGCACCGCCGTGCGGGGCACGTCGGGGCGGGACCGCGCGACCGCGGCCCCGAGGGTGCGCGCGACGTGGTCGCGCCACAGCACGTGCGGGAAGCCGGAGAACAGGACGTGCGCGACGAGGAAGACGCCGAGGGGCGCCCACGCGGGCCACGGCTCGTGCGGGGGCAGGTCGCCCCCGCCGGGCCACGCCGGGTCGGCGAGGGCGTGCATCTCGGGCACGTCGCGCCCGCGGTCGAGTCCGTCATTGACGCCCGCGGTGTACGCGTCGACCCAGGCGCGGTCGTCGTCCGCGAGCGCCGCGTAGGCGCGGCGCGCGGTGTCGGCGAGGCGGACGCGGTGGGCGAACCGGTCCCAGGCGAGGCCCGGCTCGCCCAGGCGCTCGACGAGCCGTCCCTCGGCGCGCCACCGGTCGACCTCGATCTGCCAGCCGCGGTCGAGCGCGGTGACGTACCCCTGGCCGCGCGCGAGCGCGAGCTCGTCCGTGGCGCGCACGTGCGGGACGCCCCACGCGTCGCGGTGCACCTCGAACCCGCCGGGGCCCGCCGTCACGTCAGCCCTCCCACGCGGCGGGGTTGGCGAGCGTGCCCGCGTACAGCAGGGACGCGGACTGGTCGGCGAGGTCGACCATCTGGAGCGTGTTGCGCAGCTGGAGGCGGTTGAGGCACGAGTGCGCGAACCGCGGGGCGCGCAGGTCGACGCCGCCGCGCAGGTCGGGGTGGGCGGCGCGGTGGGCGTCGAGGCACTCCGCGACGAGGCGCCAGAACCGGTCCTCGGGCAGCACGCCGTCGCCGGCGAGGATCGCGGCGAGGTGGCGCAGGACGCCGTCGAACACGTCGGTGAAGATCGCGAGCGCCTTCTCCTCGTCGTCGACGACGGCGCGCACGCGCTCGACGCCGGGCGGGAGCGGCGCGCCGCCGAGGACGGCGACCTCCTCGCCGACGTCCTTCATGACCGCGCGGACCACGACGTGGTCACGCAGGACGAGGATGAGGTTCTCGCCGTGCGGCATGAACGCGAGGTCGTGCGCGAGGAGCGCGTGGGCGAGCGGGCGCAGGTAGGCGTCGAGGTAGGCGCGCACCCAGTCGGCGGGGTCGAGCCCGGAGGCGCGCACGAGCGCGGTCGCGTGCGCGGCGCCGTCGGGGTCGCGGTGCAGGAGCGCGGCCATGGTGGCGAGGCGCTCCCCGGGCGTGGTGCGCGGCACGGGGCTCTCGCGCCACAGGGCGGCGAGCATCTTGCGGTGCGGGGACGGCGTGGCGGTGCGGTGGTAGACGTCGCCGGTGTACCCGATCGAGGCGAGCTCGCGCAGCACGGTGAACCCGCGGCCGCCGAGCTCCGGGTCGGCGGCGACGAGGTCGGCGACCCAGTCGTTGATCGCGGGGGTGTCCCGCATGTACGCGGGCGACAGCCCGCGCAGGAACCCCATGTTCTGGATCGCGAGCGCGACCTTCACGTAGTGGCGGCCGGGCCGCGTGAGGTTGGACAGCGTGCGGATCGACTGCTGCGGCTGGTACTCGTCGGCGCCCGGCCCGAGCGGGACGAGGTCGCCGCGTGCGACGTCGGCCGCGAACGTGATGGGCACGCGGTGCTCCCACTGCCACGGGTGCACGGGGAGGTAGAGGTAGTCGGCCGGGTCGAGGCCGCGCGCGGCGAGCCGGTCCGCGAACGCGGCGCGCTCGTCGGGCGTGAGCTCGGCCCCGTAGTGCGTCTCCTCGTCGAGGCCGGCGCCGAGCGCGAGGTGGGTGTGCTCGCGCCGCGCGGCGAGCCACAGCAGGCGCACGCGGCCACCGTTCTCGGGCGCGTACGCGCGGTACTCCGCCAGGCCGAACCCGATGCGCCCGTTGTTCGCGACGAACCCCGGGTGCCCCTCCGTCATGGCCGCCTCGACCTGCTGGAACGACGCGTCGAGGAGGTCGGTGGCGCTCGGCCCGCCGGTGCGCTCGTACCGCTCGAGCTTCGCGGTCGCGCTCGCGAGCGTCGACGACACCTCCTCCAGGTAGGTGGCGAGCAGGTCGTCGGGGATGCGCAGGTCGGGCTGGAGCTCGACGACGAGGTCGAGCGCGTCGACCGGCAGCTCGCGGGGCGCGCCGGCGCGGCCCGCGCCCGCCGGGTCGCCCGCGTCGTCCGGCAGGTCCGGCCGGTCCTGCGTGGGGCGTCCGTCCCTCACGGTGCGCCGGATCGACGCCTCGTCGAGCACCCAGTGCTCGAGCGCGTACCGCCGCGCGCGGAAGCGGTACTCCACCGCGCCGTCCGCGACGGGCAGCACGTACTGCCCCGGCCCGTTCGCCTCGACCGGCCAGACCTCCGCGCGCGGCGCGAGCAGCCGCTCGTGGGTGAGCTCGGCGATCGTCTTCGCGACGAGGTGGCGGTGCGCGCGCTCGGCGAGGTCGGGGCGCAGGTGCGGGGCGAGGTCGACACCGTCGCCGAGCGGGCTCGCGTCGAGGTCGGCGCGCGTCGCGACGGCGAGGTGCGCCGTCTTGCCCGGGAGGTCCACCTCGCGCAGCACGCGGAACCCGGCCGCGGCGTTCTTCGCCGCGATCGCGGCGTTGCGCACGTCCGGCTCGACGACGACACGGCGGGCGCCACGGCCCGCGGGGTCGAGGCAGAACCGCACGACGGCGCCCATCACGGCCGAGGTGAACCCGCCGCGCGGGGGCCCGGCCGGGGGCGCGACGAGCAGGTGCATCCCGAGGTCGCCGGGCTCCAGGAGCGCGACGGCCGCGGGGACGTTTGCGAGCGTGACGCGCGTCGGGTCGTACGTCTCCACGAGGAACGCCGGCGCACCGTCGACCCGGCCGAGCCACGCGTCCTGGTGCGGGTCGGCGCGGACCGCCGCGAGGTAGTCGCGCACGCCGTCGACGTCGAGGTGGCCCAGCTGCCAGAACGCCGAGCGGGGGTGCGCGAGCCAGCCCTGCACGAGCGCGGCGTCGCGCACCGGGTCGACGGGCTCGAGCGAGACGTCCGCTCGGCCGTCGCCGAGCCGGACCCGCACCGCGAAGGCGGCGCCCGGGCTCGCGCCCCACGCCGCAGCACCTGACGCCGTCGGGCCCGGCGACGGCACGGCCGACGCCGTCGTCGCCGTGGTGGTGGCGCTCATCGAGCCTCCCCTCCCGTGCGCTCGCCCGCCACGACGCGCGCCGCGGCGTCCGACGTGGCGGGGGTCGTCACAGGAGTGGTGGCCGGGGACGGAGAACCCGCGGGAGCCGCGTCGTCGGGCAGGCCGAACGTCTGGAAGGCGATGCGCTCCTCCACCGGGTACACCTCGCGCCCCGTGACGGTGCGCAGCACGACGGCGTTGCGCCACGCGGCGAACCCGAGGTCCGGCGCGGTGATGCCGTGGGTGTGCTCCTCGCCGTTGAGCACGTGGACCCGGCGCGCGTCGTCGACCGTGTAGTCGCGTGCGACGTCGAACCGCCCGAGCTCGTCGAACCGGAGCAGGTGGCGCACCGGGTCGAGGAACGCCGGGACCGAGGCGGCGTAGCCCGTCGCGACGACGAGCGCGCGCGTGCGGCGCTCGACCTCCCGCCCGAGCTGCGCGTGCCGCAGCCGCAGCACGTACTCCCCCGCCGGGGCGGCGGCGCCGGGCTGCCCTGGCACGCTCTCGTCGTCGCGCCCGCCGGTGGTCGGCTCGTAGCGTGCGGCGACGACCTCGGTGTCGGTGAGCAGCGTCGTCGGCACCGGGCGGCCGAGGCTCAGGCGGTACAGCGCGTCGTAGATCTCGTCCACGAGGTCGCCGCTGATCCCCTTGTACAGGCCCCGCTGCTCACGGCCGAGGAGCTGGCGCAGCTCGAGCGGCAGCGCGTGGAAGTGGTCGGTGTACTCCGGCGACGTCATCTCGAGCGTGAGCTTCGTGTACTCCATGGGGAAGAACCGCGGCGAGCGCGTCACCCAGTCGAGGCGGTACCCGGGACGCCGCGCGTCGCCGTGCACGCCGTCGAGCAGGTCGCGGTAGACCTCGGCGGCCGACTGGCCGCTGCCCACGACCGTGACCGAGCCCGCGGCCCCGAGCGCGTCGCGGTGCGGCAGGTACTGCGCGCTGTGCACGAGCGGCCCGGCGCCCGGGTGCTCGCCGCGCGCGACCTCGTCCGCGAGCGCCCGCAACGCGCGCGGCAGCACCGGAGAGGTCCCGACGCCGAGCACGAGGTGGCGGCCCCGGTGCTCCTCGGTGCCGGTGACGCTCCCGTCGGACGCGAGCGTCTCGGCCCGCACGACGAACGCGTCGGCGGCCGGGTCGTGCTCGACGGCGACGACGCGCCGCGACCAGCGCAGCGAGCCCAGGCGGGCCGCGACCCAGCGGCAGTACGCGTCGTACTCGGCGCGCAGCGGGTAGAACGACTCGCGGATGTAGAACGGGTAGAGCCGGCCCGTGGCCTTGAGGAACGCGAGGAACGAGTACGGCGACGTCGGGTCCGCCATCGTGACGAGGTCGGCGAGGAACGGGACCTGGATCGTCGCGCCCTCGATCATCATGCCGGGGTGCCAGCGGAACTCGGGCGCGGCGTCGAGGAACACGGCGTCGACGTCGTCGAGGGGCGCGGACAGCGCCGCGAGGCCGAGGTTGAACGGCCCGATCCCCACGCCGACGACGTCGCGCACGCGCGCCGGGTCGTGGGGCGCGGGCGCGGGGACGGGCGCGCTCGTCGTGGGAGCGGTCGTGGTCATCGGGTCACCGCCCCGGCGGTCGCGAGGGACGCCACGAGGTCCGCGGCGTGCGCCGCGACGTCGTCGTCGTGCAGCAGTTCGTCGCGCTCGACGAGCGCCTGGGCGGTCGTGCGCACGAGGTCGAGCACGTGGCGCACGTCCGCGAGCGTGACGGTCGGGTTGAGCAGCGTGAGCTTGAGGCACGGGACGCCGTCGAGCACGGTCTTGGCGACCACCGCGCGTCCGGACTCGAACAGCACCCGCCGCACGAGCGGCACGAGGCGGTCCGCGTGCGCCGCGGACAGCCCGGGCGGCTCGTACCGGAACAGGACCGTGGAGAGGTCCGTCCGGCCCAGCACCCGCAGGTCGGGGTCGTCCGCGAGGTCGGCGTGCACCTGCGCGGCGAGGTCGCACACGGCGTCGACCATCGCGCCGACCCCGCCGGGCCCGAGCGCGCGCAGCGTCGTCCAGAGCTTGAGCGCGTCGAAGCGGCGGGTGGTCTGGAGCGACACGTCGACCTGGTTCGGCTCGGCGTTCTCGCGCGGGTTGAGGTAGTCCGCGTGGTGCGCGACGCGCTCCAGGTCGGCGCGCTCGCGCACGAGCAGCGCGCTCGCCGACACGGGCTGGAAGAACGCCTTGTGGTAGTCGACCGTCACCGACCGCGACCGCTCGATGCCGTCGATCAGGTGCCGGCGCGTCGCGGACACCAGGAGCCCGCACCCGTAGGCGGCGTCGACGTGCAACCACACGTCGGCCGCGTCGCACACGTCCGCGACCGCGGCGAGCGGGTCCACGCAGCCGCGGTCGGTCGTGCCGGCGGTCGCGACGACCGCCATGACGACCTCGCCCGCGCCGTGCACCGCGTCGACGGCGGCCGCGAGCGCCGCGGGCACGACCCGCCCGTCGGCGTCGGCCTCGACCCGCACGACCGCGTCGTCGGCGAGGCCGAGCAGCAGGGCCGAGCGCGCGACGCTGAAGTGGCTGGACCCCGCGGCCAGGACGCGCAGGCGCGGCAGGACGGCCGAGCGCCCGAGCCCGTCGCGGGTGGCGCGCTCGACGGCGCGCTCGCGGGCGAGGAAGAGCGCGTGGAGGTTGGACTGCGTGCCGCCCGACGTGAGGACGCCGTCCCCGGCGACGTACCCGACGCGGCCCGCGGTCCAGCCGACGACGCGACGCTCCATGAGGGTCGCGACGGTCGACTGGTCGTAGGTGTCGACGGACGTGTTGATCGCGGCGAGCAGGGCCTCGGCACCGACCGCGGGCAGCGCGACCGGGCAGTTGAGGTGCGCGGCGTAGGCCGGGTGGTGGAACCACACGGCGTGGGTCGCGTAGAGATCGGCGGCCTCGCGCAGCGCCGCGTCGGTCCCGACGCCGGGGCCGTCGAGGTCGGTGGCGTCGACGAGCGCGGCCAGGTGGGCGCGGCTCGCGCCGGACCAGGGCTGGTCGACGGCGGCCACGCGCGCGGCGACGTCGTCCACGACGGCGTGCAGGGTGCTCGCGTAGGCGCCCGCGGCCGCGCCGGTGAGCAGCGCCGGGGCGGTCGGGGTACCGTGCGCGGGCGCGACGGATCGTGCTGAGAGCATGCGAGGCTCCAGGACGGGGAGAGGACCGCCGCGGAGCGCGGCGGGGCAACCTGAGGTTTGCCTTGCCTAACCTAGCGCAGCGCGATCCCCCGTCAAGAGTGACCTGCGCCACGTCCGCCGTGGACGCGTGGCCACGCTGGGGAGAGGATGGCAGTCGCCCGTCCTGGTGCCCGAGGAGGCCGTGTGGAACCCACCGTCGCGACGACCCGTCCTGCGATCGTCACCGTGGACGACGACCCCGGGGTCTCGCGCGCGGTCGCGCGCGACCTGCGCCGCCGCTACGGCGACCGCTACCGGATCGTGCGCGCCGAGTCGGGTGCGGAGACGCTCTCCGCGCTGCGCGAGCTGGCGCTGCGGGGCGAGGACGTCGCCGTCGTCCTCGCCGACCACCGCATGCCCGGCATGACGGGCGTCGAGCTGCTCGAGCAGGCGATGGACCTCTTCCCCGCGGCGCGGCGCGTCCTGCTCACCGCCTACGCGGACACCGAGGCCGCGATCGAGGCGATCAACGTCGTCGACCTCGACTACTACCTGCTCAAGCCGTGGGACCCGCCCGAGGAGAAGCTCTACCCCGTCGTGGACGCCCAGCTCGAGGCGTGGTCCGCGACCGACCGGCGCCGCCCGGCCGAGACCGTCGTCGTCGGGCATCGGTGGTCGGCACGCTCCTCGCAGGTGCGCGAGTTCCTCGCGCGCAACCGCGTGCCCTACCGGTGGTACCCGTCGGAGTCCGCCGAGGGGGCGCGCCTGCTCACGGCCGCGCAGGCCGACGGCGAGACCCTCCCCCTCGTCGTCACGCCCGAGGGCGAGCCCCTCGTCGCGCCCGACGACGCGACGCTCGCCGAGCGCGTCGGGCTCGCCACGCGACCCGCGGCCGACTTCTACGACCTCGTCGTCGTGGGCGGCGGGCCCGCGGGGCTCAGCGCGGCGCTCTACGGGGCGTCGGAAGGGCTGCGGACGGTGCTCGTCGAGCGCACCGCGACCGGCGGACAGGCCGGGCAGAGCTCCCGCATCGACAACTACCTCGGGTTCCCCGACGGGATCTCGGGCGCCCAGCTCGCCGAGCGCGCGCGCCGCCAGGCCGTGCGGTTCGGTGCCGAGATCGTCACGACGCGCGACGCCGTCGAGCTCGACGTCGACGGCCCGGCCCGCTCGGTGCGGTTCCCCGACGGCACGTCGATCGACGCGCACACCGTCATCCTCGCGTCCGGCGTCTCCTACCGGCTGCTCGACGGCCCGGGCCTCGCCGACCTCGTGGGCCGCGGCGTGTTCTACGGCTCGGCGCTCACCGAGGCGTCCGCGTGCCAGGACCAGGAGGTGTACGTCGTCGGGGGCGCGAACTCCGCCGGGCAGGCGGCGCTGTACCTCGCGCGCGAGGCCAAGCAGGTCACGCTCGTCGTGCGGGGCGACTCGCTCGCCCGGTCCATGTCGTCCTACCTCGTCGAGCAGGTCGAGGCCCACCCGCGCGTGCGGGTCCTCACCCGCACGGAGGTCGTCGCGGCGTCGGGCGACGACCACCTGGAGCACCTCGAGCTGCGCGACCTCGACGCCGCCACCACCACGCGCGTCGAGTGCGGGTGGGCGTTCGTGTTCATCGGCGCCGCGCCCCGCACCGACTGGCTCGACGGCGTCGTCGCGCGCGACCCCCGCGGGTTCGTTCTCGCGGGCCCCGACCTCCTGCACGACGGCGCCCCGCCCGCCGGGTGGACGCTCGACCGCCCGCCCTACCACCTGGAGACGTCCGTGCCCGGCGTGTTCGCCGCCGGGGACGTGCGCGCGGAGTCGGCCAAGCGCGTCGCGTCCGCGGTCGGCGAGGGCGCCATGGCCGTCATGCTCGTCCACCGCTACCTCGAACAGCTCTGACCCTCGTCCCCGCGACACAGCCCCGACGACGCAGGCCCCGACCGAACCCGGAGGCGACACCGTGACCAGCACCGAGGACCCCACCACGACCCCGCCCACCGAGGCCGCGTCCGCGGCGACCGACCCCACCGCCGCGGCCGCCGCCGCGCGCGGGTGGTTGCCGTGCGACGTCGACGAGCTGCGCGCCACGTTCCTGTTCGAGCACCTCACCGACGACCAGCTCGCCTGGCTGTGCGCGACCGGGCACGTCGAGCGGCACGACGCGGGCTGGCTCTTCCACGAGGGCTCGCCCGCCGAGGCGTTCTACGTCCTGCTCGACGGCGGCGTCGCGCTGTTCCGCCGCGTCGGCGAGGACGAGGTGGAGGTCTCGCGCACCCGTCAGGTCGGGGTCTACCTCGGGGCGTGGAACGCCTACCTCGGCGACCGGCTGCCGCAGACCTACCTGCACTCGGCGCGCGCGCTCGAGCCCTCGCGGTTCTTCGTCCTCGCGGCCCACGACTTCGCCAAGCTCATGACCGAGTGGTTCCCCATGGCCGTGCACCTGCTCGAGGGCGTGTTCTGGGGCACGCGCGACGCGCAGCAGCTCGTCGGGCAGCGCGAGCGGCTGCTCGCCCTCGGGTCCCTGTCCGCGGGGCTCACGCACGAGCTCAACAATCCGGCCGCCGCCGCGGTGCGCGCCACCGGCACGCTGCGCGAGCGCGTCGCCGCCATGCGGCACAAGCTCGCGCTCATCGCCGACGGCCCCTACGACCGCGCCACGCTCGCCGAGCTGATCCGGCTCCAGGAGGAGGCGCTCGAGCGGTACGCGGACACGCGCACCGCGGACGCCGTCGGCGCCCTGGAGACCTCCGACCTGGAGGATCGGCTCACCGACTGGCTCGACGACCACGGCCTGCCCGAGGGGTGGCGGGTCTCCCCCGCGCTCGTCCAGGCCGGCATCGACGAGCCGTGGCTCGACCGCGTCGCCGCGCGGGTCGACGCCGGCGCGCTCACCGGCGCGGTGAGCTGGCTCGCGTACACGATCGAGACCGAGCAGCTCATGGCCGAGATCGAGGACGCCACGGTGCGGATCTCGACGCTCGTCGGGGCCGCCCGCCAGTACTCCCAGCTCGACCGGGCGCCGTTCCGGCCCGTGGACCTGCACGAGCTGCTCGACTCCACGCTGACGATGCTCGACCACACCCTCGACGGCGTCGAGGTCGTGCGCCGCTACGACCCCGACCTGCCCGCCGTGCCCGTGTACGCCGCCGAGCTCAACCAGGTGTGGACCAACCTCGTCGAGAACGCCGCGCAGGCCATGGCCGGCACCGGCACCCTCACCGTGACCACCCGGCGCGTCGACGACCACGCCGAGGTCGAGGTCGCCGACACCGGCCCCGGGATCCCCGACGACGTGCGCCCCCGCATCTTCGAGCCGTTCTTCACCACGAAGCCCGTCGGCCAGGGCACCGGGCTCGGCCTCGACATCTCGTGGCGCATCGTCGTGAACAAGCACCACGGCGACCTCGCCGTGACGTCCGTGCCGGGCGACACGCGGTTCGTCGTGCGGCTCCCGCTCGAACCCGCGCCGCCCGCCCCCGCCGCGGTCGACGCGCCCGACGGGCGCGCGTGACGGCCCCCTCCCCGGCGGCGGGGACGTCGCCGGTCGGCGAGGAGCGCCACGCCTCCTGGCTCGAGCTGTTCTTCGACCTCGTCGTCGTCGCGGGCATCGGCATGCTCGCCCACCTCCTCCAGGAGGACCACGACGGCGGCGGGCTCGCGCTGTACGTCGTGGCGTACACGGCGTTCTGGCTCGTGTGGGCGTGCTTCACCACGTACGGCAACGTCGCGGGCGAGGGTGCGCGGTCCCTGCCGATCCTCGCGGGCATGGCCGCGCTCGCCGTGATGATCGCCGCCGTGCCGGGCATCCACGACGAGCACGCCCAGGCGTTCGCCGTCGCCTACGTCGTGGGACGCCTCGTCGCCGCACGCCCGTGGCGGCGCACGACCGTCGTCGTCGACCTGCCCGTCGTGCAGGCGCTCGCCGGGGTCGTGCCCTGGATCGTGTCGTGGTGGGCCGACGGCCAGACCCGCTACGTGCTGTGGGGTGTCGGCCTCGCGATCGACCTCCTGCTGCTCCTCACGCTCTCGGGCGAGCGGCTCGTGCGGCGCGCGCAGGAGCGCCTCGACGAGGTCCGCGAGCGCCGGGGCCGGGGGCGGGAGCTGGGCGGGCGTCGTGCGCGGCCCGGCGCGCCGGACCGCGGGCGGCGGCGCGACCTGGAGGTCCCGACGACGGTCGACGCGGCCGCGAGCGACGTGCCCCATCTCGGCGAGCGGCTCGGGCTGTTCGTCATCATCGTGCACGGCGAGGGCCTCATCCAGGCGATCGACGCCGCGAGCGAGGCCGAGTGGGACCGCTCCCTGCTCGTGGCGGGCGCAGGGGCGTTCACCCTGCTGGTCGGCCTGTGGGCGGTCACGGTGCGCTCGGGCTACGCGGGCGTGGCGCTCCTGCGCCCGGCCGGCGTGCCGCCGCGCGTCGCGTGGTTCCTGCACCTCGTGACGACGGGGGCCCTCGCCACGCTCGCGGGCGCGCTCGGGGGCGTCCTGGACCGCCCGGCGCGCGCGCTCGAGCCCAGCGAGCTCGCGCTGCTCGTCGGGGCGTTCGCCGTCCACGGGCTGGTGTCCGCGGGCGTGCACGCCGTGCTGCGCGACGTCCGCACCGCGCTGGTGCTCGCCGTGCCCGTCGTGGCCGCCGGGGCGCTCGCCGCGTTCGGGGGCGGGTCCGTCTCGGCCGCGGGGCTCGTGTGGGTCCTGTCGGCCGCGCTGCTCGTCCAGCTCTCCCGTGCCGGGCGCGCGCACCGGCCGACGTCGGGCGACGCGGGGTCGGAGACGGACGTGCGGGACGACACCTGACTCCTCCCCGGCGCAAAGGCGTGGACGTCGCGCGCTCGCGGGCATAGCCTCATGGCGTCCCGTCGAGACCCGCCCGGACGCTCGACCATGACGACCGGTGAAGGGCAGGTGGACCCGCGTGACGCACGAGCGGTCCGTCGACCCGTCCCGAAGGGCGCTCCTCAGGTAGACGACGTGCGTCGTCCACCTGCAGAGCCGTCCTGGGGCACCGTCCTGGGGCGGCTCTCGTCGTCCCGGGGCACGGCACGCGACGCACGACAGGAGGAGCGACGATGAGCGAGGTGGTCATCTACAACCTCGGCGGCAGCCAGGAGCTCGGCCGCGTGTCGTTGCGCCACGCGATCCGCATGCTGCACCGGCAGGTCGCCGAGGTGCTGGAGGCCGTCGAGGGCGAGACGTTCGGGCCCTACCAGCGCCCCCGGTCGGTCGCGCTCGTGCGGTACGTGCACGCGCGCTGGGTGTACGAGCGCCAGGGCCGCGTCCCGTACTCGCGCGCCGCGCTCCTGCGCCGCGACCGCTACCGCTGCGCGTACTGCGGGGGCACCGCGACGACGATGGACCACGTCGTCCCGCGCTGCCAGGGCGGCACGACGACGTGGCTCAACGCCGTCGCCGCGTGCGAGCCGTGCAACGCGGCCAAGGGCGGGCGCACGCCCGAGCAGGCGGGACTGCGGCTCCTGTCCAGACCGTTCGAGCCCGCGTTCCGCGACATCTACCCGTCGGCGCCCGCCCCGCGCAGACGCTGACGGGACACCGGCCGGCGCGCCCGGCCGGTCACGGTCTGCCCGGCCGGTGGCGGTGACACCGGCCGGGCTGGCCGCGCCCGAGCGGGCCGGGCTCCCCGGCGCCCGCGAGCGCGGCGGCGTCCGGGACACCGGCCGCGCCCCTCCCTCCTGGTGGAGCCGGTCCGCGTCACGCACCCACCTCGGGTCCCGGACCGCGCGAGGGAGCCCACGATGGCGACGGTCCGGATCGGGACGTTCAACGTCGAGAACCTGTTCGAGCGGCCGCGCGCGATGGCGGGCCCCTTGACCGCGGGGAACGCGGTCCTGGCGGCGCACGCCCGGGTCAACGCCCTGATCGCCGAGGAGCGGTACGGCCCCGACGTTCGCGCCGAGATCCTGGAGCACCTGGAGACGCTCGGCCTGCTGCGCGCCGACGCCGCCGCGCTCGCGCTGCTGCGCCAGGTGCGGGGACGGCTCGTGCGCCGCACCGGGTCGCAGGCCGCCGGGACCGCCCGCACGGAGGTGGTCGCGACCGGGCGGGGCGACTGGGTCGGCTGGGTCGACCTCGTCAAGGACCGGGTCGACGAGCTCGCGATGGTGCACACGGCGCGCGTCGTGGCCGACGTCGGCGCGGACGTCCTCGCGGTCGTCGAGGCCGAGAGCCGCGTCGCGCTCAAGCGCTTCACCGACGCGGGCGTCACCCGCGCCGGGCGCGCGCTCTACCCGCACGTCATGGTCATCGACGGCAACGACGACCGCGGGATCGACGTCGGGCTGCTCACCCGGCGACCGTACGAGATCGGGACCGTGCGCTCCCACGTCGACGACCGGGACTCGCGCGGCCGGCTCGTCTTCGGCCGCGACTGCCCCGAGTACGTCGTCACGCTGCCCGGCGGCGGCACGCTCACCGTGCTCGTCAACCACTTCAAGTCCAAGGGGTACGGGACGCAGGCCGAGTCGGACGCGACCCGGCGCCGCCAGGCGACCCGCACCGCGGCGATCTACGCCGGCCTGCGTGCCCGCGGCGAGGAGAACGTCGTGGTCGTCGGGGACCTCAACGACACCCCGGGGTCGGTGCCGCTGCGCCCGCTCCTCGAGGGGACCGACCTGCGCGACGTCAGCGTGCACCGGGACTTCCGGGGCGACGGGCGTCCCGGGACGTACGGCAACGGGACCGCGAGCCAGAAGATCGACTACGTCCTGCTCTCCCCCGCGCTGTTCGAGCGCACCGTGGGCGGGTCCGTCTTCCGTCGGGGCGTGTGGGGCGGGAAGGACGGGACCCTGTTCCCGCACTACGACACGATGACCTCACCGGTGCACGCGGCGTCCGACCACGCCGCCCTGTGGGCCGACGTCGACCTCGCGTGACGAGCCCGGCCGGGCGCCCGGGGCGGTAGGCGCCCGGCCGGGGCGTCAGTCCGCGCGCGCGAGGGCGATCGTCGTGGAGCCGCGCTGGCCGGCCTCGTAGAACATGTGCAGGCGGCCGTCGACCTCCACGAACGACGGCGCCGCGGCGCGCCCGTGGTCCGGTGCGGCGGACCCCGAGTCGTACAGGACGCCGAGGTGGTCCTCGCGGTCGAAGCCCGTCCCGACGCGCGCGACGTGGATGTTGCCCGAGCCCGCGTGGTACACGACGTGGCCCCCGCCGTTGCGCGACCAGTAGTGCGCCCCCGACACCTGCCCGCCCTCCCCCGCGGCGGGCGTGATGAGCGGCTCCGGCTTGACCTGCCAGCCGGACGTCAGCGCGTGCGACCAGCCGACGTAGATCTTGCGCGTCCCGCCGTGGTTCCCCATGAGCAGCATGACGTAGACGCCGGACTGCGTCGGGTGGGGGAAGACGCGCGCGTACGACGTCTCGCTCACCCCCGGGAGCATGTACGTGCCCACGACCCGGTTGTGGTACGTGAAGGTGCGGCCGTCGGCGGAGCTCGCGACCCGGGTCGTGTGGTTCTCGCCGTGGAAGAACAGGTAGATCCGGCGGTCCGCCGGGTTCCAGAACGCGTCGGGGCTCGACACGTGGCTCACGTCGAAGCCCGCCCACGTGCGCGGGATGATCGGGTTGGCGGGGTGCTCGCGCCACGGGCCGGTGACGGAGTCCGCGTACGCCAGGCAGATGCCTCCCGGGGCGTCGTGCGGGGCGTAGTACATGTACCAGCGGCCGAGCGGGTTCTCGACGCGCCCGGCGACGTACCGGACCGAGGGGAAGATCAGCTCGTTCGTCGGGTTGTACCGCAACGTGCTCCGGTCGAGCGGCTGCCCGAGGTAGCGGAACGTCGGGAAGCCGGGCACGGCCGCGTGCGCGGGCGCCGGGGCGGCGATGCCCCCCACGGTGCCGGCGAGCGTGCCGGTCGCGGTCGCGGCGCCGAGCACGACAGCACCCCGCAGGAGCGCGCGGCGGGTCAGGGGACGAGGGACGGGTGGGCGAGGGTCGTCCGGCATGCTGCCTCCACGGTGAGAGAGCGGGTGGGACGGCAGCCACTCTCACGAGGGCCCGCGATCAGGGTCAACACGATAATGAGAACTGCCGAACGGCCCGACGGCAGGCGCCGCGCGGGGGCGGGCCGAGCCGGAGGCCGCCCGCCGACCGATGAGTCCGCGGGGCGCCCCGGGTCTCCCCCTCGACCGCGCACCAGGGACGAGGAGGATCCATGGCCAAGGTGATCGCCGGGGCGACGGTGTCGCTCGACGGGTTCGTACAGGACGCCGCCGGGAGCAGCGCCGCGCTCTACGCGGACTTCGACACGCTCGTCGGCAGCGACTACATGCGCCGGCTCCAGGACGAGACCGGCGCCGTGCTCATGGGGCGACGCACGTTCGACGGCGCCGAGGACCCCGACAGCTACGCGGAGGACTACGAGTTCCAGGCGCCGATCTTCGTCGTGACGCACCACCCGCTGCCCGTCGCGCCGCGCCGCAACGAGCGGCTGTGGATCGAGTTCGTCACGGACGGGGTCGAGGAGGCGGTGCGCCGCGCCGTCGAGGCCGCCGGCGGTCGCGACGTGACGTTCGTGGGCGGCGCGGACCTCTTCCGCCAGCTCCTCGCGGCGGACCTCGTCGACGAGCTCGCCGTCGACGTCATGCCGGTGCTCCTCGGCGGCGGCGTCCGCCTGTTCGACGGCGGCGTCCCCGCCACCCTGGAGAAGGTGAGCGTCGACGAGGTGGGTGTCCGCACCGCGCTGCGCTACCGGGTCGCGCGCGCCCGCTGATCCCGCTCAGGCGCCCCGGCGCTCACCGGCGCGATCCGTCCGGGTCCCGAGTCGCGCGACGTCGCGCGGTGCGCGGCCGAGGACCGCCAGGGGGTCGCGCGCGAGGTCGGCGACCGGCTGCCCGGTCTCCCGGCTGAGGGCGCGCAGCAGGCCGCCGCGGGTGGCGTAGCCCGCGGCGCGCGCCGCGGCGTCGAGCTGCGAACCGCCACGCAGCCGCGCGATCGCGACGTTGAGGTGGGCGCGCGTCCGCCAGCGCCCGAAGGGGAGCCCCGTCTCCTCGACGAAGAGCCGCTGCACGTGGCGCGCGCTCGCGCGCCGCCGGTCGGCGAGCTCGTCGAGCGTCGCACCCCCGCGCCGGGCGTCCTCGGCCACGGCGCGCGCGACCGGGTGCGACGGGAGCGTCAGCACGAAGTGGTCCCCCGCGACCCCGCGGAGCACCTCCTCGAGGGCCGCGCGGAACGGCGCGACCTGCTCCGGGGTCGCCGGTCCCGCGCACAGCACGGCGGTCAGGACGTCCGTGACGGCCGGCACGACGCCGAGCCGGTGCACGCGCACGGGCGGCTCGACGCCCGGCGAGAGCACCGGCCCGAGGGCCATCGCCCCGCCCGGCAGCCGCACGGAGTGCGGCACCCGCGGGGCGAGCCACACGCTCTCGTGCGTGCGCAGGGTCAGGGGCGCGCCGTCGGCGACCAGCTCCGCGGTGCCCGCGACGACGTGGACCAGGTGCGGCTCGTCGTGCGCGTGGGTGTCGTGACCGAGGAAGCGGACGGCGTTCTCGGGGACGACGGCGCCCAGCGCGGTCGGGGTCATGCGGGTCTCCTCTCCCCGGCCGGCCGGGACGATCCCGCGACCTGTCCGCGACGCACCGTGCGGTCGTCACGTGTCGGTCGTGCCGGTCGTGCCGTCGTGTCGCGTCCGGGACGGTCCGTGTCACGTCCGGACACGGAACAGCGCCCAGGTGTGGTTAGCCTAACCTCGCGAGGTGCGCCCCGGTGACGCCGTGCGGCCCCCGCGTCCCTGCTCCCGAGTGCGAGGTCCCATGCTGCCGTCCCGCCGTCCCGCCCGCCGCCCCCTCACCGCGCTGGCCGCGCTCGTCGCCGCCGCGACGCTCGCGCTCTCCGCGTGCTCGGGCGGTACCACCACGTCCGACGCCGGGGCCGAGGGCTCCGGCGAGCCCGCCGGCTCGTCCGCTACCGCGGCGGAGCGCGTCGTCTCGACCGACCAGGGCGAGGTCAGCGTCCCGACGGACCCGCAGCGCGTCGTCGTGCTCAACCATGCGCTCGCCGGGTACCTCTACGCCCTCGACGTCCCCGTCCTCGCCACGGTGCCCGAGGTGACCGACGACCCCGAGCCGGCCTTCTCCCCGCTCTGGGCGCAGGAGGCCGAGGACGACGGCACGGAGCTCCTCGAGTGGAGCGCGGACGGCTTCAACCTCGAGGCGATCCTCGCGCTCCAGCCGGACCTCATCGTCGGCGGCGGGTGGGGCTTCCCGCTCAAGCAGGCGACCGACGTCTACGACGGCCTGAGCCGGATCGCCCCGACCGTCCTCGTGAGCGGCACGTACACGACGTGGCAGGAGCAGTTCGCGTTCCTCGCCGAGGACGTGTTCGACGACGCGGCGACGTACGACGAGCTCGCCGCCGGGTACGAGGACCGGCTCGCGGAGGTGCGCGACGCGATCACCGTGCCCGCGGGCGAGACGGCGTTCCTCGCCCGCACGGCGGAGGGCACGACGTACGCCCTCCAGGAGGGTGAGGGCCTGCCCGCGATCTTCGAGCGGCTCGGGTTCGCGGTCCAGCCGATCCAGGAGCAGACCGGCGCCGAGCCCTACACGCCGGGCGGTGACATGTTCGAGGTGTCGGCCGAGCAGGTGACGTCGGTCGTCACCGCGCCGAACGTGTTCGTCATCGGCTTCAACGGCGCGGAGGTCGACCTCGACGCGCTCGCCGCCGACCCGGTGTTCGCCGGGCTGCCGTCGTTCGCCGCGGGGAACGCCCACGAGCTGCCCACGTGGACGATCCGCAGCGACTACCACGAGGCGATGGCCCTGCTCGACGTCGTCGAGGAGCAGTTCTCCTGATGGCCCAGCACCGGCTGCGCACGCATCCCCTCGTCCTGCGGCGCGTCGAGGTCGCGCGCGTCGTCGACGTGACGCCCCGCATGCGGCGCGTGACCCTCGTCGGCCCGGAGCTCGGCGCGTTCGAGCGCGACGGCATGCCGATGCCGGCGTTCGACGCGCCGTGGTTCGACGACCACGTGAAGCTCGTCCTCGCGTCCGACGGCGACGTCGCGTCCGCGCTGCCCGTGCAGCGTGCGCACGGCATCGACTGGCCGCCCGCGCCGAACCGGCAGGGGCGCGACTACACGCCGCGCCGCTGGGACCCGGCGGCGGGCGAGCTCGACCTCGACCTCGTGCTGCACGGCGACGGGCCCGCCGCCGCGTGGGCCGAGGCGGCGCGCCCGGGCGACGTCCTGTGGTTCGTCGGCCCCAAGGCCTCCACCGTGTGGCCCGACGACGTCGACTGGGCCCTGCTCGCGGGCGACGAGACCGCGCTGCCCGCGATCGGCCGCTTCCTCGACGAGCGCCCCGTGGGCGTGCCCGTGCAGGTGGTCGTGACGGTCGGCGACGTGTCCGCGCGCCAGGACCTCGCGCTGCGCGACGGCGACACCGTCCGCTGGGTCGTCGCTCCCGAGGGCGACCGTGCCGCGCTCGGCGAGGCGGTGCGCGCCCTCGCCTGGTGGCCCGGGCACGTCTACGCGTGGGCCGCGAGCGAGAGCCGGGCCCTGCTCCCGGTGCGCCGCTACCTCACGCGCGAGCGCGCCGTGCCCCGCACGCACGTCGACGTCACCGGGTACTGGCACGCGCAACCGGCGCCCTCGGGCGCGAGGCCGGGCGACACGGCGGGCAGCACCGTCGGCGACACCTCGGGCGGCGTCCCGGGCAGCACCGCGACCGGCAACCTCCCCACGGCGCAGCCCGCGGGCGTGCCGTCCCCCGTGCCGTGGTTCGCGACGCGCGCCGCGCTGCAGCTCGGGCTGCTCGACGCGCTCGGCGACGGCCCGCGCGACGTCGCGGCGCTCGCCGAGGCGGCCCGCGTCGCGCCCGGGGCGGTCCGGGTCCTCGTGGACGTCCTCGCGGCGTCGGGGGTCGTGACCTCGGACGGAGAGACGGTCGCCCTGGCCGACGCGGGCGAGGACCTCCTCGACGACGAGCACGCGCGCGACGAGTACGAAGGGCTGGAGGCCGACGCCGTCCTCGCGCTCGCCGCGCTCGCCCCGGCGCTGCGCGAGGGTGCCCCGGCGTGGGCGCGCTCGCGCGGCCAGACCCTGCGTGCGGAGGTCGAGGCCGACGCCGACCTCGCCGCGGAGGTCGTCGGGGGCGCCGACGTCCTGCCGTACGTGCTCACCGGCCTCCCGACGTGGCCCGTGTGGTCGGACGCGCGGTCGGTGGCCGTCGGCGGGCCGGGGGCGCTCGTCGTGGCCGACCTGCTCGCAGACGTGCCCGGCGACCGCACGACGACGCTCGTCGAGGACCCCGTCCCCCTCGCCGTCCTGCGCGAGCAGGCCGGCACGGGCTCGCCCCACGTCTCGTCCGGTTCGTGGCCCGTCGCCGACCTCGCGGTGTGCGCGCTCGGCACCGGGCACCGTACCGACGACGAGGTGGTCGCGCTCCTCGCCGCGATGCGGGCCGCCGCGCGTCGGGCCGTGCTCGTCGAGGACCTCACGCCCGACGGCCTGAGCCCGCACGCGCACGAGCACGCGCTGCTGTCCCTCGCGACCACGGGGTCCGGACCGCGCACGCCCGCCGACGTGGCGCGGCTCGCCGCACGCGCCGGGTGGCGCGTCGTCGGGCACGACGCCCTCGGCTGGGGCGTCGCGCGGGTCGAGCTCGCCCGCTGACCCGCGGCGGGGCGGGCCGCGCCGCGGTCCGCCCCGCCCGTGCGCTCAGGACCGGCGGGCCAGCCCCGGGGCGGCCGCCGCGACGAGCAGCGCGGTCGCCGCCGCGAACACCACGACCATGAGGCGCAGCGGCTCGACCGTGAGCGACAGCCCGAGGAGCAGGACGGGGACGGCGAGCCCCACGTACGCGACGAGGAAGACCCCCGCGAGGACCTCGCCCCGGCGGCCCGGGTCGGCCAGCGCCCCTGCCGTCGCGAGCGCGCCCCGGAAGAGGATGCCCACGCCCGCGCCCGCGACGACGGCGCTCGCCACGAACCCGGGCAGGCTCGCCGTGCCGACGGAGACGGCGAGCAGGGCGAGCCCCACGAGGGTCAGCGCGACGGCGAGCGCGACCTGGCGCCGGCGGGCGAGCCGGCCCGTCGCGAGCTGCGCGACGGCGGCCATGGCGAACACCGCGGCGGAGACGAGGCCCGCGACGAGGCGCGACTCCTCGTGCATGACCGTCGCGAGCACGCTCGGCGTGAGGGACGTGAAGAGGCCGAAGACCGCGAACCCCGCGAACGCGGCGGCGGCCGCGGCGGCGAACGTGCCGCGCCCGGCGCGCGGCACGGCGACCCGCTGCGGGCGGTAGCGGTACGGGGCGGCGGCGGGCGCCACGGTCTCCGGCACGAGCGCGGCGGCGAGGACGGCCGCGGTCAGCAGGACGGCGAAGGCGACGTACGGCGTCGTGAGCGGCGCGGGCGCGGCCTGGGCGAGCAGCCCGCCGACGAGCGGGCCGAGCGCGAGGCCGCCGATGTTCGCCAGGCCCGCGACGGCGCTCGTGTCCGCCGGGCCGCCGGGGCGGGCGGCCGCGCGGAGCTCGGCGAGGTGCGCGGTCGCCGTCGCGGTGACGGCCCCGATCCCCACGCCCGAGACGAGGCGCGCGACGACGAGGCCGCCCAGGCCGTCCAGCAGCAGGAACAGCACCGCCGCGACGAGCTCGGCCGCGAGGCCGAGGAGCAGCACGCGACGACGGCCGAACCGGTCGCTGAGGTGCCCGACGAGGTAGAGGCTCGCGGCGACACCGACGGCGTACGCGGCGAAGACGACGGTCACGGCGACCGTCGGCAGGTCGTCGCGCGCCTGGTACAGCGGGTAGAGCGGCGTCGGGACCGTCGAGAACGCCATCGCCGTCGCGAACGCGAGCGCCACCACGAGGAACCCGGACCCGTGCGAGACGAGCGGCCGCGCGCGCCGCGCACGCGGTGGCCAGGAGGGCCGCTGCGCGTCGTCCGGTCGCGCGGGTGCGGAGCGGGTCGGGGGTGCCGAGGTCGTCGTCATGCGTCCACGGTGCGCCGGGGTCCGTGATCGTGTCCAACGACTTCTGCCGATCCTTCTGATCGTCTTACGCGATGAATGATCGTTAGGCTGAGCGGCATGGAGACGCGCCAGCTCGAGTACTTCGTCGCCGTGGCCGAGGAGCTGAGCTTCACGCGCGCCGCCGCGCGCGTCTTCGCCGTCCAGTCGAGCGTCTCGGCGGGCGTGCGCGCGCTGGAGGCGGAGCTCGGCGCCCGCCTGTTCGAGCGCACGCGGCGCTCGGTCGCGCTCACGTCGCAGGGGGAGGCGCTGCTCCCCCGGGCCCGGGCGGTGCTCGACGCCGTCGACCAGGCCCGCGCCGCCGTCGCCCCCGGACCGCACCACGTGCGCGGCACCGTGCGGCTCGGGGTGTTCACGAACCTCGGGTACCTCGGGCTGCCGCGCACCCTGGCCGCGTTCCGCGACCGGCACCCCGGCGTCGTGCTGCGCCTCACGCCGTCGCCCGCCGGGTCGACGGGCCTCGGGGAGGACGTGCGGCGCGGCGTCGTGGACGTCGCGTTCACCGGGCTGGGGCCCGAGGACCATCCCGGCCTGCGCTACACGCGCCTGACGTCGTCGACCTTCGTCGCGGTCCTGCCCGCCGACCACGCGCTGGCCCGGGCGCGGTCCGTCGCACCCGGCGACCTGGCCGACGAGCACGTGGTGACGACGCCGCGCGGGTTCGGCAACCGGGTGGTCGCCGAGCGGGCGTTCGCGCACGCGGGCGTCGCGCCGCGCGCGGACACGGAGGTGGCCGACGTCGGGGACCTCCCCGCGTTCGTCGCCGCCGGGTTCGGCGTGGCGGTGGTCCCCGCGGACATGTACGAGCCCGCGCCCGGCGCCGTCGCCGTGCCGCTCGACGCACCGGAGGCGTGGTCCCTCGGGCTCGTCACGCGACCGCACCCCGGCGCGGCCGCGGCGGCGCTCGTCGCGTCCCTCGTCGCCTCGCTCGTCACGGAGGCGGAGCGGGCTCCGGGGGCACCGACGGGCCCCGCGCCCGCGGACCCGTCCGGGCCGCGCTGATAGCATCGACGCGTGCTCATCGAGGTCGACAGACTCTAGCCGCCGAGCCGTCGGCGGCCCGCCCCAGCGCACCCCTCGCCCCCGCTCCGCCCCGTCGGAGCCCTCCTCGGCGACCCTGGCCCGGCTCGTGCCGCGGCCCCGGCGTGCCTGGACGACGCCCCACCGCTCCCGCCACCGGCGGCCCGTCCGCGCGCCCGCGCGACGACGTCCCGCCCGTCCTTCCCGGCACGACCACGCCCGCGGCACCGCGGGCCGAGGAGCACACCCATGTCCACCCTGCACCGGTCCGCGGTGACGCTGACCGACCTCACGTTCGAGTGGCCCGACGGCACCGTCGCGCTCTCCCACCTCTCCGGCACGTTCGGCACCGGCCGCACGGGCCTCGTCGGCGACAACGGCGCCGGCAAGTCCACGCTGCTGCGCCTCGTCGCCGGCCTGCTCACGCCGACGTCCGGGCGTGTGACGACCACCGGCGACGTCGCCTACCTCCCGCAGACGCTCACGCTCGGCCTCGACGCGAGCGTCGCGCGCCTGCTCGGCATCGACCGCACGCTCGACGCCCTGCGCGCGATCGAGTCCGGCGACGTCGACGAGCGGCACTTCGACGCCGTCGGCGACGACTGGGACGTCGAGGCGCGAGCGGCCCAGGCGCTCGCCGAGATCGGGCTCGACGGCGTCGGCCTCGACCGGCGCGTCGGCGAGCTGTCCGGCGGCGAGGCGATGCTCGTCGCGATCAGCGGCCTGCGGGTGCGGCGCAGCGCCATCACGCTGCTCGACGAGCCGACGAACAACCTCGACCGCGGTACGCGCGCCCGGCTCGCCGCGCTCGTCGACGACTGGCCCGGGACGCTCGTCGTCGTGAGCCACGACCTGGAGCTCCTCGAGCACGTCGACGAGACCGCCGAGCTGCACGCGGGCACGCTGACCACGTTCGGCGGCCCGTACAGCGCGTGGCGCGCCCAGCTCGAGGCCGACCAGGCCGCGGCGGCGCAGGCGGCGCGGACCGCCGAGCAGACCTTGCGCGCCGAGAAGCGCCAGCGCGTGGAGGCCGAGACCAAGCTCGCACGCCGCGAGCGGACGGCGCGGACCGCCCAGGCCAACCGCACCGGCTCGCGCATCTCCATGGGGCTGCGCGCGTCCGCGGCCCAGGTCTCGGCCGGCTCGATGCGCCAGGGCCTGGACGCCAGGGTCCAGGCCGCGCAGCAGGCGCTCGACGCGGCGGCGGCCCGGGTGCGCGACGACGAGCACGTGCACCTCGTGCTGCCGGACCCCGACGTCCCGCGCGGCCGTCGCCTCGCCGAGCTGCACGGGACGAACCGCACCGTCGTCCTCCAGGGACCTGAGCGGGTCGCGCTCGTGGGGGCCAACGGCACCGGCAAGACGACGCTCCTGGAGAACCTGCTCGCGGGGCGCACGCCCGAGCCGGGACGCGCCGGCGGGACGCTCCTCACCGACCGGGTCGGGTACCTCTCGCAGCGGCTCGACGGGCTCGACGACGCGCGCAGCGCGCTCGACAACGTCCGCGACGGCGCCCCGGGGACGGCTCCGGGCACGGTCCGCAACCACCTCGCGCGCCTGCTCCTGCGGGGGTCCGCCGTGGACCGCCCGGTGGGCACGCTGTCGGGCGGGGAGCGGTTCCGGGTCGCGCTCGCACGCCTCCTGCTCGCCGACCCGCCCGCGCACCTCCTCGTGCTCGACGAGCCGACGAACGACCTCGACGTGCGCAGCGTCGAGCGGCTCGTCGAGGCGTTGTCGGGCTACGCGGGCGCGCTGCTCGTGGTGAGCCACGACGACGGGTTCCTCGACCGCCTCGGGGTCGACGTGCGGCTCGAGCTCGACCGGGACGGCGCGCTCCACGAGGTGCCCGCGGGCATGACGGACCCGGCCCGCTGAGCGCCGGTCCGGGGCGCCCCGCTCGACGGGCCGCCCCGGACCCCGGACGATGGAGCCGGGACCACCGGCCGGGAGGGGGACCCGTGGGCTGGTACACCGAGCACGTCGTCGGCACGGGCCGCGCCCCGGCGCTGTTCGCGCTCGTCGGGTTCGTCGTGACGTTCGTCGTCGTGCGGTCGATCACGCGCCGCATCCGCGCCCGCACCGAGGCCGCCGCAGCGACGACCACGGGGGCGCCCGGGCACGAGCCCCCGGACGACGGTCGGCCGCCGTCGGGGCGGTCCCTCCTCGGGGACGTGTCGATCGGGGGCGTCCACGTGCACCACCAGGTGTGGGGCATCCTGCTCGTGCTGCTGACCGGCATGCTCGAGTTCCGCTACTCCCCCGGGCACCCGTGGTCGGAGGTGCTCGCGCTGCTGTTCGGCGCGGGCGCCGCGCTCGCGCTCGACGAGTTCGCGCTGTGGCTCTACGTCGACGACGTCTACTGGTCCGAGGAGGGTCGGCGCTCGATCGACGCGATCCTCGTCGGCGGGGCGCTCGGCGGGGCGCTGCTCCTGTCCGCGTCACCGATCGGCGTGACCTCGGACGGCACCTCCGGCGGCTGGCTCGCGTACACCGTGACGGTCGTCGTGCACCTCGCGCTCGCGTTCGTGTGCGTCCTCAAGGGCAAGCTCGCGACGGGCCTGGTCGGCGTGGTGGTCCCGGTCGTCGCGCTCGTGGGCGCGGTGCGGCTCGCGAAGCCGTCGTCGTTCTGGGCCCGACGCCGGTACGGGCGCCGGCCGCACCGGCTCGCCCGCGCGCAGGAGCGCTTCGGGGCGCGCTACCGGGCGCGCAGGGAGCGCGTACGGAACCTCGTCGGCGGCCGGGCCGACGACGACCCGCCGTCGGCATAGGGCAGGGCCGTCAGGTCAGGTCGGGCGCGGCCCGCACGACGGCGGCCATCGCGGCGGTCGCCGCGGCGTCGGCGTCGGCGTACCGCCAGCCCGGGCTCACGACCCGCGCGTGGTCGTTGAGGGCGGCGAGCACGTCCAGCACCGCGGTGCCCAGGGCCCGCGCGTGCGGCGTGAGGCCGCCGCGGATCTTCAGCTGACCGAGCACGATCGCGATCTGCGCGCGGGCCTCGGCCGCGAGCGCCGCCTCGTCGACGTCGCCGCGACCGAGCCGGTCCACCGCGCCCTGCCGACCGGCCGCCCAGACGTCCTCGGGGACGCCGAGGTCCCACGCGGCGAGGAGGCCGTC
Source organism: Sphaerisporangium cinnabarinum (assembly GCA_003052455.1). Taxonomy (GTDB): domain Bacteria; phylum Actinomycetota; class Actinomycetes; order Actinomycetales; family Cellulomonadaceae; genus Cellulosimicrobium; species Cellulosimicrobium cinnabarinum. The sequence goes on along the minus strand of QAPD01000045.1, from coordinate 38,044 downwards.
GACGAAGGCGGGCAGCGCGTCGTCGCGCCCGTCCGCGGCGTACCACTCCTCGAGGTCGCGCAGCGCGTCGTGCCCGGAGTCGTTGCCGAACGGCGCGAAGTCCTCGCCCTCGTCGTAGAACGGCTCCGGCGCGAGGGACACGAAGGCGGGGTGGCTCGTCGCGGGCGACAGACCCTGGTCGGGGTCGTCGAGGAACAGCGTCATGGGGGCGACCCTAGACTGGGGCGGGGCGTGCCGTCGCGCGCGCCCGTCGTCGGGGCCGCCGTGCGGACCGACGGTCCCGCGCCGCGGGAATCCCCTCGATGCGCAGGCCGCGCACGTGCCAGGGTGGGCGCATGACCGACGCCACCGACGTGCGCCCCGACGCCCTGGAGCGGGTCGCGTGGCCCGTGCGGACCGCTCGCCTGACGCTGCGCCGCGCCCGGCCGGACGACGCCGACGCGCTGTTCGCCTACCGCAGCCTGCCCGAGGTGGACCGGTGGCTCACGCAGCGGTTCACCGCGGTCGAGGAGTGGCGCGAGCACCACGTCGAGCCGGGGCGGCTCGCGACGACGCTCGTCGTGGAGCGCGAGGGCGCCGTGGTCGGGGACCTCTACCTCGCGGTGCGCGACGGCTGGGCGCAGCGCGACGTCGTCGACCGTCCGCACGACGACGAGGCCGAGATCGGCTGGGTGCTCGACCCGGCGCACCAGGGGCAGGGCTACGCGACGGAAGCCGTGCGGGCGCTCCTGCGGGTGTGCTTCGAGGACCTGGGGCTGCGGCGCGTCGTGGCGAACGCGTTCCTCGCGAACGAGCCGTCGTGGCGGCTCATGGAGCGCGTGGGGATGCGGCGCGAGGGCGTGGGGGTGCGCGACTCCCTGCACCGGGACCTGGGCTGGGTCGACGGCGTCGTGTACGCGCTGCTGGCCGACGAGGCGCGCGCGGGCGCTTGACCCTGACGCGACGTCAGGGCGCAGGCTGCCCGCATGACCGACACGTTCCCCGCCTTCGACCTCTCCCCCGTCCCCGCCCCGGGGCCCGACGCCGTCGCCCCGGAGCCGTTCCGCGGCATCTACGGCATGCCGCAGCTCGTGACCGTCCCGACGGACGACCTCGCGGCGTCCGTCGAGCTCTGGACGCGCGGGCTCGGGTTCGTCGACCTGTTCTCCGTGCCGGGCGGCGTGGTGCACCTGCGGCGCTGGGCGTTCCAGGACGTGCTCCTCGTCCCGGGCACCCCGGCGCCCGACCTTCCGGCCCTGACGGTGAGCTTCTCGTGCGTCCTGTCGCAGGTCGACGCGATCGTCGCCGCGTGCGAGGCGGTGACGCCCGGCTGCACGACGGGCCCGCGCGAGATGCCGTGGGGGTCCGTCGAGGTCGAGGTCCGCACGCCGGAGAACGCGCGCGTCGTCATGACGGCGGCGCGCCCGTTCGTCGCCGGGAGCGACTCCGCCCGGTTCCTGGAGGGCATCGGGATCGAGGCGCCCGCACCGTGAGCACCGCGGCTCCGCGGTGGAGGCTGGGTCACGTGACCACCGACCCGACCCCCGGGCGCCTCGGGAGGCGCGACGAGCGCTCCCGGCGGACGGGCGTGCGAACGCGGCGGCGGGGTGTGAGGCTGTGATCCCCGCCGCCGCACCACCCTCCCAGGAGCCCCGCATGCCCGCCACCCCCGCCCCCACGGCGGGCCCCTCCCTCGCCGCCCCGGGACGCGGCGCGCTCGTCGCGGGCGACGCGGTCCGGGCCGCGGCCGCGCTCAGCGTCGTCGCGGCCGGCGCGGCGCTCGACGGCGTCGGCGTCGCGCTGTTCCTGCTCGTGCTCGGCGGGACGATGGTGCCGCGCGCCCTCGGGGTGACCGGCGTGCTCGACGTCGGCTACGGGGCTGCGCTGCTCGCCTCCGCCTGGGCCGCCCAGCTCGAGTGGTACCGCGCGGTGCCGTGGCTCGACCTGCCGGTGCACGCCGTGTGCACCGGGCTCATCGCGGCGCTCGCGACGGTGACGCTCGTCCGGGTCAGGGCGCTGCCCGCCCCGCACGCCGACGACCGGCCGTGGCGCACGGGCGTCGTCGTGGTGACCACGGGTCTCGGGGCGGTCCTCGCGATCCTGTGGGAGCTCGGCGAGTGGGCCGGGCACACGTTCCTCGACGACCGGATCGGCGTCGGCTACGGCGACACGGTCACCGACCTCGCGACCGGGCTGCTCGGCTCCGCCGTCGCCGGGGTCCTCCTCGCGCGCGGCACCGCGGTCCGCGAGGTCCGACCGTGACGCGCCGGACCGCCCCGACCGTGTCGGTCGTCGTCCCCGTCCGCGACGACGCCGCCGCCCTCGATCGCTGCCTGGCGCGCATCGCGCAGCAGACCGTCGCGCCGCTCGAGGTCGTGGTCGTCGACAACGCGTCCCGCGACGACTCGGCGCTCGTCGCGCGGCGCTGGGGTGCCGTCGTCGTGCGCGAGGACCGCGTCGGCATCCCCGCCGCCGCCGCGACCGGGTACGACGCCGCGCGCGGCGACGTCATCGCGCGGCTCGACGCCGACTCGCTCCCCGACCCGGGGTGGGTGCAGCGCGTCGTGGACCGCATGGCCGCCGACCCGACCCTCGACGCGATGACCGGCACCGGCACGTTCGACGACCTGCCGCGCGGCGCGCGCGCCGCCGTCGCGATCGTCTATCTCGGCGCGTACTACGTGCTGTGCCACCTCGCGCTCGGCCACACCGCGCTCTGGGGTTCGTGCATGGCCCTGCGCCGCTCGGCGTGGACCGCCGTGCGCGACGCCGTCGTGCGCGACGACCCCGAGGTGCACGACGACCTCGACCTGTCGTTCCGCCTCGGTCCGGGCCGACGCACGGTGCTCGACCGGTCGTGGCGCGTCGGGGTGTCGGCGCGCTCGCTGCGCGGGCGACGCCAGCGCCGTCGCCGCATGGACCGCGCGTGGCGCACGCTGCGCCTCAACTGGACGGTCGCGCCACCGTGGGAGCGGTGGCGCGACCGCTGGCGCTGACGCGCACCGGCGCTGCCCGGCCCGCATCCGCATCCGCACCCGGACCCGGACCCGGATCCGGACCCACGCTCAGTCCGCGTTGCCGCGCCAGGTGCGCCGCCGCGTCGCGCCCGGGGCCTCCTCGCGGTCGAGACGCGCGAGCAGCGCCGCGAGCGCCGCGGCGATCGGCTGCCCGGTCGCGTACTCGACGAAGAGCCACTGCCCGGCCGGGTTGATCTCCAGGAACACGTAGTCGCCCTCGGGCGTGCGGCGCAGGTCGACCGCCCCGTACCAGAGGCCGAGCACCTCCATGAGCCGCAGGAGCGCGGTGGCGACGTGCTCGGGAAGGTCGTGCACCGACGTCGGGCAGTGGTGGGTGTCGACGCGGAAGTCGTACGCGTACGCCGACTCCTCGGTGCGCAGCTCGGCCGCGAACAGCTCCGTGCCGACGATCGTCACGCGCACGTCCGACCCCGTGACGGCCTCCTGGAAGATGACCGGCGCGTAGCGCACGCTCTCGATGAGCGCGAGGTCCGCCTCCCGCACGGGGCGGGTCTCGCGCCACGTCGCGGGCGTGCCGCTGAACGGCTTGAAGATCACGCGCCCCGGTTCCCGGTGCAGGAACTCCCGGGCGCGGGCCGGGTCGTTCGTCATGCACGTGCGCGGCACGCGCAGCCCCAGGCGCGCGGCGACCTGGAGCTGCCACATCTTGCGGGACCCGGCCTCGTCGCGGTCCGGGTCGTTGACCCACGTGGCGGGCAGGCACGACCACAGCCCGGACACCGCCGCGGCCACCTCCCCGTGGGCGAAGCCGCGGTCCTGGGCGGAGCGCAGGTCGTCGTGCAGCGCGAACGGCTGCGGGCGGCGCCACCACACGGCGCGCAGCGTGGTGGTGTCCACCGCGCTCACGCCCTCGGCGCTCGTGTCGACCCAGTCGGCGCGCCACCCCGCGGCGTCCTGCGTCGAGGTGAGCGCCACGTCGCGGGGCGCGTGCCCCGTGTCGAGGAGCGCGTGGGGCGCGCCGAGCGCGTCCAGGTGGCGGACGACCTCCGTGGTGTGGAGGTCGTCCGCGTGCGACACGATGCCGATCATCGCGGTCTCCCGGTCCGGTCCGTGAGCGAGGTCGCCCGGGTCACTGCCCGGCCTGGAGCTCGGCGAGCGTGGCCTCGACGGCCTCGAGGGTCGCGCGCGCCTCGGCGACGGCCTCGACGAGCGCGCCGACGACGTCGACCGCCCCGCCCGGCCCCTCCTCGTCCACGAGCGACTCCGCGCCCTGGACGAAGGGTCGCGCCCCGGCGAGCACACCGGCCTGCACGAGCCGCCCGATCGCGGGGTTGACCACGGGGTCGACGAGGTCGCCGGGGTCGAAGATGCCCTCCTGGAGCGTGTCGCCCGGCCCGGTGCCGACGTCGCCCGCGAGCCCGGTGCCGACGGGGTTGTCCGCGGCGAAGCGGGTGTCGCCCTGGAAGACCGAGTCGAGGGCGCGCGGCGTGCCGCCCTGGTCCCGGAGGAACGAGGTCCCGATCTGGTCGGCGACCGTGTGCGAGTCGGCCTGCCGGATCGTCAGCACGTCGACGGCGCGGGCGGTGTCGGCGCCCAGGAGCGTGCCGACCTGGTCGGCGGCCTTGACGGTCGCGATGACGTCCTGCGCGAGGGACGTGAAGCCGTCGTCGGCGGTCGCGGTGCGCGCCCCGTGGGGCAGGGCCTGGAGCGTCGGCGAGGCGGCGCGGATGCCCGCGATCGCCGTGCCGAAGTTCGACCCGGTCCCGGCCGCGTTGCAGCCGCCGTTCGTGTGCACGCCGACGAGCTCGCCCGCGGGCCCGAGGATCCCGGACCCGGAGTTGCCGCCGAGCGTGTCGATGTCGTCGTAGCGGACCTGGTTCGTCGTGACGACCGTCGCCGGGCCGGCCTCGACACGCTTGGGCATCCCGGCGGGGTGCCCGATGATCGCGAGCATGTCGCCCACCGCCGGGTTGGCCGCGGCGACGGCCGTGAACCCGTAGGTGTTCCCCGGGTTGCCGCCCACGCGCACGACGGCCATGTCGAGGCCGCCGAGCCGGTACTCGACGAGCGCGACGATCGGGAAGCTCTGCTCGGTGCGCAGGACACCGGACGGGTCCACCTGGAACAGCACGTTGATATGCATGCTCGTCGCGATCTGCTGCGGCGTGATGACCTGCATCGACCCGTTCTGCCGGGGCAGGACCCAGCCGTCCGCGCTCTGGTCGAACAGGTGGCCGCACGTGAGGACCAGGTCGGGCGCGATGAGGGTGCCGCTCCCCCAGCGCACGCCGTCGACGTTGCCGGGGTTGGTGAAGACGCCGCCGAGGCCCGCGTTCCACTGGACCTGGACGGCCTGCTTCTGGTGGGCGTCCACGTACGCGCGCGTGACGCCGAGCGTGCCGTCGTACTGCTCGACGGGCTGGGAGTCGTCGGTCGCGCCGCAGATGGACTCGAGCATCTCCGCGTACGTGGGCTCGTCGCCCGCGATGGACTCGAGCGTCAGCGGGATGCGTTCGGGCAGCGGCGGGTAGAGCGCGTCGACGGTGTCGGGCGTCTGCGGCACCTCGCGCCGGCTCGGCTTCCGCGGTGCCGACTTCTTGCTTCCGGGCATGGGTTCCCCCTCGGTTCGGTCCCCCTGCACCTGGAGGGAGGAGCCCGCGTCCCGGCACGTACAGCCGACACGCCGGACGATCGAATGCGGGAAAGTGTGGCGCGCGTCACGTCATGGTGGGACTCTGAGAACCGCCCGTCTCGACGCACCTCAGGGGGAACCGTGCACGCAGCGACGACGTCCCGGACCGGTTCGGCGAGAGCGGTGGCCTGGCTCTCCACGCTCGCCCTCCTCGCCGTCCTGCTCGTGCTCGGCTCTCCGCCCGCGCACGCGAAGCCGGACCCGGACGGGGTCGGCGCCGGGCCACGGGGCCCTTTCACGGAGATCTCGATCACCGGGTTCGGCGCGGGACAGGCTGTCGCGGGCTTCACCGCGCCCGCCGGGTTCGACCCGCTCGCCGGCTATCCCGCGGACGTGCCCGCCGGATCGACCGCCAACGACGCGGCTTTCGCCGGGGCGATCCAGGTCACGGACGCCGTGTCCGGCCAGACGACGTTCACCTACTGCATCGACCTGCTCACCGACACGCGGACCGGGGTCAACTACGAGATCGGCACCTGGGACGAGGCGAACGTGCCCAACCTCGGGTACGTCGGCTACATCCTCCACAACTACTACCCCGTCACCGGTGAGCCCGCGGCCGCCCCCTCGGCGAACGCGCGCGCCGCCGCGGTCCAGGCCGCGATCTGGTTCTTCTCCGACGAGTACGTGCTCTCGACGACCGACCCCGTGCGGCCGTACACCGCGCAGATCGTCGCGGACGCCATCGCGAACGGGCCCTCGCCCGAGCCCACGCCCCCGCTGCTCGAGGTGACGCCCGAGAACCTCGCCGCACCGACGACGGGCGACATCGTCGGGCCCTTCACCGTCGAGGCCGACGGGCCCGCGACGATCCAGTCGTTCGGCGCCGAGGTGTTCACCGACCCCGAGGGCACCAACCTCCTCGCCGACGGGGACACGGTCGAGCCGGGAGCGACCCTCTGGGCGCGCCTCGCCGGGGACACCCCGCCCCGCGGCTTCGTGCTCGACAGACAGGTCTCGGTCCTCGAGAGCACGGTCTACCTCTACGACGGCTCGAACGCGGGCCGCACCGAGGCGCAGAAGCTCGTCCTCGCGCAGCCGGCCCAGCTGACACGGCGGGCCGGGGCGCTGCTCGAACCGTTCGCCGCGGGCAGCCTCGAGGTCACCAAGGTCGTGACCGGTGACGGCGCCGGGCTGCAGTCCGACGTGGTGCTCGACATCGTGTGCACCGCGCCGGAGGGTGGGGAGACGGTCGAGCGGACGGTCACGATCCCCGCCGGAGCCGCCGCGGGCGAGCACACGGAGGTCGTGAGCGGGCTGCCCGCCGAGTGGACCTGCGTGGTCACCGAGACCGACGACGGTGACAACGGCAGCGTCGTCGTCACGGGGACCGACATCGCCCCCGAGTCCGTCGTCATCAGCAACGGCGACACCGCCACGGTCACCGTGACGAACACGTACGACGTCGCCACGGGCGGCCTGCTCGTGCGCAAGGCCGTCGACGGTCCCGCCGCAGGCGCTCAGGGACCGATCACCCTCGCCCTGACGTGCGACGACCCGGACGGCGCGTTCGACCAGGAGGTCGAGCTCCCGGGCGGGCTGACGGGCGGGGACAACGTGGCCCTCGAGCTCGACGGCATCCCCGCCGGCACGACCTGCACGGTCACCGAGACCGTCGACGGCAGCACCGCGACCACGCTCCTCACCCAGACCGTCGTGACGCCCGAGAGCGTGACGGTCGCGGAGGACGAGACGGCGGAGCTCGTCGTGACGAACACCTACGACCAGGCACCCACCCCGACGCCGACCCCGACGCCCGGACCGACTGCCGGCCCGACGTCCGCCCCCGGGTCCGCGGGGCTCGCCTCGACCGGTGCTGACACGGCGTCCGCCCTGGTGCTCGCGCTCCTGCTCGTGCTCGGCGGGCTCGCGACGGTCGCGCTGGTGCGCCGCCGCGCCTGAGCCTGACACCTCCCGGTGCGCGAGCACGGGACCGGCGACCGGATCGCCTCCGATCCGGTCGCCGGTCCCGTGCTCGCCGGTCGACGTCCCGGTCAGCGGGGCGCGGCGACGTCCAGCACCCAGGTCACGCCGAACCGGTCGGTGAGCATGCCGTACGCGGGCGCCCAGTCGGACGACGCGAGCGGCGCGACGACGGTCGAGCCGTCGACGAGCGCGTCCCAGCAGCGGCGGACCTCCTCGACGTCGTCGCCGCGCACGGACACGAAGAACGGCGCCTCGCCCGGGCTCCAGGGTCGGTCGGCGGGGACGTCGTAGGCCATGACGCGGAACCCGCTCGGGGCGCTGACCTGGCCCCAGACGACGAGGGCGCCCGCCGCCGGGTCGGCAGCCTGGCCGAGGTCGCCGCACGTCGTGACGACGAGCTCTCCCCCGAACACCGACCGGTAGAGCTCGAGCGCGGCGCGGGCGTCGCCGCGGAAGTTGAGGTGCGGGGTGGTCTGGACGGACATGAGGTCTCCTCGGGAGGCTCGTGACCCGCGACGGTCGCCGCGGGCCGCGCGCCGGGCCGACGACCCGGGCGCACCCCACGACTCTCGCGCTCCATCAGGACGATTCGTGTCCGCATTCTGCGGGAGCATGGAGCCATGACCGAGACGTCGCGCCGCACCCTCCTGCTGCTCGCGCTGCTCCAGTCGCGCCCGGACCGGACCGGACCCGAGCTGGCCGCGCGTCTCGGCGTCGACGCCCGCACGGTCCGGCGCGACGTCGACCGCCTGCGCGAGCTCGGCTACCAGGTCGTGGCGACGCGCGGGCGCGTGGGCGGCTACCGCCTCGACGCGGGCGCCGAGCTCCCGCCGCTCCTGTTCGACGACGAGCAGGTCGTCGCCCTGGCCGTCGCGCTGCGGACGGTCACCGCGAGCGGCGTCGGCGACGACCTCGCGGAGGCGTCCGTCCGGGCGCTGACGACGGTCCGGCAGGTGCTGCCCGCCCGGCTGCGGCACCGCGTCGACGCGGTCGACGTCACGACCGTCGTCCCGACACCTGGGCGCCCGGCCGTCCGGGTCGACCTCGACGTCCTGCTCGCCGTGAGCGCGGCGGCGCGCCGCCGGGAGGTGCTGCGCTTCGACTACGCGATCGTGGCGCTCGACGCGCCACCGGAGGCGAACCCCGACGCGAACCCGGACGCGAGCCGCGGCGCGACATCCGGGACGGCGCAGCCCGACGACCCGCGCACCGGCGTCCGGCCGCCGCGCCGCGCCGAGGTGCACCACGTCGTCGTGCACGACGGGCGCTGGTACGCCGTGGCGTGGGACGTCGACCGCGACGACTGGCGCACCTTCCGGCTCGACCGGATGACGCCGCGCGCTCCGACCGGACCACGGTTCGTCGCGCGCGAGGTGCCCGGCGGCGACGTCGGCGCGTTCGTCGCGGCGCGCTTCACGGGCGCCGTCGCGGGCCCCGTGCCGCCCGCAGGCAGCACGGCGACAGGCGGCACGGCGACGGGCAGCACGACGACAGGCAGCACGACGACAGGCAGCACGGCGACGGGTAGCACAGCGCACCGGGCCTCGGGCACGGCGGCGACGTCCAGCAACCCAGGGGCCCGGGAGGCCCCGGCCATGCGGTGGCCGTGCGAGGGCTGGGCCGAGCTCGCCGCCCCGACGCGCGCGGTCGCGCCGTTCGTCGAGGACGGCACGGTCGAGGCCGCGGGCGCGGAGCGCTGCCGGGTGACGCTCGGGTCGTGGTCGTGGGTGGCGCTCGCGGCCCGGGTCGCGGCCTTCGACGCCGACGTGCTCTCCGCGGGCCCGGCCGAGCTCGTCGCCGCGTGCGACGCCGTCGCCGGGCGCCTCGGCGCGGTCGCCGGGATCTGACGACGGTCAGTCGGGCACCGCGCCGCCCGTGAGGTTGACGATCGTCCCCGTCATCGCCGCGGCGCGGCCGGACGCGAGGAAGGCGGCAGCCTCGGCCACCTCCTGGACCGTCGGGAGGCGTCCCCGCAGCGTCCCCGCAGCCAGGGGGCCGTCGTCGAGCAGCTCCTGGACCGTCTGCCCGGCGGCGGCCGCGGCGGGCGCGAACAGCTCGCGCGTGTACGAGCCGTGCGCGGGCCCGTCGACGACGGCGTGGGGCCGCAGCCCGACGACCCGCACGCCGGCCGGCGCGAGCTCCGCCGCGAGGAGCCGGGTGAGCACCTCCTTGTCCGCCGCGCTCACGCCGTGCCCGAGGATCCCCGGCACGACGAGCCGCGCCCGGCTCGGACAGGGTGAGGAGCACCCCGGGTCGGTCACGCGCGAGGTACGGGGCCACGGCCCGGCTCGTCAGGAACAGGCCGCGCAGGAACCCCTCGACCGGGCGCCAGAACTCTTCGTACGAGAGGTCCGCGAGCGCGGTGCCCTGGTCGTGCGGGACGCTCACCGCGTCGAGCACGACGTCGATCCCGCCCGCAGTCGATGCGACGGCCGCGGCATGGGCCTCGACCGCCCGCTCGTCGAGCACGTCGAGCCGCGCGGTCTCGGCGCGGCCGCCCGCCGCGGCGATGTCGCGCGCGACGACGTCGAGGTGGTCCTGCGTGCGGCCCGCGAGGAAGACGCGCGCCCCTTCCCGCGCGAAGGTCCGGGCCGCGGCCCCGCCGATCGCGCCTGCGCCGCCGTAGACCACGGCGACCCTGTCCTGCAGCAGTCCGGTCATGTCGCCCTCCCGGTGCGTCCCGTGTCGAACGGGTCTCGGTCCCGCCGGCGCGACCCGCGACCGGCGCTCGTCATGCAACCTCAGAGTTGCACGTTGCCGAGGCCAGTGCAACCCCCTGGTTGCATCCTGCTGACAGGGCGTGCGGACGGCCCTCGCCGTAGCGTGGAGCGACCCGCCCCCGGCAGATCGGACCCGCCATGACCGCACCGGCACGCCACGACGTGCTCGTCCTCGGCGGCGGCAACGCCGGGATCTCGCTCGCCGGGCGCCTGCGCCGCGACGGCTGCCCCGACGTGGCCGTCGTCGACCCGCGGACCACGCACCAGTACCGGCCGCTGCTCTCCTACGTCGCGTCGGGCATGGCGACCCTCGACGACCTCACGCGGCCGCAGGAGGACGTCGTGCCCGACGGCGTGCGCGTCTACCCCGACCGTGTCGTCGGCGTCGACCCGGAGCGCTCGCTCGTGCACCTCGCGGGCGGGCGCGCCCTCGGCTACGGGGACCTCGCGGTGTGCCCGGGGTCGGAGGTCGACTGGGACGCGGTGCCCGGCGCCGAGCAGGCGATGGGCACGCCGTACGCCGCGACGAGCTACCTGCCCGACCTCGCGGCGAAGACGTGGGAGCTGCTGTCGTCGCTCACGTCCGGCACGGTGGTGTTCGCGATCTCGGCGCGGCACGTGCCGTGCTTCCCCGTGGGGCTCAAGCCGCTGTTCGTCGCGGCCGACCACTGGCGCCGTGCCGGCGTCCTCGACGCGATCCGGGTCGAGCTCGCGGTCGAGTCGCCGCGCCTCGTGGACGACCCGCGCGCGGAGCCCGCGCTGCGCGCCGCCGCCCGGCGCTACGGCGTGCGCGTGCGCACCGCGACCTCGCTCGTGTCCGTCGACGCGACCCACCGCACGGCCCGCCTCCGCGGGCCGCACGGGACCGACGAGGTCTCCTACGACGCGCTCTACGTCGCGCCGCCGCACCGCGCCCCGGCGTGGGTCGCCGCGAGCGGGCTCGCGACCTCGGAGAGCGACGGGTTCGTCGCGGTCGACCCCGAGACCCTCCAGCACGTCGCGCACCCGCGCGTCTGGGGGCTCGGCGACGCCGCGGCGGTCGACGCGATGCCGTCGGGCGGCGCCCTGCGCCGGCAGGTGCCCGTCGTGGCGCGCAACATCCAGGCCCGACGGCGCGGCACCCCGATGCAGCGCTACGACGGCTACTCGGTCGCGCCCGTCACGACGTCGCGCGACCGCCTGCTCCTCGCGGAGTTCGACCGGGACCGCCGGCCCGACCCCGGGTTCGGCGTCGTCGACCTCGCACGCCCGCGCCGCAGCCTGCTGATGTTCGACCGCTACCTGCAGCCCACGATCTACTGGCGGCGGCTGCTCCAGGGCAAGGTGTCCTGACCCACGGCGCGCCGCAGCACGAAGAAGAACGGGCGGCCCATGCCGCGCGCCTCCATGCAGCCCACGACCGTGTCGTCGTCGACGGCGCGCAGCGCGTCCTCGACGGGGAGCGCGTCGTAGGTCATCGCCGCGGTCACCACGCCCCGGTGCACGACGGCGCGCACCCGAGCCCGCGGACCGCGCGTCCGGGTGAGCGGCAGCAGCGCCCGCACGACCCGGGCGACCGGCGGTCGGCGCAGCGCCGGGGCCGCCCGCAGCACGAGCGGGAGGGGCACGAGCGCGGGGTTGACGTCCACGAGGCCGCGACCCGCGCCGTCGAGCAGGAGGGGGTGCGCGTCGCCGCCGGGCTCGAACTGCTTGCCCGCCCAGCCCAGGGCCTCGAGCGCGCCGTCGAGCACGTGCCCCGTCGGCAGCCCGGAGCCCCACCAGAACCCTGGGAGCGTCTCGCCGTCGACCGGCGCGAGCGTGTCGAAGAACGCGAGCGCAGCGTCCGTCGTCGTGCCGTTCGCGAGGTCGTCGAGCGTGCCGGACGGCGAGCGCCCCGGCCGCACGGTGTCGGGATCGGTCATGCGTCGCTCCTCGGTCGTCCGGGCGGTGCCGTCGTCCCGATCCTCCCGCGCGGCGCGGGACGACGCCCGTCCCGCCGACACCGGCGCTGACACACTGGTGCTCGTGCAGCACAGCGACCACGAGACGTTCCAGGACCCCGCAGCGCAGGCGCTCGCCCGGAGCGTCGCGGCGCTCCGCCGCGCGGCCGAGCACGCGGACCGCTGGTGGTACCTCGCGAGCGGGCGCGAGCTCGACGGACGCGCCTACGCGTGGGCGTGCGTGCCGCTCGCGGGCGAGGTGGTCGCCGTCCGACAGGTCGTGGGGCTGGAGGACGGGTCCTGGCGCCGGTACGCGTACGACGAGGTCGTCGAGGACGACGCAGGGTTCCTCACGGACCAGCCGTTCGACGACGCCGACCTCGCCGGGACGGGCGACGTCCGCCCGCTCGACGCGGCGGAGTTCGCCGCCCTCTGGGCGCGCGCGGGGACCGCCGAGGCCTGAGCCCGCCCCGCACCCGCCGTCAGGACGACGACGCCGGCGCGCCGTCCACGGTCTCGTGCCGCTTCTGGCGCGCGAACCGCGCGGGGAGGTCGGCGCCGTCCCAGACCTGGATCGCGCGCCAGATCGACGCCGCGATGGGCACGGCGAGCACGGCGCCCGTGAGGCCCGCGAGCACGGTGCCCGCGGTGAGGGCGATGAGGATCACGAGCGGGTGCAGGCGCAGCGTGCGGCCCATGACGACGGGCTGGAGCAGGTCGCCCTCGAGCTGGTTCACCGCGATGACGATCGCGACCACGACGAGCGCCTCGACCGGCCCGACGGCGACGAGCGCGACGAGCGCGCACAGGACGCCCGCGAGCGTGGCCCCGACGAGCGGGATGAACGCGAGCAGGAACACGAGCACGGACAGCGGGAGGACGAGCGGCACCCCGACGATCGCGAGGCCGATGCCGATCGCGACGGCGTCGACCGCGGCGACGATCGCCGTCCCGCGCACGTAGCCGCCGAGCGTGCGGACCGTCGTCTCGCCGATGCGCTGCCCGCGCGCGTACCGCGCGCCCTCGAACGGGCGCAGCAGGAACTCCCAGATCGCCGGGCCGTCCTTGAGGAAGAAGAACAGCACGACGATCATCACGAAGAACCCGGCGACGAAGTCGACCGTCTGGGAGGCGCCCGCGAGCGCCCCGGCGCCGACCGCGTCGGACTGGAGCAGGCCGACGAGCGAGTCGCGCACCGACGCGATCTGCTCCTCGGTGATGTCGAACGGCAGGTTCTGCGCGTACGTCTGGAGCTCGTCGAAACCCTCGACCGCCTGGTCGCGCAGCTCCGGCCACTGCTTGACGACGGCCGCCGCGACGAGCCACACCACGACGCCGAGCACGACGACGAGCGCGAGCAGCGCGACGACCGTCGCGAGGAAGGACGGCACGCCCTTGCGCCGCAGCAGGCCGACGAGCGGCGAGATCGCCGCGGCGAGCACGAGCGCGATGAGGACCGGGATGACGATGAGGGTCAGGCGCGTGACCGCGAACACCGCGACGGCGACGAGCGCGACCAGGGCGAGCACCTGCACCGAGCGCGTGCCCGCGCGACCGAGACCGTCCGACCAGAGCGCGGACGCTCCCGCCGGGCGCGCAGGCTCGACGGCGTCGTCCCGGTCCCTAGCGGCGTCCGAGTCCGCGGCAGCGGCGCGCTCCGCGACGGCGACCCCTTCCGGTGCGGGTGCCTCCTCGACGCGCTCGTCCGCCCGCTTGCCCGACCGCCGTCTGCCCAGACCCATCCCGCTCCCTCTCTCGCCGCACGTGTGACGGCCAGGGTGCCACGATCGGGCGTCACCCGCCGGGTGCCGGGGCCGAGCAGCCCGTAGGGTGCGAGGCATGGCGTCCCGTATCAGCGAGCTGGTCCTCGACTGCGCCGACCCGGAGCTGCTCGCGCGGTTCTGGTGCGACGTCCTCGGCTACGTCGAGCTCGACCGCGAGGAGGACGGCTCGATCGAGATCGGCCCGCCGGGCGTCGGGTTCGGCGGCCCCCAGCCGACCCTGATCCTCAGCCCGAGCACCGACCCGCGCGCGGGCAAGCTCCCGCTGCACCTCGACGTCAACCCGACCGACCGCGACCAGGACGCCGAGCTCGAACGACTCCTCGGCCTCGGCGCGCGGCCCGCGGACGTCGGCCAGACGGGCGACGAGCCGTGGCACGTCCTCGCCGACCCCGAGGGGAACGAGTTCTGCCTGCTCCGCCGCCGGCTCGACCCCTGAGCAGTCAGGCGTCCTGCGGGCCGGACGACCGGACCGCGAGGTCCTGCGTGCCCACGACCCCGAGCAGCCGGATCCTGTCCGCCGCCTGCGTACCCGGCGCTGCCGTGAGCACGAGGAGCACCTGGAGCTGGTCCTCCGTGACGAGCGCCTGGCAGTCGACCTCGATCTCCCCCACCACCGGGTGCACGAGCGTCTTGTGGTCCACGAACCGGCGCGCGACCTCCTGCCGGTCCCAGAGCGCCACGAACTCCGGGCTCGTGCGCGACAGGACGCGCACCAGCTCGCCCGCGCGCGACGACGCGCCCAGCACCGCGACGGCCGACCGCAGGCTCGCGACGAGCGCGCGGCCCTGCCGGTCCCGGTCGTCGGCCGGGTAGATCGCCCGCGCCGTCGTCGGGTGGGCGAACCACCGGTAGATCTCGCTGCGGTCCCACCCTGTGTACGCGGACGCGTCGCCGTAGAGCGCGCGCGCCAGGTCGTTCTGCGCGAGCGTCTGCGCGAGCGGGTCGAGGATCAGGGCCGGGGTGTCGCCCAGGCGGTCGAGCACGCGCTGCAACGCCGGGGCCACGTGCCCGGGATCGGTCGCCCGGTCGGGGACCCCGTGCCCGGCGACCCGGTAGAGGTAGTCGCGCTCGTCGTCGGACAGGCGCAGCGCCCGCGCGATCGACGCGAGCATCTGCGTGCTCGGCTGCGGCCCGCGCTGCTGCTCCAGGCGCGTGTAGTAGTCCGTCGACATCAGCGCGAGCTGCGCCACCTCCTCGCGGCGCAGGCCCGGTGCCCGACGGCGCAGCCCGGCCGGGAGGCCCACGTCGCCCGGCTGCAGGGTCTCCCGGCGACGGCGGAGGAAGTCGGCGAGCGCGGCGCGGTCCATGCGCCCATCGTCCGGGGTGCGCGCCGCCCGTGCCAGGGATCGCCGGTCCCCCGTCCACCGGACTCTGCCGCGGCGCGTGCCGGGCGCCCAGGATCGAGGCATGGACATCACGAACAGCACCGTCTTCATCCCGGGCGCGACGAGCGGCATCGGGCTCGCGCTCGCCGTCGCGCTGCACGAGCAGGGCAGCACCGTCGTCGTCGGCGGGCGCCGCGCCGAGCTCCTGGAGCGGATCGCCGCCGAGCACCCCGGCCTCGACACCGTGCGCATCGACACGACCGACCCCGAGAGCATCGCCACCGCGGCGAAGGAGGTGCTCGACCGTCACCCCGACCTCGACACCCTCGTCACCATGGCCGGCATCATGCGCACCGAGGACTGGCACCACCCCGAGGGCTTCCTCGACACCGCCGAGGAGACGATCACGACCAACGTGCTCGGGCCGATCCGGCTCGTCGGCGCGTTCGTCGAGCACCTGCAGACCCGGCCGCGCGCGACGATCGTCACCGTGTCGTCCGGGCTGGCGTTCGCGCCGCTCGCGGCCACGCCGACGTACGACGCGTCGAAGGCCGCGATCCACATGCTCAGCGAGGCGCTGCGGCTCCAGCTCGCCGACACGAGCGTCGACGTCGTCGAGCTCGTCCCGCCGTCGGTGGCGACGGATCTCATGCCGGGTCAGCGCGAGAGCGCGATCGCCATGCCGCTCGACGAGTTCGTCACCGAGGTCGTCGACCTGCTGCGCACGCAGCCCGCGGCGCACGAGATCCTCGTCGAGCGCGTGAAGCTCCTCCGGTTCGGCGAGGCGCGCGGCGACTACGAGGACGTCGTCCGCACCCTCAACGCGTCCGACCCGCACGGTCGCTGAGCCGACCGGGCCGCCGGCCCGCCCGACGACGACCCGCGGGTCGTGCACGCAGGCCCGGCGGCAGCGTGGTCAGGCTGGTTCCGGCGCCGGTGCGAGGGTCGCGGCCAGGACCCGCCACGCGCCGTCCGCACGCACCCACAGGCGCGTGTAGACCAGCCGTGCGGACAGCGCGGTCTCGTCCTGGACCGCGTCCACGGCGGCGACCAGCCGGGTCGTCCCGCTCGGGCCGTCCTCCTGGACGACGAGCGACTCCTCCTCCAGCCGGGTGATCCGCAGCGCACCCGAGCGGTGGCTCGCGAGGTCGTCCTCCTTGGAGAAGACCGACCCGTCCGGTCCGGCCCCGACGCACCGCGGGTGCAGCAGGGCGTCGAGCGCGGCGACGTCGCCCGCACGCTGGGCGGCCTGGAGAGCGTGCTCGGCAGCAAGGAGGCTCATCGCGCGAGTCTATGCGCGCGGTCCCCCGGGCGGACGGCGGACGCGGCGCCGGCGACCGTCCGGAGCCGGCGACCGGTCAGAACAGCGGCCACGGGACGGCGGGCATGTCGCCCTCCGGCCCGGGGAACCGTGCCGTGCGCAGCAGCCGGTCGCAGCGCTCCGCGAGGGCGGTCACCTCGTCGGGCGCGAGGAGCCCGCGCAGAGCGCGGCCGAGGCCGCCGTCGGTGCCGAGCCCCGCGCGCACGCGCTCGACGCCCGCGAGCTCGTCGTCGGCGAGCGGCTCGCCGAGCCAGCCCCACAGCACTGTGCGGAGCTTGGGCTCGACGTGGAACGTCACGCCGTGGTCGACGCCGAGGCGCCGCCCGTCGGCCAGCGGCAGCACGTGCCCGCCCTTGCGGTCGGCGTTGTTCACGACGGCGTCGAGCACGGCCATGCGCCGCAGCGCCGGCGAGTCCTCGTGCACGACGCTGACCGGGCGGTCCTCCTCGTCGACGCCCTCCAGCACGGTCCGCACGCCCTCGCGCGGGACCTCGTCCGTCGGCACGACGTCGACGGGCGACTGCGTCGCGTCGACGTCCTGCCAGAGCTGCACCATGCCCGGACCGAGCGGCCCGTCGCGCAGCCACGTGCGCGGCACGACCCCCCAGCCGAACGCCTCCGACACGAGGTACGCGGCGACCTCGCGACCCGCGAGCGTGCCGTCCGGGAAGTCCCACAGCGGCTTCTCCCCCGCGACCGGCTTGTACACGACCGAGAGGTCGCCCAGCCGGGCGAGGAACGTCGCGTTCGACGCGGTGCGGATGCGCCCGACGACGTCGAGCGGCACCGCGGTCAGGGCGGCGTCGGGCGGGGTGCCGGCAGGGTCGAGACCGGACGGCGCGACGGCGTCGTCGTACGGGGTCGTCACGCCTCGTCGGGCAGCGCGCACTCGTGCCCGTCGGGGTCGACCGGCCGGCCGCACAGCGGGCACAGGGGGCGCCCCGCGCTCACGACGGCGCGGGTGCGCTGCGCGAACGCGCGCGCCGTCCCCACGGGCATCTTGACGAGGAGCGACTCCGCAGGCTCCGGCTCGTCCTCCTCGGGGTCGAGGTCGTCGTCGTCCACGAGCGGGAACGCCTCGACGATGACCTGCGCCGTGCGAGGGTCCCACGCGAGGCGCATCGCGCCCGTGCGGAACTCCTCCTCGACCGGGAGGTCCAGGGGGTCGTCGTCGACGAGCTCGGCCGGGACGTCGGCGGGGACGCTGTACCGGTTGTCGGGCTCCTCCATGAGCTCGTCCAGCAGGCGCTGGATCGTGTCCGCCAGGACGGCGGACTGCTCCTTCTCGAGCGCGACGCTCGTCGTCCGGGTGCCTTCGCGCGCCTGCAGGTAGAACGTGCGGGAGCCGGGCGACCCGACGGTCCCCACGACGACGCGGTCCGGCCAGTCGTACTCGTGGACGAGAGTGGGCATGCCCTCACTCTACGAGCGCACGGCCCGTCCGCACGGGACGGCCACGGGTCGGACGCCGGACGCTCCGGCTACCGCGCGGCGTCGGCCTGGCCGGGCCCGGCCCCACCGCCGACGGGCGCCTCCCCCACGGGCGCGGCGCTGCGCAGCCAGGAGAGGTCGCCCGCGTCGGTGTTCACCGCCACGACCTCCGGGCGGCGCGGCCCGTACCGGACGACGGAGATCGACGCCGGGCCGACGACGATGCGCTGGAAGAGGTCCAGGTGCACCCCCAGCGCGTCGGCGAGCACGGACTTGATGACGTCGCCGTGCGAGACCGCCACCCACACCGCGTCCGCGCCGTGGCGGGCGGCGACCTCCGCGTCGTGCCGCCGGACCGCCTCGACGCCCCGGGCCTGCATCGCGGCCAGTGACTCGCCGCCCGGGAAGACGGCTGCCGACGGCTGCGTCTGCACGACCGACCACAGCGGCTCCTGCGCGAGGTCCTTCAGCGCACGACCCTGCCACTGCCCGTAGTCGCACTCGGTGATCCCGTGCTCGGTCACGGAGTCCGGCGCACCCGCCTGGTGGTCGAGCAGGGCGCTCGCGGTCTGTCGGCACCGCTCCAGCGGGCTGGTGACGACGCGCGCCAGCGGGACGCCCGCGACGCGCTCGGCCGCCCGGGCCGCCTGGTCGCGCCCGACCGCGTCGAGCGCGACGCCGTCGGCCCGCCCGGCGAGGATGCCGCCCGCGTTCGCGGTGGTGCGGCCATGACGGACGAGCAGGACGGTCGGCATGCCCCGAGCGTAGGTGACCGCCGGCTCTCAGCTCGCCGCTGCGGCGTCCGCGGACGCCGTGTCCTGGGTCTGGATGACCCGCGGGACGAGCCGGTCGGGCAGGGGCGCCAGGCCGGGTCCGCCCGCGCGGATCCAGCAGTGCAGGGCGTCGGTGAGCTCGTCGCCCGCGAGCTGCTCGAACCACGTGGGGCCGGCGGCACGGGCGGCAGGCACCGGCCTGATCACGACGACGTCCCCGCGCTCGCACTCGTCGAGGCAGTCCACGACGGTCAGGCGCGCGTCCCCGGTCTCGGCGATCCGGCGCAGACGGTCGAGCTGGCCGCCCGGACGGGTGTCGGTCGCGGCCAGCGTCTCCCCCGCGCAGAGCCCGCACGCGGTGATACCGGGGACCGTGCGCACGGGGCGGGGCCGCCGTTCCCGCTCCTCGGTGTCGGGCGACGCCGTCATGCGCCGACGACCTGGTGGCGAGCCGTCGTCGGCCCGCGCTCGCCGCGATGTCCCGGGAAGGTCATGCGTGCCCTTCTTCCTCTCGTGGTGTGGCGAGCCGGTGGCCCGCGGGTGATACCCCACAAGGGTATATCGACCCCAGGGAGGGCCCCACCCGGCGGGTGGGGCCCTCCACGGTCAGCCCACCCGGATGTAGGTGGGGTTCGACTGCCAGATCTCCCCGTACCGGACGGTCTTGCCCGGCGAGGGCGCCTCGATCTGCTGGTTGTCCCCGACGTAGATGCCGATGTGCCCCGGGCTCCAGATCAGGTCACCGGGTTGTGCCTGGTCTCGAGAGATCACCGTCCCCGCGTACCGCTGCTGGGACGAGGTCCGGGGCAGGTCGATGCCGACCTGGGCGTAGACGTAGGACGTGAAACCGGAGCAGTCGAACCCGTCCGGCGTCGTACCGCCCCAGAGGTACGGCACGCCGAGGTAGCGGGCCGCGATGCTGACCACGGCCGAGCCCGACGCCGACGCCGGGACCGCGACGGGAGCGGGCGCCTCCTCGGTGCCCTCCTCCGCCGACGTGCTCGTCCGTTCCCCGCTCCGGGCCGGACGCTCCTGACGGTCCGCCTCCGGCTCCGGCTCCGGCTCGGGTTCCGGCTCGGGGGCGGGGGTGACGGTGACCGGTGCCTGCTCGATCGCGAACGACGCGTCGGCCGAGACGGTGACCGCCGGTGCGGCGCTGAGCGCCTGGCGGGCCTGCTCGGTCAGCGCGCTCAGATCGACCCCGGACACCGCCTGGGGCTCCGTGCTCGGCGCGGCGCTGGCAGGCGCCGCGAACCCCGAGACCAGCAGCCCCGATCCGGCGGCCAGGAGGACGCCCCTGCGGGCGGCGTTCGCCGTCCCCTCCTGCGCCGTTCGGGCTATCGAGGTCAGCGGCGTGATCGGTCGGTGGGACGCACGGTGGCGTCCCGGGTTTCTTGCATTCATGGTGGTCTCCTTCGTGCCTACGGGGTGAGCTGTCGGGTTCGGGTCGGAGAGTGACCCGGCCGGACCGGTGGCTGCGGTCCGGCTTCACCCCCAGAGCACCGCGGTGCTCGCCTGAGTGGTTCCCCCGCCCCTGTCGTGGTCGTCGATGGTGTGCTCCCGGAGCTGACAGGGCTCGGCACCCTCCGGGATCCCTCGCGGACGGTTCCGCGAGGAGCATGGGGTTGCGGACGACGTCTCATCCGCGGTCCGCGCCGAGCACCGGGTCCCAGCTCGCGCCGAGGTCCCGGCTGGTGAACAGCCCGGTGTCCGTGGCGACGAGGACCCACGGCTGGTTGCCGGGGCTGTCGTCGGGCACGTAGGTCATGGCCTGGACACCCTCGGGCGCGGTGCCGTGGCTGTCCCAGGCGTCGGTGCCCGGCGTGCCGGTCCAGAAGGTCCCCCGGGCGTCGATCCCGATCAGCCGCCCGCCCCGCTCGTCGTCGACGAGCACCAGGGCGGGGGCGTCCCGGTCCGGGGCGAAGCTCCGGCCGCCGTCGCGGCTGAGCTGCAGACCCGTGGGCGTGGTCGCGACGACCGTGTCCGGGTCCGCGTCCAGGAGGTGCACGTCGCGGGCCTCCACGGTCGCGCCCCGCGACCACGTCTCGCCCGAGTCGTCGCTGACGATCACGGCCGAGGTCGCCGAGTCCAGCCCGACGACGCGCACGGTGCCGTCGCCGGTGCTCGCTGTGCTCAACGCGTGGAAGTCGACCTCCCCGGTGAGGGAGACCTGCTCCCAGGTCGCGGCGCCGTCGCTGCTGCGGATCAGCCCGAGGTTGGGCGTCGCGAGCTCCGGCTGCTCCCCGGGGGCAGGATGGCCCGAGGCGTAGACGGTGCCGTCGACAGCGAGGGTCATGGCCATCGTGTCCTGGCGGCCCGCGCCGACCAGCTCGACCGGGCCCGGGTCGCTCTCGGACGGGTCACCGAGGGTCCAGACCCCGGTGTGGGTGGCGATGAGGACGGAGTGGTCGTCGCGCGCGACCTGGACGTCGTGCACGTGCCCGAAGTCGGGCAGGTTCTGGCTCGCGAGGGTCGTCGCGGCAGGTGTCGGTGGTGGAGTCGGGGTGCAGGCAGCCAGCAGCAGCACGGATCCCGCTGCGGCCCACCCGGTCACCCGCCTCGTGAGGGCAGGGTTGAGCACGGTGTCGGGTCCTTCGGCCTGGGCCCGCGGGGCGCGCGCACGTCAGACGCGTGCGACGGCGCGCGCCCCGCGGGGCGGGATCACATCGAGGCGAGCAGGTCTTCCATGGTGGAGATCTCGGCCTGCTGGGTCTCGACGATCTCCTGCGCCATCGCGACCGCGTCCTCGTTCTCACCCTCGGCGACCTCGGTCTGCGCCATCTCGACCGCACCCTCGTGGTGGACGATCATCTGCTCGAGGAAGAGCTTCCCCGCCTCCGCGCCCTGCGCGGCGTCCAGGGCCTCCATGTCTTCCTCGCTCATCATCCCGTCCATCGACCCGTGGCCCATGGCCTCGTGGTCCATGCCGCCGGACTCCTCCATCGGGGAGCCCCACTCCTCCAGCCACGTGGTCAGCTGCTCGATCTCGGGCCCCTGCGCGTCCTTGATCTGGTTCGCCAGGTCCGTGATCTCCGGGTCGACGCCCTCCTTGGCCAGGATGACGTCGGACATCTCGATCGCCTGCTCGTGGTGGGGGATCATCATCTGGGCGAACATCACGTCCTGGTCGTTGAACGTGGCGCCCTCCGCCGCGCCGTCCTGCTCCTCGGCACCGGTCGTGGCGGACGACGCCGCCCCGCTCCCGGGCTCGTCGTCGTTCGAGCACGCCGCGAGGCTCGCGACGGCCACCAGCGCGATCGCCGGAACCAGCACTCTCTTGAACTTCATGGGGACAGACCTCTCGTCTCGGTACTCAGGAACCACACGCGCCCCGGTGCGGGGCGTATCGGTCGACGCAGGGCGCGTCGACGGCGTGCGGTTCCTACGTCCGAGAGATGCCGAGAAGGTGCAGCGACGGCGCGAGGCCGACGAAGGGCTGAGCACGCCCCGGTTCGACGAGGCGCGACCAGACGGGGGTGAGGCGCGCCAGGAGGCCGCGCCCGGGGCGCACGAGCGCGAGCAGCACGACCAGGACCATGAGGCACATGGCCGACGCCATCTCGTGCCCGCCGCAGTCCAGGCAGCCACCCTGCTCGTGGTGCCCGGGGCCGTCGTCGGCCGCCGGTGCACCCGCGGGGTGGCTCGTCTCGGCGATGACCGCCGCAGGCCCGACGTGGGCCGTCGACGACCCGCTCATCGCGTGCATCGTCACGACGCCGAGAAGCAGCGCAGCGATCAGCAGGGCACCCGAAAGCCCTCGCCGGCGCCCGGCGAGCAGCGAACGGAGTGCGGCCATGAGGTGCATGTCGCCGCCACCCTAGCAAGCGACCATCGGGTCCGGCCCACGACGCAACGAGAAGAGGGACCGGCAGGTGCCGGTCCCTCTTCGTGTGTCGGGCTGACAGGATTTGAACCTGCGACCCCTTGACCCCCAGTCAAGTGCGCTACCAAGCTGCGCCACAGCCCGTGGCTGGATCACTGAGCCAGATCCGACCGGATCGGACCCCGTGAAGCCTCGGATACTCTACCCCATCCGTGACGCCTCCAGCGCACCGTTTGCCCCGGTCGGGGCTGTGCGGTCGATCTCGCCGGAGGTCGCCGCGGCGCCCTGCTCCCCCGTCGGCAGGTGCGCGCGCCACGCGCTCGCGACGATCACCAGGCAGACCGCGGCGATGACCAGACCGCCGAGGAACATCTGCGCGTACGTCCACCGCACGGACAGCGCGGCGAGCGCCACGGGCACGCAGAACCCGATGTAGGTGAGCGAGTAGTAGACGGCCGTCAGGCCGGCGAGATCGTCGGGCGTCGCGATGCGCTGGACCTCGCTGAGCCCGGCGACGAGCGCGAGCCCGTAGCCGGCACCGAGCACCATCGCGGCGACGAGCGCCGTCGGGAGGTCGAGCCGCGCGGAGGCGTAGGCGCCGAAGCCCATGCCGACGACGACGATGGACATGGCGACGACGGACGCCCGCGCGCTGTGCCTGGTGTCGATGAGGCGGCCGAGCACCTGGATTCCCACCCCGCAGCCGAGGCCGAGCACGGTCATGAGCCCGGAGAACGCGATGGGTGCGCTGCCCGCGCTGGCGGACACGAGGCCCGGCAGGACGGCGTAGGCGCTGCCTGCGCACCCGAACACCCAGGGCGCCACGGGCACGACGACGCGCAGGAACCGCCGGTGCGCGACCGCCGGCACGCGCAGGTCGTCGCGCAGCCGGCCCCGGGCCCCGCCGTCGGGCACGACGCGCGTCTCCGGCACACCGAGCAGCCAGACGCCGGTCGCGACGGCGAGCGCCGCGTGCAGCACGTAGGCGGTGTGCGTGGGCCACGGCGCCCACTGGGCGAGCACCGCCGCGACGCCCGCCCCGACGAGGAAGCCCAGCGTGAGGGCGAGGCCGGCGCGGCGGGCGCCGGAGCCGCCGTCGGGCACGCCGGACGCGCGGGCGGCCGCGTCGCTGAGCTCCTTGACCCAGGTGGTGCCGACGGCCATGACGAGGCCGAGCGCGACGCCGCACAGGACGCGCCCCGTCGCGAGCAGCGCGGCGGACGACTCCCCCGCCGCGAGCACGAGCGACCCGACGAGCGCGATCGGCGCAGCGGGCAAGAGCAGCGGCCGGCGCCCGTACCGGTCGGAGAGCGGGCCGCCGAGCAGGAGCGCGGGGACGATCCCGAGCACGTACGCGGCGAGCAGCGCGTCGACGGTCACCGCGGAGAAGTGCCCGACCTCCCGGTACATGACGAGCAGGGGCGTGAACTCGTTGCCGCCCCACGCGACGGCGAACATCACGGCCGCGACGGCGAGCCACGCCCGCGGCCCGACGGCGACGCTCGCCCCGCGCGTGGGCGCGGCGGCCTCGCTCGTGGGGCCCGAGGCAGCCGTGCTCACAGGCCGGCCTTCGCGTCCTCGAGGTGGCGCTGGATACGGCGCTTGTAGGTGCGAGTGTCGCGCACCTCGAGCGCGTCGACGAGCGCGCGGTGCCCGGCGACGAACGTCGTCGCGCGGCCCGGGTCCCACCGGACGCTGTGCACGACCATCCGCTGCTGGCGCTCGCGCAGGCTCACGAAGAACGTGGTGAGCAGCGCGTTGCCGCCGGCCGCGACGATCTCCTGGTGGAACCGCGCGTCGAGGGTCGCGTACTCCGCGACGTCCCCGTCGGCGACGGCGGCCTCCTGGGCCGTGACGAGGTCGCGCAGGAGCGCGACGAGAGTGGCGAGCTCGGCGTCGGGCAGGCGGACGACGGACTGGGCGGCGTGGGTCTCGACGAGCAGGCGTGCGTCCAGGACGTCGTCGGCCTCGCCGGGCGCGACCGGCACGACGAGCGCGCCGCGTTTCGGGTAGAGCCGCAGCAGACCCTCGGCCTCCAGGCGCAGGAACGCCTCCCGGACCGGTGTGCGGCTCACGCCGAGCTGTTCGGCGATCTCGCCCTCGCTCGTCATCGAGCCGCCGGGCAGGCTCCCGTCGAGGACGAGGGACTTCACGTGCCGGTACGCCTGTTCCGTGGCAGAAGCGCTGGTGATGCGGGGCATAGATACATGATGCATCTATCGTGTGCGCGACATCGACCGTAGCGGCTCTGCGGGGCGGTGCTGTTCGACACACCGCGCCCGAAACCCTCAAGTGTGAGTTGACGCCGCCCGTTACTTACAGTTTCGGCGAAACTGTAAGTAACGCTGGGCCTCGACGAACAGTTCGTCGGCCGACGAGCCTCGAGCGCTCGCACGGGCCGCTGGGCCGCTGGGCCGACTCTCGTCCGTGTCCGGCTACGTCGGGACGAGCGGTACGCCCTCCGACGGCTCTGTGCCGTCCCGCAGCGCCACGTCGAGCCTTCGGACCAGCTCGCCGACCCGGCCCCCGCCGCCCGGCGCGGGCGGGTAGCGGCGCAGCACGGCGACGACCTCGGGCGTCGCGAGCGCCCGCGCGGAGTCGAGCCACGCGCTCGCGACGCTCTCGCCGGACCCGTCCCCGCCCGCGGCGAGCGCGGCGGCGTGCGCCGCGTGGGCGGCGGAGCCCAGGACGTGCTTGACCTGGTGGGCGTCGGCGATGGGGTGCAGGTACGCGGCACCGGCCGCCGCCATCGCGGCGCGGGCGGCCTCGGCGGCCGCGGGGTCGCCCGCCTCCTTCGCCGCGCGCAGGGCCGCCCAGGCGGTGTCGCGCAGCGCCTTGCCGCGCGCGCCGCCGTCGGCGAACGCCCGGGCCGCGTCGACCGCCTCGCGAGGGCGCGCGTCGTCGGGCCGGACCGCCTCGACGAGCTCCAGCGCCGGCTCCGCGCACCGGGCCGCGTACCCGGTGACCGCCCGCAGGTCCTCGATGCTCAGCTCCACCGCAGCCGCCGTCGTCGTCACCGCTCGCTCCTCGCTCTCGTGCGCTCCCCGTCCGCGCACCGACGCGCGGGGCCCTCCGAGCACCGTACCGAGGCGGCGCCGTCGACGTCCCCGCTCACGACCTGGCCCGCGGTGCGACGACCCGGCTCAGACGACCGGCCCCGCGCCGCGCGCGACCTGGAGCACCCGGGCGACGCCGGGCTCGTCGGGGTCGTCGGTGATGTCGCGCCCGTCGAGCCAGCACCCGACGACGTGCGCGAGCTCGCCGGGGTGGCTGAAGTTCATGGCGTGCGGGGCGCCCTCGATCGCGGCGACGGTCACGTGCGGGGGCGCGAGCGCCCCGACCTCCCGCACGCGCCACGGCGGCGGCATGAGCGGGTCGCGCGTGCCGAGGACGGCGAGCGTCGGCACGGGGACGCGCAGGACGCGTTCGAGCGAGGGGAACCGGGCGAGCTCGGCGAAGAGCTGGAGCGCGTTGACCGGCCCGAAGCGCACGTAGTCGGGCACCGCGACGCGCGCCATGCGCGGGCTCTCGCGCACGGCGTCGCGCGCGAGCTGGGTGAGGGCGCGCCCGAACGGCTGGTTGTGCACGCCCCCGGCGGGCGAGGCGAGCACGACGCCGGCGACGCGGTCGGGGGCGGCGTGCGCGACCTCGAGGCTGACGGGGCCGCCCATGGAGTTGCCCAGCAGGACGACGCGGTCGAGCCCGAGCGCGTCGAGCGTCGACAGGAGCGCCCAGGCGAGGGCGGGGATGCCGAGCGGGTGGCCCCACTCCTCGCTGCGCCCGTACCCGGGCAGGTCCGGCACGACGGCGGTCGCGCGGTGGGCGAGGCGCTCGGCCGTCGGGAGGAGGTAGGTGCCGGAGATGGCGAAGCCGTGCACGTGCACGATGGGGACGGCGCCCGCGACCTCGGGGCCGGAGCGCACGAAGACCTCGCGGCCCTCGACGGTGACGTGGCGCGACGTCCACCCCTGTGCGGCCATACCGCGATCCTCCCAGGGCCCCGCAGCGGCCCCGGGGGCACGGACGGCGGTGCACCCGCGACGGGTGAGGCGCCGGCACGACCCGGACGGCGAGCATGGACGCCGGACGGGGGTCGACGTGGAGCAGAGCACGGGTCGCACCGCGGGCCGGCCGACGGCGGCCGACCGGCGCCTCGCGCTGCTCCTCGCGGCCGCGATGTTCGTGCTCGTGGTCGACACGTCGTTCATGAACGTGTCGATCTCGGCCGTCGTGCGGGACCTGGGCACGACGGTGAGCGGCGTCCAGACGGCGATCGCGCTCGAGGCGCTCGTGTCGGCGTCGTTCATCCTCGTGGGCAGCAAGGTCGGCGACCTCGTGGGCCGGCGGCGCGCGTACGTCGTCGGGCTGCTCGCGTACGGGGCGGGCGCGGTGGCGATGACGCTCGCGCAGAGCCTCGTGGCGGTCGTGATCTTCTGGTCGGTGATCGGGGGGCTCGGGGCCGCGCTGCTGCTGCCGGCGATGCAGTCGCTCGTGCACGGCAACTTCGAGGGCTCCGCGCGCAAGGCGGTCTACGCGCTCGTGGGTGCGGCGGCGTCGATCGCGGCGGCGGTCGGGCCGCTGCTCGGCGGCGTCATCACGACGACGCTGTCGTGGCGCGTGGCGTTCGGGCTCGAGGCCGTGGTGATCGTCGTCGTCCTCGCGGGCGTGCGCCTCGTGCGCGACGTCCCGTACACGGGCGACCGCGCGGTGGACGTCGTCGGGACGGTCCTGTCCGTCGTCGGGATGGGCGGCGTCGTGCTGGGCGTGCTCGTGTGGCAGGAGGGCGGCGAGGCCGTCGGGGCGCTCGTCCTCGTCGGCGCGCTGGGCCTCGTGGGCCTCGCGTG
Organism: Sphaerisporangium cinnabarinum; assembly: GCA_003052455.1. Classification (GTDB taxonomy): domain Bacteria; phylum Actinomycetota; class Actinomycetes; order Actinomycetales; family Cellulomonadaceae; genus Cellulosimicrobium; species Cellulosimicrobium cinnabarinum. The sequence goes on along the minus strand of QAPD01000045.1, from coordinate 10,529 downwards.
GTGGCTCGTGCGCCGCGCGCGGGCCGGGCGGACGACGCTCGTCGACCCCGGGCTGTTCCGCTCGCCCGCGTTCCGGATCGGGGTGTCGCAGCAGCTCCTGCAGCAGGTCGCGCTCGGCGGGGCGATGATCGCGCTGCCGATCTTCCTGCAGATGGCGCTCGGGTACGACGCTCTGCTCGCGGGCCTCTCGCTCGCCCCGCTGTCGCTGACGATGTTCGCCGCCGCGCTCGTGGCGGGCAAGCGCCCTGGCCGACGTCGCCCGGCGACCCGGGTGCTCGCGGGCTTCCTCCTGCTCGTCGTGGGCATGGTGGCGCTCGTCGCGGTGGTGCCGAGGGCGTCGTCGGGCTGGTGGCTCGCGCTGCCGCTCGTCGTGGCGGGCGCCGGGCTGGGGCTCCTGGTCTCCCAGCTCAACGCCTACACGCTGTCCCCCGTGCCCGAGGAGCGCGCGAGCGAGGCCGCGGGCGTGAGCTCGGCCGCGGGGTCGTTCGGCCTCTCGCTCGGCCTCGCCGTCGCGGGAGCGGTCATGCTCGCGTCGCTCGCGGCGGGGTTCACGGCGCGGGCCGAGGCGAGCGACGTGCTGCCCCCGGACGACAAGGAGCAGGTCGCCCGGGTGCTCGAGGACGACGCCGAGATCATGAGCGACGCCCAGCTCGTCGAGCTCCTCGCGGACGAGCCGCCCGCGGTGCGGGCCGAGGTCGTGGCCATCAACGACGACGTGCGCGCGCGGGCGCTGCAGGTCGCGCTCCTCGTGCCGCTCGTCGCGGGGCTCCTGGGCGTCGTCGCGGCGCTGCGCATGCGCCGCCTGCCAGACCCCGAGGTGCGCGAGGGCGAGCCGCCGGTCCTCGGCTGACCCGCGTCGTCGGGATCGTGACCGGACCGAGACCCGGTTCGTTGCTCGTGCTAACCGTCGCGAAACGCCGGGGTAACAGCGACTTGTGAGCATCGCTGACGGCAGGGGGCCCCACCACACGACCGCCGGTCGCGCCGTACCTCCGCGCGCCCGGAGGAAGGACCGCTCGCCCATGACCCGTCCCGTCCCCCGCAGACGGCTCCGCGCCCGCGCCGCCCTCGTCGGCGGTCTCGCGGTCGCCGCGGCGGCCCTCGCCGCCCCCGCGCACGCCGCACCGTCCGTCGCCCAGCTCTCCCTCACGGCGCCCGCGTCGGTCGAGGTCGGCGCGGAGATCACCGTCACGGTCGCCGCGACCGGCGCCGTCGACCTCTACGCCTACGACCTCGCCGTCGCCTACGACCCCGACCTCGTCGAGCTCGTGGACGGCTCCATCGTCACCCCGGACGGCGGCTTCGCCGACGCGACCGACGACGCCGCCGGGACGGTCGCCGTCACGCACACGCGGCTCGGCACCTCCCCCGGTCTCGAGGGCGACGTCACCCTCGCGACCCTGACGTTCACCGCCGTGTCCGACGGCGCGGCGGCCTTCGCCGTCCCGACCGCCACGCTCGTGGGCGCCGACGCCGAGACGGCCACGCTCACCGACGCCGCGAGCGCCACGACGACCGTCACCGCGGTCGACGTCCCGCCCACGCAGGAGCCGACGGGCGGGGCCACCACGCCGCCGGTCGAGGACGGCGGCACCACACCTCCCGGGGACGACGGCGCGTCCGACCCGTCGTCGTCCCCGTCGGGGTCCACCTCGGGCGGCGCGCTCGCGTCGACCGGGGCGAGCGTCGCCTGGTTCGTCGGCGCCGCGCTCCTCGCGGTCGCCGTCGGCACGGGCATCCTGCTCGCGCGGCGTCGGGCGGCCACGCGATGACCGGCCCGCTGCCCCGCCCCGACCTCTCGCCCGCGCACTGCGCGCCCGTCCCCTCGAAGGAGCCGTCCGTGACCACGACCCACCGGCGCGCCGCCACCGGCGGGCTCGCCGCCCTGACGATCGGCGGCCTCGTCCTCGGCGTCACGACGGCGCCCGCCGCGACCGGCGCGCCCGCCGCGGAGACCGCGCCGCTCCTCGCCCCCTACTGGACCGAGCTCGACCTCACGGGCGACCGGCAGGTCACGACCGACGACCTCGCGGTCGTCGCCGCGGCGCTCGGCGCGACGGCGGCGGACGCGGCGTGGGACGACGTCGCGCCCGCCGACACGGACGGCGACGGCACGATCTCGGTGACCGACCTCGCCGCCGTCTCGCAGCGCATGGTCTACGACGACGGCCCGTTCGAGCTCGTCGAGGCGTCCGTGCTCGACATGCAGGCCGCGATGAACGCGGGCACGACGACGTCGGTCGCGATCACCCAGGAGTACCTCGACCGGATCGAGGCGTACGACACGACGCTCGTCGACACGAGCGCGGGCGGGCGGCCGCTGCACTCGATCATCAGCACGAGCGACGTCGCGCTGGACGCCGCCGCGCGCGCTGACGCCGTCCGCGCGACCGACGGCATGACGAGCCTGCTGCTCGGCGTGCCCGTCGCGGTGAAGGACAACTACGACACGACGGACATGCCCACCACGGGCGGCTGCGGCTGCTGGGACGACAACCGGACGACGACCGACGCGACGATGGTCGAGGGCCTGCGCGCCGACGGCGCGGTGATCCTCGCGAAGGCCAGCCTGGACGAGTTCGCGTTCGGGTTCGCGTCGGAGTTCTCGTCCTTCCAGGACGCCGGCACGAGCACGCTCGTCGCGAGCCCGTACGTGACGAGCCGCACGGCCGGCGGGTCCAGCGGCGGCACGGGGGCGGCCGTCGCGGCGAACCTCGCCGGGCTCGGCCTCGGCACGGACACGGGCGGGTCGATCCGCGTCCCGTCGTCGTACAACCAGCTCGTCGGCGTGCGCCCGACGGTCGGTCTCGCGAGCCGCGACGGCATCATCCCGCTCGCGCTGAGCCAGGACACGGGCGGCCCGATGGCGCGGAGCGTCCTCGACGCGGCGGTCGCGCTCGACGCCGTCGCCGGGGTCGACGCCGCCGACCCGGTGACGTCGCGCCAGGAGGGCGAGGTCCCGGCGTCGTACACGCAGTACCTGGACGAGGGCGCGCTCGACGGTGCCCGCATCGGCTACGTGCCGTCGATGCTCGGCTCCAACGCGGCGACGCTGCGCCTGTGGGCCCAGACCCGCACGACGCTCGAGTCGCTCGGCGCGACGGTCGTCGAGGTCACGCCGCCCACCACGTGGTCGCCGGTCCTGCCGAACGGCTTCGCGAGCGTCCTCTCCGAGGGGTCGGGCTCGACGAACGAGTTCAAGCACGACCTCGACGCGTACGTCGCGACCCACCTCGCCCCGCAGGTCGAGGCCCGCACGCTCCAGGGGATCGTCGACTCGGGCCGCTACGTGCCGTCCCGCCGCAGCACGTACGTCTCGCGCGACGCGGTCACCGAGGAGACGTACCAGGCGTGGGCAGGCCCCGAGGGGTCGCACACGAAGGTCCTCGCCGAGGGCAAGGTGCTCGTCACCGCGATGCTCGACGACGCCGACCTCGACGCGCTCGTCTACCCGAGCGCCAACCCGTACGGGACGATCGGCACCAACCTGCGGCTCAGCCCGAACACCGGGCTGCCCGCCGTGACCGTCCCGGTCGGCCAGGCGGTCGCGACCGACGGCACCGTCACCGGCGGCGGCGTCAACCTCGAGCTGCTCGGCCGCGACTTCGACGAGGGTCCGCTGCTCGGCCTCGCGTACGCGCTCGAGCAGGCCACGCAGGCCCGCACCTCCCCCGCGCTCTACGGCCCGCTCGGCTGAGCGGTCCACCACCGCCGACGGCGGCCGTCCCCTCCTCGGGGGCGGCCGCCGTCGTGCGTCAGGAGAGGTCGCCCACCCCGGCGACGACGCGTCAGCGTCGCGGTGTCCGCCGACGCTCGTCGTCGCCACCGAGGGCGGCGCCGAGCGCCGCGAGCACGAGCAGGTCCACGACGAGCCCGGCGACGCCGACCCACTGCAGCGCGCGGAACACGAGGAGCTGCGTGAGCAGGAGCGAGACCAGCACGCCGCGCCGGACCCAGACCGCACCGGCGCGGCGGTCCTCGGGCTGTCCGCGGCGGGACGCCACCATGCCGACGACGACGCACGCGACCGTCGCCGTGACGCCCGCGACGATGCCGACCCCGACCCAGGCGGGCACGTCGACGTCGCCGACGAGCACGCGCAGCCCCGCGAGCAGCGAGCCGAGAGCCGTCCCGAGCACGAGCACGACCACCACGACGGCGGCCCAGCGGCGCTGGAGCGTCTGCGCGAACCAGACCGACGAGCGCCGCACGAGGGCGCGCACCGGGTCGGGCACGTCCACGTCGTCGCGCGGCACGGCCTCGACGAGCGCCGCGACCTCGTCGGCCGTCGGCTCGCCGCGGCCCAGGGCGACGAGCGCGCGGGCCTCGTCGCGCGCCTCGTCCGTGAACCCGCCGGCGACGCCCGCGACGGCGCGGTCGGTCGCGACCGCGAGGTACTCGGCCGGGTGGTGGCGCCGCCACCCGTGCAGGGCCTCGACGACGAGGACGAGCACGACGACCGTCGCGTAGATGAGCGCCGCCGTCGGCTCGTAGAAGTAGTCGTTGTCCGCGGTGACGAACTTGCCGATCTCGTCGACGAACAGCCCGAACCCGATGCCGCCCACGAACGCGCCGAGCGAGCGCGGCGCCGGGCCCACGAAGGACAGCAGCAGCACGAGGGAGAGCGCCATGCCGAGACCGCCCCACAGCACGTGCGCGACGTGCAGGTCTCCCCCGCCGACCTGCGGGTACCCCGACGCCGCGAGGAAGAACCGCGTCACGAGCACCGTCGCGACGGCGACCACGAGGAACGTGACGACGTGCCGCACGGCCGCGGTGTCCCGGGCCGCGCCGAGGCGCAGGGCGCGGCCCCGCCGGGACGTCCCGGCGGAGCCGCGCCCCGTGCCCGTGCTCACCGCTTGCGCTTCTCCCGCACGCGGACGCTGATCTCGATGGGCGAGCCCTCGAACCCGAACGTCTCGCGCAGGCGGCGCTCGATGAACCGGCGGTAGCCCGCCTCGAGGAACCCGGTCGCGAAGACGACGAACCGCGGCGGGCGCGTGGAGGCCTGCGTCGCGAAGAGGATGCGAGGCTGCTTGCCGCCGCGCAGCGGGTGCGGGTGGGCGGCCACGAGCTCGCCGAGGAACGCGTTGAGGCGGCCCGTCGGGATGCGCGTGTCCCAGGAGTCGAGCGCGCGCTCCATCGCCGGGGCGAGACGGTCGGTGTGCCAGCCGGTGCGGGCCGACACGTTGACGCGCGGCGCCCACTGCACCTGCACGAGGTCCTTCTCGATCTCGCGCTCGAGGTACGGGCGACGGTCGTCGTCCATGAGGTCCCACTTGTTGTACGCGATGACGAGCGCACGGCCCGCGTCCACGACCTGGGAGATGACGCGCGTGTCCTGCTCGGTGAGCGGCACCGACGCGTCCACGAGCACGACGGCGAGCTCCGCCTTCTCGATCGCGGCCTGCGTGCGCAGCGACGCGTAGAAGTCGGCGCCCTTCGTCTGGTGCACCCGGCGACGGATGCCGGCGGTGTCGACGAGGACGTACGGGACGTCCTTGATGGTCACGAGCTCGTCGACCGGGTCGCGCGTCGTGCCCGCGATCTCGTCGACGACGACGCGGTCGGCGCCCGCGAGCTTGTTGAGCAGCGAGGACTTGCCGACGTTCGGACGCCCGACGAGCGCGACGCGGCGCGGCCCGGTCGGGCGCACCTCGCCGTGCTCGGACTCGGTCGGGAGCGCCGCCATCGCGGCGTCCAGCAGGTCGCCCGTCCCGCGGCCGTGCAGCGCGGACACGGGGTGCGGCTCGCCGAGGCCGAGGCTCCACAGGTAGGCGGCGTCCGCCTCGCCCGACTGCCCGTCGACCTTGTTGGCGCACAGCACGACGGGCTTGCCCGACTCGCGCAGGAGGCGCACGACGCGCTCGTCCGTCGCGGTGGCGCCGACCGTCGCGTCCACGACGAAGAGCACCGCGTCGGCGAGGGAGATCGCGACCTCGGCCTGCTCGGCGACCTTGGACTCGATGCCCGCGACGTCGACCTCCCAGCCACCGGTGTCGACGAGCGTGAACCGGCGCCCGGCCCAGTCGGCCGGGTAGCTCACGCGGTCGCGCGTGACGCCCGGCTTGTCCTCGACGACGGCCTCACGGCGGCCGAGGATGCGGTTGACGAGGGTCGACTTGCCGACGTTCGGGCGCCCGACCACGGCGAGCACGGGCAGGGGCGACTCGGGCTCCGCGCCGTCGAGCGCGTCCTCGTCGGCGTCGAGCAGCGCGAGGTCGGCGTCCTCGAGCTCGTAGTCGTCGAGCCCGGCGCGCAGCGCGCGCTCGCGCGCCTCGTCGTCCGCGGAGTCCGCGTGCGCCAGGGGCTCCTCGGCCTGCCCGACGGCGTCGGTCGGTCCGGGCGTGCCGGGCTGGGCGGGGTCGGGTGTGGTCATGGGGTCCATTCTCCCAGGCCGCGGGCCAGGCTCCGAACCGGGCCACGGGCGCGTCGCGCGGGCGGCCTCTCGGCAGGCCCGGTGTCAGCCCGCGGGGCCGTCCCGGCGGGCGGCGAGCCGCGCGACGACGGCCCGCACGACGTCGTCGGGCACGGGCTCCGCGAGCGGGAACCGCAGCGTGCCCTTGCCGTCCTGGTAGCGCGCGATGCGCCGCGCGAGCGCATCGTCGACCTCGGGGACGGGATAGAGCGAGACGTGGTGCGCCCAGCCCGCGAGGTAGACGACGTACCGGCCGTCGCGCGTGAAGGTCGGGATGCCGTAGCTGATGCGCTCGCCCAGGCCGGGCACGGTGTCGTGCACCACGGCGCGCAGGTGCGCGACGACGTCGCGCGCGTCCGGGGCGAGCGTCGCGAGGTACTCGTCGACGGTCGTGGGCTTGCCGGGCGGCTCGGCCATGCGTGCTCCCTCCCCCGCGGGCGGCGCCTGCCCGGTCCCGCGACGGGGCGCCGGCGCCTGAGCGCGAACCTACCGCGCGGCGGACGTGCCCGCGAGGCGCACGAGGACGACCCCGGCGACGACGAGCACGCCACCCGCGGCCTGCACGAGTCCCGGCACCTCGCCGAGCAGGAGCCACGCGATGACCACGGTGAACAGCACCTCCGACAGCCCGACGAACGACGCGAGGCGCTCGCCCATGCGGACGGTCGCGGCGACCCCGGACACGTACGCGAACGCGGTCGCGACGAGCACGACGACCGCGAGCGGGACGTACCAGGGCGCGGTCGAGCCGAGGAGCGTGACGTCGACCAGCGGGGCGGCGAACGGCAGCACGCCCACGACCGCCGTCGCGCCGAGCGCGAGCGCCCCGACGCCGAGCCCGCTCGCGGCGAGCGCGACGGGAGGCAGCCGCGTCGGGCGCGCGGCCAGCACGAAGTAGGCGCCCAGCCCGCCCGCCGCGCCGAGCGCGAACAGGACGCCGACGAGGTCGGGCCGGGCGCCGCCCGGGTCGACGACGAGCACGAGGCCGAGGACCGCGACGGCGCAGCCCGCGAGCGTGAGCCGCGGCGGCACGTGGCGCGTGCGGGCCCAGGCGAGGCCGACGAGCAGGACGGGCGCGAGGTACTCGATGAGGAGCGCGATCCCGACGGGCATGCGCGCGACCGCCGCGAAGTAGCACAGCTGGGTCCCCGCGACGGCGACGAGGCCGAACCCGAGGACCAGCCGCCACTCCTCGCGCAGGAGCCGGTGGCTGCCGCGCAGGGCGACCGCCGCGACCGGGGCGAGGACGAGCGCCGAGCACAGGGCGCGCGCGAAGACAGCGGCGCCGGGCGTCCAGCCCGCCTCGAGGAGCGGCTTGACGAACGGGCCGCTCGCGCCGAACGCGAGGGCCGACGCGAGCCCGACGAGCAGACCGGTGCCCGGGCGGTCGCCCACCACGTGCGCCACCGGGCGGTCCGTCCTCATGGCCTCGGCCGGTCCCCGCGCGGGTCGTCCAGCGGCAGCGCCACACCGGTCAGCGCGACGGTGTCGGCGACCAGCTCGGCGAGCGCGGTGCGGATGCGCTCGTTCGCGTCCTCGAGCGCCTGCTTGCCGCTCACCCCGGGCACGCGCTCGACGGCGAGGGGCGCGCCGAAGCGGACGACGAGCCGACGGCGCAGCCCGGGGACCCGGTTGACGCCCTCGCCCGCGCGGCGCGTGCCCAGCACGGCCACAGGCACCACGTGCGCGTGGCCGTTGAGCGCGAGCCACGCGGCCCCGGCGCGCGCCGACGTCGCGTCGCCGCGCCCCCGGGCGCCCTCGGGGAAGAGGCCGACCGCCCCGCCGCGCCGGAGCACGCCGAGCCCGGCCGCGAGCGCCGGGCGTCCGCCGGTGCGGTCCACGGGGATCTGCCCGGCGGCGCGCAGCACCCAGCCGACCGGCCCGGTGAACATCTCCTCCTTGACGAGGACGTGCAGCGGGCGGGGCGCGACCCCGAGCACGAGCGGCCCGTCGACGACGCCGGTGTGGTTCGCGGCGAGCACGACCGGGCCGTCCGCCGGGACGTGCTCCGCCCCGATGACCTCGGTCGCCCACACGACACGGGCGAGGAAGCGGCCCACCCAGCGCGACCAGGCCGGCCCGGCGGGCGACGGCACGCCGTCGCGCGGACCGCGCACCCGGCTCACGAGCCCTGGCGCGGACCGACCACCCGCCCGGTGACCTGCTCGACCACGGAGAGCACCGCGTCGATCGTCTGCTCGAGGTCGAGCTCCGACGAGTCGACGGTCACGACGCCGTCGGCCGCGACCTGGAACTGCGAGACCGTCGCGTCGTCGCGGTCGCGCCGCAGCACCTGGTCCTTCGTCGCCTCGACGGCGGCCGCGTCGGCCGTCCCGTGCACGTCGAGCGAGCGCCGCGCGAGGCGGGCCTCCTCGCTCGCGGTGAGGAGCACGCGCACGTCGGCGTCGGGGGCGACGACCGTCGTGATGTCCCGGCCCTCCGCGACGACGCCGCGCCCGCCCGCGAAGCCGTCGGGCGTGCGCTCGGCCTCGATGACCGCGCGCTGGAGGCGCCGCAGCTCGGCGCGCACCGCGAGGTTCGTCGCGACGGCGCTGACGGCCGTCGAGATCGCGGTCGAGCGGATCGCCTCCCCGACGTCCGTCCCGTCCACGTGGACCGTCGGCCCGGACGGGTCGAGGCCCATGGCGAGCGGCATGACGCGCACGGCGTGCGCGACGGCGTCCTGGTCGGCGAGGTCCTCGCCGCGGTGGAGGCACCACCAGGTGGCGGCGCGGTACATCGCGCCCGTGTCGAGGTACGCGAGGCCGAGGCGGCGCGCGACGCCCTTGGACACGCTCGACTTGCCGGACCCCGAGGGTCCGTCGATCGCGACCGTCAGCGCGCCGTCTCCCGGCGTCCCCGGGCTCACTGGGCCAGGTCCTTGCGCAGCGCCGTCGCCCCGTGCAGGTACACGTGCTGCACCGCAGCACGGTCCACGTCGAGCTCCGCGTGCGCCATGAGGCGCACCACGCGCGGCAGCGCGCCGGGCACCGCGATCTCCGTCGCGCACATGAGCGGCACGTCGCCGAGGCCCATCTCACGCGCCGCGGCGGCCGGGAAGTCGGCCACCAGGTCGGGCGTGCACGTGAAGAGGATCGAGATGAGCGCGCCGGCGTCGACGGCGTTCGCGTCGAGCACCTCCTGGACGAGCTCGCGCGTGCGCTCGAACAGGTGCTCGCGCTCGTCGACGTCGAGCTGGGTCGCGCCCCGGATCGCCCGGACCGGCATGGCTGGTGCTCCTTCGTGCGGGACGGCCCGCCTCGCGGCGGTCCGTCGGGTAGTGGTGCGGGACGCGCGGACCGGGCCTAGAGCCCGACGCCCGCCATGAGCGTGCCGAGCTCGGTGCGACCGAGCACGCGCGTCGTGCCGGGGCGCAGGTTGCCGAGCGCGATCGGGCCGATGCGCGTGCGCACGAGGCGCGTCACGGGGTAGCCGACCTCCTCGAACATGCGTCGCACGACGCGGTTGCGCCCCGAGTGCAGCACGACCTCGATCATCGTCTGGTCCGCGACCTGGTCGACGACGCGGTACGCGTCCGCCCGCACGACGCCGTCCTCGAGCTCGATCCCGTGCAGGAACTTGTTCGCGACGTTCCCCGCGACCTTGCCGCGCACCGTGACGAGGTAGGTCTTGGCGACCTCGTGCGAGGGGTGCGCCAGGTGGTTCGCGAGCTCGCCGTCGTTCGTGAGGAGCAGCAGGCCCTCGCTGTCCGCGTCGAGGCGGCCCACGTGGAACAGCCGCTCGGGCCGGTCGGCGACGAGCTCCGCGATGGACGGGCGCCCGTCCGGGTCGTGCATGGTCGACACGACGCCGCGCGGCTTGTTGAGGGCGAGGGTCACGCGCGAGGAGTCGAGCTGCAGGCTCATCCCGTCCACGTGCACGACGGCGCGGGCCGGGTCGACCCGCACCCCCAGCTCGGTCACCCGCACGCCGTCCACCTCGACGCGGCCCTGCGCGATGAGGTCCTCGCACGCGCGGCGCGACCCGAGCCCGGCCGACGCGAGCACCTTCTGCAGGCGCACGCCGTCCTCGACATGGACGTCGCGCTGGGGCTCGCTGGGCTGCCCGCGCACGGGACGGCGCGGCCGGCCCGCCGCCTGGCCGGCGCGGG